>JAGVVV010000007.1 GCA_018304615.1 Candidatus Aenigmatarchaeota archaeon
TAAATGACAAACAAAATTGTTACTGATACTTCTATCATTATCGATGGTAAATTATCAGAACTTTTAGAAAAAGGAAGATTGAAAGATACTGAGATAATTATCCCTCTGGCAGTTTTAGACGAACTACAGTCTCAGGCTTCTAAAGGTAGGGAGATAGGATTCATCGGACTGGAAGAAATAAAAAAAATCAGGAGATTGGTCGAAGATAAGGGGATCAAGATAAGATTCACCGGAGGAAGGCCTACGATGGACGACATCAGACTGGCAAAGTCTGGAAGATTAGACGCTTTGATCAGAGATGTCGCGAAGGTGGAGAATGCTACATTGATGACCGCTGATTTTGTACAAGCTCTGGTCGGTGAGGCTGAGGGAGTTAGCGTCCAATACATAGCTGCTGAGATAAAAACCACAGGCCTCACGTTCGAGAAATTTTTTGACGAGAACACACTGTCGGTTCACTTGAAGGAAGAAGTTCCGCCGTTCGCAAAGAAAGGCGGGCCTGGAAAGTTTGAGCTGGTGAAAATCAGAGACAAACCACTGGCAACCAAAGAAGTCGAGGCCATAATCAAGGAAGTTTCCGAGGCTACGAGAATCAGCGAAGAAGGATATGTGGAAATTAATCGTGCGGGAGCGATGGTAGTCCAACTTGGAAATTACAGGATTGCGATTGCAAGACCTCCTTTCTCTGACGGATTGGAAGTGACTATTGTAAGGCCGATAATCAAGATGAGCCTTGAGGACTACAAGCTTTCTGAAAAGCTGATGGCAAGATTGAAAGAAAAGGCTGAAGGGGTTCTGATAGCAGGGCCGCCTGGCTCTGGAAAATCCACTCTGGCAGCTTCTCTTGCCGAATTTTACAGCAAACAGGGAAAGATAGTGAAAACTCTGGAATCTCCTAGAGATCTTCAAGTGAGTCCTGAGATTACACAGTACGCTCCATTAGAGGGAGATTTTGAAAAAACTGCTGACATCTTGCTTTTGGTCAGACCGGATTATTCTGTTTATGACGAAGTCAGGAAAACTAAGGACTTTGAGGTATTCGCAGACTTGAGGCTCGCTGGTGTCGGAATGGTTGGAGTCGTCCATGCCAGCAATCCTGTAGATGCAATCCAAAGATTCATGGGAAGAGTCGAATTGGGGATGATACCTCACATCATCGACACTGTCATCTTTCTAAAGTATGGAGAGGTGAAGAAAGTTTTTGACGTGAACTTGGTTGTCAGAGTGCCTTCAGGGATGACCGAACCTGATTTGGCAAGACCTCTCGTGGAAATAAAGGATTTCGAGACTGGGAAACTTGAATATGAAATCTATACTTTCGGTGAAGAGAACATAGTCGTTCCAGTCACAGCAGTAAAAGAGCAGGAATCTGGAATCAAAAAACTTGCTACAGAGAGAATTCTTCAAGACATAAGAAAATTCGATCCGAAGGCAGAAGTCCAGGTAGTTTCTGAAAACAAGGTCGTGATCAAAGTCGACAATAAGATTATTCCACGGATAATCGGGAAGAACGGTTCGATGATAACAGAAATCGAGAAAAGACTTGGGATACATATAGACGTCGAACCGAAGGTTCCGTCTCTGGGAGATGAAGTCGATGCTAAAATTAACGAGACTGGAAATAGCCTGGAGTTCTTCTTCGAGAACAAAATAATCGGGAAAGTAGCAAGCTTTTATGTCGATGAAGATTTCATTTTCTCAGCCACAGTCGGAAAGAAGGCCAGCATAAAAGTCTCCAAAGATTCGGAAGTTGGAACTTTGTTATTTAGATCGATTGTCAGCAAGAAAAGAATCAAGATAATGGTCTAGATCTCGATCAATCTGGATCTTGTCAGGACTTTCGGCCCGTTCTTCTTCACAAGAACATCGTTCTCCAGCCTGCATCCTCCAATTCCTTTCACGTAAACTCCAGGTTCTATGGTCACGACCATGTTCTCTTTCAACTTGACTTCCTTCCAAAACTTCAGCCTGTCTTTCTCTTTTGGTTTCGAGAAGAATCCTGGAGAATCATGAACCGTCAGACCGAGGCCGTGACCGAGTGCGTGAATGAACGTGAAACCTCTTGATTTGATGAACTTGTCTGCCTTCTCTTGGAGTTTCCATGTCGGGATATTTTCTTTGACACCACTCAGAGATATGTCGTAAGCGTCGACTGTAGTCTCTACCAATTCTTTTTGCTTCTCTGAGATTTTTCCGACTGCAAAAGGCAGTGTGACATCAGAATGGTAGCCTTGGTAGACTGCACCGAAGTCTATGTATCCAATCCCTCTTTCGATTAGTTTGTTAGATGCAGAAGGATACGGATGAGGAAATGCTGATCTCTCATTAAAAACCGAGAGAGTTTTGAACGCCAAATTTTCAGAACCTGTGATCTTCATTGCCTCTTCGACTTCTTTGGCCAACTGGATTTCTGAGATTTTTCTCCCTTTGGATATTCCTTGAAGGGTCTCGATGGCAGCATTCACTCCGGCATTAGCAATGTGGCAAGACGTTTCCAAGAATGACAGTTCGTCCCTAGTCTTCACACTCCTTATCTGATCGGTTATTTGCTCGATGTCGAAAAATTTCAGTTTGAGTTTTTCTTTCAATCTTTCATAAAAATGCAGAGGGAAATCAGATTTGTTTATCCCGACTTTTTTGTTTTTGGGAATGAGTTTCGAAATTGCTTTTATATAACTGTTGTTAAAGTTTGTGATGTCGACAACTTCGTCAACGTCAGACTGCTCTTCTGCCCTCGCGAAATCAAGTGAAGAAACCGAAAGTATTTTTGATTTGTCATTAATTATCAAAACACAACTCAAACCTCCAGCTTCTTGTACGAATCCAGAAAAATATCTCATATTCACATCAGCAATCTGATCGTAATTGACAAAAATGGCAGCTTCCAGTTTATTTTTTTCCATCTCTTTCCTGAGTTTCGGAAGATTTTCGTTACCTACTGCTTTCATGACACAATCAACCATCCGCCAATTATGATCAAAATTACGGAGCTAAGTTTTATTAGAATAATTTTTCTGGTGAAATCTTCTTTTATCAGGCCGGGGATGAATAAGCTCAAAATAAGAGAGAATATGAAAACAAAGAAAGGTTGGGTTGAGGCCAAAGCGGCAACGTACGAAACGTAGGTTTTTGAGATGGCAAAGAAACTGGACAAGCCTGCAATTAACGTCAGGACTTCAATAAAAACAGCTAAACCCAGTAGGCCTTTGTTCTTGATCAAGAAGAATTGTGTCCCGAAATCTAGACGGAGTTTATCAATTGCTAGGAGAAGGAATCCTACAGAGCCTGCGCCAACAGAAGACCAGAAATAAAAAGAAATAAAATCAAGAGTGTTGAGGGCAAACTTTTCTAATATTGTGATTGTCGAAAATATGACAATGGCAAAAGGAATTATTTTCAAAGCAGTGCTGAAGCGCAATTGGCCGTTAATCTTTTTATGGGAAATCAAAAAGGCACTGAGAACAAGGAGGCCTATACCAATATATTTGAACGATGTAAAAGATTCATTCAGAAAGATGAACGCCAAGATTGCAGTTAAAATCGGACCCACGAAGATAAGCGACATCACCTTCGTAGTCTCTTCAATTTTCAAAGATTTTATGTATATTATGATTGCGAAAAGCCACAAACCGCCCGAAGTGATTGCAATGAAAGAAGCCGGGTAGAGGAAGTTGATTTTGAAGAAGGAAAGCAAGAATACGTTGAAGTTCATCTGAATTATCCCGATCAGCATGGCATATGCAATGGGAAATTTAATCGATTTTGAGATTAGGAACTTGTCAAGGATGTTGACAAATGCGAAGATGGCAGGTGAAAGTATTGCGAACCAAAACCAGTCCATGAAATAATTATGTTTTCAGGAAGACTTTAATAAGTTAAATTATCAGAATAAAATAAGGTTTAATGAAAACTTTTGTTCCGACTAATTATCAAATAGAATTCGACATAGATTTGGAGAATTCCAAGTTCTACGGCAAGGAAAAGATTACAGTAAATGTCAGACAATCCACAGATGTCATAAAGCTAAACTCTGATGATCTTGTCATAAACGATTGCAAAGTTTTTGCCAAAGAACAAAGTCTAAAACCTGTCTTTACGACAGATGAAAAGAACGAAGAGCTGGTCTTGAAACTTCCAAAAAAGGTTAGTGGCAAAGTTGAACTCACCATCAGTTTCAGGGGTGATTTGAAAGACCAGTTGGTAGGATTATACAGGAGCCAGTATCAAACTCCAGTTGGAAAGAAATATCTTGTCACGACTCAGTTCGAACCTACTGATGCGAGGAAGGCTTTCCCGTGCTGGGATAATCCTGGGGACAAGGCAACTTTTGATATCTCTGTGATATTTGACAGGACTTTGAGTACGATATCAAACACTGAGATACTAGAGGAGAAGGAGCTGCCAAGGAATAAGAAACAGGTCAGATTTGCACTAACACCTGTGATGTCCACATATTTGGTTTACCTCGGTGTTGGAGAGTTTGAATTCCTGGAAGATAAGTTGGGAAGCGTGCAGTTGAGAATAGCGACCACTCCCGGAAAAATGAAGCAGGGAAAGCTTGCGATGGAATTTTTGAAGAAGTTTCTGAGATTTTATGAAAATTATTTTGGGATAAAATATCCTCTCAAAAAATTGGATATGATAGCTCTTCCGGATTTTGCGTCCGGAGCAATGGAAAATTGGGGGGCAATAACTTTCAGGGAGACTGCACTCCTTTATGATCCTGAAAAATCTACGGCCGCGACAAAGCAAAGAATAGCAGAAGTTGTCTCTCATGAGTTGGCTCATCAGTGGTTCGGAAATCTTGTCACGATGAAATGGTGGAACGACTTGTGGCTGAATGAAAGTTTTGCGACCTTTATGGGAAATAAGACAGTAGCGCACTTCTACCCAGAATGGGACATGGAGAATCAGTTCTTGAATTCATATGAAGAAGGTTTGGAACTTGATTCCTTAAAGTCCTCGCATCCTATAGAAGTGGAAGTGAAGACCCCATCCGAAATTAACGAGATTTTCGATGAAATAAGTTACGAGAAAGGTGGAAGCATTCTGAAGATGCTGGAGAACTTTCTGGGAGAAGATTATTTTAGGAATGGCCTGAGAAATTACCTGAGGATGCACAGATATGCCAATGCCGACACTGATGATTTTTGGTCGTCATTTGAAAAGGCTTCCAAGAAGCCTGTCAAGAAGATGATGAACGGCTGGATAAAGCAGACTGGCTATCCACTGATTGAGGCAAAGGCGAAGGACTCCAAATTAATCCTGACGCAAAAAAGATTCCTACTTCAAAGGAAGAGTGACGATTCTTCCTGGTTGGTTCCCATATCTATCAAAGTAGATGGCAGGACAATCAAACATCTTCTTTCAAAAAAGGAAGAATCGATGAAATTTAACTTTTCTAATTGGTTCAAGCTTAATTACGGACAAAACGGTTTCTTCAGGGTCAGGTATGAGGATGAGAATCTGCAAAAACTCAAGGATCTTGTCAGCAAGAAAAAACTGGATGTCAAGGATAGGCGGGGAATCCACAATGACTTGGCAGCACTCTCGATGGCTGGACATGTCTCGCTGAAAGACTATTTTGATTTTCTTGACGCATACGAAGATGAAGAGGATTACATAGTGGAGAGCGACATTCTAGGGAAGCTTTATTACATATTCCTATTGACTTCGGATGAAAAATCCTGGAACAAGGTCACAGATCACAATAAAAAATTCCTCGCACCTCTCTTTAAAAAAGTCGGATGGGAGCCAAGGAAAAATGAGAAGCACACCGTTAAATTCCTGAGATCATCGACTATTTTGAATCTGGGAAGATATGGCGATGAGGAGGTCTTAGGAAAGAGCATCAAAAAATTCGATCAGTTCCTGAAGAAGCCTGATTCCTTGTCTCCGGACTTAAGAGGCGCTGTTTACGGCTGTGTTGCATGGAACGGAAACAAGAAGGTTTACGAGACGATTTTGAATCTTTACCTCAAGGAAGAAAATCAAGAGGAGAAGAGGAGATTTTTGGTAGCCCTGTGCGGTTTCAAAGAAAAGGAACTCCTGAACAGGACCTTGGAATTTGCCCTCACTCCAGAAGTGAGGGCTCAAGAGATCTTCATACCGCCGATGGCTGTTTCCATCAATCCTTTTGGTAAGAATCTAGTTTGGCCGTGGATTAAGAATAATTGGACGCAGATTAAGGGGAAAACCGGGGAAGCTAAGAACATGTTGAGCAGGATAGTTGAAAATGTAAGCACCTCGACTCAGAAAGATTTGGACAAAGAGATTAAGGCTTTCTTTGACCAGAATCCTACGCCTGAAATCCAAAGGTCTTTAGACCAAACATTTGAAAAGATGAGCATCAATTCTAAATTCTTGGAATCCATAAGAAAGATTTTCTAATAACTTTAAGTTTGAATTATATTAGTTACTTATGGACCCGTAGCTCAGTTTGGATAGAGCAACGCACTCCTATCTTAAGGGAGAAAGGCGGAGGTCGAGGGTTCAAATCCCTCCGGGCCCGCTTAGAATTAGTCCTAGCAATCTCTCCGTCGGCACTTTAGGGTTCGTTCATATTGTGTCACTCCGCCCTTCAATCGTCACACGGTTTAGAGGCTAAACCTATATTTTATAAACAACTAATTAAATTTACGGAGATTTGATGGGTAGTCGTATTTCAAGGTTTTTGATACCGTTAGTTTTATTCATCCTAGTTCTGTCATTTGCAAAAATTACATATTCTTATGTGAGCTCACCTTTGGGTAGATTCAATGTTTCTGCATTCGATAATGCCTTTCTCAACACTACATATCTGAATTGGACAAATAATTTCAACAACATTATGAATGTCTCAACAAATTCAACTTTCAATGGCAGTCTGATTGTCAAAGTTTTAAATGATACCATATCGTTGACCGAGAATTACACTCAGGGGAACACACAAAGTGGATGTCTGAATTTAGTTATCTATAATGGGACTGCCTACAACAACACCATAGTTGCCAATGGCACTTTCAATATCAGTTTCATAACACTCAACTGCCTGCCGGGAAGATATTCAGCACCAAAATTCACAGTTGCGAATGCTTCAAACCAGACAGATAATGCCAATATCAGCGTTGTCTTAGATTTGCCGATTAATAATACGAATCTTACTACAGGAATTGGCTCGTTCAATGGAGTTTTACCGATAAATTACACCACTTACCAATCGTATTATTTCAATACTAATTTCACTCCGAACGCCACGTCGGTGATGATAAATTTGAGTGGTTGGGGTTCTTCATCGGATGTGGATGCTTTCTTGTTTGACGACTCTTCTACGCCGGTTATGGAAGCCAAAGGCACAAACAAGACGGCGACAAGCGAAATTTTCTATTTCTATTATCTTCCTAGAAATAAATTCTGGGAAATAAGAGTTTTTGGAAATTCAACTTCTGCAATTTCATACAGTGGAAATATTATTTATTCCACTTTGAACGCAACCAATCCCACAGGAGGTCTTTCACTCGATCAATTAAACTACAGTGCGATTCTTGCAAACGGAACTAACAACACGAATATCACTCTGAGGAACGATGGAAACATAACTTTGAGCAGCGTCGCGCAAAACATAGAACTCTATAATGCGAGGAGATTTACTGGAAGCGGAAGTGCGAACTATTCTTTCATGATTCCAAACTCGTCTTTGATAACAAGAGTAAAATCCATTCTCACTTGGAATGGGCAGAGCAATTATACTCTGAACATGTACAACACTTCTGCCGATTTGATAGGGACTTCTCTCAACCAGTATGTTCAAGCGAACACAAGCGGTGCGGCCTCGGAAGTTTACAATGAGACTACTTCTATTCCGAGCAGTTCCAGCATTTGGACGTTTGAAGTCAAAAACAACACGAACGTGACAAACAATCAGTATACCCTGTCTGTGCTGATGTATGTGAATTCTTCAAACTGGTTTGCAACTAATTATTCGACGACTACATTCAATACGACTGTGAACAGGACTGACGCCAGAATCAATCTGACTGTTCCAAATAATTCGATTGACGGAATCTACGAAGGGAATATATCTTATTTGGCTTCGAACAATGCGGGAATAAGCGTTCCAATCTGGCTGAATGTCACTGCTCCTAGCCTTGTTTTCAACGGGACGACAAGTCTTTTCACCTATAGAATAGATGAAGACATTCTGGCTAACGTTACAAGATCGTTCAATTTCTGGCTCAATAATACTGGATCTTACAACCTTACTGTTGCCATGACGAATTCCACGAATCTGTCTTCAACATCGACGAGCTACCAACCGACATTGGCATTAAACACAACCACGGATGTTCCGGCAGGAACAGGAAAAGTGATCACCGTGAATGTTACTTTTAACAGTTCTATGCCTGCTGCAACATATGATGGATGGATTTATATCAACGGAACGAACAGCAATGTTTCTCTAAGCGGGCATCCGGCTGACAGCATGAATGTCACAATCCGCCTGAACCTCACTAATTTGTTAGTGGTTAATGTCAGTAAAGTTTCAGGAATCAACGGGACTAATGTACTCAACTCAAGCCTGAATGAAAACTTGACAACAAAACTTAACGTAACTTATTTGAACGGTACTCCGATTGAGACTCAAACAAGATTGAGTGCTACGGACATCAGTGTGTTCTTGCTTGAAACGAACGTGTCGACAAGAATTCCAACTACAGGAAACCTGACTGTTTCGAACGGGACGAATCCGATTTACTGCACGTCAGGATGTCCAAGTGGCACGAACTTTTATTATGCAAACTCGTCTGTCACAAGCGGGCAGATAGGAGGAATCTATGAGGTGCATGTGGGGGTTAACACAACAAGCGGGTCGAACACGTTCTATGGGGAAGGGATAAACAAGACTCTGATAATAAACAACACGGGACTCTACATGCGAGCGATGAATTCCACTTCGATAAGCATAGCAAATCTTTCGACTTATGTGTTTGCTGTAAACATAACAAATTATGGAGGTCTCGCAGCCTCGTCTGCAACAATCAATTTCTCGCACAGCTGCAATTATACTGTCTCTACACCGACTTATGTAAACTGTCCTTCAACAAGCTTCGTTCCTAATCCTTTCACCTCATCATGTGTTGTCAAATGGACGATAACTGGGGCGAGTACTGCCCAGGCCGCATGCGGTGCGACGATTGTAGGGACTCCTTCCACTATTTGGTACAATCCTAGTGGCGTGACTCTTTCTATCACTACTACACTGAGTTCTGGAAGCAGTTCTTCATCATCCGCGAGTGCGGCTGCTGCGGCTGCTGCGGCAGCTGCGACACCCAATGTAAGTTTGGCTTTCTCGCTTGCAGATACAATTGTCTATGTGGAGCAGAACAAGACCAACACTTCGACAGCCCAAGTAAAAAACACAGGTGTGTCTACGCAGACTGTCACTTTTTCTGTAGATACCATCAACAGCAGTTGGTATTCTATTAATGACACAAATTCGTCAGCTCTTTCAACCGGGAAAGTAAGAGGATATCTAGTCACATTCAAACCTGAGAATGCAGATGTGAAAGATTATTCAGGAAGTTTCAAGGCGACAGGCTCGGCAAGCAGTGCAACCGCTGCATTCAAGTTAAGAGTTCTTCCGGGTCCTGAGAAAAGAGCTGAGATATCGTCTACGTTTGATCAACTGAATGTGAATTTCACTTCGCTGACCGATGAATTGAGCAAAACTAAGAACGAGGGGAAGAATACCACAGAAGCTCAGCAGAAATATGACATGCTGAAAGCAAAACTTGATCAGGCGAACACGAACATCAAGAACGGCGATTACTTTGCTGCATATCAACTGATAAATGACATTAAAAGTCTTTTTACAGAAACTAAAGCTGCGCTCTCGTCTTCGACAGTTCCGGCAGGGGGAGGGTTCAACCTTGGAAATCTTCTTGGAGCTCAGGCAGGTTATCTGACATACGTTCTCATCGGAGGAGGGGTTGCTGCCGGGGCATTTGTCGCATATCTGTTCTGGCCATCAAAAGCTCCTGGGGCTGCATACAAGGCCGGACCTACTAAACCGCTGTTAGGAGAATCCGTCCAGACTTCTGTGAAAGATAGGTTCCAATTCATGAAAAAGATAAAAGAATTCTTCTCGAAACTTTTCAACAGAGGACCTAAGCAGACTTACGCGGTCAAATAATTACTTCAAATACAAATTGCATTCAAGAATCTCAGGAGTCAGATCTTTGTTGATTGCCATCATCACTTTTTCCTTTCGTACCTTCTCGCAGAGGGCGCAGAACATGTCGTAAGATTGACCATTCTTCGTGGTCGAAGAGCCTATCTTCCTTGCGAAGTTTCTTATCTCGTCCATGACGACCTTGTTTTTTTCAAGAGCTTTCACAGACTGCCCTCTCAGTTCCTTCTTGTACTGGGAAATCGCAGGCTGGGTCACTCCGAGCTTTTCGGATATCTGAGACTGGTTTAGATTGTAAGTAGAAGACAGTTCTCTGGATAAAAGAGCTCTTACTCCCGGAAGAATATCTGCAACCATTATTTCGCAAAACAGTTTCATAAGTTATAGATGAGGAGGCAAGTATTTAAAACTATAACGGTGTTATAAAGAACAGAATTATTTTTGCCTTAACTTTTCAATGGTTCTGATTTGGTCGTTTATTCTCGCCAATTCCTTTTCGAGACTGTCATGCTGCTCGAAGTCGTCAATCAGACTCAATTTGTTCGAGATCTCGTTTTTCTTCAGCTTCAATCTCTCTATTTCTCTTTCTACGTCTTCATTCTGCATTTTCACACCATTGGAATATTGGATTTCTTCATGTATTGAAGGAAGAGGTCGTAGACTGGCAAAGAAACTTTTGTCCTGAAGGTAGTTTCGAGGGCTGATATGTCATCAAAAGACGAGGCGTTCAAAACTCTTGTCATCAAGTCCTTCGAATGGACGACTATGCTTTCGACTGCTTTCAAGTCTTGCTGGACGAATCTCGAAATCACAAGGGCATTTATCTTGTCCATGTTGCTGACAATTATACTCTTGTGACCGTCAAGAAACTTCTTCTCTGTCGAATAGGAGTTGAGTTCTCTTTTCACAGAGACAAGCTTGTCTTTAAGATCCTCATCTCTCGTCTTCATGATCGTGTTATCGCAAAACCCGCTCTGAAATCTTCTTGCATCAAATAAATCTCCTGTGACGACGCATAATCCAACCGGTGTAATGTCGTGAAGGGTTAAAGCCATATTCTCACAAAATATTAATACATTTGAAAATTATTAACTTAGCGGTGTCGATAATGCCAATAAGATCTCCGATAATCGTAACTGTAGGTCACATAGACCACGGAAAGACTACTTTACTTGATAAGATTAGAGGAAGCGCTGTCACGAAGGCAGAGCCTGGGATGCTCACACAACATGTGGGGGCGAGCTATATTCCTATTGAGAATGTGAAAGTTATTTGCGGAAATCTCTTGGATAAGTTCAGGATTAGTCTGGAGATTCCTGGATTGTTGTTGCTGGATACGCCAGGCCATGCTGCATTCATCTCCTTGAGGAAAAGAGGGGGATCGGTTTCTGATTTGGCGATTCTTGTAGTGAACATGACAGAAGGATTCCAGGAACAGACTGAAGAATCTCTTGCAGTGTTGAAAGAATACAAGACTCCGTTTGTCGTCGCAGCTACTAAGGTGGATACTGTGAGAGGGTGGTTTCCGAATAAAGGATTGGGATTTTTGGAAAGTTTTTCTAAACAAAGTGAATCTGCAAGAGACGAGGAAGAAAAGAGAATGTACAATTTGGTTTCTCAATTGGCAGAAAGAGGGTTTAATTCTGAGAGGTTTGACAGGATAGAAAATTTCCAAAAACAGATTGCAATTGTTCCATGTTCAGGGATCACAGGGGAAGGTGTGCCAGAATTGCTTATGGTTTTGAGCGGGTTGGCACAACATTTCTTGAAAGGAAAGTTGGAATTGTCAGAAATAGGAAGAGGAGTAGTTTTAGAAGTCAAGGAGACGAAAGGTTTCGGGACTACCGCAGATGTGATTCTTTATGATGGGACTTTGAAAACTGGAGATGAGATTGTGTTGAGCGGGAAGAATGGACCGCTGATGACAAGAGTGAAAGCTTTGCTGGAGCCTAGAGTTCTTCAGGAACTCAGGATAGAGAAACAGTTCAAAACTGTTCCGAGCACAGAGGCTGCTTATGGGATAAAGATTGCTGCTCCGGATTTGGATCAAGTGATTCCAGGATCGCCGTTGATTGTTGTCAGAAATGAAGACGAGAGAGAAGACGCGATCAGGGAAGTCCAGGAGGAGATTTCAGTTGTTGAATTCCAAAGGAATGTTGATGGAATAGTCTTGAAGGCTGATACTCTTGGAAGTTTGGAGGCGATGATAAAATTGGTTTCGGAAGCAGGAATCCCCATAAGAAAGACTGGGATTGGTGAAGTAGGGAAGGAGGATTTGGTCGAAGTCCAGAATCTTCAAGACGATACAAGAAAGGTAGTCCTAGCTTTCAATGTCAAAATTTCAGACGAGATGAATGCTTTGGCGAAAGACTGGGGGGTTGGAATTTTCGAGAGCAATGTCATTTACAGATTGATTGATGAATACAAGGAGTGGAGCAAGGAAAGTAAAGAAAGGGAGATTGAAAAAGAGATGCAGAGTGTTTCCAGACCTTGCCGATTGCAGATTCTCAAGGGATTTGTTTTTCGTGCGAGTAATCCTGCTATTTTTGGAGTTGAAGTGAAGAAAGGAGTTTTGAAAAATGGGGTTACTCTGAAGAGGGAAGACGGAAAAATAATCGGAAGGGTGAAGCAAGTTGAGAAGGAAGGGCAGCAGATTCAGGAGGCAAGATCAGGAGATAAGGTTGCAATTAGCATGGAAGAGCCGACTGTTGGAAGGCAGATTAACGAGGGGGATGTTTTGTTGGCTTCGCTGAATGATGAGGAAATTAAAATTCTAATGAAAAATTTCGACAAGTTATATGCGGATGAGCAGGAATTGCTTAAGACTTAAATAAATAATAATTCTTCACTTGTTCTATGAGATTTGAAGATCCTGATGTAGTCAGGGATGCGTTGAACGAAGTACCGAAAATTTCGATAAGGGAAAGGGCGTTGGCACTGCTGGAACTAAGCTCAGCAATCACAAGCGACTTGAACTGCATAGGGACGGCATTGTTTGTTCTGGGTCGTATAAAGAAACCTGCAGCCATAGACCCTATAGACTACTCTGTTATGGAATCGTACTTGGCCGATGCTGAATTGGTCAATGATGGAAAAGAGTGCGGAGACATGGTTCTCTTCGATTATGAAAATCCAATAGTTCACATAATCACACATGCTGCTGTTTTCTTGGGTCCGTACAAGGGGAAAAACATTGTTTTCCAGAAATTTCCATTATCTAATTACAGTATACAGGACTTTGAAGACTTGGATTGGGAATACAGGAGGACTGTGAAGGTTGCGCCTGTGGGGCTGAAAGTCTACAGATTCGCATAGTACAGCTTAACTGAATCTTAATATTTTTTGTAAATATTGCTTCGATGTCCGACTTCGATTACAAGGATTATCATTTTGCCTCTGTCAATACTCATAATGTTTTCGAGTTTGTCTGCAATTTGCTTTGAAACTATTTTTTCCATTTTGGAAAGTTGCTGGGTGGCTGCTTCAGTCAAAATGACTTCATAGGTCATTTGAGCTTCAACTTCTTTCTCACTTCTTCAAGAGTGTAAATCTTCCCTTTTTTTATGTCCTCCAGAGACTGTTCTATGTGCCTTATAGTTTCTTCACTTAGCTCCCCTTCGTCGTCAGAAATTGTTATCAACCTCTCTATCACCTTGTTGTAAGTGTCCCTTGGATGGATTTTCAGATTGTCAAGTTTTGCCTTTGTTTTTTCCTCGAGCTGAATTGTCGTTGCCATAGTTGTCTATAGCATGCTATAGTATTTAAGTCTTTTTAGTCTCGGTCTTTGACCTGTCAAGTAGATCATTAGCCTTTTCTAAGTCATCAAGGTATTTGATCACTAATTTTCTCGCGACTGCTCCCCATTTTATCTCTGGGTATTTCTTGATTCTCTCGTATTCGTCTTCGGGGAGACCTACTGTCAGATGGGCATTAAGTCAGCGTACCATGATAGGAAAATGACTTGATAGTGTATTTTTGCTTATTACACCACTTCAAGTGGTGGTAGATTTGGCAGTAAGCTGGAAATACATATTAGAAGAAATTATGATAATTCGAAAGCTACAGTAAATTGATCTTTGACAGATTCAAAAATTTTTAATAAACTAGGGTCTAAATCATTTTTGTATTTCGAAATAATTTCATTAATAAGTTTTTTTCCAGAAGAAGACATACGAAATTGATTATTTCTAATAGCATTTCTAATAATTTGATTTACTTGATCAGAAGTGAAGTGTTGAAATTTTAAAAGTTCCTCAGAAATAGGATTGGCAACATAAAAACTTCGAGCTAATTCTAATGAAGCAATCATACAATCTTTTAGATAGTCTTGAAATGGTGATATTTCTCTAATAACTTTAATGACGCCAAGGCAGGAATTTTCTAAATTAGAGATATCAAATTTAAAAGCAT
>JAGVVV010000022.1 GCA_018304615.1 Candidatus Aenigmatarchaeota archaeon
CAAGAACCCAAATCAACTGAAAATTGAATTAAGAAAACTTGGAATTAGTCTCTGAACAGAGAATTTAAGTGCTTATTCACTCACTTATAATAAAGTGATTAAATGGGAGTTCACGTAAACGAAGAATGTAGAGATGTTGAGGGTTCTCCTACTGTAAAGTCTACTCGAATTCAGCAGGAACAGATATTCAAAATCACAACTAATGCTGCTTCCAAGATCAAAAACTTGCTGGACAAGGAGCAGAGAAAGAACTGGGGATTGAGAATCCATGTCATGCCAGGCGGATGCGCTGGATTCACTTATCATTTCGCGTTCGAAGAGAAACCAAAGGAGACTGACAACGTCGTCGAAGACAAGGACGTGAAGATTTTCCTGAATAAATTCTCGATAGAAAGATTGAAAGGATCGACAATTGATTATTATGATGCACTCCAAGGTTCAGGTTTCGTGATCACTAATCCTAATGTCAAAGGAACCTGCGGCTGCGGCCATTCTTTTCATTAATTTTATTTATGTTCGACCCTGATTCTGTTGAATATCCTCAGAAAAAGAAGAAGTACAAGCCAGTCTACAAAAAGGGGTTCAGGAGAAAATATAAGAAACTGTAAAATGAAATCAAATCATGTGGTCTCTTCGTGTAAATACTCTGAAGATTTCTGTGGAAGATTTCAGGAATCGTATGGATGAAAGAGGATGGCAGTACGAACAGATTCCTTGGGTGAAAGAAGGGTTCTGGGTCTCCACTGACAATTTGTTGAGCAAGACGAAAGAGCATTCACTCGGATATTATTTCCTTCAAAACGCCTCGAGCATGATCCCTCCGCTGGCACTTGATTCCAAACCGAATGACGTGATTCTAGATTTGGCAGCATCGCCTGGAGCAAAGACAACTCAGATTGCGTCAATGATGAAGAATACTGGAGTGATCATTGCGAACGACATCCGGCACCAAAGACTGAAGGCATTGAGAGGGAACTTGCAGAGATGCGGAGTGCTTAACACAGTTGTAACTAAGATGTGGGGGGAGACAGTCTGGAAAAGCGGACTGAAGTTTTCGAAGATTCTCCTAGATGCTCCGTGCACTGCCACAGGGACAATGAACCCGAGGATACTTGCAGAAACCAGCCAGTCAAGCATTCATTCGTTAAGTACTTTGCAAAAAAGATTAATCGAATCAGCATCGAAACTATTGTCAGACGACGGGACTTTGGTTTACTCGACATGCAGCATGGAGGAAGAGGAAAACGAAGAAAACATAGAATACGCTGTATCCGAACTTAATCTGAAAACAAAATCAGTCAATGTCAAAGGACTTGAGTATTCTAAAACTTTTGAAAACTGCATAAGAGTCAAGCCATCGGAAAAAGGAGAAGGATTTTTCGTATGCAAACTAGGGCTTTAGACCTTCTTGAAGGGCAGCAGGTTAAGGATATAGAAAAAATAATCCAGAAAAACTACGGGACTGAACTTGATTTGCAACAATATTCAGTCTTCAAGACTTCAAATGAGGAGAAGATTTGGATAGCTTCCAGGCAGATTTTCCAAGTAGATCTATCAAAACTTGTGGTGAATTCCATCGGGCTCTATCTGGGAAAACTCAAAAGGAATGAGAAGATTAATCTTTCCACAGAAGGAAGCCAGCTGATTGGTAAAACAGCAACAAAGAATGTAGTCTATCTCGGAAAAGATAGCATTCTAAAGTTCTTGCAAGGAATGAACGTCAAACCCGAAAAAACTCTCAATGCAGAACCACACAACTTCGTAATCATAAGGACAGAAGAAGAAATCCTTGGCTCTAGTCTATTAACAGAAGAAGGAATACGAAATCTTCTGCCGAAGAGCAGGCGAATCAGCCTCACTCGATCAGAGCTTTGATCAGATCAGCCCTGGAGATAATTCCTATCAATTTGTTGTTCTCAATCACAGGAAGCCTGTTAACGTCGTTCTTGTCCATTATCTCTGCGATCTCCTGAAGGTTTGAATCCGGCTTAATCGCGACCACGTCCTTGCTCATCATGTGCCTGACTTCCAATTTTGAAATCCTCTCCAACTCTTTCTTGAAATCAAGATAATCCTTGCCCATCTTCACAAGATTAAGCAAAAGGAAACTCAAAGACTGCGGCTCATGAGAGATGATATCTGCATCCATCAGTTTGAGCGACATGAACTTGACAATGTCAGAAATGCTTATCATCCCTATTACTTTCTCGTTCTCAACTACAGGAGCCCCTGATATGTTCTTCGCAGAGAAAACCCTTGCGACGTCAAACACAGAAGCGTCAGGATTGAAATAAACCACGTCTATATTCATCAAATCTTTAGCGACTTTCATTATCTCAATTAGAATTTCTTCTCTGTTTTATTTAAGTTTGAATCTACTTTCCAACTTTTTTTATTTTTCCAGTCCACATGAGGAGCAAGACAACAAACAACACAGCAGCGATACCCCACCCAAATACGGCGCTCGACAAAAGTGTATCATAATTTGAGTAGTAAGCGGGATAGTAGTTTCCCATCATTCTCATCATCATAGGCATCATACCCATTCCATAATTCCCTCCCATCATTCCTTGAAAACCGAATCCACAACCCAACCAGTTTTTTCCCATGGAGATGTGCATCAGCCTAAGACTTTGCGAACCTTCCCCTCCCATCATCAGGTCCATCTGCTCATGCAATTGATGATTTCCAACCATCCTCTCCATAACAGCATCTCCCAGTTCTTCAAAATCAGCATCAGTAACTTTACTGCAATCGACAAGACTGATTTTTGTGACATTCTGCTTTTCTAGAATTTCTGAAAGAATTACATCAACCGATTTTTCAGATTCATGCGCCAGTGCTAATGAAGAAAAAAGAACCAGTGAAACCACAACGATTGCAATGGTGAATTTCATCATTAATATCAATCTAACTACTGATTTTACTACATAAATAAATTTAATTATTTTAAAAAATGAAAGTGTAATTTTTTATCTCACTTTACTTCCAATTTCCACATCTTTCTCAGGCCTCATCAGGACTATGTTTCCCTTCTCATCGTCTGCAGCGAAAATCATGCACTGAGATTCTAGTCCCATCATCTTCTTCCTTCAGGATTGTAATATTGCTTTAATCCAGCCACGCACTGCCTCTTCTCATTTCCGAAATCAATGTCCATCCTAATCAAATTCCTGCTTCCTTCAACCGCTTCCGCTTTTAAGACTATTCCTACCCTCAAGTCCAATTCCTGGAATTCTTTGAATGAAATTTCCATACAATCACTGAATTATTTTGGTAGTTTATCTTTTTGAATTTTTATCTCTTCGTCTTCAACTTTTCTGAAAAGAATCTCAGCTTTCTGGATTTTATGTTTCGGTCTTATTTTTATTTCAGAAATGGAATCCCACTTCTGATCTGAAACTTCGCCTTTGAAATTAAGCTGTTTCCAAAGTTTCTCTGATGCAAAAGGAACATAAGGATAGAGGAGAATTGCCAGAGCTCTCACAGCCTTGATAGAAAGATAAAGGGATGTAGGGTCTTTTGTCTTCCATGGCTCTTTCTTCTGGAAGTACTGGTTGCAGAAAGCCCCGAACTCCAGAATCTTCTTCAGTCCTCTCTGTATCTCATTCTTTTCAATCTCGTCCCCAACCTCTTTCCCAATTCCCCCGATTTTCTTAATGAATTCGTTATCTAAATCATCATATTCCTTCGGTTTTGGAACTTCACCTTCGAATGTTGAATTGATGAAACTGATTGCCCTGTGGATGAAATTTCCCAACGTCGCAACTAATTCATTGTTAATCTTCGCCTGGAACTCATCCCAGTTGAAGTTTATCTCAGACTGATCATAGGGGGTGATTGAAGCCAGATAATATCTCAGATAATCTGCCGGAAATGATTCAAGGAATTCTCTGAGTCCGATATAAACTCCTCTGCTCTTAGAAAACTTGTGTCCTTGCAAGAGCAAATGCCCTCTCACCGGAAGCACGTCCGGCAGTTTGAAGCTGCCTTCCCCCATCCTCATAGCTGGAAGAAATAGATAGTGGTGATATACTATGTCCTTCCCGATGAAATGATAGATCTTCGCATCGTTCCAGAATTTCTTCCCGTCAATCTTCTTATCCTTCAGCAATTTCAGAGTGAAAGAAATATACCCTAGATGATTGTCGAACCATCCGTACAGGACTTTCCCATCCGCCTCTTTCAATGGAATCTTGACTCCCCAGCTGATGTCCCTGGTGATGTCCCAGTCTCTCAGCCCTTCCTTGATCCATTGAAGCAAATAATTAGTGACTTCAGGCTGCAGATTTTTATTATTCTCCATCCAATCCTTCAGTTTCTTGTCGAACTTTGACAGCTTGAAGAAATAATGAAGGCTCTTCTTCCTTATCGGAACGCTCCCATCAATCGCGCATTTGGGGTCTTTCAGATCAGTTGCAGCATAGGTCCTTCCGCAATTCTCGCACACATCTCCATATTGATTCTCCTTTCCGCAGAACGGGCAATTTCCTATCACATACCTGTCCGGAAGAAATTTCTTGTCATTTTGGCAATAGTACTGTTCGACTTGCTGAGTGAATATGAATCCTTTCTTGTTTAGCTCTTGGAAGAAATACTGGACCAATTCTATGTTCTCTTCCGAAGACGTCTGAGAAAAAACATCAAAGTCTATCCCTGCGCTTTTCAAATCCTTCTTGTCCTTTTCCCAAAACTCCTTGACCAGTTCAGCAGGTTTTTTTCCTTCTTTCTCAGCTTTAATCAGTACAGGAACTCCGAAATCATCGGTTCCACATATGTGGAAAGCCTTGTTTCCGTTCAACTTCAGGAATCTGGTGAAAATGTCAGCAGGAAGATACGTGGATACTACGTGGCCTAGATGAATCTCCCCGTTCGCATACGGAAGCGCGCTCGTGACGACGATTTTTTCTTCTTTGAAATGAAACACCTTGTATTTAATAATTGAGTCGGGTTAAGAATTTAACTGATTTGTTTTTGTTGCCCGTATCAGTAGATATTCAGGAAAAGTAAAAACGGATTTTTTATCCATACTTTTCATTTCTCTAAGTTCTTTTATTGCGAAACCACTTTTCATAATTGATGAAACATAATCTTCAACGGTTCTATAGTATCCAAATATTTTCATTTTTCCCAACTTTTCCCAATG
>JAGVVV010000017.1 GCA_018304615.1 Candidatus Aenigmatarchaeota archaeon
CGTTATACTCGGATCATTATTCCAACTGCCCCCATCAATGTCCGCATTATGCTCCGAAGCCTGATACCAAGCAGCCGTTGACCCGCTATGGTAGACAGAGCTAGTGGGTGGAGTATTAACCGCATAACTTTCGAAATCATCTGAAAAAAGAATTGGAGGTTGATTAATAATTATTCCACCATATGTCGGCTGCTGAATAATTCCGGAAGGAAGATAGTAACTGACAAAACTAATTGCGAAGAAAATTACTACAACAAGAACAATTAAAAATAGAGGAAAAGCTCTCATTAGTCTCCTTTTTTAATATTTGTGAATACAAGATATAAGGATATGGGTCAAATTGAAAAAAATTACTGATTACTTCTTCAATGCCCTTTTGAACTCTTCCTGGAATTCTTTTGCCTTGTCTAAAACTCTGACAGAAGCCTTTTCAAGTGCTACCTTAGGGCTTCCTCTATCGGTCTTGACGAAAATCTTTGGCTGACCGAGATATGGATGCTCCTTGATGTGTGCTGCTTCAGATACAGACTTGTCGTTCCAGAGTTCGGATTTGATCATGTTGGCAAAGGAAATGGATTCTCCCTTGACTTCTAGAATAAGTTTCTTTTCATCCTCTTCAATCACAGAAAGTTCCATTCTATCACTCTTTTTATATTATTGTCAATGCTTATAAATTTGAAAATCATTTTTCTGAAGTTATGTGATACCAGTTAAGCGTGGGTTTTCCGTATTTTTCTAGATCGTCAGTCCCGATTCTCGGACAGGCGAAATTGATCAAGAAATCTAATTTCATTCCCTCAAATTTTGATTTGGAGAGCTCGTCCATGGCAAGGATATATGCCTCCTTTCCCTGTTGTTCAAGGATTTTTTTGACTTTGAAAGGATCACCAAACATCTGACCTCTTTTCCAGCTTACTAAGAGGCCTATCTTCTTCGCTTCCTTCAGTTCTGCCTTGTTCCATTCGATTATCTTTTGCACTTTCATCTTCAGATTCTCGATTTGGTAAATCTGCTGCTTCTCAAGATCGAGATTGTAAGTCGGTTTGTCAGTCTGCAAAACAAGGCCGAGACCATAGAATCTTCCTGCCGATACGCACAAGAAACAATCTATCTTGTCCTCGATTCTCTTTCCAGCAGCTACTCTGCACCCGAGCATCTGGCCTGGATGCTGTAGAGATTTGTGGAGAAATACTTCCTTTCCTTTTTTTTCCAGAAAATCTTTCACCGCAGGAAGAGTCTTGACGAACTGGAGGCTGGTCACTAACCCGATTCTCTTGAAATTCTTGATCTTGTCGAAATCTTTTTCCAAAATTGGGATTGGGTCTGCGTCAAAAAAATATTCCCAGTAAACTACTGGCATCTTGGTCTTTACGCCGTAATCTTCGTGAGCCACGTGAAGAATGGCGTCGCATTTCAGTAAACCGGCTTCATATTCCCTGACGTCGCACGCCCCCCATGTGGCCTCCATGCACAAGACGACTTCAAACCCTTCCTTCTCTAATTGCTTTGATATCTCTTGGATCCTCATCTTCAATCCCTCAGGGAAGTGCACGAAGATCCTTTTTGCATGTAGCTTCTTCAACTTTGCAACTGCTTCGTTCATAATAATACCTTATGCATGTTAAGGAAAAGTTAAATATAATAATATATCGCGGATTGTTAATCATGACCTTCTAAGTTTGTCTCTGCAACTCTTGCATAAAATCAGAAACTTGACTTTCATCAATCTTCCAGCAATCTTAACTGGTCTAGTGCACCAGTCGCATCTTATGTTCATAAAGAAAATTAATTTACTTTAGCTTAAAGTGATAAATGATGATTATGTCTGTTTTGATAGAGCAGAAAGGTCTGAGTTTGTTCAAAGACGGAAGGGTGAAGAAGGAAGTTGAAACAGACAAGAGGATACATTTCAAAGTTAAAGGGGATACTGAAACGCATTCTGTGATTTTTGACAAGAAGTCAAAGGAGTTCAGCTGCGACTGCAAGTATTCCTCCTTAAACAAGGGGATATGTTCTCACATTGTCGCTGCGAAATTCTTATACGGTTACTCGCAAGTTAAAGAGAAACTAGATTAAGTTATTTTATTTTTGAAGCTTCCTTAGAAATCTTGGCTGCTAAATCTGATAATTCCTTGTCATCCGCACGTGGCCCATGAATTGTCATGATATAGCCTGGATATTCCATGAATACCTTGTGATCCACATCAGGATGAGCGACGTTTCTAGCAATCTTATAAAATGGGTAGAGCTTGATGTGTATGTGTGGAATCTCCATCCCTTCTGTGACCATGAACGTTCTTATCGAACCTAGAGACTTGTCCAGAACATTCCCTATTTTCTTTGCCAAAAGGAGTAGTTTAGAGTAGACTTCGTCCGGAAGGTCAAACGCATAACTGTTGTAATGTTTCTTGGTTATTACTAGGGTGACTCCTTTTGTGTTAGGAAAGATGTCAAGAAAAGCCAAGTGATCCTCGTCTTCGTAAATCTTGTTCGCTGGAAGTTCTCCTCTTACGATTTTGCAAAAGACGCAATCTTCCATAAAATCATGGAGTTATCCTATTTCTGTCTCTCGGAAACATCGTGACTTCTCGGATATTAGTTTTTCCCAAAACAGTCATCGTCAATCGCTCCAATCCGATACTCCAACCGGCGTGCGGGCAAGCTCCATATCTAAAAGCGTCTATGTAGAATTTGAAATTTTCTGGGTTCAATCCCTTGCTCTTCAATTGCTTAATCAGGAGTTCTGGAATGTGAATTCTCTGCGTGCCAGAACTAATTTCTAAACCGTTATAAACCAGATCGTAAGCCTTGCAAATCTTCGGATTGTCTTCGTAAGGCATTGAGTAAAAAGCCTTAATCTCAGTCGGCCAGTCCTTTATGAAAAATGCGTCATCTCCTACCAACTTAGGCAACATCTTTTCTTGAGTCTTGGTAAAGTCCTCTCCCCATTTTATTTTCTCCCCAGCTTTCTGAAGGAGTTCGATTATGTGAGTGTATGTCATCCTCTTCAAGGGAGTCTTCGGAATTTTCAAATCTCTTTTCAACAATCCTAATTCATCCTTGCAGTTCTTCTTCACACTCTCCAGCATGTAGATGAAAGCTTTTTCCAATACTGCAATAGCATCATTGTCGTCGCTGAATCCCTGTTCAATATCCATCTGCCTTATCTCGTTCAGATGTGTGGGCTGATCGAACTTCTCAGCTCTGAATATCGGCATGACCATGAAGACTTTCTCGAACGAGATGGCGCCCATTTGCTTGTAAAGCTGCGGAGATTGCGCGAGATAGGCTTTCTTGTCGAAATAAGGAAACTCAAAAAGTTCGGCTCCTCCTTCGCTGGCAGAAGAGATTATTGCAGGTGCCTGCATCTCGATATAGCCGTTTTCCAAACAGAAACTCCTGAAAGAGTTCACAAGCTGAGATTGGATTTTGAAAACAGCCCTTGCCTCGTCTGTTCTGAAAAACATGAACCTCCAGTTGAGTTGGGTGTCTAGATTGGCTGGGGTGACGTTCCTTGGATCTAAAGGAAGAGGAGTTTCGGATTTGTTTATGATTTCAATCTCGCTTGGAACGACCTCGATCCCTATCTTGGCTACCTTGCTCTTCACGACTTTGCCTTTGACTGCTATCACATCTTCCTGCCTCAACTTTTCGTAAATTTTTAGGATTTCTTTCGAGACATCCTTCTTAATAGCAGTGACTTGGACTTTCCCAGTCCTGTCCCTCAGAAGTAGAAAATTAATTCCTCCCAGAACTCTGACATCATGAACCCACCCGTTCAGAACGACTTCTTTGCCTATTTGCTTTTCCAATTCGTTTGCGTTATGGGTTCTCTTCATTTTCATAATATAATCTTTCTCTTCATCAAGTTTAAGAATGCACTCTCATTTACAAGTTGTAGAGCGTCACCCAGACTAATATCCAGACAAGAATGAAGGTGACAAAACTGTTTGAAAGCAGCCACTTTTTCTTTTTCTGTCTGACTATTTTCAAGAGAGGGAGCAGAGTCGCAGCATAAAGAAGAGTTGGCACTCCCAGTGCGAGGAAGAGGCTGGAATGTATCTGCAGGAAATAGTTTGAGAAGAATCCCAATCCGAATCCCAAAAGTACGTAAATGGCTATGATAGCTTGGTCAATTTTCATTTTCTCCCTCTTTACAATCTTTTTTCTTGCCGAAGAAGTTCTTTAACTTTTTCTGGAAGCTGTTCTCTCTCAACACTTGTGTGGTGACCCATGATTCCCTGACGTATGGAGGAAGTTCTTTGCTTTTCTTCAGAAGCTTTTCGATAAATTCGATAGTCCTTCGGTCATGAGAATAACCGACTCCAAAATCAAAACCGACTTTCTCTTTCAATTCTTTAACGGCCAGATCTCTCTCAACCTTTGCCATAATGCTTGCTGCTGATACGACTGGGTAAGTTTCATCAGCATAATTCTCTACTATTAGTTCAGATTGGTTATCTGGAACTAGTTCAAGAATCTTGCTATGAAACTTGTGAGAATTCGCGCCTAATGAATCGACAAAGACCTTTCCAGCCTCGCACATGGTTATTATCTCGGCCATCTTCATCGCCTCTATCTTGTCCAAATTTATTCCTTCCGACCGATAAGTGTCAATCTTGCAAGCTGGGACTCTAAGGACGAAGACGGATTTTGCAATCTTTTCAATCTCAATTGCAAGTTCTTCCCTCTTTTTTGGAGTGAGCTTTTTGGAGTCTTTAACTCCAATTTTCTTTAAAAACTGTTCATCGTTTTCGTCGATTACGACTCCGGCTACGACCATTGGACCGATGACAGCACCTCTTCCGGCTTCATCGATTCCTGCAATTAAAATACGATCACCTTTCTTAGATTAACTTTTGAAGTATTAAGATTGATTAAATTTTCAATCAGTGTTCAGAGTTTCATCTTTCTTTGGAGTTTCTGGTTTCGTCAATTCGTTGTATGTATCTTCCATTTCTTTGATGTTGATTCCCCAAGTTTTCTCCCATTTTCTGAAATTGACTTTGAAAACTAAAACATCTTCAAGAATGTCCCACATCATGTGTAGAACTATCGAGAAGAACAAAACCCCCATCACCTTGGAGAAGAATAAAAGACTGAAGGATGCGGCGATGGAAAAGACAGCTAAAAAGAAGAAATTGTGGAGTGGGGCGACATATCTTTTCTCCTCATGAATGTATTTTTTTCTTCCGAAAAATCTTAACGCGGGTAAATGATCAAAATCGACTAGCGAAGAGACAAAAAGCACAGATAGAATATCTAGAATATTTCCAGTGCTATGATAGTCGACAATCGTAAAACCATATGTAAAAAAATTGAACGGAAAGAAATTGGGGAATATTTTGATATCGACGATAGCTAGGAACAGGATGGTTAACGAATAATGAACAAACCAATGAAAGATTCCGTAAGACCAACTGTATCTCATTAAAAACATATTGTTTTTTTAAATAAAAGTCTTTCAGTTCAAAACAAAGAAGCATATCTCAAGAAAATTTCCACCCCAAAAATTATAAGGGCATATTGCAATGCTTTTCCTGCTGCCATGCCAATGACAAACATTTTGAAATCCATCCTCAAGAATCCGACTAGGACATTAACGAAATCCGCTGGAAAAATAGGAATTAGATTGACAATAAAAATGGACATCTCTCCCCATTTGTTAAGCCACTTCTCGGCCTTCTTTATTTCCTTATGATAGATGTATTTTGATCCAAAAAAACCTAGATAGTAATTTACAGCCTCACCGGCTACTGCACCGACGGTTATGACTATAAAGATGAGATACGGGTTGAAATGAAGCTTCACGTAAAGGGGGATCAGGAAAGATGCATAAGCAGGAAAGACAACTAGAGACGAGACGAAAGATGAGAAAAGCAGGCCTATGAGACCGAATTTTATGAAAAGTGATATTATGAACTCGAAGACCATAAATCATTATTAGAAAAGTTCAAATTAAAGCTTGAAAAAATGATGGCATAAATTTTAATGAAAGAAAAACGAAGCAGCAACACCAACTATTATCATAAATGTTTCTAGTCCAACGCAAGCCCAATAACCACCGATGACTGCACGAGTAGTCATCCCAAAAGCGAATGTAATAAACAAGAAATTGGACAAATGGAAGCTTGCAAAAGCCAAAACCAGAACAAGCGGGTATATGAGAATCATCCTTATCACTCCGGGCAAGAAAAATTGGAACAGGAAACCAGCTAGAAAAATTATTGGATACCAGATTATAGGTATGACCATATTTATGAATTTCATTTAACATTAATAAAGTGAAATGAATCTGGAAGAAGTTGAAAAATTCTTAAAACAAGGTACGCCAATTGAAGAGGCGGTCAAAAATTTTGATTGGAAGGAATTCGAAGAACTCGTGAAAGAAATTTTTGAAAGCCATGATTTCAAAGTGAAAAACAACTTCAGGTTCAAATCGGAAAAGAGATTTGAAATAGATCTTCTCGCAATCAATTCGAAGAAAGTCTTTTGCGTCGACTGCAAGGAATGGGGGAAAGGCAGAAACAAAACCTCAGCACTGAAGAATGCTGCAGAAATGCAGGAGAATAGGATGAATGAACTCGAAAAATTTCTCAAGTCAAATCCAGTTGCGAGTAAGATGTTGAAAATAGATGGAAAACAGGAATTTCTGTCTTTAATCGTGACATGGCTGGAGGAAGATTTGATTAGAGAGAGTGGAACTGTCGTGGTACCGGTTTGGAAGTTGAATTCATTCCTCGCTAATCCTGAAAATTATTATTAAAAATGTCGAAAAATTTCTACAGGATAGAAATACAGAAAAATGTTTCGGAAGACTTTTAAGGAGTATTTAAGGAGGGTTTAAATACATTTGCATTCAATTTAAATACTAGGTAATCGAATGACTGATTTTCATATAAGGATTGAGAACATAGTTGCTTCTGCTGCACTTGGTGTCGAGGTTCCACTTGAGCAGATAGTCTCAAAGCTCGAAGGGATGGAATACGAGCCTGAGCAGTTTCCTGGACTGGTCTATAGATTGCAGAAACCGAAGGCTGCTGCGCTAATTTTCGGTTCCGGAAAAATAGTCTGCACTGGTGCAAGGAGCATAGATGACGTCAATGAGGTTATCAAGAAGGTTACCAAGATTATCCGCCAGACAGGAACGAGGGTGCCTAGCGGATACAAGGTCCAAGTTGAAAACATCGTCGCTTCTGCAAGGCTTGATGCTAATCTGAATCTCGATAGAATTGCGTTCAACCTAGAGAATTCAGAATACGAGCCTGAACAGTTTCCTGGACTGGTCTATAGAATGACAGATCCAAAGGTTGCTTTCTTGCTCTTCGGCTCTGGAAAGATAGTCTGTACGGGCGGAAGAACCATCAAAGATGTGAATATTGCTGTAGACAAGGTCTACAAAAAACTTAAAGGGATAAAAGCTTTTACAAAAGCCAAGTAAATTTCCTTTCCAACTTCTTTTTGAATCTTTTCATTTATTGGCAAAATATAAAATCCTCAGAACACATTAATAATCGTGGAAAAGGGAGATATTCAGGAGAAGTTCTCTCAGTTTTTGCGTGAATTCTACTACAATGAACTAGTTACTGCAGTCAGCGAAGGAAGAAAATCAATCAATGTGGATTTTTCTGTTTTGGAGAAGTTTGATTCTGAACTGGCTGACTACACGCTTGAGAATCCGGAAGAAATTTTCCAGATAGCAGAGGAATCTTTGAAACAAGTTGATTTGCCTTCTGATCTAAAATTGAGGGTAAGGTTCTTCAATCTCCCAGAACTCAGGGAAATCAGGATTAGAAATCTCAGAGCTGAACATATAGGAAAACTTATTGTGGTTGATGGAATGGTGAGAAGGGCGAGCGAAGTCAGACCTGAAGTTTCTGAAGCAATTTTCCAGTGTCCTCAGTGCGGCGAGAAGATGACCATCATTCAGACAGGGACTATGATAAACCCTCCTTTCCAATGCGACAGATGTGACAACACGAAAAATTTCAAACTTGTAGAACAAAAAATTTTTGATGCAAGATGGCTTGCCATTGAGGAACCTTTTGAAATTACTACAGGTGAAAGGCCTTCTGAGATAAAAGTTTTCCTCAAAGAAGATTTGACAACTCCGAAAATGAGGAACAAGACGGATCCAGGGAACAGGATTAAGGTTACAGGCGTTTTGAAACAGCTTCCTAGAAGAATCAAAGGAACTCTTTCGAGGCAGATGGAAATTTTCGTCGATGCAAATTACCTTCATACAGTCGAGGTTGAATGGGAAGAGCTTGATATTTCAAACACTGATGAAAAGAGAATTTTGGAACTATCAAAAGATCCTCAGATTTATGACAAATTGATTGCCTCAATTGTTCCGTCGATTTATGGCCATGAAGATATAAAAGAAGCAATTGTCTTGCAACTTTTTGGAGGAGTTCCTCATGTTCAAAAAGACAAATCGAGAGTGAGAGGGGATATTCACATTTTGTTAGTTGGGGATCCTTCGACCGCAAAGAGCGTTTTGATGAAAACTGTTTCAGGTTTAATTCCGAGGGGAAGGTATGTATCTGGAAAAGGAGTGACAGCTGCAGGATTGACTGCGACTGTTGTGAGAGATGAAGAATTTCTTGGCGGGTGGGTTCTTGAAGCTGGAGCTCTAGTCATGTGCAACAGGAGCTTGCTCGCAATAGATGAGTTTGAAAAAGTTGACAAGTCAGATCAGGTCGCTCTTCACGAGGGGATGGAACAGCAAAGTATCAGCATTGCGAAGGCTAACATAGTTGCCACTCTGCCGGCAAGAACATCTGTACTTGCAGGTGGAAATCCAAAACTCGGAAGGTTTGATCCTTATGTTCCGATAAAAGAGCAGATTGAAGTTCCTGAAACTTTGCTCTCAAGGTTCGACTTGAAGTTCGCTCTCAGGGATATTCCAAATCCGCAGGTGGATGAGTTGGTGGCAGAACACATATTGAAAACTAGGCACTTCGACGAGGATACTGTACTTGCGCCTATTGAAGATGATTTTTTGAAAAAATATGTCGCCTATGCCAGAAAAAATGCACACCCGAAATTGACCAGAGAGGCTGGAAATGAACTCAAGAGTTTCTTCGTAGGTCTCAGGGAAAAAGTGACTCACGAAGAAGCGCCTGTCCCTATAACTCTCAGACAGTATGAGGCGTTGATAAGAATGGCAGAAGCATCTGCGAAAATCCAGTTGAAAGATACTGTAACAAGAGAGGATGCGATTAGAGCGATTAATTTGATGAAATCTTCGTTGAGAGACTTTGGATTTGATGTCGAAACTGGGAAGATAGACATTGACAGAGTGGAAGGGCGAACAAGTTCTTCAGAAAGGGGAAAAATCAGAACCATGTTGGACATCATCGAAGAATTAATTTCAACTGTAGGAAAGAACGTGCCGAAGGAGGAGATTCTGAAAACCGCTAAAGCTCAGGGAATCAAAGAATTCGATATTGAAAAAATGCTCAGTGAGCTCAAGAGAAACGGGACCCTGTTTGAACCTTCTCCTGGAATTTATCAGAAGATGTGAACATGGAGAATAGAAGACTTGCAGCAAAAAAATTAAGAATTTTCGACGTGGTAAATGGAAGATTTTTTCCTGGAAGCAAGGAGGAGATGAGGTCTGGGTACGTTATTACTCCGCTAGGTGAAAAAGTTTCAAGAGTGAATTTAATTGGAAGCGTTGTAAATTCTTTTGTTAACGATGACCAGAACTATTCGACGATGACATTGGATGATGGCAGTGAAACTGTTCAAGTCAGGGCTTTCAAGGAAGATGTGGAGAAACTGATTAAACATGAAATTGGAGAGTTGGTCCTTGCGATTGGAAAAGTGAGGGAGTACAATGGGGAAATTTATGTAGGTATAGAATCCATTAGAAAAATAGAAAATCCTAATGAGGAAACATTAAGAAAATTGGAGTTGTTGAATGAACTAATTGAAAAGAAGAAAACTGTTGATGAGATAAGGACCATGTTCGAAAAGATGTCGAGAGAAGAACTTCTGAATGCAGTACAGGACAAATTCAGATATGACGAAGAAACTTTGAATGTGATTCTGGATAACCTGAATGTCGAAAAGCAGGTCGATTATAAACCTCAAATATTAGAAGTTATTAATAGTTTGGACGAGGGTGAAGGCGTCGAAGTGAGGAAGCTCTTTCAATTGACAAGCCTGTCTGAGAATGTATTGGAAGGTGTACTGGATGAACTTTTAAGTGCTGGCATAATTTATGAACCTTCTCCTGGTGTTATTAGAATAATTTAACTTTTTAAATATAACTAATAAATAATCAATCATTTAAGGAGGACTTGGATGGAATACGAAGAACTTTTGAAGAATGCCTTCGAGAAATTGCCGAAGAGAAGTGAATCGAAGAACAGGTTTATCGTGCCTGAAGTAGTCGTGGAAATTTCTGGACAGAAGACGATTGTCAAAAATTTCGGAGAGATTGCGTCCAAACTTAGAAGGGATCCTATCCACGTTTCGAAATATTTGTCACGAGAGACTGCCGCTCCAAGAAGTTTGCAAGGGAATGCTCTTTCCTTTCAAGGAAAACTTTCCAAGGAAATCATCCAGAGAAAATTAGAAGAATATGTTAAGGAGTTTGTCTACTGTAAAACATGTGGCGAACCCGACACAAAACTAATCAAGAGAGATAGAGTGACAATAGCTGAATGCGAAGCGTGCGGCGCCAAGCATCCGATAAGGTCAATCTAGTGAGAAAATGTTTTGGGCCAAAGTTTTCCCTGCGAAATATGAGATTGTCATAGCAGTTTGCGACGAGGAACTCATAGACAAGGAACTTATGATGGATGACGTTCCTGTGAAGATAAGCAAGTACTTCTACGGAGAGAAATTGATTGACGAGGAGTTCACTCTGAAGCTTCTCAAGAAAGCTACCATCGGAAACCTCATGGGAAAGAAGATTGTCGACCTGGCAGAAAAAAATGGATTTATAGACAAGCAAAACATTATTCTCATTAATGAAGTCCCGCATGCGCAGTTTGTTAAAATCTAGAAAAGCACAGTTCTACATTCTTAGTGGGTTTGTTATCGTAGGAATCTTATATTCTGTCGGGAGATGGATAGAGCCGCCGACTATCATCGACACTTCTTCTGTGGCGCTGCTCGAGGATCCTTTCATATTCAATAACATTAAAGAAAAAGCCATTCAAGTGGTGAAGATAAGCAAAAGTTGCGAAGAGCTTAACTACAATTTAGACGAGTACTCGAAGTTCGTCAGAGATTATGTGGCGGCAAAGAAGATTGCACTGACATTTTCATATACGGTCCTTCTTCCATGTAATCCAAATGTCATGTCAACTACAATCAACATGAGCTTGAGGAGCACTCAGGCATATCTGATAAGCAATTTCCTAGCATCGAAGTAATCACTTCAGAATAGACAAATCATCAGGAGTTAATTTAAAAGCTTTTATTAATTCTTCCCTCCACCCTTTATTTTTAATCATGATTTTCAAATAGGGTAGGTATTCCTGTCTTACTTTATCTGTAGAGCAATGAAGATTCAACGAAAGTTTTTTGAGAAGCTCTTTCGAAAATCCCCTTCTTTCCTTTGTGCTCCCAAGGATCATTATGTTCTGAGGATACTGGTATCTGGTGAATTTCTTGTATGTCTGTTTTTTAGAAGCAGTAACCCCGCTTGTCATCATGTCTATCATATAGGCCAGAAAACTCCAGTTCTGCCTTGATGAGATTCGTCCTTTGAATATGTCTGCGATGCTCAAAGCGTCGAAGGCTTTTGCGATTTCTTCAGGGTTCTCATACTCGTTAGTTATGTTGTTTTCAATCCACCAGAAAATTTCAGCAGGATCTTTGTCGATTGAATTAATAGAAAGTTTGGATGCTAAAAGTGATTGCGTCTTGAAAATGTTCCTGACAACTTCGAAGATATTCGATTCGCGTTCCCGATGTCCCAATTCCTCTATGTCATCAGATGTTATTTCTTTCTTCCCACGTGAGAGAGTTTCCAAATCATTGAGTGCAGATCTCAAATCACCGTCGCTTTTCTTGGAAATAAGTCTGAATATTGTTTTGTCTGCTTTGATGTTTTCTTTTTTGGAAATGTCCCAAACTGTCAATTTCGAAAACGGAATGGAAATGCAACTCATTTTCAGATATCGCAACTTGGAATTCCATGGGTCGTTTACAGTCAAAACTACAGGATGGGATGAAGTTTTTATTATTTTTATTATTTCTCCCACTCCTCCGTAATCCTGCCTGCCTGCAAGACCATCTACTTCGTCCAAAAGGAATATTTTACCTCTCCTTGTCAGACTCTGCTGCTGCATAGACTTTCCTATCACTCCCTTTATCTGGGAAGCGGATCTGAAATCGGATGCGTTCATCTCGATTAAGTCAATCTTGTTTTCAGAGCAATATGCTTCGATCAATGCAGTCTTCCCGACGCCTGGAGGTCCGTAAAGTAACAAAGCTTTGGATTCACGCCTCCATTCTTTTATCCAATTCAAGAATTGCTCTACAGCTTTCTTCTGGCCGACATATTCTTTCAGAGTCTTGGGTTTGTATTTGAATGAGAAAGGCATAGAACCAATATAATTTCTGAATCTTAAACGTTTAAGTCTCTTGCTCTGATGGAGGTGGTTCTTTGGTCCATTTCTCTTTCACCTTGTCATATTCTTTTTGTTTATTCCTTTGTTTCAATAGATAGTATGAAATTACAGCGAGAATAATCGCAGCAAAAATAACTATGAGTAAAATTTGTGAGGATGGGATTACAGTCGGAAGTAGAGTCGGAAACGATGGCAAGTAGGTAGTAGTTGTGGTTGTAGGATTGCTTTCAGTAACAGATTCGGTGGGAGTTGAGGTTAAGGCAGTCGATGAAGTGGTTGTAGTTGATGAAATATTTTTAGAGCATTTGTTATTGATGCAACTTAGATTCGAGCAGCATTGTGAAGAATAAAAGCAATAAGAACCTTCATTCACACACCCACCTGCACCACCGCCACCTCCACCTCCTCCGCCAGTTGTCATGGTTGTGGTAGTTGTAATGGGTGGTTCAATTACAAGCAAAATAGAACAAGAAGACTGATTGCCATCATCGCAGAGAACTTTTAGAGAATAAGTTCCAGCAGACGGTTGCCAATTGATTACACCATTGGTGAAAACATAGCTGTATGTGAAGATGCCAGAACAGGTGGAAGCGGAATAAACATACAAGGTTCCATTGCTGCAGTTACTAACACACTGGCAGTCATTTGGTACGCAATTGGAGCAAACTATTGAAACTTCTGCGAAAGAAAGTTCAGTGAATATAAAGAAAGCGAGAAAGAAAAAAATCAAAACGAAAATTTCATTTTTCATTGACATTCCTCAATGGTAATCTCAATTTCAGCACCTTATTAACTTAATTTCATTTGACTTTGACCAAGCAATCGGATTTGTCAAATTGGTGTCAGAGGAAAGAAATGCTATCCATGCCACCCTGTAAGTACCTGGATTTAGATTGATGCAGAGAATTTCTGAATGAATTTTCCCAGATTGAAGATTTGCAGTCTTGTAAGTGTAGTTAGATACTCCTCCTGTATTGTTAAAGACGATGAAATAAATGTTGATATCACTTGTGAATGTTTTTGTATAATCAATTGAAATGTTGTAGCCGCCTGAAATTGTCTTGTTTTCAAAAAGATTTGCAGAGAATTCTTCTGGAGGAACAGTTGTAATAGTGGTAGATGACGTTGTTGTAGTAGTTGGACAGTTGTCGTTTGGAATATCTAGACATTCAGATGTATTATGCCACTGAGAGAATGAACAACCTGATGAACATGTTCTCTGCTGAGTTAAAGTTCCAGGGCACTGTTGCGAAGTCATACAATTGATGCTTTGAGTCTCTGTTGCACCAACATAAGGACAGTCAGACGAAGGATTCATATCTACAAAATTACCGTTGACACATTGCCATCCGTTTAAAGCGTCTATTGGGCAAGAGAGATAACAAGGATAATCTCCAGGACATAATTGGCTGATATTTGTTGATGCAATATTCTTACAACAATAGCTTCCATTACTAATCGATGTGTTCCAGAAAGTGGAGAAACAATTGGTTGGAGGCTGAGTAGTCGTGGTTGTTGATGTAGTCGTTGTAGTAGCAGAAGATGTGGTAGTCGAAGAACTGGATGTTGAAGAGGTAGATGTAGTAGTTGAAGAAATATTATTGTAGAGATAATCATTGGGGGTGAGTATAACAGGTTTAAGATGCGGATATGCGTTTTGGTAGATTAATTTGCTTCCATCAAAAAGATAAACTTCAGGTCTGTTGACATCTCGATAATATGTTCCTGTTTGCAAGTCTGAATTGATAAATTTAATATAAGCATCTGTTATTTGTCTGTACCAGTCAGGAGTCGAAGCACCGTAGTAATCTTTCCAATCATATGCATCAGCAATTCCAGTCTGCTCAGACCAGTCATCCCAGCTTGTTACAAGAATAACTTGCGGATTGTTTTCTATTGCACGCAGCCATCCTTTCATGTAACGATTTCCATTGTCTCTAGGAACTGACCATGCAGTATCTATTCGCTGCCATCCGGGAACTACGCCAATAACTTCTTTGCTTATTGGTGCTGGAATTGTCGTGTTTTCGAACAGCCATCCCCACATCCCCTGATTACTAGGAAGTTTACTAGTTCCATCACTTGCCGGACTTGTAGCCCATCTTACAGTAAATCTACTGTCATTCCAAGTTCCGACCCATCTGTAATCCGAATAGGCAATCAATAGAGGTTTTCCATTCCATCTGAAATAGCTTGGATGATTAGCATAATTGTTATAGATATAAGTTGAATCTCTTGTGATGACTGAAGTACCCCCTGTATTTCCGTCGATTCCTCCGATAGAAACGGCTATTTTTATTTGCTGGTCTGCTGGCAATGAGTCTGCGTAATCAATTATCGATTTGATGTTTTTCTCAATCCTTCCATAATCATTTCCAATTCCGTTTGTGTCATCAAGAATGATGAAACTTATTCCTAAATCTTTCAGTTGCTTGAAGTAAATTTTTAATATGTTAATATCTCCGCTGGTGTAGTTTCCGAGAACTGGACGTAGAGCTACTTCATTATTCCAATGATTGTTACAATTAGGTAGTTGACAACAAGATGGCAACTGGCACGAAGTGCTAGAGACATTACAAGTATTTGATGTACATGAAGTGTTGTATGCGCTGTAAAAGGCCGTGTACCAAGTTCCGATAATCGGAGTAGTACTTAAATTACATTTGTCCAAATAAATCGGATTATTTCCACTGACACCGTAAACATTTCCATCATCTGCCTGAATTGAAGAAGGTCCTGAAGTTCCGAAATTGCTGTTACATATTCCAGTATTTGTCCACGCATTCCAAATCCCAGGAGTTTTGTAAATCGAATAATAGATATTTCCATCAAGTCCTTGGACGTATATATAAACGCCAGAAGAATTTGAAATAAGCTTTGGAGCAACCAAAGTTTTTCCATTGTTCACTACATACCAGTCTTTGAGCAATGAATTATTTGAAATATTCCATTCTTTCACGTAAGTTTTGTTGTCATTACCTCTTACAGCAATTATTAAAGTATTATTAATTGATTGAATTGCAGAGAAAGAAGGAGTTGAGCCGCCTAGATTTTGGAATGTCTGCCAGCTGTTGCAATCTGCATTTGACTGTGCAGTTGGAATTGAACCAGATGAACATGACATAGTCGGAGCGACATTGAATGTGAAACTGGAATCTATGTTATTTGTATTCAGGTTGTTGATCTGTTGCATTAGAGTAATTGGAGTATTAGGAACATAAAATTGCCAGCAATCTCTTGCAATTCCATCGTGAAAAATGTCTGGACATGCTCCAGTGTTTTGAGTTGGCCATTGACTATTTGGCGGAATTTGAACTATCCCTACCAATTGCCCAGCTGCGGGAATTTGAATCGCATAGCTTCGAGTTGCCATTCCGGTGTTTTTGATATAATAATAAACGGTTGCATGCTGTCCAGGCAAATAATTTGTTGGTGGGTTGACAAAAAGTTTTCCTGAATTATCGACTGGACTGAAATTTGGCGAGATAAAACTTATGTTATGAACGAAGAAAGCACCTGATGCCGGACGAAAAGTAACAACACCCGTCTTGCCTTGAAAGCGTCCTATCAAAGGAATATCTCCGCTCATGCCCCAGACCTCTTGATAACCTCCAGCCCAATAATTCAAAGTGCTTGGATAATAAAACCATCTTCCATAGTTTCCTCTCCATATAACATAATCTGCTTTGCCATCGTAATCTAAATCGTATGTAAGCGGTATATCGCCAAGTGTAGCAGCACCAACACCAAAGACTCTATTAGAAAAACTTTTATAATCATAATTCCCGATAGAAGATAAAACTCCAAAACCAAAATCATCTCTCCATGTGGTCAAATCAGATTTTCCATCACCATCGAAATCTGCCAAAAATGGTTTGTCTCCAGCCGTACTGCATGCGGTTCCGCATCCCCAAGAATATGTTGCAATCTGATTTGGACTATAGTTTTGGCTTGAAAGAGCTACAGACCAAGTTCCGGAATTAAAAATAGAAAGGTCGGCTTTGCCATCTCCATCAATATCTCCGACAAGAGGTGTTCCACTTTGTCCGAAGCTGGCCGTAAGCGATTTAGTTGTGTCATAGTTTTGCGAAGATTTCAGAATAAACCAAGCGTTTGAAGATGAGCGATAAATGATCAAATCAGACTTTCCATCGCCGTCCACATCGCCAATCAGGGGAATGTCTCCGCTTGTTCCCCACGAATATTGTTTGTTGATAGTTGTCCAGTTGGTTGTTGCATACTTGATATACCAAATACCATTAGAAAACGCGACAAGATCATTATCAACACTGCCAGAGAAAAATCCTAATAACGGTGTTGCACCTACAGGAAAACCGCCAGAATTTTGTATTAAAGTTATATTTGTCGCATCAATATTCCAAGTTGAAGGGTCGCTGCAACCAGTTCCGGCGCCATAATATGCAATCGTTTCCAAATCCATGCTGCCATCAGGCAATCCAAGGAATCCATTGTTATGATTACAATTTTTTGCAGTTTGTATTTGAAAGTTATTATTCCAATTCCAGTTTACACCATCATCACTAAAGCTAATCCAAATTTTTGTAGCACCGTCACCATAAAGAATCGCATATTTTGATATCGCGGAAATGAACTTAACATCGACTGCAGGATATGGAAATACTGGCTGACTTTGATCATCAGCAAAATTAATTCCATTACTCGAGGAAGCGCGAAAAACCGGAGCAGTGCTGTATGATGAGGAACGAGATGTGTCTGTATAGTAAAGCAGGAATTTCCCATCTTTGTAAATAACGCTCGGTTGCCCAATTCCATAGCTCGTGTTGTTGCTTCCTGGCTGGAGTATTACTTTTGGATTTGTGTTGGAAGGATATTTTGTCCAAGAGATGCCATCGCTAGAAGTTGCAAGAAATATTCTCGTAAGTCGAAGCGTGGAGTTCACTTTGTAATCTGAGTCATAATACATATAGTAAATACCATTTACCTTCACAACGCTCGGATCGCAGTTGTGATAGCCTTCAACAGTTGCATCAGGCCAGCCCGGGCCTGAATAAGGAGCCAAAACCATTTGCGGAGTACTCCATTGAATTCCGTCGCTAGAATTCGCATAGAGTATTCTATCACCACTCTGACCCGACCATGTGCCGCACCACCACATTTTGTAGACTGTTCCGTCTTTCATTATAGTTGGTGCGTAGTCATAATTTGGATTTGACAAAACAGTGCCCAAGAAATTTGAAGTAACAGACAACCCATGCGAAGGTGTATCAGTAGTTGTAGAAGTTGAAGATGATGTTGTGGTTGGTATGGATGCATATTCCGAAGGCAGACCATATTTTGACGCTTTACTGACAGCTATCAGTTT
>JAGVVV010000002.1 GCA_018304615.1 Candidatus Aenigmatarchaeota archaeon
TCTTTTTCTGTTTTTTGCACTGCGAACTTCAGAGACTGTTGGGAATTCAGTTTTGCGAATTCTATGGCGTTGATCATTTTGTAGCTCTGGCCTGCTATATCAGAGATTCCAGATTCGAAATAGAGTCTGGTGGAGAGATACCAGTTGACTAGAACAAATACTATCAGCATGAAGAACCATCCGAGCAGAAGCTCTGTGTATCCTTTCATCATATCACCTTATGAACAAGACCACTTGCACTTTTTTCATGTCCGGAGTGGTCAGAGTTGTTGATGATTTGTATTTAGTGAAGTTCCCGGCATCACCAGAGGCTGGCCTCAACAAATCACCCAGGTTTGGATTACCGAAGTTGAACAAGTTTGACACTACAAGACTATACTCTCTGTCCGGTAAAAGAGAGTTCATTTTATCGTCTACGATTTTTTCCAGTTCCACGTTTTTTCCGTCGAGAGAGAATGTAGGTTTTTTATTCTGCACTCCGTATGCAAGAAGTTCCTGAACTTGCTTGCCAGAAGATGAATCAGTCGTCTCGAGCAAGGCTCTCAACGCATGGTCTGCTACCAAAGGCAAATACTCGGGCTTGATAACAACTTCGATCTGGACAGGAGATTTTGTGCATGCGTTCTTCACTTGCTGCAGAGTTACAGTGGAGACGACGTTCGAAACAAAATCGCATGAAGACTCCCAAACAGAAATAATGTTAGGAAGGACCAAAAATACAAGAAGTGAAGTTACGACTATGACTACAAAAATGATCAAAGTAGGAATTGTTCCGCTTCCTTTCATCAGATTGTTACCTCCATTATTCCTGGGACAAACTGGTCTGAATATTTGACCACAATTGGATAAGTCAGTCTCTGGGAACTCAGCGACAACAAGCTAGAGGCAGGTCTGGAGGACCAACTACCACCTTTTTGATCTTTGATTATAATAGTCACTGGTTTAGAGAATGTGATGCAACCGCCGACATTTTTGTCCAATTTGTTTTTATCAAAAACTCCTTTGAAAAAAGTTCCATGGTCTTCGTAAGTTATGCATTTCGAACTCAGATAATTTTCAGAATAATCGATCAGTTGCCTGAGTTCCGGCCTGCCTTCGTACGTGATGGAGTATTGTTGCAGAGAAAAAAGTGTTGCGATGAGAGTAATGGCGATGAAAATAAATCCCAGTGCCTTTATCATGATCTCTGGTGCGAAATGTAGTTGCCCTTTCATGCTGTCACGAACCATACTTCATTTCCTTGCTTCTGGATGAGGATTGATCTTGAAATTCCTTTCTCGCATTTGGCTGTGAAAGGTTTAATCTGGATGTAATTTGGAACTGGGATTTCCATCGTAGACTCGCTGGCTTGGATCTTCGCTTCTTTGATTTTCACATCAGTCGGAGAAGTCGGGATGAGCTGCTCAGGAATCTTCATTGTCACCTTGTTCCCTTCGACTTTCAGGTCGCAGATTCCCGATGGAAGAGAACCTCTGTAAATGATTCCCGTGAGGAATTCCCCGTGATGGCTGGCAACCGCTGATGTCGTGCTGGCAAGAGTTTCTACGACAGTTCTTGCTTCATAGTAGAGAAGAGATTTTGCAACACCAAGACCACCATAGATCATGACATAGATTATTACCAAAGCCAGAATCGCGCCACTAACAAAAAGTAAGAAATAGATGTTGAACATGGAACCTTTGGGCATCAACAATCAACATATCTGTTTGGATCAGCGCCGAATGAATTCATGATGTAATCTGGAACATAAGGATAGGATGATACTGATTCTCTGTGAAGATCAATAATTAGTCGTAAAGATGTTCCAAGATATCCGCAAGGACCTGTCGGAAACTTTACTCCGAAACATTTAGCTGCTATGTCTGCGAATGAAACTGGCGATGCGGCACCAGCAGTTCCAGCCGCCTGAACTAACGCGCATATTCCAGTTCCTATGCAGTCTGCAAAGAATGCTGAAGTTTCTGATGTAACATAATAGTTGACGTAGCCAGAGGTCGCATAACAATAGTTAGGATTGTCTGAATACTGAGATGGTGGATTCCTGCATAAGTGAGGATTTACATAAACTGTATTTCCTTTCTTGGTGATGTCCAATTTTGAAAAGCAAGGACTCACAAGATAGAATCTAGGATCAGGAGCAACCACGCTGTTTCGTGGAAGTTTGATGTCGCATTGAGATTGAAGGTCATATTTTCTAACAAATAAACCAAATTGTAAGCAGAGTTGATTGGGTCCGCATGCAGAAACTGGATTGTTGTATGCAGAAACAGTTTTATCCCAATAGGTTGCTCCTAAAGGTGTGTACAAATCTTGAATTCTGAGAATTGTGTAACCCAAAGTTCCTCTCTCAAGAACTCTCATTTTCTCTCCTATTCTTAGTTCTTTACCAAACATCCAGTTTACTAGTCTTTTAGCTTCATCAGGATTCTTTGCTGCATCATTCTTGAAATATTCCAAGAGGTCTTTAGTAAGAGGTACAGGATCTGAGTTTTTGGATAAAATTTCTGCTAGTTTTGTATCCTTTTCTAAAAGTGTTATGTATCCTGATTTGGACTTGTCTCTAATTTTGCCTGCAGCTTTCAAGACAAATTCTTCAACTTGTTTCTTGTTGTTTGGATCGATATCTAAACCGACTAGATTTTTGCGTGCACCTTTGATAATCTCTTGCCAAGGCTTTATGTCTTGTTTAACACTAACTTCCATGGCATTTGCAGCTGTCTCCATTCCTCCTGGCGACAAAATATCATTGCCTAAAATTTTTCCAACGCTCCCTTTGACTGTGTTCCAACTCTGTTTGAATTTGTTCCACGGTCCATCAATACCGGATTTTTCCATCAGAATTTGCTTTAGTTGCCCAGTAGTCGAATCTTTCTCAAAAGTAAATGCACCAATTTTTTCTGGCTGCCCGTCCTTTATCCAGAATTCTTGAAGCGCATCCCAGTGATCTCCTTGAGATATTACTCCTCTGCCTTGATTATCAATTTTGTCAAGGAATCTTATTTTTTTGCCGTTGTATTCGATCTGTTCTTGTAGTGTATCAAGTGTAACTTGTTCCCCATTCTGTGCAAGTTTTTCTGCAAAATCATCAAGAGCATTGACTTTAAAACTTACCTTTTTTGCCATTAGAAATTCTTTAAGATCGTCGAGTCCTACCTTAGTGACTTTGACTGCTACTCTAGCAGTGAAATATCCAACTGCAGTATATGCAGCGCAAGCTTCGAGAGAATTATCGGTAGCAAGTTTACAGAATATTGTTCCGCTGACCAAGACTCCTGCAAGAAGTTTTTTATTTCCTAGAACAATTTGTTGACCATTATTAATTACCTTACCAGCTGTGACTAGAGGTTTCAATTGATCCGATTGAAGAATTGCGTCTTTGCCTTTTAAGTATGCTTCTTTTAATTTTCCAAACCCTGGACCGGTTCCGAAAGATGTCAAGTCAAGAGCGGCAGTCAATAATAAATTGCTGCTCCACGGCAAATCTTCTGACCAAGGTGCAATAACTGATTCCGCAGTTTCAAGAACGCCTCCTCCAAATTCATAGGGAGGTTCTGGAGGAAACCTCTCATAGTAGACATAGAAATAAGGATCAATCAAAGTATTAGTTGACAAACCTATCTTTTTCTTTATATAATCTTGAAAAGCTAAGCCCTGTGGCAAAGTGAAATCCAAAGTCTGAGATTCTCCGGTCTCGCAAACCTGTTTTACACGATTATACAAATTCGCAGTCTCTTGTTCGGCCACTCTCTCATATTGATTTCTGAAGAAAAACAATAGGAGAGCAACCAGTACGACGATTACTATGAAAAGACCTAAGATGAATTGCAGCATCTGAGCTGATATTGTGAATCCTTTAGCAGCCGCATCCTTTTTTGCAATCATCCTCTCCCAATCCTATGTTGCTACAAATCTCACTCAGAGTATAACTGTTATCTCCGGAGTCTATGTGGATTTCAGATGTGGATTTCGAGCAACTTGTAATTAATTTTAGGCAACCGAGTCTATAAAGCGCCTCGAAGTTTGGATTGCCTTTAGAATAAGTTACCAGGACGAAAATCAAAACCAAGAGTATCAAAACCACTACGACTACTACCACAGCTAAGTTCACTGGAAGACTTATGCCTCTCATTTCTTACCACCGAACAAAGTTGGGAGCTCGTTTATTGATTTGTAAAGATAATCTTTCCCGACTATCAGAAAAAGTACTGCGACTACAAAAATTATGACGAAGAGTAAAACTATTACGACTAGTGTGAAAGTCATTCCCTTGTCCATGTGAATCCTCATTTGATCAGGTTAGTGAACGAGACGTTTTGAAAAACTATGACAATCACTGCTAGTAAAAGCAAGGCTATTGTAATGCCTATGACCAACCAGAGTATGTCTTCCATTACTTCGCCTGGCCTATGAGAATGTTCTTTATGAATTCTGGGATGTTGCTGATGTAATCGATTGCTTGCTTGCCGGCATCCTTGACGAAAAATGAGAGTGCGATTATTATCAAGAGAACTATTACAGCAACTACTACGGCAACGACAACTTTGAAAGGTAGTTCCATTAATTAGATTTTCGCTTTTGATAAAAATATAGCTAAGCTTTTAGGAAAGTGTCACAGATCCCTAATCTCTGAGCACCTAATCCAAATATTTTAAGTTTGCTGATCAGGAGGACACACATTTCCCCTGCTCCTTGGCTGAGATTTCCGGGCTTGAGAATCCCAACGACAATTAAAAGTATGAGAATGAATGCTATCACTCCTGCTATAATCGCGATCAAAATCTTCCAGTTGAGTTCAAGTACTCCTTTCATTTTTTCAAAACCTTCTGCCATGATTCTATAAGGTCACTGGCCTTGAAATTAATGAGCCAGTCTACCAGTCGTTTCTGCAAATCGTAAGTGAAACCGACGATGATTAGAAAAGCTATTATCCCACCTATGATAATCAAAAGAATCACCCACTTCAGCTCGATAACTCCTTTCATGAAAGTCCTCCGAGAGGAATCTTATATAAAAAGTAGATGCCAGCGGAGACTATCAGTGCAACAGCTATCACTCCAATGATTATCCATATCAGCATTGAAGTTTGAGTTTCTGTCAGTCCTTTCATTCAAACACCCAAAAGAAGACTTCTAAGCAGACCACCGAAGACTGAATAGATTATGAATAGACTGATTGTATAGATTCCTACTGCGAGCAGGAGCATCTTTCCTATCAGGTTGAGTTCACTAATCCTGTCTTCACCGTTCTCAAGACCGTTTATGAACATACCTAATAGAACTGTCGTTTCGATTATGTAAATACCTAAAACCAATTCGAACATGTCAGGACCGACAGACGCTCCACCTTGCCAAAGTCCTAGGAGAAAAGTTGCTGAACTTGGGATTTCTGATACTCCGGCTGAACCTCCCAAAGTCGAGACTTGGAATGAAAGGAGTGTGATGACGCTGAGAATTATCACTGCCATCCCGACTGTTATGCCTGCGACAAGAGGCGATAGGAACATGCCGAGGAATTTCATGCTCGTGACAGTCTCGCTCATTATGTCTTTTATCTTTTCTTCTATGGAATCCATTCCTTTCAGATATTTGGAAATGGTAAGCATGCTTGTAGAGGCCGCAACCAGACTTTTCCTCGAAGCTTCGACGATAATTTTCATCACAGATCTGATGATTTCTGACGGATAGTCCCAGACTGCGCCGTACTCTCTGCTGAAAATTGCGTTCTCGAATGTAGCGCCTAATGCTTTGATGTTGTTCAGAATCCTTCCGTAGAAAGATGCGATTTCCATACCTTGCAAGTTCTTCTGAGAATTGTCAAGGGCATTCTCGACACCGTGACCACTCATCATCTCATGCCCGAGTTGGAAAAGTGCTTCTGAGAATTCTTTCTCCAAAACTTTGACTTTGTTTCTTGTTTTAAGTTTAGGTTGAGTTATAAGGATCAATGATATTCCAATGGGGAATGTCAATCCCCAGATTATCAAAGAGGAGGAAACAGTCGGTGTAAGAATATCTGACATGTGGTCCTTGCAATCTTTTATTGTATAAGTGAATCCGGCTGGTTTGCAAAAGTTGTCGAAAGCTTTTTTTGTGTTGCAAGTTTGCCATTGCCTGCACGAATTGAAAGGAACCTGATACTGATACATTAGATATCCTCCGATGGAGGCGAGAATAAGAAGAATAGGTATTGCGATGAATAGGACTGAGAACGTAGCATTGAAAAGTGTGATGTTGCTCAATTTCTCTCGAATATCTGGCTGGGAGACGGTCGGAGGTTTGGCTTTCAGGTTTGTGTTGATGAACCAGAAGAGTGAGACAGGAAGAAGTATGTCGTAACCGATAATTAAAAATGAGATGTTTGCATATTGCTGGAGAAAAATCATGATGATTGGAAAGATAACAAGAGTGATCACAGGAAGGATTATTCCTAGAGCATAGATTATTGTCACGGGCATCCTGAGATCGTTCGCATATCTGCCCATCCTCTCTGCAGTTCCACTCAAGATGACATCAATTGCTTCATCGATGAGTTTGTGTGCTCTGTCTGGCGGTTGTTGAACGGAGGATTTCAAAAGTTTTATTGAATTCACGAACTCCAGATTTTCCTGTCCCCATTTTTTTGTGAACTCGTCGATAGCTGGTTCGATGGAAGAAAATTGCTGGGTTTCTATTTTCCATAGAAGACGTTTCAGATCTCTTGCCAAAGGGCCTGTCAGGTTTGAAGCTGCGAAGACGACTGCATTCTCCAAATTTGGAATTTCTCTTAGAGAAACTGCCATGTATAGAGTTGCGAGGACTATCTCTGTCGAAGCCTTGGCACGGATTTGCCTGACACGAAAGAAAGGATACTTGTAGATGTAGTAAGAGCTCAAAGAAAACAAGATGAAACCTACCACTGTCGTAGTTATGTCCAAAACATCGAGAAGTGTGAGAATTATCAAAAGTGGTGAAGCGATCAAGAGGAGTAGGGAAACTAAGGATATCGGACCTGAGGGAGAGATGTTAAGGTAGGTGAACTGAATTGCGTCAAAGAAATTTTTCTCTGTGTCAGCACCCAGTCTTATTTTGAAAATTTTTTCGGCAAAGTTGCAAAGTTTTTCGTATATAGATTCTCTGGGTTTTGTCAGGAATTCTTCTATGAGAAATCTTCTGTATTCTTTCGAAGTTAGAGGTTTAAAATATTTGAAATCTCTAATCGCTTTTTCGATATCTTCTTCTCTGGATGTTTCCACAAGTTCAACTTCTCTTCAATTTGTTTTCGTACCAGTTCAACCATCTTTCATAAATGACTTTGGAGTCAAGCCCGCCGAGTTCTTGCATGGACTGGTCACTAAACAGGTGAAACATTTCATTAGAATTGACAGTCCAATCAGCTTCTAGAATGTCATCCCTCTTTAGCTTTTTTGCATATTCGACAGTGGTCTCTTTAATCTTCGCTCTCAAAAGTATGTTATCCCAGACAGCATCCCAATTCCCCCTCCACTCTCTAACTCTTCTTGAAATTTCATTTATGACCCAAGATTCTCCGTCTATCAGTGTGTCTGTTGGTTTCAGTCGGTCTTCTTTTGCAGAATATTCCATCAATGTCACGAAACCGCCCTCTTCAACTGGATCAGTCTTCCAATGTTTTCTGACTTCTGTGAGCTCGAAAACTCTCCTGAATCTGTGAAGACCGTCAGGCGAATGCAATAGGTTTGCTAAAGTGATTATGTCTGTAGCTTTGAAACTTGTCGGTGGAACTCCCAAATCATTAACTACTCTATCAAAAACTCCGTAAGCAGATTCCCCGTGAATTGTTCCTGCGACTACATTAGCCAGAGCTCCTATCCTCATCGCTTCGTAGAGGGCTTTGGCTTCTACTGATCTCACTTCACCTACTATCAAAACAGAATCGCCCAACCTAAGTGCAGTTCTTAGCGCTTCGTCGGCAGGGAGTTCAGCTTCTACTCTTGTAATGACAGAACGGGATTTCATTCTTTGTATGTTGAAACTAAGTTTTCGAAGGGCGACTACTGGAAGCTCCAAAGTGTCTTCTACGGTGATGATTCTGAATTTTTTCATGAGCTCGAGCATCATACTGCTAAGTAGAGACGTTTTTCCGCTACTTCTTCCACCAGCGACAAGAATTGACCTTCCTCCATCTATGATAAAACTCATCACGCCTGCATACAGGGGATCAAGATATTTGTTCTGGATGAAAAGTGGGAACGTCCATGGTTTGTCTCTGTGCCTTCTTAGAGCAAACGCGAGAGCTTCGGGTGAAAGAGTTTTTGTGATGGCAGCTACTCTTGCTCGCCCTCCTTCGACATCTAATTCTGTATCAAGGACTGGATTCGCTTCGTCGAGAGGCCTCCCAGAAATAAGCCTGAATCTAGTTGCCCATGCTTCTGCATCTTCCTTTGTTGGAATGAGGTTTGTCTCGCAATCTTCAAAGTCTGCATGTGAGATATAGATAGGTGAAAAGCCGACAGGGGAATTTATGTAGATGTCTTGAATCTTGTCATCTGCTAGAAGAACTTCAAGGACTCCGAATCCGGCAGTATATCTTGAAAGTATTGTAGCAAGTTCATCGATTTCTTTTGCTGTCAGCTCTACTCCAGAACTTGCAGCCAGTTCTTTAACAAGATCTTTACCTATGTTGAAAAATATTTCTCTGGTCTTCTCTGGTTCTGTAAATTCTGTTTCAGTAGGTTTGTGCGCACCCAAATATCTTCGCGCATTGTCGAGAATTGTATATTTCGCTTCGCTGAGCCTAAACTCCGGAGGCGTGACGTGATAAACATTTCTTACAGCACCTGGAACTTTGAAGATTTCGACTAGAATTCCGTTTCCAACTATATATCTCCCTAACCTCTGCCCCTCCTTCGGAGGAATCATCATGTATCTTGTCAGCATGAAATTCGGTTTGATCAAAGGATGGAAGATTTCTCTGTACAGGGTTCTATCTCCAGGCTTGAAGTTTGACAGATAAGGTTTGGCCATTTGGATGAGACGGGTGCTTGAAAGGATTTTTTCTATTTTTGAAAGGGCGGAATCAAGATAAGCGGTGTGGCAGATTTTTGAAGTTTCGATAGCCTTGTCTGCAAGAATTTTTTCCTGAGTAATCATCCTATGCAATCTGAAATATGCGCCAATAGGATCTTTTCTAAGGACTTCTAAAATCAAAAACTGCAGGTCTGCCAGACGTCTTGGAAAAAATTTCTCGCACTGAGGAGGTCCAAGGTTCTGGATTGAAATCAGTTTGTCCTCGTTGAGAATTTTGTTGTATGCATTAGCAATTTCGAGAAGGATTTTCACCTGCTCGTAATCATATTCGGTCTCTCTGCTCTCTGCGAATACTATCCTCTCTGCGTTTTTTACTTCGAGGAGTGTGTCGATGGCTATTCCCATCGCTGCCTCAGAATCTTCGATGCTCGGTTCAATGGCCCAGTTGAGAGCGTTGATTCTGATTACATTGTCTACGACTTCGTAATCTACTGTCAATGGATAACCTGTATTAAATTTATCTGTGTCTAAACAAATTCTTTATTAATGGCGTTCGAAAAACCTAATACAGAGATTAACGCGATAAGTAGTGAACTAGTGAGAAGGCTGAATGAGAACAGCCGAAGACTGCGAATCATGGAACAGAAGATTGACAAGCTGGAATCTTCCATGGACCTTCTAGAAGACAACACACTCAACCAGATGAATGACATGAAAATAGGACTTGAGAGGATTGCTACTAAAATAACCGCACTTGGGGACAAGCTGACAAGCATCGAGACTGACATGGCAAGGATAAACAAGGAGCTCGGAAGGACGGCGACGAAGGCTGAAGTGAAGCAGCTCGAGACATTCATAGATTTGGTAAATCCTATAACTGCGAAGTTCGTCACAAAGGGCGAGTTGGAGAGGGCTTTCGAAGACAAATTGGGACGAAAGGCGTAGCTTTATTTTAATACGCGTGAAATTCTAATTAACTGTGATTAAATGGCTTTGCCCTTCATGAAAAATAGAGCTACTCCACCGTCTATGAGTGCTGGAAAAGGTTTCCCTTCTGAAAGAGTCGGTGAATTGTCTGCGAAGGGATTTCCTGAAGGAGAAATTATAGATGTTTTAAGAAAAGAGGGATATGGACCTGAAGAAATCGACAGGGCAATGACACAAGTTTTGAAATTGGGAGTTACTGGTGGAGGTCAAAACATGTCGCAAGGGCCAAGCGAACTGCCGCAGCTTGAACCGTTGGAGCCTATGGCTCAGCAGATGCCTCAAATGCCTGAGACTTCCATCCCAGAGCAGTATTATTATCCTCAGCAGCAACAGCAGCAGTATTCGTCTGAAGAATATGTTGATTTTCTTGTCAGGGAAAGGGTCGGTGAAGTAGACCATAAAATCAATGAATTCATGGTCAAACATGCAGAGCTCGAGAAAAGACTAGCTGAAGTTAATAACCAGATGACTGCTCTCGTCCAGACTAGAACAAGTGAAGAGCAGATGATACTTTCCAAGCTGGATTCTTTCAAGGATGTTATGAATGATGTCACGATAAGAATGGGGAGTTTGGAGAAGGCTTTCAAGGAAACTCTTCCTGCACTGATAGAATCTGTCAGAGCGTTGAGTGATTTGGTTCAAAGAATGAAAAGAGAGGGTTAGTCCTCTGTGGCTGACTTAACCAGTTTTGGCGACCTTAATTCGATTATTTCTTATATGGGAATTCCTTATTCGTATTTTCTGTGGCCAGACTTTCTCACTATGTTGTTGATCCCTGGAGTTTTGATGGGATATACATTTTATTCATTTCTTAATAATAAAGGACCTCTTCAAGGAAATGCAGCAATTAACATTTTTCTAGCAATTCTTATCACAATCATGTCAATAAGATTTTCTTATATCATGTTGTGGATTTCTGTCGGGTATATTTTCGTTTTTAGAATTCATTCTATGCGCTGGAGACTCACGTTCGTCCTTATAGTTGCGTCAATATATTTCTCTCTGAGTTTGTTAATAATCGCAGTGTGGTCGTTTGTCGTATCTATTGTTTATTCGGCTGCGGAAGGGAGATTTAGAAGTCCTGTTGCAGGAATAATAGCTGCGATAATTATCACTGCGGTTTTCTTTTATTTGTATGCCAACTTCTCTCAGTTCATACCGTCGACTC
>JAGVVV010000001.1 GCA_018304615.1 Candidatus Aenigmatarchaeota archaeon
CTTGTTCCAAGATCAATTGCAGAAGTTGAGAGTTTGGACTGGGAGAGAGAACGTATTTTCTGTGGAAGCAGCAAAATTTCTGTTGATCCGAAGAAACCTGTAGTCACTGGGTCTGGAGTTTCGACGAACAAGTTCATAGTTGCTTTCCCGGTTGTCGAAGAAGAACTTTTCACATAGTTGAACTTATCGGCTGCAACTGCAGAACCTCTGTCGCTTATTTCTACAAATGGAATGTTGTTAATCTTGTGGGCGTCACTGACTGCTGGCGTAGGTTTACACGCTTTTGTTTGGTCTGTGCAGACAATCAAATCTTTTGCAGACAATTCGGACAAAGTCCAATCAGTGTATTTCTTGACTTCGACATTCCATCCTTCGCCTATCAGCCAGAGAATAGTCTGTCTTTCAATCCCGTTCTGGCAGACAGTTTCGGAATTAATCACTACAGGAAAATCCTTGCACAAGAATGCTATATCTCCTCCGATAGTTTTGGCTGTGCTATCCTTGTCGAAAGAGACTGATGACGAAGAGAGGAAATTGCCGGCTCCATCAATCACCTTGAATTCTGCTGTGTGAGTCCCATCAGGAGTAATAGTAGTTCCATCAATTGTCAGATAATAAGTGTCTACATTCACATTCTTTCCGGAGATTTTCTGTTTCTCTGTGAAAACAAATGTCATGTCTTGTTCGGAACCGCCGTCTATCTTTACTGTGATTTTCGAAATTCCGCTGCTTCCTGGATCGTATGCAGAAGCTGAGACTGTGAGGTCCTGTGAGCCGAAAATGTCAGTAGCAATTGTTTTTGTAATAATCGGATTGATTGTGTCGATTATCAAATCCTTTTCCCTGAATGTTCTCATCTTGTTTCCTTGAATGTCTTCTGCCTTAGTGATTCTGAAATCATATTCGTCGTCACCAGGAAAAGTAGTAGTGATTACTAGCTGACCATTCCACGTCCTTGTGTCAGTCCATCCATTTGTAATTCCCACTCCAGTCTTTGGAGGAATTGGTATGTTACTTCCAATCAGTTTCGCATCTGGCGTGACAAATATGTTCATGTCATCATCAAAAATAACAGTGAAATCAACTGTTCCAGCTTTTATTGGAGAAGGATCACTTGTTGCAAATAAAATGACTGCTGGTTTTGTTTTGTCTGAAGGATTCGCTTGTCCAATCAACCAAGGACAGTAATCAACATTGTCACTAGCCCCATCACCAGTACCATCAGCATTTTTTTCTGTGGTAGGAGTATCAGTACAAGGAGGAACTTCATTTGTTCCAGCAGCATCAAGAGGTCCACTCGAAGAACCCCACCAGTTCAGTTGTGCATTTAGAGTATTCGAAGAATCATCATTTTGAACACCCAGAAGAGAATTGCCAAATATGTTATTTACCATAATGTCTATTCCAGCAGCTGTGATTTTAGTCCATATTCCCACTTCATTATCCTGAATTGTATTTTCAGAAATCAGAACATCACTGAACGTTGATGTCACGTCATATCCCAACTTTATTCCATATTTAAATCCGCTGGCTCCTTTTACTGTGTTTTCAATAACAGAAACAGAAGAAATGGGGCCTGCATTTGCTCCACCAACATTAATCCCTTGCCATCCTCCCGACCCTGGCACACCAGGAGAAAGATCAGTTACAATCATATTTTCTTTAATAATGGTATTCGATCGTTCGGTTGTGATTGCCCGAAAAACATTTCCAGTGAATTCGTTATCTACTACTTTAGCAGTTCCAGTGCCTTCATCAAGGTTAATCCAAATGCCTTCGTATCCTGCAGCACCACTGGACAGATGTGTGAAAGTGTTGTCGTGAATATTCAGGCCAGAAATATCTACTCCGGGAATAGCAAGTTTATGGTAAGTTTGAATTGCTTGTGAAATCTCGTCAGAAGTTGCAGCTGGCGTTACTTTAAAATCATTATTAGAAATTACTACGTCTTCAGCGCCAATTACAATTCCGCTGGAGTACTTTCCTGCTTCATAGTCAGGCCCTTCTATTGTAAATCCGGTTAGTATAGTTCCATCAGCGAGAATTTCTATGTTTGGTAGAGCTAGTGGAAATGAAGCGATAGGAACATTTTGTATTCCTTTAATTGTGGCAGTATGACCTACAAGAATAAGATTTGTTTTTGAAGATGGTATGACTAAATCTTCCACATATGTTCCTGTATTGACATCGATTGTTGCGCCAGGGACAGCAGCATCAATAGCGTCTTGAATCGTGGTATAATCGTCCGGAACAATTATGTCAGGTGAAAATCTAACAGCGTCAGCAGAGCTTGGGGTCATCTCGAATAATCCTATGAATCTCCAACCAGAAGCTGTGAAGTCAGGAACGGAGTTTCCGTTAGCATCTTTTGTTTGATCGACAGTGACAACAGTAGTTCCACTGTCAGAAACTATTCTGTAAACAACTGCGTCTGGTCTTGCCGAATGAACACAGTAATGGACATAAACTCTGTAGGCCCCTGCGGCAGGAAGAGTTGGGACCCATTCTGCAAATTCAGTTGATCCTACATCAGTTTCGAATCTGTAGTCGCCATTAAATCCACATGTATTAGAAGCAGAAGAAAATATAGCACCAGTTTCCGAATAGCCTAGATCGACGTCATCAATGATGATATCTGCAGCTAATGCTATTTGGAAAGAAAAGAAGAAAGCAAAAAAAGCAAATGCTCCCAATATTTTTAATTTTGGGTTTGTCATGTTATCGTTTTTTGTTTCCTTGATGGAAGACGTTCATCACAATTTCCACATACATCTTTCGACCGCAGTGTTTGCATTTCACTTCTTGGATCGCCTCGTATTGCTCTGCCATTTTTTCCTATCCGTTTTAAAGTAAGCAAGTTTGCCTTGAATAATAAATATATTCCTATGGATTATTAATTAGATACGTACCACTAAGAAATAGTATTGCTATGAAATAGGAATTTTCTACTACAGGATAGGAAAAATGCTTAAATACCGCTAGTCTTTTTGACAAGTTTCAGCTGCTGGAGCTTTTCTTTCATCTCTTTGACGTCCCCGCCCTGAGAAATAGTGTATGCAATCTCGTCGACTAATTCCAGCTGATGGTCGGTAAACCTTCTTTCTGCGGTTATGTCCCACACGTATTTTGAATTTGTTTCCATATCATCACAAAAAATAAAAGTTTCGGGAAAATCATTCCCGAAATAGCTTATCCGGAGTTGGACGCTTTCCTTTTTTCTTCTAACATGTATATGATTTCGGGGGTATACCTACTTTGTGAAGAATCCGTATAGACGTATCGTTCATAAGATGAATTCTCGAAGGGTTTAAAAACCTTACGAAATATGGATTATATGGATTGAAATGGTGTTCGAAACAGTCATAATTCAGGAAGGACCGCAGCTTATTCCTATATGGTTCTATCTGGCCAGTTCGATAGCTTATGGGACTGCTGCATTGATTAGTTATCTGATTTGCTATTTCGCTTTCAGACTTTACCAGAAAAGTAAATCAAAACTTAACCTGATTCCGTTATTTGGGTTTTTATCATTGGCAGTTGGATTTACAACTCTCCTTTTTGCAAGCCTATACACATACAACTATCCAGATTTGTTCAAGCCTCTGGGAAACATTAATCAGGTGAATGGCCAGGCTTTCCCAATCTACTATGCAGCCTCGCTTATAGGATACTTCATTCTATTGATGATCTATCTTCCGAAAAATCTGAAGGACAAATTCTATGTTGTATATTTTCCTCTCTGGTACATGGACCTGTTTTCTTACCATCTGGTCTCTTTGGCGATAGTCGGTTATATTTTATTGAAGAATGTGAGAGCCGGCAAAAGAACTTTCGAAAGAGGATTGGTTATAGCTGCATTCGCAGGGATATTCCTGTTTCATTTGTTGCAGTTGACGCTTCCTTTCAGTCCTACCCTTTACTTGATTGCTCACGGAATTCTCGCAGGGGGATTCCTGTCATTCCTATGGATGCTTATCCGGGTGAGTAGGAGATGAATGAGAGAAGATCAAAGATTTCAATCCTGAAAGACATTCTCAGGACGATTGAGAGAGAGAATGGCAGAGCCAAACCTACACACATTCTTTACGGAGCGAATCTTTCTCACGACAGGTTGAAAAAATATTTAGACAATCTTGTCGCTGAAGGTTTCATTCAGAAGATTGAAGAAAAAGGGCAGCAATACTATATCACTACTTTGAAAGGAAAGGAATTCTTTTCGGGGATAAACAAGATGAAAAAATTCTTCGAGGCGTTCGGTGTAGAGATCTGATTTTGGAAAATTTTATATATAACCTGAGTTAAATGAGAATAGATGTTAAGAACTGCTTTGATGTTGGGATTGCTGACTGGGATACTTCTTGTGGTAGGCTATTTCATAGCTGGATTTGCAGGAATGACCATGTTTCTTATCCTGGCTTTTGCAATCAATTTCGCATCGTATTGGTATTCCGACAAGATTGTATTGGGAATGTACAGGGCAAAGGAAATTCCCAAAAACCAGGAGCCTAAGCTCCATGAGATTGTTGAGAAAATTTCGAAGGAGATGAAGATTCCGAAGCCGAAGGTGTACCTTGTGGACATGCCGGTGCTGAACGCGTTTGCGACTGGAAGGTCGCCGAAGCATGCAGCGATTGCAGTGACTTCTGGCTTGTTGAAACATCTTGAGTGGGATGAGATTGAAGGGGTGCTAAGTCACGAGTTCGCCCACATAAAAAACAGGGACACTTTGACTTCAACTATTGCTGCCACAGTCGCCGGTGCGATTGCGTTCATAGCGCAGATCGCCTGGTTCAGTTTGTTTTTCGGCAACAGAAGACAGGGAGGAAATGCATTGATGCTTCCCTTGCTGCTTCTCGCCCCTATCGCAGCCACGATGGTACAGCTGGCGATTTCCAGAAATAGAGAATACAAGGCCGACTACACAGGAGCGCTTGTTTCAAAAAAGCCGTTGAGTCTTGCTTCCGCTCTGGGAAAAATTTCTAAAGTGGCAGAAAACCATCCGATCAGGGGAAATGCTGCGACCAGCCATTTGTTTATAGTCAACCCTTTCAAGGGAGACGCATTTGTGAACTTCTTCTCTACACACCCACCGGTTGAGCAGAGAATCAAGAGATTGAAACAGATTTCAAAGGAAACAAGCTGAAAAAGTTTTTCGACGCTTTCGGCGTAGATATTTAATCTTTGAATGAGAGCTTCGTCTCTTTATGTTGTTTTCTCTTTCTTGAAATGAATCTGTGCTTTTTGAATTTTGAGTAAACCAAATATGAGAAGAATACGATGGCAATCAAGATGGCCAACATTGGAAATGAGTTGAAGACATACGAGGAAGAAAATGTGGGGTTGATCTGTACTGGATTGTAAGATGTTTGGGTTGTTTGGAATGTAGTGAGTGTGGAAGATGTTGTTGTGAAAGGAGTGGTTTGGACGGCAGTTGTTGTAGTTGACTGAGGGGTTGAACCAGAATTTGAGGAGGCAGAGCCTTGACCTGTTGAAGTTGTAGATGTGGTTGCAGAAGTGGTTACGGAAGTCGTTGTAGTGGTAGTGTTTGTTTCAGTTTCCTCAGGCTCGACCAACACGTAGACAGAAAAGCTGTTCAGGTTGGACGTAATTGATTGTGAAGATTTATCTATTGAGATAGGCACCGAGGACCAAGAAGTTGTGCATTCGTATGAATTGAAATCAAAATTGCCGCATTTCAGCAGCTGCAGGTTGCTTTCATTGGTGATTCCCAAGTCTTGATAATTGATCTTTAAAATTGCGTTGTCAAAGCCGAAATCAGAAAATTCTATCAGATATCCGTCGATCATGGAATAGTTTTCGAAGAACGGCATGACGAAGTTGATGACGATTTCCTTGTTTGAATTGGAAATCCTGAGGTTTTGTAATAAAATTTCCAGATTTTGTTCGAACTCGACTTTCATGTCTGCTCTCGTGGAATTGACGAGGAAGGAGCCGTTTCCTACCACATAATCAGAAGCCAGTTCTTCATTGCTGTTCACGTTGAAAAAGGTTATGTTTGAGAATTGCTCAAATCCCTCTTCGTCCATTATGTTCACATTGACTTCGTAGGAGACTGCAAGCGCTGAAGAGACGGTTAACAGATAAAGTGAGAGTAAAGTCAAGATTATTTTCAGTTTCATGATTCTTTGCTTCTCTCCGAAGAATTTAAAGATTATGGATTAGATGCACGAGTCTCCGCATTTGACCCATTGGACTGTTCTAAGGAGAAGTTGTTTTACATCTTCAGTTACCAAATCAATAGAAGTACACCTTTCCATATGATAAATTTCTTATGTTTGAATTTTTGATAAATAATTTTCTAAATTTTTATATTCCTTACTTCTTGGAAGTAGACAAACTAAAATTATTTTTGAACCCAAAACAACGTAAATCAAGCGAGTTTCTTTACCACCAATATTTAATCTAATTCTGAAAACTCTAGAATATAATTTTGAATGCAATGCTTTAAATCTAAAAGGATTTTGTTCAATTAATTCTACTTTCTTCTTAATTTGTCTTTTATATTCATCTGACAATTTATCAAATTGTTGCTGAAAGATTTCAGTTGCTTTAACGTCAAACTTCATTTCAGTGCCTTAAATAATTCTTCCTTACTGACAAGTTTACTTTTCTTTATGGAAACGTCTATCAAACTGTCTATTAATTCAATCTCCCTATCGCTGAAATTTTCATCATAATTCTTTTCCATAACTTTCTCTCTTATTGCCTCGGTAGCCAATTCTTGCAAATTTTTATATTTGTGTGTTATTACATATTTTTCAGCAGCTTTTTTCAAATGTTGGGGTAATCTAAGATTTATCTGAAGTTTCATAGATACCAAATGGTATCAGAAGTATATAAAGTTTTGCATATTTATCTGAACTTACAAACAAGAATCTCCACATTTAACCCACTGAACTGTTCTGAGAAGAAGCTGCTTTCCGTCTTCTGTGAGGTAATCCAAAGAAGGAATCCAACCTATGTATGCATACCTTCCTTTGGTCAATGAAATATCTGATGTAAATGTTGTCGAAACGTTTTGAATGGTGTTAGTTCCTCTGAGGGAAGTGAGAATTCTTGCTTTGTCTGTAATGGATAATAGATTTTCAATTTTTACCCCGTTCAGACTTCTTTTCTTGATTGAAACATTTAGTGGTGATGTGAAGCCGTCAAAGATTTTGTTATCTAGATTTTCTGAGATGAATGATGTGGATTTTCTTGTCCCCAGAGATTTGGAAATATAGCCAAAAATGAAAGCAGCATTCACTCTCGAAGAATCAGGGATCTCCAAGAATCCTTTACCGTTTAGTCTGTGAGCAATATAAGCTGCGCTGAAAGTGGAGATCTTACAACCTTGAGAACCGTGACTGCAAGCCATTAGATCGTAATCGAGCAGTTCTGAGACAGTCCATGACTCTGTGTCTTTTCCTTCAACCTCATACCCGTTATTTCTCAAAAATATTATCATTTCCATATCTTTGTCATTATCACAGTCGTCGTCCGCACACAAGAAAGCTATTTTTCCTTTGATCGGTTCGTTGAAGTTGCTTCCTCCGAAACATTCATCTCCACATTTCAGCCATTTCAAAGTCCTGTTCAAAACTACTTGGCCGTCAGCAGTCAAATCAGAAATCCCAGCATCATAAAACAACCCTGCGTATGCGTATCTTCCATGACCATAGTCTTCCTTTGCTTTGAAAATAGAAGATCCAACTGAAGAATCCGCTATGTCTTTCACTCCATCTTTGAACAAATCAGTCTCGACTGTTGCTACATAGATGTTTCCGACTGCATTGAACGGGTTGTTCAAGCCTTGGGTGATGAAATCAAAAGAAGGAATGTTCAGGAAGCCTTTGCCTTTTGTGTTTCCCTTTTTCGTCAGATATCCGATGTCATAAGCTGCTTTAGATGATTTCGAATCAGGGATCTCCAAGAATGGTTTTCCGTTTATGTGGGAATTGTAAACCGGGGAATTGAAATTGATCTTACAGCCTTTGCTTTGGTCTGTGCATAAGATGATATCATAATTGTTCAATTCTTCCTCAGTCCATGAATCATAAATTTTTTGGGTTACGTTCCATCCCAAATATCTCAAAAGAAATCTGATGTCTCTTTCAATCCCGTCATTGCAATCTTTCTTCCCGCATAGGAGAGCGATGTTCCCTTCGGTTCCTACTGGAAGGTTGTTGAAAGAGATACATGACTGCCTGTCTGCACTGCAAAACGAGCCTTCTCCTCCATAAGATTCACAGCAATATGTGGTACAGCTGGGTCTATAAGTGAGCTGATTGTCCTGGCAGAAATAAGTTCTCAATATTCCCTCGTAACATCCGTTCAAATTGGAGGATTCGCAGGAGGAAGCAGGAGGAGGTTCTAGATGTTTTCCATAAATTATCGTATAGAAGAATGGGGTAAGGAATTGTGGTCCTCCGTCGTCACATGTGAATAATACATTCACTTTATCAAAAACACTTTGACCGCCAATCCAAATTTGATTAGGCATGGTTACGATAGAATTAGCAGGAACATATACGCTTTCAAAATTAACATAATCCTTCAAGTCGTTTCCTTCAACTAATGAGACTGTCATGCCCTGATCGTTCCTGTTTTCAACTTGAAGGTTGTAATTGACTGTCATTCCAGAATACTGGGATCCGTTTATTTGCAATGTTCCGCCGAATGGATTGATTGCTCCTCCGTTCTCCCTTCTCAAAATAGGATTTGAACAAGCAGAAACGACTGAGACTGATAATAAGAAAAAAATTATTCCTGTGATTATTGCCGTTTTCATTTATTCACCATTGTATAAAGAAGAAAAAAGAAAGGGGAAAGTAGTCATTTTAGTCCTACTGTATCCGGGCTTTCTTAGAGGGCTCTGACGTAGACGTATATAGAACCTTGGTCGAATAATCCGACACATGGAACTGGATACGTTAGTCTGAACCAACATTCAGCTGTGCTGTCTGGGAGTATGAACTGATGGAAGATGTCCTTTACTATAGGATCTGCACCTTGACAGTCATTCAACTTACAATCCTTTGTATCGTCAGGATTGTCTAGTGTTTCCCATTCATTCTCGAAGTACACTCCACTCTTACATCTGAACTCGATGTTGTCTGAATCGAGAACATTTGTAACTGGACACTTTGATGGCGATTCGCTTGAGGTCAAGTCGGAACCGGCAATCCATGCAGCCAAGACTACTCCACCGTCAGCAGCATTGTGTATTTTCAATGTGTTGGTTGAGTAGACAGTTTGTTCCGGCCAGCCGTCTGCGAAGGCAACTGGACCACCGTCTGATGTGAATACATCAACTTCGATGGCTGGATCAAACCATATTTGGTCTGGAACGGATTCACCAGTTTCACCAGCTTGATCTTCAGCTATGACTGTGACTGTGTGTTCGTCACCGTCTGCCAAATCTGGTGTCAGAGTGAATATACATTCGTACAGCTTGTCGTAGTCAGTATCGAAACCATCGTCGGTTCCGGCACTCTTTCCTGGAGGCTGGTCTTTCAAATCTCCAGAGACATCATGTCCAAACCATTCATTACTTGAACCGCCAGCGAGCAACTCTGCTAGAGTTTCACCCTCGGCAGAAGGTTGGGCATTTGTGATCTCATTACATTTAGCAATGAGGTCTCCGTCGACTGCTAAATCAGCTCTCAATATGTCAAGAGCACCACCGTTTAGGTCTCTTACTGCGACTAAGATAGCGACTTGTTCACCTTCAAAGAGGTACTGGTTTGTTCTGAGATAGTCGTTATCATAGTCATCATGACCGACTTTAACACATCCGAACTGTTGTCCAGATGGAGGTACAGAACCGTCAGGTATCAAGTTGTCTTTACAGACATCGAATGCTTTCTTCAAGAGATATACTTGAGGGGCATCGTTGCCTGGACCTGCGCCAATATCCTCAGATCCGGCGAATACACTTGGTAATGTCGCAAGAGACATTGCCAAGAATATCGCTATTACTCCGGATAAGATCATTTTTCGGGTTTGCATCTTATCACAGATAGGAATTTACCAAGGAAGATATTTATATACATTACATGCTACCATCTAATGGTATTACTATAAAGTATCAATATTTCTCCTACATCGGAGAAAAGAATTTTCTAGTCAAGTTAAGGCATTCGAATAGGAAAAAATTCCCGGCTGCGGTTCTTTTTTCTACCACTGGGTGTTAAGTTTTTTACGACGGAGCTCTCGGACAGTTTTGTCCCTCTGGAACTGCTTCGAGTTGCGAATAACAGTTTAGAGCACCGCAAGATCCAGGCACACATGAGTATGTACAACTCTCACCTGGGTTCAAGCACTTGTCAGCAGCGTAATTATTCGTGTTGGCGTTACAGTGACCGTCGCATCTGTAACATCTGTCACATACGGACAGAGGACACTTGCCAATCGGCTCACAGTTGTTACAATTGACATTCAACGTGATCGAATCCTGCTCTCCCGAATCAACAAAGTCTCCGTCCTTATTCTTGTCCAGACATGCCACTAGTGTGGGAGTTCCTATCTCAGTGAATCTGAATCTTCTCCTACACTCCCCATTTCTATTCAAAACACAAGTTCCCAAAGTCCTTCCGTCACAGGAATCTTCCCTGATGTAGACCCTCTGCCTCTGGCACAGTGAAGATAATCCCTTGACATAAGCAGTTACCCATTCCTTCGGGCAAATCTGCAAATTAACATCAATATCAACATCCCCCTTGCATTCCTTCTTCTCGCATATTCCCTGGGAGCAGAAGTATCCTGTCGGGCATTTGATCACAGTCCTGTTGACCTGGACCCATCTCTCGTCCGTGACCTGGAACTTGCACTGATCATCCCCGCAAAAGAATTCCCTGAACTCCTGCTCTTTCTCTCCACATGTCTTACAAGCATCGTCAGGGCATGGCCCAGTCCTAGTCTCTCCTGTGTCATACCATCCAGACTCGTCTGAACAATCAACTTTAGTATAACTGCACGAACATTTTGTGCTGCTGCATCTTCCGTCCGTCAGCAAATACCTATCATCTTGACATTTCTGCTCGCAATCAGAATTGTCATCACACTGAGCTCCACAGGAATCCTTCAAACAATTGTAAGCGAATGGATCCTGATTACATCCACATCCGGAATTACAATTTCCAAAAAGATCTCTAGTTCCAGTTTTATTCCCTAAACATGTCGAAGTTGTCTGTGAACAGTATGGATTGTTGTATGTGTTAGGCAGTTCACACAGCTCGCCGTTCTGGACTTGGCCATCACCACATACCTGAGGACAAAAGTCACCAGGAGTATCCTGACATGTGGTCTGGTTGATCCAGTTTCCGAACTGGCATGAATTTCCATTGCAATCTCTCCTCTGAATCAAAGTTCCCGGACAGTTTTGATTTGTATTACAAGATATATTCCTAGTCTCCTGCTCGCCGACATTACATCCGGCTCCACACGAACCAGCAACACAGTTATAATTGAACGGATCATTGTTGCAGCCACATTGACTGTTGCAGTTACCGAACAGATCTCTAGTTCCAGTCTTGTTCCCGAGACAGTCTAAAGTCGACTGGCCACAATAAATATTGTTGTAAGAATTGGGAGGCTCGCAAATCTCATTCCCGTTTATCACCCCGTCTCCACATACCGGAGGGCAGTAATCACCTGGAGTGTCTTGGCAAGTTGTAAAGTCAGTCCAGTCTCCAAATTGGCAGTTTCCAGTCAGACAAACTCTCTTCTGGATTTTAGTTCCAGGACAACTTTGAGATGTAGTGCAACTTACATTCCTAGTCTCCTGCTCTCCAGAATTACATGAAGCTCCACAATCTCTGTTACAAGTGGAAGTGCAGCTTCCCTGATTGCATGTGTAAGGATTGCATGACGAAGCTCCAGTGAACTGCCAGAAGTTTGTACAGCTGCCATAGCCGTTACATCTCAACAATTCTCTGGCTCTAGTACATCCGTCTGTACAGACATCATCCCCGCTTCCACATGAATTTCCCGAAGAGCAGACTCCGTTCGAGCATGCAGTGTCAGCCGCACAGAACGAAGTGTCAGTGAAATCTAATTTTGTACAAGTGTTATTTGCCGCGCATTCGAACCTGTCTGTCTTCACAGAACATCCGTTCCCACAGTATGGAGACGAAGAACCGCAGTACCCGGTTGTCGTGAAATTGCCAGAGTCACAGTGTTTTCCTTGAGGAGAATTCTCGCATACTTGTCTGGTGTCATTCACAGTGTAAGTGCAGCTTCCTGGAGTGCATCCGAAATTCCTGAACTCTTGATTTTTGCATCTCCTGCAAGCCCCGTCGCATGAAAATCCGGAAGTGTCGTACCATCCGTCTCCAGTATTGCAGTTCTCAGTCTGGTATGAGCATGAACAAGAATTAGTCCCGCAAGTCCCTGAGAAGTATCTGATGTCGCCGACACATTTCGGCTGGCAGTCAGAGCTGTCGTCACATTGAGCTCCACAAGAATCTTTCAAACAATTGTAAGTGAATGGATCTTGAAGGCAACCGCAGTTTGAATTACAGTTTCCATTCCCGTCTCTAGTTCCTGTTTTATTCCCTGAACAGTCTGATGTAGTCTGCGAACAATAAGGATTGTTGTTGGTATTAGGAAGTTCGCAAGTCTCTCCATTGTTTACAGTCCCGTCTCCACAGAACGGAGTTGTAGTTGTGGTGGTGGTAGTTGTCTGTGTTATCGGCTCACGAGGTTCACGAATAGGACCTTCGCAACATCCTCCACCGTCTCCTCCTCCCTCTTGAGCTAACGTGGATTGAAGTAAAATCAGCGACGAAACCAATACGAGAATCAAGGCTCCAGAAATAAGAAAGATATTATTCCCTAATTTGGATTCTGTGGCTTTCATATTTGATTGCACCTTATGTGTTCTGGATAAAGTTCAACTGTCGGCAGGTTTTCAATTTTCAATTTCGGATGATTATTAGCATACATTGCAGGAACGTGCAACATGCCTTCCCCGTCAGTTCCTGGAACAGTGCTGTAGCCAG
>JAGVVV010000003.1 GCA_018304615.1 Candidatus Aenigmatarchaeota archaeon
GGAGAATGAAATCGAATGAAAAAAAGAATTTCTCTAGCAATTCTATCTCTTGGTTTAATTTTTATTTTTGTCTCCTTCGTTACTTTTTACTTCGTTGGAACGAGCTATTCTGATTGTGCGAGTGCATGCAGTGGTGTTAACTGGTTATCTGATTTGAGTCCATTAAATATGTTCACAGTTTGTATCAGAGTTTGTCGACAAGGAATGATTCCTAATTCTATTTCAATACCAATTGGTCAACTCGGTATTTTGCTAGTAGTAATTGGTCTCCTGGTGAAAAAATTCGCCAAATCTTAGATCCTTCCTGCAGCTACGAATAGTTTGTATCTGTCTTTTCCCTCAAGTTCGTCGAGAATTCTCTTGATTACAATTTTTTTAGGGTCAGGTAGCATCTCCACTCTCTGCTGGATTTCTCCAAACGTATCGAACGGTTTCTTCTTTCTCTCGTTGATTATGTCCCACATGTGCTTCTTCCCAATTCCAGGGAGCAACTCCAAACTGTGCAGTCTGGTTGTGATAGGTCCTGAGAGATTGAAGAAGTCTACGAACCTTTTTTGATCACTATTAACCATATCTGTTACAATCTGCTCCAACTCACCTGTTGCATAATTTGTCAAATCCGAGTAGTTTATCCTCCCTCTTATGTATTTCACCTGTTCTCTCTTCTCGTCACCTATGTAGATCCTGTCTCTAGGCTTGAGGGTGATTCCGTCTTTTATCGAAAGCTCTAAAAGATTGAAGAATTTTTCCCCGATTGTCTGTGCTACTGGTTCAGCTCTCCTGTCAGCAGCCTTTCCGCTTGCAAGAAAATCCAATACTATCACGTATTCGTCTTTCATGTCTGGATCACCAGAGGAAACTTAGATTGTATCCTTTACGATTTTAATTATAGAATCAGCATCTTCGGGGGTTAAGTTCGAGGATTCCTTGTGAAGAATAGCCCTCAAGTCATCCTTGTCTTCTGGAAGGAAGTTGGCTATAGCAATCACTTGTTTATCTCTTAGTTTACCCATCGCAGTCAATTGCTCGACTAGCTTCTTTATGTCAGCCGGATCTTTCTTGGCGAATTTCTTAAGAACGTCCGCAGAGTTCTTCTGCTGAGGCTTGAGCTCTGAGTCCTTCTCTTTCTTCTCGAGTATCTCTTTAGCCTCTACGTCTGCAATTATCTTCTCGCTCAATACGTTCATTCACATCGCCTTCAGGTGCTCTGGAGCTGAAATAAGCTTCTTCACCTTATTTCCATCTACTATTTCAACAATATAACTTTTACCCCTGCGGCCAATTACTTTTCCCATCTTCCCCTTAAATCTTGGGTGGGGCATCCCCCTCTGGGAAGCAGGCTCCTGCAAAATTACGACTGCCTGGTTCTCTTTGAATTCCTGCAAAAACTTGGTTATAGGAGGCCTGTAGGCTACCTTCTGCTTTAACTTGAACCTTGTCTTTGCTCGAAAACCTCTCGTCTTCTTTACCATCTTCTTACCTCAGTATATTCTTGAGTCTGTGAAGCTTATAAAATTACCTCCTAGAATTTGGAGTGTATCTTCACCACATCCAGAAGTATCCTCTTCACCTTGTTCCCAAGTATGTCTGACACGTTAGGCTTTGTCCTTCCCTCGTCTCCAGTTATTAGTTCCTTTATGTAAAGTCCTGATTCAGAATGAATCTTCAATTCCAGTTTCTTCTTTCCGAGAACTCTCCAAGAAATCCTCTTTACCATCCTTTTTCTCTGCAAATCAGCTCTCCTATGGGCAACTCTTGTCGGAGTCCTCTGCTCTATTTTCATCTCTAAACTTTTCAGGTCTTTCAACTTATTCTTGTCTACATTTTTTCCAAAATTCACAACTGCGATATACGTCTTGTCTATTTTTGCAGCCTTTATCTTCCTCACAAATTCCTTGTCGACAAATTTCAACGATTTTATCTTCACTTTTTTCGACTTTAGCTTCTGTATTTTCTTCAAATCCAGTTTCCTCACTTTCGGCTTTACTATTTCTATAACAAACGGCCTGTAAGCAAGGCATCTTGCATCTATGTCTTCCCTTCCTGCACCATGGAAACTAGATTCTCTCGCCTTAGCGAACTTGACAAATGGTTTTTCTATCTCTTCCTGAACAGAAGTCTTGTAAAGTTTACCTGTTCCTTTGCAGACTTTACATCCTTTTCCTCCGCATTCAGGGCACAACCATTTCGTCTGCGGGATTCCTCTAACCAATTTGCTGTAATATCCGAAAATGAACAAGGATCTTATCGACGTTCTTATCTTTTCTGCATCCAAGTCTACTAGAACTGTGACATCTGGATTTTTCATGGAGAAAGTTTTTCCTGTCAGTTTCTCCAACCTCTTCCCAACTTCTCGATTAATCTCACTTTTTATAGGTTCTACGAAGTCTATCCCAGTCTTCTGCCAAATATCTTCTTCAGCTCTTGACATTTCAACAGAAGGTACGCTTCCGACAAGAAAAGTCCTGTATTCTATTCCTTCAAGTTTTTTTACAGTTTCTTCAGCTACATCATCTATTTTTTCGGGAAAAAAATTTTTACACACTTTGCACTTTTCCGGCTTGGGAGGTTTTATTTTAGAATTCCTGAATTTTATGCCGTAAAGATTTTTAGAATCTATTTCTATTTTTTCTCCTGCATCAACCATCATCGCAATTGTATTCCTGATCATTTTTCCTCTTTCCTCATTTGTCAAACCAGATAGAAGCTGTCCAAACTGTCTTCCGAGGCATGAATCACATATGTAATCGTCTTTCAGAACTTCTACTGCCTTTTCGATAGTATTCATAAATATCTTAATTGAATTCTACTTAAAAACGATTCAACCGAACCTTTTATCCTTACGATAAGCAGCTAAAGATGCCAGAGCACCAGCAGCTGTAAATGAGCCTAAAAGATTTGCGGCATTATATCTACCAGTAAAATAAGCATGAACGGTTTCAGCAAAAAGTAAAGCTGTGACGACTACCAATGGAACTGTAAGTGTGTATTTGAACATAGTCAGTTACTATTAGGACAAGTATTTATGATTTTCTCTTACAAACATTTAGAACTTGAACCCAAATTGTTTCCCCAAATTCTTCAGAGCTCCTCTTTGAAGGCCTGCTTGTCCTCCAAGCATCTTCATCATTTTCTTCATCTTCTCATACTGATCTAACAGTTCCCTGACTTCTGACTCAGGTCTTCCACTTCCTTTTGCAATCCTCTTTATCCTGCTTGCATTGACTATTCCTGGATTCTCTTTCTCAGATTTTGTCATTGATTGCAATATATGTTTGAAGCGTTTCATCTTCTCTTCCTGCTTTTCCATCATGGCTTCTGGCATAGCAGCTCCGAGACCAGGGACCATTTTTGCTATTTGCCCCAAAGGACCCATCTTCTGCATGGCCTCAATTTGGTCATAAAAATCTTGCAAGTTGAATCTGCCTTCGACTATTTTTTCCACAGATTCTTTCTTGATGTCAACTTCCTTCGCCTTCTCTAGAAGAGTTTCCAAATCTCCCAATCCGAGAAGTCTAGAAACGAATCTCTTCGGATCATATGATTCCAAATCATCAATCTTCTCACCCACTCCGATGAATTTTACTTTCGCTCCTGTTACCGACGCGGCGGCCAATGCCCCACCTGCTTTCGCAGTCCCATCCATCTTAGATATAACCACCCCTGTCACTCCAGCAAGCTTGTGGAATTCTTCTGCCTGGACTTTCGCAACTTTACCCAAATCAGCAGGAATAACCAACAAAACTTCGTCAGGTTTTATTATTTCTGTAAGTTTCTTCAATTCCTCAGCAAGTTCCTTGTCCAGCGCGTTCCTGCCTGCAGTGTCGAAAATTACAGTATCATATTTCTCGAATTTCTTCATGCCTTCTGCCGCAGCTTCATATGGATTCTTGTTGGAATTGATATGTACAGGAACCCCAATCTGTTTCCCCAACTGTTCTAACTGTTGTGGTGCGGCTGGCCTATGATAATCCAATGCTACAAGCGCGGGCTTCAATCCCTGTTTCATCAATGATTTCGATAATTTTCCTATCGTGGTGGTTTTTCCAGAACCGAAAAGTCCGACAAACATGATTCTTTTCTTTCCCATCAATGGAGCTGGATTTTCTCCAAGAAGCTTTACTAATTCTTCATAAATTGTCTTCAAAACATGCTCCCTCAAAGTCAATCCAGCAGGAGTCTTTTCTTCAAGAGTCTTCCTTCTTACATTGCTCACTAGTTCATCTGCAAGTTTGATGTCTACGTCTGATTGAAGAAGAAGTATCTTCAAGTCGTTCAAGATTTCTTCTACTAATTTCTTGTCTACTGATGTTCCTGTAGTCAGCTTCCTTATTAAACCGCTTAATCCTTTGCCTAGGCTATCAAACATAACTTTCTATTGTAAATGTGAAGCTTTTAATATTTTAACAGTTATCAAAACTTATGGTCGATTTACAAGAAATTGAATATAGAAGAAAAGAAGCTTATACATCTATTGATATGTTCGAGAAGTCTTCAGTAGGATTACAGATGCAGTTAGTAAAAACTATGACCGAGAAGTCTCGATGTGTTTATTTTGAGCATGTTAGATCTGTAAAACCTGAGCATCCAGAATTCGTTCAAAAATTCGGAAGGCATCTACGATTGCTAAAAACTATTTCTCGTAATCTCTGGTATTACCGACCTAGTGTTCGCGATTCAAGATTATTAGACGAAGTCAAAGAATTAATCAACAATGCAAAAGATGCCTTGCTTGGAATTGCCGATACGTATGAAGAAATTCTGTCCTCTTACGGCATTTCTTCAATTAACTCAACAACAAATTCACAAATTCCTGAGCTTCAAATTTCTTGAAATCTTTGTATTCCTGCCCTAATCCTATGAAAAGAATAGGTTTCTTCAGTTCATGAGTCACAGAAAGAATTGCTCCTCCCTTCTCGTTTACGTCAACTTTGGTAAAAATCAACCCATCGACTCCAACTTCATTGTACATCCTTGCCTGAATGACTGCGTCGTTACCTGTGAGAGAGTCTATCACCAGTAATTTCAAATCAGGTTTGTTGACTCTGATAATTTTCTGCATCTGGTCCATGAGATTTTTGTTCGTGTGAGCCCTTCCAGCTGTGTCTGCCAGAACAAAATCAATTCCGTTTGCCTTCGCATGCTCTACGGCATCAAAAATAACCGCAGCAGGATCAGCACCGTACTGATGCTTGATTACTTTAACTCCAATTCTCTTCGCGTGCTCTTCCAACTGCTCTTCGGCTGCAGCCCTGAATGTATCAGCAGCAGCAAAGACGCACGAATATCCGTTTTCAATCAGCCACTTTCCTACTTTTGCCAGGCTTGTAGTCTTTCCAGATCCGTTAAAACCAAGGAAAACTATCAAAAATGGTTTCTTCTGCTTTGCAAGAGAGGCGAGATCAACAGCCGGAACATTCAGTATTTCCATCAGGCTGTTTCTGATAGATTCTGTGACGATTTTATTTTCAGTCCCCCTCTTGATTTCTCTGTCAAGAAGATTGTTCTTCAAATCGTTCTTTATCTTTTCGGCAACTTCATAGGCAACATCAGATTCAATCAACCCAGTCTCCAAATCATTCAAAACAGGAACCACGTCTTTTTCAGAGAGTTTCTTCTCTACTACTTTCTTGACGACTTTCTCGAAAACTTTCTCGAAGAATCCCTTTTTCTTTGGTTTTTCTACTTCCTTTTCTACAACCGCAAATTCAGGCTTTACTTCGATCGGTTTTTCCGAAGGAATCTCAGGACTTATCTTCTCAGTTTCCTCAACTAGTTCGGGGGCGAGAGTTTTTTCTATCTCTTCAGTCTCTGGTATCTGTTCTAAAACTTCTTCCTTTATTTCTTCAACTATTTCTGGTTCTATTTTTTTTATCTCTTCTACTTCTTTCTGAATTTCAATCTGCGGCTTGATTTTTTCTTCAACAACCGGTTTAATCTCTTGCGGTTCTTGAACTGGCTCCTCTTTTTTTTCGAACTTATCAGAAATAGACTGAACTGCCTTTTTGATTTTGTCTTTCAGAAAACCGAACATTTCAACCACCTTCTAGGTTCTCGTGTCCTTCGACCATGGATTCCAGTTCAGGAGCCAAAATTTCCAACCTGTTAGCAGTCTCGACCATCTGATCCTGTATCTTCCTTATCACATCTTCAACCTCATTCTTCCTCTCTTCCAGAATTTTCGCGGCTTCCTCAGGAGTTTTCTCAAGTGCGACTCCTGCACCAATTTCTACGATCATTTTGTTGCTGGTAATTTTTCCAAAAGTATAGGCTGTCGAACCTAAAGGAAATAACACTTCATCCTTGTTCCTCCGAAGTTCATTGATACTTTCCAGAGTTGATTCTATCTCTGCCATTCTTTGCAGCAAAAGATCTCTTTGTTTGGACATTGGTTCCAATCTGCTCTCGAGAATCCTGTATGCTAGAGCTTTCTCCTGCAATTCCTTCTTATCTGCCATCAAATCACAATTTAATTTGGGGGACAAGCTTAATAATTAATATGAACTACCCAGCCTTAGCTTTTCTAATCCTCTTTTTCCTCATCCTTGTGGTAGTAGTGAATGCTGCTAACGGGACGGTTTCTCTGAATGTCTACAACTCCACAGTCTGGTGGAACGACAGCGTGACAGTCAATGGAACTGCCACTTATACAAATGGCTCGACTTTCGGCTCAGGACAAACCGCCAATGTGACCTTGGATAATGTGCAATATTGCACTGGAACCACGAATTCGACTGGTTTCTACAACTGCACTTTCAGAGCTCCGATCAGGCTTGGGACTTACACACTCCAAGTTACTGTCACAAATTCATCTGGGCAATCTGTTTCCAATTCTTCCTCATTCTATGTAAAACCGAACTTTGGAGAGACTGTCATAGGAAAGGTTGACAGGTCCGTCTTCGAAGTCCCGATGCTGATTGAAGACATGGACGGAACCATCAGGCAGATTTGGGCCCGCGTGATTGTCTGGAAGGCGTAACCACCACTCATGCAAGTTCTAAAATTATTTCAGAAAAATTTCAATATTTTTATTTCATGCCTGTGATATCTGTTTTCAGGTTTGAGATGATTCCGGAAACTCATAAGATCTGCAGAATCCTCAATTCGAACAAGTTCGAAGGCAAGTGGTTCACAGCCAAGCCGAGCAAATACAACGAGAGCGAAGTGTTCATCCAATTTTGGTTCTATGAGGATGTGGAAGAGTCTTTCAAGAGGATTTATTCTGAGGACGATTTTTATGAGATAGTAACTTATCTGAAGGAAAACGGCAAGAACAAAGTGCTGAAAAGGATTTACATCTTCATGAACACCTTTCTCAAGACTCTGGAAGTTTACAGGGGAAATGATGAGAAAACAACTGAATTAGTTTCCATTCTGGAAAGTTTGTTGGATTGTAAATTCGAGCAGCTCAGCCTCCCGCCTGAGACTCTTGCGAAAATCTTCTCAGAACATTCGAATGAGCTGAAGCAGGTGATGTTCAGAAACGTCAACGGTTTCTTCTACGATATCATCAGGGGAAATTATCTTGAAGCGAACGACAAATTCATAGAGTACATGCAAACATTTCCTGACAAATTGCGTGTGATCAGCTTCAGGCCGAAGATAAAATTCCTGAACAATTTTAATAAATATCAAGTTACTGTAAACGGAGACAAAGGGACGATTAGATTATCTTCAAATGAAGTTTTCCAATGGCGCCCAAGATTTGAAATTAGGCAATTAGTTTTCATTTTAATTTCTTCACTTGGACTTTTGGGGAAGAGACAGACACCTTTATAAATTATGTATTACATGTTATACATATGAAGAAGGAGATGATTGCCGTTAGAGGGGTTGATGAGGAAGTACTAAGGAAGTTCAAGGCGAAGACTTCTGAGGAGAGGATGAAAATGGGTCAAGCACTTACAGAAGCGATGAAAATATGGGTAAAAGAGAAGGAAAAACGTATCGATATTGATCCTAGAAATATTCTCAAGATCAAGCCTTTCAAAGTTGGAAAGAAAGTTAGATGGAGCGAAGAGGTAGATGAGATTCTTTACGGGTGGAAAAAATGATTATATTGGATTCGAGTTTTCTGATTGCATTTAAGATTTTAGACGATGTGCATCACCAAAAGGCTGTCAAATTGATGGAGAAAATAGTTTCAGGAAGATACGGAAAATCTATTCTTACAGATTATATTTTCGATGAGACTGTGACAGGAATCTTGGCTCGCAGTAAAAAACTGAAATTGGCTATTGAATTCGGGGAGGAGATTTTGCAATCTTTGCCATTGGAGAAAATTACAGACAAACTGTTCTCGGATTCATGGGAAATTTTCAAGAAGCAGTCCATCGCGGATTTGAGTTTTACTGACGCCATAATAATTTCTGTGATGCGTGAAAACGAGATTAAGAATATAGCCACATTCGATGGCGATTTTAAGAAAATCAATGGAATAAATGTAATCAGTTAAATTTTTCTCGCTGCTTCTTTTAGCATCTTCATCAGTTTGTCGAGTTGGCTTTTTTTGATAGAGACAGCGCCGATTGATCTGTACTTGCTTGAGGATCTGACAAGATGGTCGTGCTTGGTCTGGTTTATCCTGATGGCTTCTTCCTCACCCGAATATCTCGGTTTTATAACATCTACCCAAATCTGCTCAGTGCCGCTTTGTGCTAATTTTCCGACGAACTTGCTCTTTCCAGCAGAGTAGAAAATCTTCGCAGGTCCCTTCTCGTCATAATTGACCTTCTTCTCCATGAGCATCCTCTCCAGGAGTTTGGTGACAGTGTGCCTGTTGAGCTTCAGCTCGTTTGCTATGTCCGTTATCGTCAGGCCTCTCTCACTTTTTTCCAGAGTATTAAGAACATTATGTGCGTTCTTGGTGTCGTATTCTACCTCTTCGGTAGTCCTCGGTTCTCTCATGACCCTCTACTCTAAAGAATAGACTCAACAAATAAATATACCCACCAATACATAGATATTAAATTGGTGACTCCATGAAAAAATCTAGGAGGATGAATCTAGAAGTTTTAATCCCTATAATAATTTTTCTCGTAGCTTTCTTCTCCAGGTTCGTCTACATAGGTAGATATTTCGGGCAGGACGAGGTCTACTATGTCGGTTATACAAAAGATTTGATTACAGGAAGGTCGTTCACGTCAGTCTTTCCTCCATTCTTCTACTACTTCCTCTCGCCGTTCGTCGCAGCTTTCGGGGACAATTCGATAATGATCCACACGCTGATGACATTCCTCGGAGCGATTAATGTTTTAGTGGTCTATTACTTTGGGAAGAAATTCCTTAACCACACTGCCGGAATAATAGCCGCTATACTTCTCATCTTCAACACTACCCATTTCTTCTTCTCGGATTTTGCGATGCTTGATCTTCCTGTCACATTATTCTCGACAGTCGGTTTCTACTTCTTCTGGTCCTGGTACAAGGAGAGGAAAGATAGGGACTTGATTCTCGGAAGTTTGTTCACTATTTTCTCTGTGATGACTAAATATGGTTTCTTTGTAGCACTGGCCATGTTCGGATTCCTTTTCTTGTATGAAAGAAAGATTTTCAAGGACAAGAGATTCCTGCTCTTTACATTGCTTCCGTTGTTTGTCTTCGCTGCGTTCCTAGGGCTTACAAAATATTCTTCAACTTCGCAACTGATGTCACTTTTGTTCGAGGTCTCCAAGTACGCATTCCTCGGCTCTTTAGGGATTGTCGTGGTCATACTAGCCTTCTATATCAAACTCACTCCAGACAGGAAAGCTGTGCTGATGACATTATTGCCTATGATTGTCTTCGTTGCCTGGATGTTTTTCTACATCTCCAGCCAGGGCTGGCTGTGGAACTGGTGGTCTTCCTATGTCACTGGCCAGCTCAGCATCAATCTTCCATTTTATATCTATCTTGAATCAATCTACTCGGAGTACCTTCTCCCGATACTCACTTTGTTCATTCTGTTTGCAGTCGTGTTTCTCGAGGCAGAGAGAAGGAAAATCCACACAAAGGCAAGCTACGTCTTTCTAGCCATATTCATTTTAGTCTATCTGTTTGTCTCTCCTCTCTATCTCCAACCGACCACAAAAGCTGTGATAGGATTCTTCTCAGTCCTGATACTTGGAATGTACTACTTCCAGCAGAAGGACGTCTACAAGTATCTGATCTTCATCATACTCGGAGTTTTCCTTTTCTATTCTCCTCTGGGCGTGAAGTTTCCAAGATATGTCCTCCCTGCCCTCCCTGCACTTTATCTCCTTGTCGGACAGATGTTCTCTGACATCAAAAAATTCAAGTGGTTCTTCATAATCGGGATTGTTGTGTTGGTCTGGTTCGTAGTTTCGAATTTTGAGGACACTGTGAACAAGCTGATCGTCGACAAGGAGATCAATCGGGTGAAATTCCTCACGCAGGACTACATGAACAAGAACAGCGAGCAGTGCAGCCAAGTCTTTTCATCGACCTGGTATGGATTCTATTATGTGAGGACGAGAATTTCAGATTTGCCGAAAAACATTGACGACCTCAAATCGACAATAAAGAATAGATGCAACTGCCCGCCTAAGTATGTGGTTTCAGAAGGTCTCCTATCTTCGAATATCAATTCTGTTCTCACGCTTGAGAAAGGATTCTCTGGCGCTGCCATCCAGTACAAGTATCTGGAAACTGGGAAGACTGATGTTACTTCTATTGCTCCTGTACAAGTCTACAGAATCAACGATGATTTTATTAGTTCAGTTTGCAAATAAAACTTTAAATACTTTTCATATTAGTATGAATAGTATGATAAATAAGAAAATAGAGGATGTAGTTAAGGTTTCTACTAGAGGGCAGATAGTCATACCAAAAGAAATTAGGAAGAGGATGGGTGTTTCTGCTGGAGAAAGGCTTTTGGTTATGAGCGAGGATAGAGGAATTTTGATTAAAAAGCTAGAAAGTCTTTCAATGGAAGAGATAGGAGAAAGGATAGAAGCTACTGCGAAGAAGAAAGGCATAGATGTAGATAAGCTGATAGATGAGGCCACTAAATGGGCAAGGTCAAAGTAGTTTTTGATACCAATGTTTGGATATCAATTTTTACTAAAAAAACTCTAAGTAAAGAGTTCTCCGAAATCCTAGAGAAAGAACTTGTATCCGTTTATATCAGTGAAGAAATTCTTAAAGAAATTACCAAAGTCCTTTTTTATCCCAAAATCGAAGAACTATTAAACCTCTCAGGTGTGAATGAAAGGGACATTCTCAGGAATATCACTTCAATTTCCAATTTCGTCAAGCCTAAATTCAAATTGAAAGTCATAAAGGAAGATCCGGAAGATAATAAAATTCTTGATTGTGCTATGCAAGTCAAAGTCGATTTTATTATAAGTGGAGATAGGCATTTACTAAAGCTTAAAAAGTTCAGGAATACTAAAATTGTAACACCGAGAGAATTTTTGGATATAATTGTTGAATGATTTATTTTTAAGTACTTTTCTGGATTTTACTTCCACTGATTTTCTTCGGAGTTAACTTTGGAGAAAGGATTCTCTGGCGCTGCCATCCAGTACAAGTATCTGGAGACTGGAAAAACTGACATGACTACTATAAATTCTGTTCAAGTTTACAGAATTGATGATTCGCTTGTCAGTTCTATCTGCAAGTGAATCACGGATATGGGAAAATCAGAGTTCTGTTTTCAATTGTCTGTGTGTGTTTTTTCCCAGAATTTATGAACGCCAGCCATTCGAACAGCTTTTCCTTCAATTCATCGGCTACTTGCGGTTCTTTGCCAATCAGATTATTTTGTTCGTATGGATCTGTTTTCAGATTGTAAAGCTCAAACTCAGGAATCGGGATGGTTTCGTTTATCACCCTTCCCCACATGGAAATGTTCTCAGAGACGTTTCTGCTCTGCCTGTAAATCAATTTCCATTCGTTCGTCCTGACAGCAAAGTCTTCATCCGGAGCAAGAGAATATCTTTCCTCCCACAGGGGCCTCTCCACGAAGACATACTTGTTGAAATCCTGAGGAGGATAATTCCCAAGAAGAGGCTTGATAGATTTTCCCTGGGCCTGGGTAGGAATCTCTATGTTCAGGAAGTCCAAGATTGTCGGGAGGATGTCTATCCCTTGGACTTGGGCATCTATGACTTTTCCGCCCGGGATTCCCGGGTTCTTGATTATCAGCGGTGAATGAATCTCAGTGTCGTATATGTCATAATGCCAGAAGTACCCATGCTCCCCCAGACCTTCGCCGTGTTCCGATTCTATTATGATGATAGTATTGTTTTCCAGTCCAAGTTCTTTCAGTTTATTGAAAAGCTTGCCTAGATATTGATCAACATAAAATATCCCGGCATCGTATCTGGCGTTTATGTATGCGACGTCCTGATCATCCAGATTAAACCCAGGATTCCTTGAGTCGTACATCAGAGTGTCTTCGAAGAAGGCGTAAGAGACGCTTATGTTCGAGACGTTCATTGTCGTTATGCTTTCGTTGGCTGTTATGTTGTAGAAAGTCCTGTTGTAGATCCTTGAAAATAGCTCATAGTCCAAATCCAGACTTATGTTCTTCAGAGGGCCGTCGTAGTCCTTCGGGTCGAACTTGGACTTTATTTCCGGAGGGACATTTTTCGCGAACGGCTCGTGGATTGTTCCCAATGCAAGATAGAGGAAGAAGCTGCTGTTGGTGTTGTTTTCAAGCCAACCAGAGACGTTTTCGAACTCTGGCAGAGTCCTGATGCGTCTTTTGTTGAAGGAGTCGAAGCCGTAATGGAAGGCCGGGAACTGCCTATCTGCAGATATCTCCGGGGAAGTGGAGTAGGCTGCTGTCTTGTAATTATAAATTTTCAGTATCTGGGCTATCGTGAGATAACTTTTGATGGTGTCATTCGGAAATTCAAGCTCATGAGCGAATGAGAGGGTGTTGTGGAAGCTCGGATAAAGGGATGTCTGGAGTGAGGCTTCGCTGATTGGTGTTAGATAAGAATTGGAGATGTAATTCTTGAAGACTATTCCCTCTCGAGCCAGGTTATCTATGTTCGGGGATGTATCCCTAGAATATCCATATATCCCAAGGTGATCTGCGCGTAAACTATCCAGAGAAATCAGTACGACATTACACCTGTAGCAAGAGGACGTTTGATTATTTTGAGAAGGCAAGTCAATCGTGATTACTAAAATGATCAAGAAAAAGGAGAGCGCAATTTCTTCCTTCATAGTTTAATATTTTATATCATCAAATAAAAACGTTGAAATAAAACCAAGTTCATAATGATTTTAATGCCCATCAACACTATCACTGTAGAGCTTACAAACAAGTGTGATTTGGATTGCAAGTTCTGTGTTCCTGAAAGAGAGGAAAGCAGTCTGAAGTTCTCAACGTTCAAACACATTGTGAAAGAGAGCCAGAAGGTCGATCCGCCGATAAAGAATTTCGAGTTCGGATATTTCGGAAGCCCCTTGATGTATAAGAGATTTGAAGATGTTTTGAAGCTACTTCAAAAAAACAAACTGTCTGCCAATGTGGTTACTAACGGGTTTAATCTGAAATGGAATCTGGGTTTCATAGGCGACAAACTGATGAAAAATATCAGCGTTTCTGTATATCTAGAGAGTCTTGACGAGGCTAAATGCGACCAATTAACTGGAGTAAAGAAATATTACAAAAAAACCATCGAAGCCATGGAGTACATGAACGATAGAAGAATTCCCTACAACATATTCATGAGGATCACTTCGCTGAATTATCAGGAGATAGAGCAGATGCTGGATATTATGAAGTTCTACTACGGCCAAGGATTATTCCCAATAGAGATGTTTCCTTATACTGACGAGAGTCTGCTTCTGACGGACGAGATGAAGAAAGAAGCGATACAAAAGATAGTCGAACTACAGAATTATGGGGAAAGTATTCATAGGGTAATACAATTCTCAGAAGTTGAAGGTAATTGCAGCTATCAGAGGATGGAGAGGCTGTTTGTGAATTCTTCTGGGAATGTAGGATTTTGTCATTTTCTCACGCCATTAGAAAAAACGGGACTTTTCAATGCAGGGAAGATGAAAATCTCCAAGATCATAGAACTGAACAACAAAGTGAGGAAGAAATACCTTACAAAAAAACCGAAGGAGTTGAAAATCTGGAAGAGGCCTAGGCAAACTGTCTCCCCGTGTAGTTACTGTTTGCACAATTTCGGGTTGAAAAAGAACTGGTGAACTATTTCTTCTTGTCAAAAAACCAGAAGACCACACAGATTATGAGATAAAGTAATACCAAGTTTAGGACTAGCATCCCGACATCAGCAGAATTGCACGAGTTTGTCATTCCTAGTATGTTCAGATTCGTGCTTACGGAATTCTGGACTACCAGGGAGCTGACATCATTGTCTAGAATACAGGCCATGGCTCCTGAAGGAATGAACATTCTCGCATAGTCGAAATTGGAGTTGAATTTTGAGAACCTGTCATATTTGGCGTTCAATTCATCTACAGTCTGGTTGAGCTGGGACTCCTTGTTGTATATCTCATTGGCATTGAGATAGCAGTTTGCTGCCGTAAGTTTGATGTCGCAGAAGGCCTGCTGGAACTCATTAGTTCCTATAATCATTATCGGAAGGGAATTAACTAGGATTTGAATCCATAGGAATGAGAAGAACAGGATTACTATAAGGAAAATTGTCAATTTTCTCCAGTCTGGGTAAAGGAAGCTCCTCAATTTCTTGTCCATATGCCTAAACTTATTTTATTAAAAGTAGGGCTTAAAGGTGACGAATTCTTATTTTTGAAAAATCAATATTGTTTATTCCTAAAATGGAAATCTTTATATAGGGTATAACTACTAAAAAGTAATGACTGTTATGGAAGAACAGTACAAAAGCCCAATTTCGAAACTTGGCCACCTAGCTGGGTCTGGAGTTAGAGACCTTTCCAAAGAACTCATGTCTCCTTTAAGTCCAATAGATGAGCAATTTAGATACACTACCGAGACTAAACAGGTTCAACGCAAGCCTGATTATTCAAGAAGACGGTTTGTTATCGGAGGTTTGGTTCTTGCAGGATTGGTTGCTGAAGAATATTTCATAGGTATTGGAAGAAAATCACTTTTTTCCTCTACCCCTACTCCTACCCCAACTAATTCTAGTACTTATTCGATGAGTTCTGGTTCTACTTCCGAGATAATTTCTCAAACTAAGACTACTCAAACTGCCACAACTAGAAGCTTGCCTGCACTTGAACTCGGGGAATATGATTTGGGCGGTTATTCTTTCCATGACTATAATGGAATGGGAAGTTTGGAAGAGAATGAACCCATTGTTGATGATATTGAAGTGGTTGCTAAAAGCGCCAACAATACATTCACAACTAAGCCTGATAATGGAGGTTTTATTTTCAGAGATTTACCAATAGCTCCTTATACTGTTACTGAAGTTCATCCTGAAAATAAGTTTAGGTACATGTGGAGGTCTGGAGAAGAGGTTGTTAATACTAAAACTGGCTTTAAAATTGATTTTCGTGGTAAATTGAGGTTGGATATAGCAATGGGAGAAGGACTTTTAACATCACCTTATGATGTTAGAAATACATTTGTTAGTGAGAAAATTTATATGGACGAAGATCCTGCAAAAAATACCTACAAAGATTGGAGAGGTGATCCTGATCCATGTGGGGGATGTGCTGATGGTCACGAAGGTACTGATTTCTTTTTTCCAGTAGGTACTCCAGTTTATGCAGCTGCACCTGGTAAGGTTAAATATATCGATAATTGGGGTCCAGTAGGTCTTTTTCTTATTATCCAGCATGAAGATTCTTTGTCCACTCTTTCCGCTCATATGAGTGAGGTTGATGTAAGTAAAAATCAATCAATTTATAGGAGACAATATTTAGGCAAATCTGGGCAGGACAAAACAAAACGAGGAGCGATACAGTTGCATTTTGAACTTGATCAGGGTTTTCATGGTAGTTTAACTAGGGATTCTTGGTATAGACCATTAGATCCTTATAAGTCATTATGGTTACCAAATGCACTAGGATACTGGACAGAGGAGAATAAACTTCATTTTCCAAATTAATTTGAAAACCAAATTTCTTTAATAGTAATTAAAGAACCAATCAAAATAAATATAAATGCAATAATCCCCAATGGTAAGCCAATTATCTGACCTAAATTTGGAACATTTAACATATTACTTATATCTACGAAAGGTATATTATCATGTATTAAATAGAACAATCCACCTGTTACAATCCATTTTAAACCTTTGTATTCTTTATCTTTTAAAAAAGAATACCTAAGTAAAGCTACCGCAAGAAAAACTATAACTGTAATATCCATTGTTGGCGTATTGAATAATGACATTTCTTACTTTTTAATTAGTATTTGTTAATTATAAAGATTTCTATGAATATCTTGTAAAAACACTATGGCCACCATCAATAATTAAAGTTTGCCCCGTTATAAAATCAGAATCTGATGATGCTAGAAAAACAACTAATTTTGCAACATCTTCAGGTTTTCCAACTCTTTTTAATGGTATAAGATTTTCAGCCCATTTTTGATATATTTTTTTGGGATAGTTAGCTTCTATTATTCCTGGAGCGATACAATTCACGTTTATATTATATTGTGCCATTTCCATAGCCAGATTCCTTGTAAAAGCAATTAATCCTGCTTTTGCTGCAGCATGAGCAGTATGTCCAATCGTTCCAGTAATTGCAACAATCGATGATATGTTTATTATCTTTCCATAATGTTGTTTTTTCATTGTAGGAATAACACTTTTTGAAAACAGAAATGATCCCTTTAAGTCTACATCAAATTGCATATCCCATCCTTCTTCGGTTATAGTCTCTACCGGGCCCTTTACCCCTGAGCCAGCATTGTTTACGAGTATATCTATTTTTTTAAACTCATTAATTGTAGCTTCAACAACTTTCTTTATATCTTCAAGTTTTCTAACATCACATCTCATTAATTTTACAGATTTATTGTATTTCGATTTTATTTGTTGTGATAGCAAATCAGCATTTATTTTATCAGTTAAAAAAGTAGAAACAACATCAGCCCCTTCTTTTACTAGTTCTTCGACAGCAGCTCTTCCTATGTGACCAGAGCCACCAGTTACTATTGCTACTTTGCCTAATAATTTCATGTACTTCTATATTAATTTAATTCAAATAGTTTATATTTTCATATATCTACTAGTGATTTTATTAACATTTTGGGAAAAACATCAATTGTAACTGGTGGAACAGGTAACCTCGGTAGTATTATAGTAAAAAAATTTCTAGAAGAAGGATCAGATGTAGTTTTTACTTATCTTAAAAATCAGAAGACAGTTGAAGTTCTTCAGCATCAAGCTAAGATTCTTAAAAGAAAAATACTTCCAATTAAATGTGACATTAGAAATCAAAATCATATTATAAAAGTTGTCGAGACAGCAATCAAGAGTTTTAAAAAAATAGACATTCTTATCAATAATGCTGCCATTGAATACAGAGTTCCTACTTTAGAAACGACTAATGAAATGTTGAATGAAATTATTGACGTCAATTTAAAAGGTCCATTTTACTTTAGTAAATTTGTCATTCCACATATGATTAAACAAAAATATGGTAAGATAGTGAATATAGCTTCCCTCGCAGGTTTAATTGGCGCTGATTCTTCTGCTGCTTATCACGCAACCAAAGCTGGTTTGATGGGCCTGACAAAAAAATTAGCTTTTGAATTTGGACCTTACAACATCAATATCAATTCGATTGCTCCAGGTGTTATTCTTAGAAATACATTAGACAAAGAGTATATTGATTATATTGTAGCTTGGACTCCGTTAAGAAAAATGGTTAAACCAACTGACATTGCAAATGTTGCTTTATTCTTAGCTTCTCCTGAGTCAGATATGATAACTGGGCAGACTATCATTGTAGATGGTGGAACAGTAATGCTGTAATTTACTTTACAAAACACATAGAGTTACAAATTCCACGTAAGTGATAAATACATTTTTTACATATTTCTGGAATTTTCATGTTACTGTGTACTGAATTGAAATAATCAAATATTTGTTCTCTATTGTTTACTTGTTTTAACTCAGGCCCGAACTTATTTTTGAGCGGTTCGCAGAATTTTATTATCCCATTTTCCACTGTGAACATTTCCCTGCATTCAAAACAGTTTTTCGGCTGTTTATCCATCTCCATTTTCAGACATGGAGGAAGAGGCCTACTTAAAACAAACTTGATTTTCTCATTCCTCAATTTTTCTAGGAAATTCTGAATTTTAATTCTTGTTTTCTGATTCCAAAGATCTTTTTCTTTTAATTCAAAAGATAATAAAAATTCCCTGTCACCGACTCCATAATGTCCGTGAAGTTTCTTTTTCTCCATCAACTCATTTAAAATAAAATCAAAATCATCATACGTTCTTATTCTAACAAATTTTCTCCCTATTGCTTCTTCATGGAAATTCTTATCAAAAGGAATGTTTCTTAACATATCAAAAATATCATCGAATTTCATAGGAACGAAATTTTGAATTTCCCAATAATTTTCTCTTGAAAATAAAAAGTTTCCCGAGTATGTGTTCTTGAATTTCTCTATCATGTTGGAAAGATTTCCCTCAGCGATATTTCCCATGAACTCAGATTTGAAAGTAAATGAAGTAGCGTAAACGTTTCCATTTGGAAAAGTAGTTGGAAAGAATCTAGCTCCAAACTTCACTTTAGTCGAGTTGGTGAGGTAGTATCTATAATCATTGGGAGTTTTATATTTCTTAGCATAATAACTGATTTTTTTAAAAATGTAATCTTCAACCTGATTAAAATTCTGCCGGGGAGTAGTATCTAGGTTTTCAGCCCTTCCAACAACTCCCCATGTGTGAACTTCTATAGGTGTCTCATGCTTTACTATGATTTCAGCTATTTTGTCTATAAGTGGAAAACTTAACATGTCAAGGCTGAGTCTCAGAATAATTTCTATATCCATTTCTTTACATACTTCAGCTACATTGTTTATTTTTGTAAGTGGGACTCTAGGCAAATGAAATCTGTCGACACTAACTATCATTGTATCGAAATCGGCATTTTTTATTACATTCAAGTTTCTTCTTGTGTTTCCGATACTTCCAGCAAACACAGCAGAACTAATTATGTTAAGGTCAAATGGCTTATAATATTCCAACAAAATATCGATGCATCTCTTCAATTTATCTAAATTGTAAAATGGTTCTCCCCCGCAAATTCTTATTGCAATATCATTTTTTGAATATTCTTCTGCAACTCTTCTGATAGTTTCTTCAGGCATCCATTTCTGCGGTTCAAGAGATGGAAGACACGAATAAACACAAAAATCACAATTAACAGGACATGCCATCGTTATTAGCAAATCCCCGTCTACAGGCTTGTGCCTGACATCTTTTTTAATGACCATTTTATCAATATAATATACAATTGTATATTATATTGATAAATTCAATAAAATATTGATGTTTTTGCATCGAGTATAACCCAAAATCCAGTATAAACAATGGGATTATTTTCTTGTGTTTTTTTAATACAATCAAGATAATAATCAGAAGGTTCAGGAACATCAGATAGGTGAAATTTTTTGCATCCAAAGTAAAAAACATAATAATCATCCATATTATCTTGTATTCCAGAATTTCCGTAAAAGATGCAATTTGGACCATTTCTAATTGCATCATCTATTAATTTGGCTGATTGTTCATTACAATTTTTAATATAGCCAAGGTAAACATAAGAATTATTTTTATCTTGATAATAGATTTCTGAATACAGCTTTCCGAACTCGCAAGTTATTTCATAATTTGAGCCGATTTTTTTAATATGAGCTGCGTTGACTAAAGATTCATTTGCAGGGTTATCGCATTTCCAACTATTATCCCAATTCGATAAAAACCAAAAATCAACATTTCTTAATTCCGAAAAATTGTCAGAAAATGAAACATGAACAGGTTTATGAGAATATAAAATTATAAAAGCTAATACTATTCCTATAACAATAACAATACCAAATATTTTTTTTTCACTTATCATTAATTATAATTATTTTGACGATTTAGATATTTTTGTTTATACTGTTATTTAACAACCACCGGTAGTGGCAGTAGTACTGATAGTAGTACTGACAGTAGTACTAGTAGTATCACAACTTATATTATGTACCAATACTCCATCAGCAAAGAACGAATGCGTCCTGGTAATATTCTTAATTGTGTATGTCTGTATCACTCCATATTCAAAGTCTATCTTGACAACCGTCTTAAACTTCAAATCACTCGTCATTACCATATCTCCGATTTGTAATTGAAGTACTCTTGATTTCTGCAATAACAATGAATTCTGTCCTCCCTTTGACTGAACTTCACTTCTCATATAAGCCTCTTCGCTTCCAGTAGGATCGACAGCCTTCCATCCACCAGCCGTGTAAATGGGATGATCCCTACTTATTCTCAGTTTACTGTTATCGTCGAAAGTAATCTTACAAATATAATCATGAACTACACTTTCTAATCCAAGAACTTTTCCTATTGCAAGTTGATTAGTATTTTCATCATAACCCATCACCCTCTCACCAATCTGCACATCCTCAATATTCTTCAGACTCCCATTCCCCATGAGTACCTTCGTCCCTCCCGGAAGACATGTATAAGCTGAGGTCGCCGGTCCTGTAGTAAATATATTATGTACCAATACTCCATCAACAAAGAACGAACACGTCCCTTGGAGGGTGTATGTCTGTATCACTCCATATTCAAAGTCTATCTTGACAACCGTCTTAAACTTCAAATCACTCGTCATCACTCTATCTCCTGTCTGTAGTTGCAGTACTCTAGATTTCTGTAAGAGTAAGGAGTTTTGTCTACCTTTCGATTGAACTGTTTCGTCACCGAAATAAGTTTCTTCACTTTTGCTCGGGTCAATAGCCTTCCATCCACCGGCCGTATAAATCGGATGGTCATTTGTTATTCTCAATTCAGTGTTGTCATCAAAAGTAATCTTACAGACATAATCACGTAATGGCCTCTTCAACCCAAGAACCTCCTTTATGGTCATGTTGTGGGTATTTTCATCATAACCCATCACCCTCTCACCAATCTGCACATCCTCAATATTCTTCAGACTCCCATCCCCCATGAGTACCTTCGTCCCTCCCGGAAGACAGCAGCTTCCAGTAGTTCCAGTAGTGCTCACAGAACTAGAATGTGACCCTTGGATATTAGGTTTTGCATAATTGATATTTGTGGAGGAAGTGTGTGTGGCTGCAGTAGCGGCAGTAACTCCAGCAAGTGCAGTTCCTATGGCGACTAGAGCCTTCTTTGATATTTTTCCTTCCTCACCAGTAAGGAAATCGGATATGTTTTTCTTAATCTTAGGAAGATTCAAAGTCATATTCCCTTATTAATATTTGCAAAAAGCCTAACTTAAATGTTCCCCATCTCTCATCTTTTGGTATACATCCAAATTAGTTACCATCTCAGCTTTTATTTCCATGCTTTTGACTAGCTTGAACCCCAACGAAAGCATAAGTGCCTGAAGTATCTGAGACGACCAGACATACATCTTGAATTTTACCATCCCCTTTCCTTTAAAAGAAACCCTGATTAATTCAATTGAATTATCTAAATGGGAATAATTTCCATTAATGTTAAGGAAATTATCTGATGTGGAGATAGAATACTGATCCCTCAAGACAGATTTGAGAGAATCATTATAACTAATCAACACATTTCCTTTTTTCCTCAAGTTCTTGTTCAAATTCCTCATTATTTTGACGAACGAGATTAATGAGATATTAGCCAAGGTATTACCAAACATTGTGAAAGAATCAAACATTTTATCCAATTTCACAGTTCCAGCATCTGCATTTTTGAACTCTGATTTGAATTTTAACTTTTTCTTCTCCCCAAGTGCAATTTTTATCATCTTTTTATTGTTGTCTATCCCTACGATCGAATACCCCTTTGATTCAAGCCATAAAGACAAAAGACCTCCGCCACAACCTATGTCTAAAATTCTACCTTTTATCATGCGTTTATTTCCACTCAAGAAAGGTTCAATTTCCTTGTAATTGGCTTCCATCTCAGCAATCCTTTTCTTCCCCCACCGGGAGGAATAAGTATATTTTTCATAACCTTCAACATCTTTCCAGAAATCAATCACAACCATAATCTACAATTGTCAACTCTATTTATTAAAATGAACTAAATCGAAGAATTCTTCACCCAGTTCATCATGATTTTGGCGTCTTCAGGATTGAAAATCAGCTTCCTGAACATGTGCTCTATCTGCAAGTCATGTACCTGCAATATGTAGTCTTGCTTCGTCTTAGTGATTAGATTCTTCTGCTGGCCGTACGAACTGACATGGCATGGGGAAGAATACGGGTGCCAAGGAGAAGTATCGTCCTGAACAGTAGTAGTCAGCCCTATAAAGTTAATCGCATCCTTTGAAGTGAAAACTTCCCTGTAAGTGTTCTCTTTCACATTTCCCAGTTTGAAAACATCTGAATTCTTCCCTTCGTCACATGTGAAGACATCACCCCACTGGTTGTATCCGGCTTGTGTAATGCAAGCACCGCAAGGGGCTCCAAGACAAGTGTAAGAAGAAGGCTGCAATGTCACGATCCTCCTCAGCAAAATGATTATGTCATCCCCCACCATGTTAACTCCTTTCCTGTTTAGTTCCAAAAGATATTCCAGATAATTCTTCCATCCCTCTACAAACTCCTCGGCAGTATATCCTATCTTATCCCAAGTCTGTTCAGCCCTACCTGCTATGAAAATAGGCCTGAAACTGATGTGATTCAATCCGTGTTTGATATACTCATCAACGAGTTCTCTCACATAAGGAAGAGTATACCTTGTGACTGTTGGCATGGCAGTCGAGAAGAAAGGATATTTCAACTCTTTCAATTTATCTATCCAATAAACAACCTTTTCATGAGAACTTCCTTTGACCCAAGGCCTGTTCTTGTCGTGAATTTTCTTCGGCCCGTCAAGCGAAGTGCAGATATGGACTTTATTCATCATCAAATATTCAAGTTTCTCTTCGTCCATCAAAGTCAAATTTGAAACCAACTGGAAAGTGATTTTCTTAATGCCGTTCCACCATCCGCTTTCATCAGCCTCCTTACTTTTGTTTATTTTCTTCGCTCGTTCAATCATGAATTCAATCATTGGAAAATTAAGTAAAGGCTCTCCTCCTGTGAATTCAATTGTCAGATACGGGGACGGAGATTGGAAGATGAAATCTATAGTAGCCTTTGCAGTCTTCTTATCCATGTCAACCCCTTTCTTGTTTTCATGGACTGCATAAGGATAGCAGTACAAACAACCTTGGTTACATCTCAAAGTTGGAGTGATAATGTGAAGATTAGTTCCAGTGAAGATCCTGTTGAATCTCATCCTATACATGTTGGTAAGTTTGTCATGGTTCCTCTCAGTGATTATTACCCCTTTCTCTTCCAAAACAGAAAACAAATTAAGATCTTCTTCTAACTTGTCCATTTTGAAAAGTCTGAATTCTTTTCCATCAAGTACAACCCAACTTCCATGTTCTGTAGTAATCAGATGATGATTCTCATCAAACTTTTTCACCCAATGCTTGTTGATCTCATGCAATGGAGCAGAAGTCTCAGAATTTACTGAAAGTGAGAGTGCCATTCACTGACCTCTTTCCTTCACAGCATTTAGCAAATGATTGTAAAACTCATATCCCAGCAATTCCATCTCCTCCGGTTTTAGATTCTTTTTCGGCTGCATTTCAACGAATATCCTAGACTTTTCATCTGCCGCAACTACATGGCAAACCTGCTCGAATTCTTCTTTCACCTTTTTCACAGACTCGAAATCATAGAATTTTGGATTTATGAACAACTGGACTCTATTTCCGTTTACCTTTATTTTTTCTGCTAACTTTGGCACTCTTTACTTTCCCCCTTTTAACTGGAGCACTCTTTACTTCAGATTCTTGTGATTGAGTCTCAAACGCTTTCTGGATTATCATTCCCCTAAGAACAGCATTTTTCTCCACCTGAGTATTGTAAACAGAATAACTGACTAACTCATTGTTGAACTGCCTCCCCAATTCTTCCAGGTTTATTTTAGCGTCTTTCCTCCTCAACTGGACTATTATTTCCTCATTGGGGTCTCCGTCAATCAGCACCCACGCCTTGTCTACAAGAATATATGCGGCAGAAAAAATCGTGTTCATCGGGTAAATCTTGGGATTCACAGAAATGACGACATTTCCAGTCTTCTCATCGACTTCCAGATTATCTACAGACAAAATTCCTTCTGCCATGAAATCCTCTTTAAATTATCTTAACAGTTAATTTATATTAAATGGTCGATTTAATACTTATTGCTATTATTGTCTTCGGATTTATTAATTCCTATACCGATTTGAAATATTCCAAAATAAAAAACGTTTTAATAATTCTAATGATTCTTTCATCAGCAGTCCTTAACTTCTATCTGAATTCATTCACATACGAAACGATAATCAACTCTTCAATATCCCTTGCTCTAGGATTCTTTCTTTTTTATCTGAACTACTGGTCTGCCGGAGACGCCAAACTATTTTTCGCATTCTCCCTTCTTGTTCCAATCTCAGTCTACCACTTTGGCAAAGTAAGCTACTTCCCATCCATCAGCATCTTGATCAACGCCTTCGTCCCAGTTACAATTTACTATTTGCTCAAATCGGTTACAACCCTGAAAATAAAAAACCTTGTCAATATCCTAAAAGATCAATTGAAACCAAAAACACTACTCGCAACAGTTCTATTCCTTTTCGGTTTTCCTTTCATATTCAATTTTTTCAATCTGAAACTCGATGTAATCTCCTCAGTGTTCATCTTGCTCCTTCTTTTCCAGGTTCTTAAGAAATTTCCCAAAAAATATTCCCTTGTCTTCTTCGTTTCACTTTCCATCCTCAATCTACTCTTCTATCCGGATAAAATTCTAGTTCCTCCTTTCTTTTACAATTTCATCCTTTCAGTAATTATCTATCAGATATTCAACTTAGCCCTAAGTTTCCTATTTACCCTATCTTTTTCAAACCAGTTCTTAATTGACAAATTGAAACCTGGGATGATCCTAGGCGAGCCATTATTCGAACTTGGAAATAAATTCAGCAAAAAATCAAAAAAAGGAGAAAAGATAACGAAACTCTCGCAAGAAGACATCTCGTTGCTTAACAAATTGTACAAATCTGGGAAACTGGATTTTAAAACTCTCCTGATTGAGAGAACAGTTCCATTCGCACCTTTCATTTTCATAGGAGTTCTTCTCACATACTTAGTCCAAGGAAACCTGTTTTCTTACGTCTACCTCATCTATCTGAAACCTTATTTTGCGACTTTACTAAGTTGATTTGATGAAAAGGAGGAAGAAGAATAAGAAATCTAATAAAAACCTCATGATTCTAATTGGAATCCTGCTTGCGGTTTCATTCTTTTTGCTTATCAATTTCAAACCCCAGGTATCCACTTTCTCTATCAATTCACCTGAAAACATAACATATGATGACGGAGACATTTTTCTCAGCGTCTCCTCTAACAGGCTGATGGTCTGGATGAACGACTCTCTAGATGGAGAGAATCTGAAAAACCAGTGCACGTTCTGCTATGATTTCAGGATAGATGGCTACAAACTCAAACCCGGAACCCACAGCTATTCCGTAGACGCCATGACAGAGGACGGGATAATCCTTTCACAAACAGTCGTCTTCACAGTCAAATAATCTTAATTTGGAGAAAAAAAGGAATAACAAATATGAAAAAACTGATAATAGGAATAATTTTTACTTTCATTTTCATTTCCATAATTTCTTCTGCTTCCTTTGCTCAGTGTGCTGCTTGCGCTAACCAAGTCTGCATAAACGGATGCGGATTATCCAAATGCTGTACAATCTCCTGTACAGGAACCTGTTCCCAGACTTGCCCGAGCGGATATACTGACCAATGCAGCATCAACGGAGTCTGGGGTTCCTCACCAAACCAATTCACATGCAATCCATCAGGAACTTACAACCAGTGCAGTTCCACAGGAGGATCATTCCCAACAACTGCTAATGCAACTTACAACGGAGTCTTATGTAGCTCTTTCAGCGGAACTTCCTACTACAACAATTATATTAATCCCAACATTTGCATCTCAACTTACTGCACCGGGACCGCTACCCCTTGTTCCTCATTTACTAGTCAAACAGCCTGCCAAGCCCAGAGCGTTTGTAGTTGGTCCAGTTCTTGCAGCGGTACTTATTCTTGCAGTCAATTCAGTTCTTCGACCTCTTGCACTGCTTATGGATGCACATGGAATATAGGTAGGCCGAGGTTAGAAGAAGACCCCTATTGCAGTGGAACTAGTAAATCATGCAGCGGCTTCTCCCAATCCCAATGCACACCAATCGGATGCACATGGACTTCACAATGCCAAGGAACAGCAACTTCTTGTAACAGCTTCAGCACCCAGACTCCCTGCCAGAATCAGGTGGGATGCAAATGGATTGGTTGCTCAGCAGATTCTGCATGCAACGGAACTGCTCCCAATTCCCAGATATCCGGTGGTTACTGCGACTCGAACTGCAAATTCAGCATATCAATAGCTTTATCTGCAAACCCGTCTTCTGTTTCCAATAACCAGCCATCAACAATAACAGCTTCCACCTCTGACATCAAATCTGGAGTTTTAATTTCCCTCACGACAAATCTCGGTTCAGTCACTCCGACTAGTTGCACTACTAATTCCTCAGGCCAGTGTTCAGTTAGTTTCAGCTCTCCAACTACAGGAACAGCAACAATAACTGGTTCTGCTCCTTCTCCATATACTTCCGGAACAACTCAAGTGACAATAAGCAACACACTTTCTCTGTCAGCCTTTCCAAAAGTCTTAACTATAAACCGCATATCAACAATAACAGCTACAACTCCAGACACAAGATCCGGAGTTTCTATCTCATTCGCGACCAACCTCGGTGTTCTCAACCCAACAATTTGCTCAACCAATTCATCAGGTCAGTGTTCAGTCACCTTAAACTCAACAACAGCTGGAAACGCAACAGTCACAGGATCTGCCTCAGGTTATAATTCCAATTCAACATGGGTCTGGTTTACATCAAGTGGCTGCACATTCTCGCTAACAATAAATCCCGCTTCTGCCAACTATACCGATACTTCAAATTCTTGGACCATTAATGCAACAGATTCCTCCTCAGCCTCGTGTCCAACTCCAATTACATATACGATCACAAACACAACTTCAGGAACATGCGCATCCACATCAGCTCCATCTTCAATCACTGTCAACAGGGGGGGTTCGACAACCTATCCAGTCTCAGTGACAAGATCAACTTCATCTTGTACTCTCACAACCACTCACAACGATTTGAACCTCAATACAGTTGCCACTGGGAGCTATAGTGTTAGTTCAATAGTGCCGGCCACATGCGGAAACGGTGTAGTCGATCCTGGAGAGAACTGCTACAACTGTCCTGCCGATTCAGGCTGCTCTTACGGCCAGCTGTGCTGTCAAGACAATTCATGCCAATCTAATTGTGTGACAAATGGCTGCAACAACAACGGAATCTGCGAACCGACTGAAACTTGCGATTGCGCAGACTGCTATTACAAGCAAGAAGGATGTTTGCCAGGCGACATGTGTAACCCACTCTCAAACAAATGCGGTTGCATCCCAACTGCTGATGGTATTTGTCCGATTGGAGATCCTGTCTGCTCCAACCAAGATCCTGACTGCACTGCCAATCTCACTTCAATATATCTCAGAGGAAATAAAGATTATCTGTACATCTATTGGAACGCCAGCGCCATGTCCCAGCCACCTTCAACTATCGGTTTGGACTGTTTCTTGAACTGCGATCCGACAAAATCCAGCTGCGGCCTGCCATCATGCTCGCAAGTAGTCTCGCCTTCATCCGGCCTTTGCCAAATCAATAAACCCAATTATCTGTACGACTCAACAAACCAGGTAGCTTGCAGGATGTACAACCAGACCTCCAACTACACCTTCGGATATGCACGCTCATCGTTCAAGCCTTACGACTCTTCACTCGGAGTCTCCTCGTTTGCAGTCACGGTCGGCCAGGATTTTTTCCTTCCTGTCACGATCAGAAACACCGGATTATTTTCTGATTCCTTCACAGTCAACATCTCCCAGAACAACCTCCTGTACAATCCAAACCCCGTCCAGACGACAAACTCATCTCCAGCCGGTCCTATCCTCTTAGGGATGCCGGAGAATGAGAACACACAGTTGCTTTTCAACATGAAAGTCCTGGCATTGACAGGCTCACCGATCGGCCTGCTTGTCATTGCAAATTCTACTACAAATACAACTCATGGAAACGCTTTATTTGTCCAACTACAGTCAGGATCAGCCAGCCTGCCAGACTTTGACATCTTCGGAGTCTTCCAACTGATTCTCATCTCTACTCTGATTTTCTCCTACGTAATCCTGAGGAAGAAATAGGCTTTTTATTGATTAGCAGTGAAAGAATATTCTATGGGCTCATAGTCTAGTGGTAGGACGTGGCGCTTTCAAATACGGCGCATACAACGCCAGAACAGGAGTTCGATTCTCCTTGAGCCCACTTTACCACGCGATTCAGTTCCAAATCTTTAAATACTTCTATTATAATAAATTATAATACGTGATGAAAAATGTCCCAAATGTTCAAAGCTAAAGTGAGAAAAGTAGGGACTTCTCTAGGAGTTTTGATTCCGAAAGATTTTGCCCAAAAAGAGAAAATAAAAGAAGGGGAAGAAATTGAAGTCGGCGTTCTGAAAAAAAGGAACATAGAGGATGTATTGAGACTGGTTGGAGCGATCAAAGGTTCTAGACCTTTTGTAAGAGATAGAACCGATCGGGTAGATAGATACTAATGTTATTCGACACTTCGGCATGGTTAGAATTGTTCCAAGAATCAGAAAAGTCTAAAAAAATAGAGGATATCTTGAAAAAAGAAGAAAATTTTACTAGCATTGTAACTTTTGCAGAAATTATCAACTGGTGCCTGAAAAATAACTATGAGAATAAAATAAGTTCTTTCATCGATGGAATAAAAAAAGGTTCGAAAATTCTCATTTTGGATGAATCAATGACCATTGCTGCTGGAAAAGTAAACTATGAACGAAAAAAAATTATAAGGAATTGGGGAATGATCGATTCATTTATTCTCACTACTGCATTGTTCTACAATTTAGAAATTTTGACTGGCGATTCCCATTTCAAAGATTTACCTATTGTTAGATTGATTTAGTTTTTATGACAATAGAAGAAACTTTCGGAAGAACTGTCAACATCTCAATCAATAAAGGAATGAACGAATCTCTGAAATTTTTGAAAATCTCCAACACAAAATTAGAGGAGACAATAAGAAAGAAGAAGAAAATCATAGAAGATAAGAGTTATGATCTCCTCATAGATTACAAGCCGAAGATCAACCACCTCTATCTATATCTCTCTCCGAAAAAATCCAGCAAGAAGACTCTGAAAACTCTAAAGCCAAATTCACTTGAATTCAAATCTTTGGTTATACTTATCGGAAGCATCCTCCTGTTCGGAAAAAGAACTGAAGTGAGACTGGGAGCTATCGGTCCGACTTCCTCAGAACTGGCAAGAGCAGTGATAGAACACAAAAAGGTTTAATTTTATTCCCACATCTTAAATTAGATGCAACTCACGCAGCAATACGTGGCTTCTAGACATATATCAAACTCCGTTATTCGTCATTTGGATCAAGAGATCTTATCTCAATGTAATCCTGAATTAGACGATTATTTAGCATTCAAAGATTATTTCATAGGAGCAGGTCATGATTTTGATTGGCTCATCACAAAAAGGTATGAAGAGCCTCTGGCCGAGACCTGGCTGATAATATTATTCGGAAAACCTCTAATGGAAAAAATTACAGCACCCTTAAAAGATGTTAGACGTGGGTATGTTTTGATTCCGGTTTCAAAATATTTGAATAATTTCTATGAAGCGGCAAAGTCTAAAGGAATAACGTACCGAGACAGCCAGGAAGCTGGTGCTGAGGCAGCCTTAAAGGTTCCAGTAGTAGACGGGACATGGGATTATTTTGTTTGGTTGTACCATCTGAGAAAGAAACCTTTTGTTGTTTCTACCTCACCTAAAGAAGCACTAGATGCCTCTGCAAAATTGAAACTAGGCATTCCTACAAACGATGTAGCTGGATCAAGATATTTCAAAAAAATTAACGGTCAGTATGCTTTGACATGTAACATGGATGATATGTGTATCGCAGAAGGGAAAACAAGGGAATACACAAGACTTAGAGGAGCAACAACTCATGCTTATCTCCGCTATATTTTCACAGACGATCTAATTTGGGATGAAAACTGGATCAGAGATGCTGGATACGGATTGGTTGGAATTGCTGAAGAAAATGAAAGTAGGATAGCCTTGGCCCAAATAGGCAAATATGAATGCCCTGCTCGCTTTTTTGTTGTAGTCCCCGAAGCCAGACAAAATATAAACGCTTTCAGAAGACCGATACTGTCATGCGACTTAGGGCACTTCAAAGCATCACTAAAAGACCCATCTGCAACTTTGAGGATGAGGGAAGCATCAATGGAAGTTGAAGATGCTTTCAGAAATTGCCTCACGGCAGACGAATCTGATTTTGTTTTTAGAAAGCAGGTAACAATTAAAAAATTCCAAAAGTTTTTATCTGAATATAGAGTTCCTCTAGGAAAAGAAGAAATCTCTTTATTTCCAATTCTAAGAACTGGAATTTTGAACCTAGTATCCAAATTCACTTCTTCAGAAAGCCTATCAGATTCGAAAGAACTTTCAAAAGAATTTCTTAAAAGATTTAGGGCGAATAACTTTGAAATAAGCATGAAAGAGGCACACAGAGTTGAAATTGAAGAACTTGCAGCCATTCTTGAAAAAAATCCAGAACTCAGGTGGGATTAAGATGCATACTTGCTTAATACTTCCTTCAATAATCTCCTGTCCATTTCTTTTTTATCGAGCCAGCCCTCTACAGCGTCAGCAAGTTCTGTAACTTTGTCAAATGCAGCTGGATAACTTCTAACTTGTTTGAATCCCAAGTCATTAAGCATGATTGAAGTTCCAACAAATAAATGCATTAAGCTCTCATCAACGTCTCCATATTGTTTAAACAAATCATGAGCTTCCTCTACAAAACGCTTGACAGTTGAGGCGGGTTGCCACATTGCTGAATAGTATACAGCACTTGCTGTAAGTGATGATGTGAATTCTACCTGCTTTGGCACGGTAATAATTTGTTGTGGGGATATAAGCAATGACTCAATTTCTGGTGATCTTTTTTCTTGCATTTCTTTAGGGACTTGGATTGTAATTTCTATCGGGGCTGGAGCTATCACAACAGGTGAGTCTCGATCTATCACTACATGTGGCACTAGCTCCAAACTTTTTTCCAAATCCCATAAATAAATTTTTGATTCTATTCGAAGGTCAAGCACTGCTTGTTCGTATCTATCATCAGTAGGTGCATTTAAATGGAATCTCTCCAAGTAATCTTGTAGTGTATGTACTGCTTTCTTAATTTCTGGGTATACTAGAAATTTATCATATAAATAATCTTTTCTTTTTATTTCCTGGTGTGACCATATCATCTGTCTAACTGCGTCCTCTTTTCCCAGTCGTCCTGGCCCATCAATAAATACTGGTCCGAGTTCGATTTTAGTTCCTGAAAAGGGTATTGTTGGAACATACATAGGTTTGAAGTTCGGAGTTCCCGCTTCAATATATTTGATGGCAGCTCTCCAGTATGCAATCGCAGTTAAAATCTCTGCTTTTAATAACGCCCTTTTTAGTTCTGGTCTAATAAAATTATTCTTATTTTAAAAGTATTCATACTTTAGAAATTACTCTAGTTCTACCCCTGATTCCCCACTTTCTATATCTGGCATGTAGAAGTTTTATTTCTATCAGATGGTTCAAAATGTCCCTGAAACCTCTTTCAGTTATTTTGTCTTCGCTCATTCTCAAATATTCTTCATATAATTCGCCTGATTTCAAATTCCTTTTTCCTTCGACTATTTTGAGAATAATTTTCTCCTTCTCATTTATTTTTTCCTCAAGAATCTTCGGCTTCACTTTTCCTATAGACGGAAGAACATATTTCACGTGTTCTACTTTCAATTTTAGAGAATTATCTTTCTCAGCCAGTCTTCCGGCTTTCATCAAGCATTCAAGACCAGTCCTCACATCCCCACCATTAACAATCGCATGATTGGCACAAAGGAAAACAACCCCATCTTCAATAACTCCTGCATGGAAAGCCTCCCTGCCCCTAGCAGTCAAAATATTCTTCATCTCATCTAGTGTATACGGCTTGAACTCAACTTCATCCACATCAGCGCTACTCTTCACCCTCGGTTCCAAATCCAAAAACAAGTCGGCAAAATTCGAGATGAAAACAACTCCGACAGGATTGGATATGTATTGATTGATCCTGAACAAATCGTAAAGAGAATTCTTATCTTTGATTTGATCTGCCTCGTCCAGACAAATCACCAAACCTTTCCTGTTTTTCTTGCAGGCTTCCACGAACTTCTCCATGACTTCGTCTTTTGCCATCCCCTTCCTCGCAACAAAGATTCCCATCCCCACAGACAGTTTGGTAAGGATAGAATGGATTGTTCTATAGTCCCAGCAGTTGACATAGAAAGTCTTCACTCCAGAATATTCTTCGAACTGCCTGAACACATGCTTCACCGACGCAGTCTTCCCAATTCCTGGAGTCCCATAAACGAATGTGTTCTGGGGCTTTCTTCCGTGGGCTGCAGGGCGAAGGTTGCCGGCAAGAATCTCTATCTGGCTCTCCCTGTGCGGAAGTACTTCTGGAAGAAATTCAGTTGACAAAACCTTCTCGTTCTTGAAAATCCTTGATTCAGAAATCATCATAATTATGATTGTGTTCAATCTTTAAGTTTATAATACAGCCTTCGATTGTTCTTCCCCTTGTTCTCCAAACGAGTGAGTTCTATCTCTCCTATCTCCTTCAAGGAATTCACATGGCATCCACCGTCAGGCTGCCTGTCAAATCCCACTATATCAACTATTCTCAATTCTGGGACATTCGGAGGAAGAACATCAGCAAGTTTTACCATAGATGGATCTGCTAGAGCTTCTTCTCTTTTCATGGAGTAGATTTTTATCTGCAAATCTTTTTCAACCAATTCGTTTGCCTTCTTACAAAAACTATCTATCAAATTTCTGTCAAAGTTATCCATGTTGAAATCCATTCTAGATTCGTCAACATCAATCTGATTCCCGGTAATCTGGATTTTTGCTTCGTGAAAGAACACTCCACTCAATAAATGGGCTGTTGTGTGCATCCTCATGAGCTTGTATCTTCTCTCCCAGTCCAAAACACCGTGAACAGAATCTCCAACTTTCAAACTGCCCCCTTTGATTTCATGCCAAACTTTTCCAGAATTTTTCATAACATTAATCACAGTGAATTCTTTTCCATTAGAAATTAATTTTCCAGTGTCGTGCATCACTCCTCCACCAGTCGGATAGAAAGCAGTCTTATCTAATTCAACAGAATTCCCATTAACGGAAACCTCTTTCGCGTCAAATTCTGTAAGATAGCAGTCTTTCATGAAGAGCAGTTCTGTCATATCATCACAAAAGACTTCCGTCGTCTCCAACTATCAAATCAACAGGTCTGCCTGTAACTGTGAAATTTTTTAACCAGCCAGTTGCAAAATCTTCAATATTTTTAGGAACTCCGTCTTCCATATGAATTCTCACAATTTTGTATCCAGTCGGAATGTTTCTGTTCCATGAACCGTGGAAAGCTACAAACAGATTTCCCTGATATTCTTCCGGAAAATTGTTCCCATTATAGAAAGTCAAACCTAAGGGTGCAGAATGTGCCTGCATCTCAAAAACTGGAGGTTCTGTATCTTCACATGGATTTCTAATGTAAACATTCTTGTCAAAATCTGTATCATGAATTCTATTTCCATAACAAACTGGCCAGCCGTAGTTCTTTCCTTCTCTTATTATGTTGATTTCTTCTGGCGGAACATCCTCTCCTATCATGTCTCTTCCATTATCAGTAGCCCACAACTTCCCATCGTAGAAAATCATTCCCACAGAATTCCTCAAACCTTTTGCGATCACTAGACAAGTTTTGTTTTCAATACTGCATGCAGAAATTGCAGCCCTTCTTTCGTCTTCCTCGTAACAGACATTGCAGCTTGACCCTATACTCAAATAAAGAGTATCATTGCTAATTCTAATCGTTCTGGTAATATGACCTCCAGAAGGTAGGTTGTCAAAAAGAACTTCCAAAGTATTCTTATCAGCCTTCAATCCTTCAAGTTTGAATCTCGAAATCCTGTTTTCTTCTGCAACATAAAACCAACCATCAGAAAAAACTATTCCATGTGGATTCCTCAATCCTTCAATCACCGTTACTGCTCCATCTGCTTTACCGTTCCCATCTTTGTCTGGAAGAGCCACTACTTTCCCTTGTCGCATCAGCGAAGTAAACAAAACACCATCTTTTATTTCCAGAAATCTCGGCCCGTCATTCGGTCCTGGATACGAAGCAGGGCTTGCTGATAATCCTTCGGCAAAAACTTCAATCTTGAATCCAGGTGGGACTTTTATCTCACTTGCATTTTGTTCCACTCTTGGTCTTATTCCTAATTGGAAATATCCAAAAACAAAAACCGCCAAAATAATTAGAAGGAAAATAATAATCCTTAATTTCTTCATACATACTCTTCCAATATCTGTATGACTTCACTTTTTCCTCTGTCAATTATGTACGGTCCGAGCCTCGGCCCTCTCTCAGAATTTAATAGAATCTTGTATATGTTCTTGAAAAACTCAATCGGCTTCACTCCATGCCTCTTAGCTATTTCAAAAATTTCTTTTTGCAGCTTCTCTCCGTCTTTTTCCTTTTTTATCAACTCAATTAAATCAGAAATCCCAGCTTTGATGTCTCTGGACAATTCTATTCTCACAGTTTCTTTCTGCCCATATTTCTGATACCAGATCTTCGCGTATTCTAATCTTTCTTTAATTCCTTTCTCATCTTTGGCTTTATGCCCGAACTCTTTCAGCTTGTTCATTGCAAATTTCAGCTGATTTTTTTCCGGAAGTATTTTCACAATCTCGACAAAGACTGAAAATGGAGCTGTGTGTTCAAACTTCTTTGGAATCGGTTTTATCTGAAGCATCGTGAAAAGTCTCTTGAAATTAATTTCGTCTCTTTCATTCGGAGCTTTCTTCAACCCGTAATAAATCTCTGCGAGCTTGTCATACTCGTCATTCATCGATGGAATGTCAGCCCATCTGAAATTCCTCTCCCTCATAGGATCTTTTAAAAATAGCAATCTGAGTAATTCAGCAGTTGCAACCTTCAGCCATTCGCGAGGATAGACTATATTTCCAAGAGAAGCAGACATCTTCTTCCCATCTATAACCAAATGCTCGTAAAAAATAGGGATTGAAGACGGGAAATTCAAAATCTTTTCCATAATTTCAGTTGCGACCCAAAAAGCCGAACCGGGAACTATATATTCTTTTCCGAACCCTTCAGCCCTAACTTTCCAGTGTACGTGCTGAGCTGCCAACTCGCTTCTGTAAAGTAATTTTCCATTTCCTTTAGATGGATCATCCACCCCTTGATATTTACAGCCAACTGCAGTTTGGGTTTTGAACGAATAGTCTTTGCAAATGTAATGTACTTTCCCTTTTTCAACTTTAGTTACCCGAGTGGTGATTATCTTTCCACAGTTTTTGCAAATTGGCTGCCAGGGACTCCAATCTTTAGGCAAAGGATCCTCCTTCGGCCTGTGGCTGTTCAATATCTGAACAACCTTTTCGTAATCATTCAAAATAATTTTTATTTCTTTCTTGAAAGTTCCCTTGAGATACTCTTCTCTCATCGAATAAACTTTCATCTTACTTTGAATGAATTGGTTTACAACTTCCAGATACAATAATCTGTGATGCTCTTCGTATGACTTGTGGCAACCATCAGAATCAGGAATCTCAGTGACAGGCACGCCAATGTATTGTTTGTAATTTTCCGGAACGCCTTTTGGAATTTTTCTCAACGGATCAACATTATCTGCAGACCAAATGAAATCCGATTTGAATCCTAAATCAGTCAATGACCTGTGAACAGTTTCCACTCTTATCGTATCGCTTAATCTTCCTATGTGGAGAACTCCAGAGATTGAGGCAGCAGACTTTACTACAAACCTCTTGAATTTCGGAACTGATTTATCCAAATATCTGAATTTTTTCATCTCAACGATTTCTTTTGCTATTTTGTCAGTCCAAAACTCGTACTTGTTTTTCATATTCTCTAATTTCATTTCATCACATTTAATTGGGCCGGGAGGGATTCGAACCCTCGACCTGCCGATTTCCTAGCCTCGACATATAAGTCGGCTGCATATCAACACTTGGTAGTGTTTCTAACCAGGCTAAGCTACCGGCCCGTATACTTACACACACATTTTTATCCTTATCCGCTACCAATAAGGTTTTAGATAAAGATGTTTAATAAATCTCTTTTGGTGAATAAGCTAGTTAATTCTTTGCTTTCAAAACAATTTCAAGTTTTACTAAGCCAGGGGTCTTTCGACATAGCAGCTAAGAGAGAGAATCTCATGCTCGTGAAATCGGCACTGAATGTCGACAGTGTGAATGAAGGGCAGATGAAAAGCCTGAAATCCATTTCATTTTTCCTTTCTGCCTATCCCCTGATAGTTTCTGTGAAGAACAACAGGGAATTTCTGAACGATCAGATGGTCTATTCAAGATTCGACCTCCCTGTGATTACACCAACTCTTTTTGAGAATTTCTTAGATGAGGAAAAAATCCCTGTGGTTGATTCTTCGAGAGGGAGACACACGATAAAAATCGACACTACTTCTCTAAGAAAGAAAAGAGAAGATCTGGGTTTCAGTTTGAGGCAATTGTCATCCTTGGTTGGTATTTCCAAGAAGGCCCTCTATGAAATCGAAAAGAACAGAGTGAATCCAACAGAAGATACAGTCAGCAAACTTGAAACGACATTGAAGATCGAGCTGAGAAATAATTTCAAGCTGAATAAAACTTCAGAACCTGTTTACTTGAAACCAAAGAACGAGTTCCAAAACGAAGTTTCGAACGAATTCAAGAGAATCGGGATTGATAATTCTCCAGTTTATTCCTCACCATTTGAAATAATTGGTAAAAGTAATTTCTCGTTGATAACTCATCTATCAAAAACTGAAACAAGAATGGAGAAAGATGCAAGTGTAGTTAAACAGTTGTCGAATGTATTCTCCAGCAAGGCTGTTCTAGTACTCAAGAAATCCAAAGAAGAAAATGTAGAGGGCGTTCCGATAATTCTTGAAAAAGAACTTTCTGAACTAGAATCTTCTAAAGATCTCAACAATAGAATGAAAGAAAAACTTTAAATATGTATACCCACATACACATATATTGAGTTCTAGGAGGTATACACATGGCAAATGCAATGATGGGAAATCTAGGCGGACAACCTATTCTAATTTTACCTGAGGGAACGCTCAGACAGATGGGCAAAGACGCTCAGCGTAACAACATAGCTGCAGCGAAGGGAGTGGCAGACGCCGTAAAAACCACTCTAGGTCCGAAGGGAATGGACAAGATGCTGGTTGATTCCATCGGAGATATAGTGATCACAAACGACGGAGTTACAATTTTGGAAGAGATGGAGATCGAACATCCTGTTGCGAAGATGATGGTTGAAGTAGCAAAGACGCAGAACGAGGAAGTAGGCGACGGGACAACTACATCAGTAGTTTTGGCCGGGGAACTTTTGAAGAAGGCCGAAGAGCTTCTCGAGCAGGACATTCATCCCACGGTAATCACCAGAGGGTTCAAGATTGGCAAAGATGAAGCTTTGAAAATTTTGGAAGAGATAGCAAGACCGATTAGCCTCGGAGATACTGATACTTTGAAGATGATAGCATTGACTTCCATGTCCGGAAAATCAGTCGAAAGGGCATCGCCACATCTCGCAGATGTTGTAGTGTCTGCAGTTAAGGAAGTAGCAAGAATGGAAGGAAGTAAAATCGTGATTGATACTGATGACATTAAGAGGGAAAAGAAACATGGAGGTTCTGCCGAAGACACCGAATTGATAAAGGGAATTGTGGTAGACAAAGAAGTAGTCCATCCTAGTATGCCGAAGAAAATCGACGACGCAAAAATCGCACTTTTGGACGTAGCACTCGAAGTCAAAGAGACAGAAACAGATGCTGAAATCAGGATTACTTCACCTGAACAGATGCAGGCTTTCCTCGAGACAGAGCAGAAGATGCTGAAGGACATGGTAGAGAAAGTCGTGGCATCAGGCGCAAACGTCTTGATGTGCCAGAAGGGAATCGACGACGTCGCACAACACTACCTTGCAAAGAAAGGAATTCTCGCAACCAGAAGAGTGAAGAAATCTGACATGGAACTTTTAGCCAAAGCAACAGGCGGTAAAATTATTTCTAATCTTGACGATTTGCAATCAAATGATTTAGGATTCGCCAAGTTGGTCGAGGAAAAGAAAATCGGCGGAGAGGCGATGACATTCATAAGAGAAGCTAAAAATCCTAAAGCGGTCACTATTCTTGTCAGAGGTTCAACTGAACATGTCGTCGATGAGATTGACAGGTCTGTCGAAGACGCGGTCGGAGCAGTTTCTTCAGCACTAGAAATAGGAAAAATAGTCGCAGGTGCAGGCTCTCCAGAAGAGGAAGTCGCGATGAGATTGAGAAAAATTGCTGAAAAATATTCTGGCAGAGAACAACTCGCAATAAAGGCATTCGCAGAAGCTCTTGAAGTCATTCCGAGAACTCTTGCAGAAAACGGAGGTTTGGATCCTATTGACACTCTAGTCGAAATGAGAGTTGCGCACGACCAAGGAAAAATCACATGGGGAATTAATGTTTTTAGCGGAAAAGTCGATGACGCTCTTGCCGATGGAGTTGTCGAACCTTTGAAAGTGAAGACTCAGGCAATAAAATCAGCCGCCGAAGCTGCTGAGATGATCTTGAGAATCGATGATGTGATTTCCGCAAACAAACTCTCTAGAGGCGGAGGAATGCCTCCAGGCGGAATGCCCGGCGGAGAGGACATGGGCGAGTAGTCACTTTACGAATTTGTTCAACCCTTCTTCCAAAAACACATGCGCCTTTTCAAAAACTTTTCTGGTATTCTCCTTCGTTCTTTTCAAAGCCTCTTCGTACGAAACCCATTCAAACGAATTGTGTTCAGGCGAAATTTTCACATCTTCTGTCTTGCTCTCCACTAGAAAGAAAATTACCTCCTTGAAAACAGTATCCGCATCCTTCTTGTAAAAATAGTTTATCTTCTCCTTGAAGCCAGGAGTGAACTTCAAATCCTTCAGTCCTGTCTCCTCTTCTATCTCCCTCTCCACAGTCTCCTCCTCCTTTTCCCCCTTTTCTATATTCCCTTTAGGCAAATCCCAGTATTCTGTCTTGTACTTCTTCCTTAAAAACAGATACTTGACCTTCCCGTTCTTCTTAAAGATTATCGCACCCGCGGATTTTTCCTTTATCATAAGCTCAGATAAACTTTTATTTACCTATTAAAAGAAATATAGTTAGGTGGATTGATGGCTGAGAAGCATGGCGAAGAGTTTGAACTTATTCCCATGTCACCGATAAGGCGTATGGAAAAGAGATTAGAGCAGCTCGAATCTAATACAGGCTCTAACAGCACAAATTTCATGAAGGACATTCTTGACATAATCAGGATGAACCAGCAGCTCGTCGACGAGCTGGCAAAGGCCAACGACGCATTGAGGATAGAACTTTCTAAACTGCCAGGAAGACTAGAAGAATTGATTAATGATATCCACGAACTTCTTTCTTATATCAAAGCTTCTGCAACCGAGGAGCTGGGCGTTGCTCCGAATGTTGACATGACTCCTCTTGCGCAGAAACTCGACCAACTCATCGAAGGAAACAAGAAGATAGTCGAGACAAACCAGTCCCTCATGGGAAGTCTGGACGATTTGGAGAGAAAACTCAGGAGACCTCCAATGCCTATGCCGCCTCCAACGAGAAGGCCAATGCCTCTGACCCCTATAACATAGGTTTACTTATGAAAGGACAGACTGATATAATCTCTGTTGTAATCATTTTTGTGATTTCTCTCGGTCTGGTTTCTACCGCATACCTCTGGGGTATTCCCCTCATCCAAAAACGTCAGGACACAGCATTAGTCGACAGGATCGGAAAGTCTTTCGACAAGAACAATGCCAACTCTCTTGAGAAGAAAATCGAGTATGTGGCAAACAACGGAGGCAGCGACACTTTCGTTGCAGACACCGACGGAATATGGCAATACAATTCCACAAACAATTCTCTTGACTTCTCATTCACTGCCAAAGCTTCCAAGATTGCAACAGCAATAGGATGGGTTGCTGTCAGCTCGGGGAACACAAATCTCAACGGAACTCTTGGACTCGACGATTCATACATAATTTTTGCAAAGGCCGACATCGCGAATTCAGGGCTCTACAACATTACATACAGAGTCCAGTTCAGAACCCTCTGGGACAACACCCAGACAAACGGGTTCAAGATCGTCCTCACAAATCAAAATCCTTCCCCATATGTTCTTGGAAAATACGTCAGGATTTCTCGAGGCACTGTCGCACCTGACCCTTCCAACGGCAATTTAATTAACACAGAAATCAAAATTCTTTTAGGTTGAGATGAAAGGCCAGTCATTGGTCATCCAGTTCGTCCTTTTTTTCATAATCGGGTTTGGTCTATATCTTGCCATAGGGAATTTTTTCAAAATACAATCAGAAAGCTTTCGTAGCGAGATAACTGACGACAGCATCAAGCTTGCAAACAGCTACCTCACTTCGAACATTCTTGTGGCAGCAGACAGCTGCAAGATGTGCGATTATGTCAATCTAACATTCAAGATAGAGAACACGACTGCCGGTTACTATTATGCTTTAGATTTGTCAAAGCCTCAAGTAAACATTTCCGTCGTGCCATTCGCAAACAAAAGCTTCATCACATCAGGACACAATATGAACACGAGTTTCTCTTTCAAGGGCAATTCCAGTTCAATTAAAACATTAACTTTAACATTAAACAGAACCAAAAATGAGATAGGGATAAGCTGATGCGGGTCTTGAAAAATATTGTCAGGAGACTGCGATTAGGATACCTCATCCTTAACGCTCCCAAACCAGTCTTCCAACCGCAGATAATCCAACAAATTATAGAAGAAAGAGTGCAGCCAGTAGTCCAAACTATCCCAATTCAGATACCTCAGATAATCAGGCCGATTGTCCAGCCTGTAATCTATCAAGCACCTGCGAAGCAGGAAATAAAATCAGATTTGATTGAAGAGACAGTAGGATATGACATTCCTATTTTTTCCGAATCCCATATGAAACTCGGTTACAGCGGGATGAGATCCGAATCAGCGCCTATCAAATTAAGTTATCCATTGATTCCGAACAAGCCACAGAAAGGGGAAAAGATTTTGGCTTACGCAAAAATCGAGTGGGACCCGCAGAAGAACAAATACATATACACAGTCGTCGAGCCTCCACTCGATGATAAACTCAAGTCAATTATCTTGAAAATTAAAGAGCTTATCGAACAAAGACTCGATATTGATTTTTCTAAACTGAAAAAATTCGAGGCAATAGAATACCTTCACAAGAACATCAACGAACTGCTGAGTTATTATTCTTTCAAACTCACTGATGAAGAAAAAGCCGCAGTCAACTACTACATTGAAAGAGACTTTGTCGGTTTAGGAAAAATAGAACCATTCATGAAAGATCCCAACATCGAAGACATTAGTTGCGACGGAATCGGAATTCCTATCTTCGTTTTTCACAGAAGCCCTAGAATCGGATCACTCGAAACTAATGTCGTGTTCCCGACAGACGAGGAATTGGACTCAAACATAATCAGGCTCTCTCAGTTGAGCGGGAAATCAATATCGGTAGCCTCGCCACTCATCGACGGGTCTCTTCCTGACGGAAGCAGAATTCAGGCGACACTTGCCACAGACATCGCAAGAAAGGGCAGCAATTTCACGATAAGGAAATTTACCGAAGAGCCCTTGACACCTGTTCACCTTCTGGAATTCGGGACAGTCGATGTTGCAAGTCTTGCTTATCTCTGGATGGCAGTTGATTTCGGAAGGAGCATTCTCGTTTCTGGAGGAACTGCTTCCGGCAAAACAACTTTTCTTAATGTCCTCTCTCTCTTCATCAAGCCTGACAAGAAAGTAATTTCAATCGAGGACACGCCTGAACTGAAACTCCCGCATCCGCACTGGGTGCCTCAAGTTGCCAGAACCTCCCTCACGGTTGAAGGCTCTAAAAAAATAGGAGAGATTGATCTTTATGACTTGTTGAAGGAGACGATGAGGCAGAGACCAGATTACATTATAGTAGGTGAGGTGAGAGGCAAGGAGGCTTTCGTCCTCTTCCAAGAAATGGCCACTGGGCATCCTTCACTTTCCACAATCCATGCAGAAAATCCTTCCAAGTTGATCGACAGGTTGACTACAGCTCCCATAAGTTTGCCACCGAGTCTTCTGGGAAGCCTCGACATCATAGTTTTCCTCACGAGAGTTAATTACCGAAATGTGAACGTCAGGAAAGTCAACGAGATTTTTGAGGTGACCGGAATAGATCCGAAGACGAAGCAACCTAGAACAAACAGGGTGTTCAGATGGAATCCTTCAACTGACAAATTCGAGGTCGTCGGCAAAAGTATCATGATGAAAAAAATAGCTGATTTGACAGGAATGAAAGAGCAAGAGGTCTCCGAAGAATTAAAGAGGAGAATGTTTGTCCTGAACTGGATGAAGGAGAGGAACATAATCAATTACAAGGATGTGTTCAATGTTCTGAACATGTATTACACATATCCTGATAGGACAATTTCAGTAATGAGTGGTGAGAGGCCTTGGGTTTCTACACGCGCGTGAGCATGAGGCTCTTCGGTCAGGTTGGGGATGTAATATCTCCGTACTTCACTGACCTGAAGGGAGAACTGAAAAAGACCAGGCTCAGGACCACAGTCCAAGAATATTTCAGCATTGCAACCTTCACGAGCCTGCTGATTTTCATTTTCGAGCTCCCTCTCCTGTCTTTTATTTTCACCCTGCTCCTTCAAGACATTATGTTCAGTTTCATCTCCGCATTCACAGTCTCGATATTCCTGACGATTCTGTTCTTCCTTGCTTTCATCAATTACCCCAAAGTGATCGTAAGCGAGCGTGCGAAAAAGATTGATACAATTCTCCCCTTTGCCTCACTTTATTTGGCAACGATTTCAAGCACGAAGCTTTCTCTTGCAAAGGTTTTCAATCTGTTTTCAAAATTCTCCAACTTCGGCGAAATCACAAACCAGTTTAAATCATTAACCAATGACATGGAAATATTCGGGATGGATGTCAACACCTCGCTCGAGAGGGCGATTGAAAGGACGCCATCAAAAAATCTGAAGGAGATTTTGTACGGAATCTTGTCTGTCAACAAGAGCGGTGGAGATTTGGACGTCTATCTCAAGGAAAAGGCAAAGACTTACATAGGTGAGTACAGAAGAAAACTCTACGAGTTCTCTCACCAACTTTCGCTTTACATCGAAGTTTATCTCACGTCAATAGTTCTCGGTGCAATCTTCTTCACAGTGTTGACTTCAATAATCAGCAGCATAAGCACATCGAACACAAGCAACATAGTAGTCTTGCAGTTCATACTCATCGTCGTATTCCTTCCATTGATTTCCGCTGCGTTTATCATACTAATCAAATCCATTTCACCAGGTGAGACATGATGAAATTCCAACTTACCCAGAGCAGCAGACTCTTGTTCATAACCGCTGGAGTTTCCTTGATTTTGATACTCGGAGCAATTCTCACTCACCAGACTGGGATCCTCGGCAACATGATAATCCTATCTGTCTTCATAGTCTCTGTCCCGCAATTCTTTTTCGGTTATCAGGAGTTCAAAGACATAAAAGAGATGGAAGAGAAGTTCCCTCTTTTCTTGAGAGACATGATCGAATCCTTGAGATCAGGGATGCCTTTCCACCAGGCGGTCATGTACAACAGTAAACTAGATTACGGGAGACTCTCTGTCGAAATCAAAAAAATGTCCAACCAAATTTCATGGGGAGTCCCGTTCAACAGAGTGATCGATCAATTCGGGGAGAGACTGAAGAAAAGCAAAAATATCAGCATCGCCCTCAAAATCATCAGGGAGAGTTACTTTTCTGGAGGAGATGTAGTTTCCACACTCGAGGCTGTCGCAGATGCAAACCTCACTCTCGATGAAGCAGACAAAGAGAAGAAGAGCCTGCTGAATCAGTATGTTGTCCTCATGTACGGTCTGGCCTTCCTCTTCGTCGGGATAGTGGTCGCCATAAACAAACTAATGATTCCTATTTTCCAAGCTTCTTCTCTTCCAGGCGGAGCTGAAGCACTCGGCCTTACAAATCCATGCAACCGTTGTAACGGTTTCACATGCACCATTTGCGGCGGTTACTCTGCAATGTCAAGCAACCTGTTTTCAATCGATCCCTCGACAATCGGAGCATATTACACATCCCTGTTCTTCCTGATGAGCATCATCGTCTCTTTCTCCTCAGGACTTGTCGCTGGCCAAATAAGCGAGAATTCCATCTTCGCCGGCCTCAAACACAGTTTGATAATGACTTTCAGTGTAGTCGGAGCTTTCTACATTTTAATTTATGTAAAGCTGTTGGGCGTTTAGATGAAAGGCCAATTAAACCTCGAGCAGATCGTGGCTATGACACTCTTCATCGCATTCTCCTCATACGTTTTCTTCACGGTCTTCAATCTCGTTCCAAGATATACTTCAGAAGTCAGGTCTGAAAGACTGAGGTCAGAGGCATATCAGATGTCCGAACTTCTGATAAACGATCCCGGAAGTCCTGCAAACTGGGACAAAAGCGTGAAGCCGTCTAGACTAGGACTTTCAGATGAGACTGCCAATCTCACGAATTTCATTTCAAAATCAAAAGTGGCTGCGCTTGCAGGAAACTGCTCAGCTCCAAATTATGCAGGATTCTCTCAAGTCGGTCAATGGCTTGGAACAGACAGGCAGTTTTCTCTTCTGATTCTTAGCAGGAACTGTGCCATCACTGGTGTGGACTGCAGGCCTAATGCGTCTGTTTTCCGGTCATCACCAATCAATATCTCAATCCGCAGATTCGTCGCATTCGACAACACCTGCTACGGAGAGTTGGATATGGAGGTCTGGTGACATGAAAGGATTCGTACAGATTTTAGAACTGATTGCCGTGATATTGGCAGTGGTTGTGGCCATGAGCGTCTTCTTCCCAGGATTTCTCTACAACAACAAGTGGAGCCAGGCAAACCTTCTATTGAATGGGAGGGATCTGATACTGACCATGGACAGGACGGGCAATTTGTACAACTTCTCATTTTCAAAAAATGATCTGCAGACTTTTTTCAGAAGCATCACACCATCTACAAACATCATCAGTTGGTCTGAAGTTGAAGGAACTTTCAAGGACAAACTCATAATAGCTTGCAACTGCTCCAATGATGCATTCAACCAAATCAGTTCATGGTTCGGTCCTCAAAGCCAATTCATTGTCAATGGAAGAAATGTCGCCGTCCAAATGTGTCAGACTAACTTGGACAAGATAAACTCTTGCCCAGATGGATTGAACCCCAAGCACACAAGCGACGTCCTGATCATTTGGGGTTATAAAGATCTAACTTCCTATTCCACCCAATTGAACCAATTCATATCCGGCGGAAACGGAATCGTCGAAGTCGTCGATTTCAATCAAAGCAGTTGGGTCGATTCAACCCAGAATTCCATTTTCGGATTGCAATATGTGGATAATAATCACAAGACTGCTGTCGACTATGATTATTTCCCGAGGAAGCCTGACAACTCTTCTGACATAATCTACGGGCCGTACAAATATTTCTTCAATGTTCCGTTCCCTGAGAATACATCTTCTTCTGTTCCTTCTTTCCAGATTGAAGGTAATATTTCTTCCTGCGCAACCTCCGCTTACCCAGGATTCTTCACTTTGAATAGTACAGGTTACGGTTTTTGGATATGTAATTCCACTTCAGTTTATTTTGACACCAATAACAACGCAAAGGCAGATGTGATTGTTTCAGCTAAACAGAATTTCATAATCAACAGCACAGTATTTACTCTGTCTTACATAGTTTTTCCTAAAGCCATAGGAATAAAATTCAATCCTCCCTACATTTTTGCCGATTTCCTAGTTAACCAAAAGCCCCCAGGTTCTCCTCCTGGAAATGCATGGGGTACTTATTACGCGACTGAGCTCGCTCCAATAGATGGAAATGTCAAAAGAATTCTCTTGAATGGAAGCATAAACCGTGGACAAGAAAAAGACGTGCCAGTCGTGATTCTGAACAACACTAATGGGAAAACAGCGTGGATGGCCGACTTCTCTGACAATGGATATTCTGATGACGAGAAACATCTCTTCTTCTCATTAGTCCTTTGGGCATCCAACAAAAGACCTGTCGCAGTTCTAGCTCCGAATCTGCAGGTCGGTTACTTGACTTCCTACATCAACATCAACAACACAGATGTCTTCGAAGTTTACAGACTTGGTTTAGGATTAGGATATGCCTATTAAATTATTTCAATCTTATCCCTTCTAGATTTCTTGGAGTTGCTGTTTCAACTCTGAAAAGCTTGTGGACAGTCCTTGCCAACTCTACTACCTTGCTTGCTTCTCCGTGGCAGAATAATATTTTGTCCGGTCTCGATCCCAGATTGTTTATGTAATTTAATAATTGTTTCCTGTCCGAGTGACCAGACAGACCTTCAATCGTCGTAATCTCCATCTGCAAGTTCATTGTCGCAGTCTTTCCACCGTCGACTCTGATAGGAATCTCTCTCCATCCTTTCTGTATCCTTCTTCCCATGGTTCCTTCTGCCTGGTAACCTGCAAACAAGAGTGAGTTCTTAGGATCTTCCCCAAGTTGTTTCAAATGTTCCATGGCCGGTCCGCCCATCAGCATTCCTGAAGTCGAAATTATCACCGACGGGCCTTCGTTCCATGCCTTCTCCCTGTCCTGCGAGGAAGCGATTCTCCTGAAAATTTCGTTCTTGAAAGGATCCTCGTTGTTGAAAATCTTGTTCTGCATCTGTCTTGAGAGATATTCTGGGTATGCAGTGAAAATCCCATTGGCATCCCAGATCATCCCGTCCAGAAAAACTGGCAAATCGAATTTATGTTCCACCAAAATAGCCATCAGCTCCTGCGCTCTTTCAACTGAGAATGATGGAATCAAAACTTTTCCACCTTTTTCTATAGTCCTTCTGATTGTATCCATCAATTGTTTCTCCATTTCTAATCTCGGCGGTATTATGTCCTCAGGATTTCCGTATGTGGATTCCATGATCAGAGTCTCAACTCTCTGGAAATCAGTGAACGCTGAATCCAATAAATTTGTCTTTGCATATTTCTGGTCTAAAGCGTAGACGATGTTATGCAGTCCTTCTCCTATGTGCAAGTGAACTAATGCAGAACCGAGAATGTGTCCAGCATTCTGGAAAGTCAGTCTGACATCAGGAGCCACATCCGAAACTTCTCCATAATCAAGAGTAATCGAATGCCTGACCGCTTCCTTCACACCTTTCGCAGTAAAGATAGGAGTTGAAGCATTTCTCTGAATGACATCGATGAAATCCAAATTCAAAAGTGCGAACAAATCCAAAGTCGGAGTAGTGCAGTACATAGGTCCTTGGTAGCCATATTCGTACAAATAAGAAACAAACCCGCAATGATCTAGATGTGCATGAGAGAGAATTATCGCGTCGAGTTCTGCAGGATCAAATTCCTTTGTCATCAGATAAGGATAACCGCCACTCCCGCTTGAGAGTCCGCCTGGAGAAACCCCGCAGTCTATCAAAATTTTCGATTTCGGAGTCTCAATTAATAAGCAACTTCTCCCCACTTCCCTGAAACCACCGAGAGGTATTAACCTAATCCAATCTCTTCCTGTCTTTCTTTCTGTGAAAATCTTTTCTCCGATCTTGTTCAAGAATTCCTTCCTGAACTTGACTTCTGAGTGGATGACATTCCTGATTCCGTTAATGACATCTGATTTTATGGCCGGGACTCTTTCTATTCTCGGAACCCAGAAGGTCTCCGCACGGACTTTTCTGAAGGTTTCCCCTCCTCTTCCTATCACAAGTCCTGGCTTCTCTGCTACAATTATCACAAGGCTTCTTTCGACTTCAAAATAAATCTCATGTATGTTCGCCTCAGGAGGAACCATCTCCATGATCAATTTTTTTGTGGCTTCTTGATCGAGACAGATTGAGGCCTCAGGTCTGACTTCGATCCTTTTCTTCAGCTGGGAGACAACCTGTTTTACTTCTTCTTCGTGCTTTACAAACCAATCTCTGTCTTTAGTGTAAACGATTATTTCCGATCCTTCTACCTCTACCCTGCTTATGGATTCACTAGGCAGGCTAGCTTTTACTTTTTCCAGAATTTCCATTCAAATCACAAGAGATAAATTATTTGATAAACTTTTCTGCGAAGTCGTGCCTGGTGAGCTTGATCCCGTCTTTAGTGATAATAGCGACATCAATCGCCTTACCACCAGAGCCGATGTCTCTCTCAATTGCTGCACGGATTGCCCTGAGAGCAAGATTGGTTCCTTCCTGAGTTGACATCCCCTCTCTGTATCCGTCCTCAAGAACTCCAAGCGCCATTGGAGAGCCTGATCCTGTGGAAAAGAATTTCTTCTCCTGTTCTATCGATCCGATCGCGTCGAGGCTAAAGACCATAGGACCCTCATCATCATAACCGGCAAGAATGAGCTGAACCATGTAAGGCATGTAAGTCCATCTTCCGCCTTGTAAGATGTTTGATAATAAAGAAGCTGCGCCTTTCACAGAAATTTTCCTGTTGTTTTGTATCATGAACAATTTCAATTCGGCCTTCAATAATTTTCCAAGGGCTTGAGCGTCACCACTCGCGCCTGCGATTGTCATTGCAATGTGGTCTGCAACCAGGTCAATCTTCTCGGATTCCTTCGAAGCTACCAGATATCCGAGGGTGGATTTCTTCTCAGCAGCGACGACCACTCCCTCCTTGCAAACCATTCCCAGAGTAGTAGTCCCTGTCTTTCTTATTTCCGGTCTCATTTCTTCTTCCATTTTACTCAAGCAACTCACCTAGGATGAGATAAATAAAATTCGATAAGTGGGTTTAAATATTTAACTCTTAATACGACTTTCCGAAATAGACAACTTCTTTTGCGGACTTCTCACAATAAACGCATTTGCTAAATCCGCTTTCTCTTTTTAATGGAATTACTCTTATGGTTGCACTAGTCTCAATTTTTATTTGCTCCTCACAATGAACATCACCACACCATCCAGCTCTTATGAAACCACCATTTTCAACGGCCTTTTTGAATTCAGAATAATTTTTGGCGTCATGTGTCATTTTCTCCATTTCATTCTTAGATTTTTCGTGCAAACTTTGTTGGATCATATCTAATGTCTTCCCAGCTTCTTTTTCTATTTCTTTATCTTCCACCATTGTTTTTTTCTTTTTCTCAGCTTCGTCTCTTCTGGCAAAGACAACATGCTTCTTTTCCACATCCTTAGGGCCGATTTCTATCCTCAACGGCACACCTTTCAGCTCCCATTCGTTGAATTTCCATCCAGGACTATACTCTGTTCTTCCATCAAAATGGACTCTGAATTCTTTCAAGATTTCCTTCACCTTCTCAGCCTTTTTCAACACATCTTTTCTTTCCTTCTCATTATAATAGACTGGAACAATCACAATCTGTATCGGCGCAATTTTTGGAGGAATTACTAATCCTCTGTCATCTCCATGAACCATTATCAACGCTCCGAGCAGTCTGGTCGAAATTCCCCATGAGGTAGTCCAGACAAATTTCTCTTTCTTGTCCTTGTCCAGAAACTTTATTTTAAAAGGTTTGGAAAAATTCTGGCCTAGATTGTGCGAAGTTCCCATCTGCAACGCCCTCCCATCTGGCATCATGCTTTCGAAGGTAGTAGTCGTCAATGCCCCTGGGAATCTTTCCATCTCGCTCTTCTTTCCTTTCAAAACTTCAAGTGCCAGATAACTCTCAGCCAAGTCTACATATTCGTCAAGAATGGCAAACATCTCCTTGTCAGCATCTTCTTTAGTTGCATGGGCCGTGTGACCTTCCTGCCACAAGAATTCACTTGCTCTGATGAAAGGTTTGGTCGACTTTATCTCTGCTCTGAGTACGCTGCACCATTGGTTCAACAGCAATGGCAGATCTCTCCAGCTTCTTATCCATTTTGAGTAAAAGTGGTAAATCATAGTCTCAGAAGTAGGCCTGACAACCAGTCTTTCTCCCAGCTTGTTATCTCCAGAATGAGTAACCCAGAAAACCTCAGGATCAAATCCCTTGAAATGCTCGGCCTCTTTCTTCAAGAATCCCTCTGGAATTAATGTAGGGAAATAGGCGTTCTTGTGCCCTGTCTTTTTTATCTTCTCATCGAAAATCTTCTGAATCATCTCCCAAATCGCATAAGAGTATGGTCTCATCGCAATTGTTCCCTGGACAGGACCGTAATCTGCCAATTCCGCCTTCTGAACTACCTGTGTGTACCAATCAGTGAAGTTCTCCATTTTCTTTACAGTAATCCCCTGCTCTTCAGCCATAGAAATCTCCAATGTAAATTTTGAAAACCGTAAAGATAAAGCTAAGAATCAGATTAGTATTTTGGAAGGCTACCACGCATGTTGTTCACTTCAATTCTAGTTGAAAACTCAAATATTTAAACCTCTAATTAATCTTATGCCTAAATTGATTCTTTCTTTCCTCGGCCTTCCTGGTTCTGGCAAGACTACCATCGGGGAGAAAATAGCTCAGAATCTCGGTTTCAAGTACATCCCAGAAATCGGAACAAAGCTAATTCTCGAACGGAAATACAAGACTGGGATTGATGCTCCTTTTGAATTCGACAACACTGTTTTCATGAAGACTAAGAGTCTCGCCCAAGAAGTTCTGAACTCGAAGGACAAGAAAATTATTCTCGAAGCAGGACCGCCTATGCCTCAATTATATGTCAAAACGAGAGCCGAACTGGGAAAGCACAAGGATCCGAGGAAGAGCCTTCTTCAGGCATACGACCATCACGACATCAACAACCTGATGGAGAACACGTTCTACTTCTTCCTCTTCATGCCGCCTCAGATTGCAATCAGCAGGCAGGAAGAAAGGAACATGCAGGAGCTCGACACCATGAACATGGATTTCCTTCATCTGATGCACAAGAATATGTGGGATTTTTACAAGGCTCACAAGGATAGAGTAATTTTAGTTGATGTTGTCGGGAAGACTGAAAATCAGGTTTACAACCAAATAGAAAAAAAGGTTCAGGCCTTAGTTCAAAAGGAATTCGGGACTTCAACATAAATAATTTTTCGTGTATAGAATTACTGTATGAAAATAGCCGTATTCTCTGACCTTCATTTCGGGTATGCCTACAATTCTGAGACTGAGAACGATTCTTTTGAAAATGCGGCTGAGGCCTTTGAAATCTCAAAGGATGCCGACTTGATTCTGATTCCAGGGGATCTGTTCGATTCTCGAGTTCCTAAGACAAGCGTGTGGGCGAATGCTATAAGGGTCATGGTGAAGCCGCTTCTCAGGAGTTCTACAGGAGCAGAACTAGTGGACACGGATAAAAAGATGAAAGAAATTTCAAAAAGAACAACTAATCACCAGCCTGTCATCGCTCTTCATGGAACTCACGAGAGAAGAGGCAAGGGAGAGATAAATGCGATTGAAGCCCTGGAGGATGCTGGAATCTTAATCCATCTCCACTGCAACTATGTCGTTTTTGAAAAGGACGGGAAGAAAGTCGCAATCCATGGAATGAGCGGAGTTCCTGAGAGGTATGCTTATGAAATTCTCAGTAAATGGAATCCGCAGCCTATACCCAACTGCATAAACATCCTCATGGTGCATCAGAGCATCGACCCTTTTGTATATTCACCACTAGAACCTCCGAGTTTGACTCTTGCCAATCTTCCGAAAGGTTTTGACATAATCATCAACGGCCACATCCACGGCCATACTCAGCAGAAGATAGAAGACACCATTCTGTTGTTTGGAGGAAGCACTCTGATAACACAGATGGAAAAAAACGAATCCGAATCTCTTAAAGGCGTTCATAAAATAATTGTTGAGAATGGGATTAGAATAGAATTTGTCTCACTTTCAGGCAACAGAAAATTCTACTATGAGGAAGTTGATGCTTCTCAGGATTTGAAGGAGACTGTCGAAGCCAGAATCAAAACAATCCTGATGAAAGAGAACAAGAAGAAACCTCTTGTGAAGATAAAGATAACCGGGAAAGATGAGGACGTTTTTGATAATGATTTGAAAGAACTTGCAAAGAAGTACGAGAACGAAGCACTGATTGTTTTTTCAAAAGTTACAGAATCCACGGAGATGCAAGAGAAGATAGATTTTCTCAGAAATGCCCGCGATCAGAGATTCTCGACCGAAGAAATGGGTCTTCAGATACTGAAGAAGAACTTGGATGTTTTAGGCTTTCACGAAACCTTTGACCATGATTTAATTTTCAGCCTTTTGAGCGAAGGAGAGGTCGACAAATCATTCCAAATCGTCCTTGGCGAGCAGAAGACTTTGAAGTGATGTTATGATAACAAATGTCAAATTAAAGAACTGGAGATCGCACTTAGACTCTGAGTTCAATTTCTCAAGCGGAACTAATGCCCTGCTAGGGTCGATGGGTAGTGGCAAGTCTTCGACTATGGATGCCATCTGCTTCGCCTTCTTCGGCACATTCCCGAATCTTCAGACAAAAAAATTGAAGCTTGATGATGTGATAATGAAAAAGCCTTCTGAGAAAGACCATGCCGAAGTTGAGATAGAATTCAAATCCGGAAATTCAACCTACTCATTGAAAAGAATTGTAGAGAAAGGGAAAGGAACCACATATTCTGAGATAAGGGAAAACGGAAAACTTTTAGAGGCCCCGAACTCCCAGAGGGTGACTGAGATTGTCGAGAACTCTCTTAAAGTGAATTACGAACTTTTCAGCAAGGCAATTTACTCTGAGCAGAATGCCATAGATTATTTTCTGACTATTCCGAAAGGTCAGAGGATGAAGAAAATCGACGAGCTTCTTGCCATCGACAAGTTCGAGAAGGCGAGAGCCTCTTCAGTCAGCCTATCAAACAAGATATCAGAGAGGAAGTCTGCTAGACAAACTCTCCTCGACCAGACTGATACAAAGGAGATTGAAAAAATAGTTTTTGAAATAAAAAATTCCCTTACAGAAGCAATCAAAGAGAAAGAGACAATCTCTGAGGAACTCTTGAAGATTTCTGAGGAAAAGTCTGAGATGGAAAACGAACTGAAGATTCTAGAATCAATCAAAGAGAAATGGGAGGTTGTCAGGACTGAACAAAGCAATCTCGACTCCTTGATAGGAGAGACCAAAAAATCTCTTGTTCTGATGCAAGATACAATCAAAGGAAAATCCAAGGAGGAGGTTGAAAAATCTCTGCAGGAGTTGAGTTCCAAGTTAGATTCGTTGGAAAAATCATTGAAGGAGAAAAGGTCCATGTACGAGAAGACTGCATCCTCCGTCAATGAATCCAAGGGTAAACTCCAATTCATGAGGAAGGAGAAGATTCTACTTTTGGAAAAAGAAATCCAGGAAAAAATGAATACGAAGTTGAAGCTGGATGAAATCAGGAAAAAAACAGGGGATGACATCTCGAAACAAGTTGATGACAGGAAGAAAGGATATGAAAAAATCTTTTCCGAATTCCAAGAATTGAACATGAAGATAAAAGATTTGTCCGAAGTCATCAATTATATTAATTCATCTGAAGGACTTTGTCCTGTTTGCGATACCAGATTATCCGAGGAAAGGAAGAACCTTCTCATCCAACAAAAGCAGCTCAAGATCACAGAGTTCAAGGGAAAACTGCAAGAGGTGGCTCAGAATAAAGAGATCAATGAAAAGCAGCTGAAGACTTTGGAGGAACTTTCCAACACCCTGCAGCAGATGTTCAACGAAGTCAAGAATCTGGAAGAAATGAAGATGAATCTTGATAATTCCAAGAGAATGTTCATCGAGCTGACAGAATTAGTATTGAAGACTGAGAATGAATTGACAGACGTGAGAAGAACCATCGAGCAATCAGAGGATGAGTTCAAGAGGATGAGTGGCTACAAACAGAACCTGGACATCCTTGTGTTCCAAATGAAAGAATATGAAGTGAAAGAGAAACGATTTGTTGAATTGATGAAAGAGAAAGAGCATATAGAGACTCGGGCATGGGAACTTGAGGAACAAATCACGGAAGGGAATCTTGAAAACAAAAGGGAGAAATACAACCAACTGATTTTGAATGACAAAGAATTGCAGACTAGATCATCTGGTCTTGAACGGCTGATCAAAGAAAAAGAGACCAGAGCCGGTGAGTATGAAACTGAACTCCAGCAGATATACAAGCACAAGCATGAGATTGAAACTTTTGACAAACTCGTGAGGGATCTGAAGGTTTTCGAGAAAGCCCTTCAAGAAACCCAACTCGAACTCAGGAAGGAATTCATTGTAGCAGTGAATTTCACGATGAACGATCTTTGGTCCACTCTATATCCATATCAAGATTTTGCAGGAATCAGGCTGAATACTGAGGAAGGGGATTACATTCTCCAACTCAATGAGAAGAGCGGAAGATGGGTGAATGTCGAGGGGATTGCTTCTGGTGGTGAAAGAAGTATCGCAGCACTTGCGTTGAGGATTGCATTTTCATTAGTTTTGGTTCCGCAGCTGAGGTGGTTGGTTTTGGATGAGCCGACTGCAAACTTGGATCGTCAGGCAATTTCAGTCCTTGCTACAACCCTGAGAGAAAAAATTGGGAATGTCGTCGACCAAACATTTCTTATCACACATGAAGAGGAATTGGAAGGCGCGATTACTGGAAATGCCTATGTTCTTTCAAGGAACAAAGAGAGAGATGGGATAACCAAAGTCACACCTTTAGATTAAGAAAATGCCTGCAAATCTTCCGAAGTCTTCAATTTATCCTGGTTGAAAGAGCTCATCGCGTCTTCCAGATTTTTAGTTTTCTCAAACTTCTTGCTGCTTCTATTTCTGATATTTACAAGAAGAGGATAATTCACTGCTTCTCCGACAATCAACGCCTCTCCAACTTTTAATCCGGGAATCATGTTCAGAACGTCTCTTGTTATTCCCTCGCTGCTTTTTCCTATGTGGTCCAAATCGTAAGGATTGGTAACTCTGAGAATTATATGTGTGTTACATTGACTAAGAGCTGTAGTAGAAAGTCTGATCGGTCTCTGGCTGATCAAGACAAGGCACGCGTTGAACTTCCTTCCCTCTCTTGAAATCTGTTCTATGACGGACCTGGAAATTGCAGATTCCCTTTCTACGCCCTCAGGACAAAATTGATGGGCTTCCTCTACAAATAAAACAAATGGAGATATTTTTCCATTCCTTCTCGCATCGAAAAGTTTTCTGGAAATACTTGTCGCAATCAACTGCCTGTCTCTCAAATGGACAAATTCTGAAAGATCGAAAACGGAAATCTGTCCTGGTTTCGCCAATTCTTCAACAGAAGGAGAATCCACATTGCTGAACAATCCGCTGGAATTCAGTTCCATCAGCCATGAGATCATAGGCTCCTTAGTCGCAGGTTTAATCTCGCTCGCTTCCACTTCTTGGATTAGTTCTTCCAGATTGTATACATGTTTCTTGGTTCGAATGGTTTGAATTACCTGATTTAATTCTCTTCGTTGAACAGAACTGAAGTGAGGCATCAATTCCGAAAGCTGGAAGGCAGAAAGGTTGCTCGCGGCAATGCTGATGCTCTTCTCATTGAAAATTTTTGTCTTGTGTGCGAAATTCTCGTCATGAGAGAATCCTTTATACTCTCCGTGGGGATCTAAGATGACAACAGCCGGTGCTTGATTTCTTTTCAGAATTTCTTCGATCAGAACAGATGCAAGATAACTCTTTCCCCCACCTGAGATTGCAAGAATGGCAACATGCTTTTGGAATAATTTGCTCAAATCCAATTTCACATCCATGTCATGAGAAGAAATCTTACCTATGTGAATTCCATTTTCATTGAATCCGAGAAAACTGGAAAGAATCTTTTCATCAACATTGAAAACCTTTTCACCAGGCGAAGGAGGAAAGCTTATTCTCTTCTGACTTCCTTCATTCAAAACTCCCAACGGAACTGATTTTGCGACAAGATACTCCCACCTGTCGACAGGGAAGACATCCATCAACGGCTTTCCGGACCTCTCATACTCCCTGACAGATTCAGCCCTCATGAAGTATCTGTTCGTCTTGTAAATCTCAGAAACCCTCGCTACCAATAATCCTTCTTCTGTATTCAATTGTACGAACTGCCCCTTCCTGACAGGCATCTTACCTTTTTCTTCCTTGATAACGAAGGAGAATTCACTGCTGTTCGGCCCTTCAATAGTTGCGATAACAGTTCCGATCTCAGACATACTTTAACATTTACTGACTAACAAATAAATAGTATTTCCACTTTGGTGAGTGGTATGACAGTAAGATTCATAACAGACTATCCGGCTGCATTCATCCCAGAGATTAAGACATTGGTAGTGGCAGAACTTCACTTGGGAATAGAATACGATCTTTACAAGTCAGGAATCTACATAGAAGCCCAGAGAAAGACATTTTTGAAAACCATTGACAAACTTGTTAAGATGACAAAGGCAAAGAAGATTATTTTGCTTGGGGACGTGAAGCACAAGGTGCCTGGATCTACAATTCGCGAAGATCGGGAAATTCCACTTTTCCTTCAAGAACTGTCAAAGACTCTGAAAGTTATTCTCGTGAAAGGGAATCATGACGACAGATTGGAGGAGATAATTCCTTCAGGAATAAAGATGGTCTCTTCGCACGGGATAAAAATCGGAAAGTATGGTTTCTTCCATGGGCATGCTTGGCCTTCCAAAAAGCTTCTCTCATGCGAATATTTGCTAATGGGTCATATCCATCCGGCTTTGGAATTTGTCGACAAGTTCGGATTCAGATCCATAGAGCAAGTCTGGGTTAAGGGAAATCTAAATCAGGAAAAAGTGAAAAAGAAGTTTGATATGAAGAAAGTTGGAAAACTGAACTTGGTAATTCTTCCTGTGTTCAACAAGATGCTAGGCGGAGTTCCAATCAACAAAATAAAAAGACAAGAACTGATTGGACCCATTCTTTCAAGCGACTTGGTTGATCTGGAGAAATCGAACATCTACCTTCTCGACGGGACTTACTTGGGAAACCTGAAGAATTCCATGAAGTGAAAATCATTTTAAATAGTTTACTTTTTATTTCAATACCATGAACTCGAGAGTCAAGAAGGATATCAGAGCATATATACAGAGAGAGCTGACCCAAAGAAGTTCTGTATCTTTTTACACCTGCATAGTTCCTAGATTTTGTGTTAACGGCGTATCAGTATTAGACGTTGCAGACTATGTTGTTGAACGTGGATGCGGAAGAAGACTTGCAGCTATTGGGGCCTTCTCCCCTAAAGACTCTTCATACGAGTGGTTCATCGGCGGGCGGGATAATATTAAGACCTGTGTTGCTGCAATTAAAAGAAAAGGTTTTGAGGTCGATGATGTCTTTATACGAGGAGAGAGATTCGATTATTTCACAGGAGAGAAAACCAGCTCTGAGGCTGTCCCAAGTTCAAAAAAAGGAAAATATGATTTATTTAATGAACCTTAGAAGCACGATTTTAATCCTAATTATCCAGAACTAAAAGCACTCAATATGTTTGATTCGTACCCATCTTTTTTAAACTCACCGTAGTACATTCTGTAGCCATTATCAATTTTTATCACATCCGGATCAGTTACTAATCCACCAGATGTATTTGGTTCAATCAATTTACCTTCATCTATTACAAAATTAACCCCGTCTGTAGAACTAGCACTCATCACCCATTGTTCACCAAATCCAAATTCATCTGCAAAGGTTGTGAAGAAGAGTTTGTATGTACCATCATCTAATAGCACAATATCAAGATCTATTGCAACTTTTCTAAAGAGTTCTAAATTTGTTTCTTTGGTCCAAGTCAATCCTTCGTCACTTGACAAAGCTGTAGCAGAAGTTGCACCTCTTGTATAGTACATACGTAGCCTACCATCTGGTAATTTAATAACATCCGGAACAGATGTGAATATCTCACCAGGCTTTCCGTCCCCGTAATCCCAAAATCTCACTCCCCACTCTTTTTCCCACATCTTGGCATCAATAGAAACTGCACTGTAAAGTTTTCTATCGGTTTGATATCGTTTTCCCATTTCATCTTCGGCCCATTTACTGCCTTCATAAATCATCCTGTATCTGCCATCCGATAGTCTAAAAACAGTAGGATTTGTAACCATTTCCTGCTCAGAACCAATAGGACCGTTCTTAACCACGTTTTGTCTATTTGCAAAATTCAAACCGTCTGTAGATGTAGCTAATTCAATCCCATCCCACGTGTAATACATCCAGTACTCGTCGTCTTTAATAATGGCAGAAGGGCTAACGCCACTAGTTCTTATTCCCTCTTCTTTGCTCCATTTTATTAGTTTGCCAGTCTGAGCTGTAATGGCTGTAGTAGGTGATGTACTAGTAGAGGTTGTTATAGAAGAAGGTGTGGTGGTTATTTCATTTGTTGTGACATTAGACTGTTGATAAAAGAAAAAGGCGGCTATTGAGATTATCGCGACGAGTAAAATTATGATTTCAATATTTTTCCCCATGAATCATATTTAGGTTTTTTTAATAATCTATTTGACAGATGGTTAGAGTTTGCTAACCTGCATAGCATAACATCATATTCTAATCTTTAATGTCCATCCTTTATTCATGGAAGAATACATTAACCGCAGAGGAAGAAAAATATTCTTTCCCAGCTCTGAATGGGACAGGATTGAAAAAGTGAGGGAAGAAATTGGTCCTTCTGTATATCATCGAACTCTGAAATATCTATTGTCGCCCACTGGCAAATCAGAGCCTTTGGATCAGGATTGCCTTTCAGCATTAAGCAGATCTGGCTGCATTCTTCCAGGAGAAAATGGCGGATATGCCATTACATCAACAGGTCTATATTTTTTTCATATCTTAGATGAATTTTTTGTCAGATTCGGGGCTTTGGACGAGTGATTCTAGCCTGCCTTAGACGATTTGCGTGAGAAATGCGTGTTATTTGGAGGCCCCATAAATCACGCATATTTTACGCATTTGTTCCTGAAGCCATCTCAGTTTAATCTCACAATTTACAGCTATTTATGTTTAAGAATATTTGTTGATTTCAAACTAGTGATGAAATGACACAAAGAAGAGTAGCGATTCAAAGACCTATAGAAGGCCAGAAGTCATTAGATATCGAACTAGCAATCCACTCTTATTCTAATGGAGTAATTGTTGTCAATTATCCAGGTATAACTGGAAACATCGATGGTTATAATAACAAATATGGTAAATTAGCAGATCTTATCCAAGAAAAAGGTATTGGAACAGTTGTTAGAATGGGTAATGAAGACTTTCCAAACTTGCCTTATCCTAAAGGAATGATTGATAATTTCAGATACGTACTTGATTATTGCCTCTCAAATGGTAGAGAACTAAGTGGTAAAAGAGATCCAAAACTTTATCTAATGGGATTTTCTGCAGGCTCAAGCGTAATCGCTGCGGTTTCTGGCGATTATTTAGCGGTTGAAAAAATACTGTTAATGGCTCCGTCCGGAGATGTTGGTCAAGACGCAGTAGAAAGAGGCTTAGCTAAATTCAGAGGAGAAGTTTATGTAGCAGTAGGTGCTGACGACGAAGTTGTTGGAGCTCATGCAGGAAAGATATTCTATGATTTGGCTGTTGCTGCTAAATTAAGAAAATTAGAAGTAGTTCCTAGTTGCGATCATCAATTCCGTGGAGAAAGAAACGGAAGAATTATGAGTAAAGCACCACTATGGGCTTTTGCAAACGATAGAACATTTCCATCGCCAAATGGTGGAATAAAATTATATGATTGATAAGACGATATATCAAAAAGTGATTTTAGCCCACCTTAGATGTAAATTACAAAAAGTCATCTAGCGAAGAAACAAACATCAATTTATCATTAGATAGAAACAAATGGTTAAGTTTATTGCGTCAAAGTTTAAAGAACTAATTGATAATGACTAGTGAAAATGAAAGAACGAAGATTGAACTCGAGCACGATTCTTATGTCCAACTTCTGCAAGCTTTAATGTTAGTATTAGTTACAATTAGTGTTTATTTGCTCGGTCAGGCTCAAAACTCAAAAGATCCTAACACCATCTACTATGCGTTTGCTATTATTTTGGCATTCGGTGGTGGTTTGCTCTTACTCTTTAATGGAATGATACTTCCATATGTCAGAAGAAAATTGGATTCAATAAAAAGTGTTAGAAGAAAAGGTCAAGCTATACCTTCGGCGATAATTGTTATTGTGTTTTTCGCAGCAATATTTTTTGTTCTTGCCAATTTTTCGGCATTGATGACTTTATCACTACCTTTTCTTACGGTCAAGAATTTTTCTTGAATTTAGTAATTAGTAACCCAACAGGTAGTAATTATACCCCATCATTGAGTTTGTATTTTGATAAAAACTGTGTTTCTTCTGGTATTTTTATGCCCAATGCTCCATTTAGTATTGTATCGCCTATTGTTAATCAGAAAAGTGAAAATAATTATGCCTTTAATTTTACAATTTCAAACGGTTGTAATTCAGGAACTTCAAATATGAGTCTCACCCTTTTTTACCCGAACCTATCAAGTATTGTAGATTATAAATCAGTTTCTTTCAATATAATCCAAACAAACCCAAACACAACAGGTACTTCGCATCCTTAGATTAAATGATAAAAAGGTTTTTTATTATTAATAAGGCTGATAGGAAAATATATAATCATGTCCGATGTAATCATTTTAAAAAAAGACGAATCAAAAGAAATCTGGGATAAAAACTATAAAGGAAAATCTTTGAGAATTTTTGTAAGCTATTCTTCAAATGATAGAAAAGTTGTTGGAGAAATCAAGAATTCTATAGAGCGCTTTGGCTTATCTGTTTTTTTGGCTCATGAAGATATCATACCATCTTCAGATTGGCAGATAGAAATTATTAAAAATTTAAAGGGTTGTGATATTTTTTTGCCGTTCCTAACTAATAATTTTATAAGTTCTGATTGGACAGACCAAGAATCTGGAATGGCTGTTGCTTTAGATAAATTTATTCTTCCTATAAATGTTGAAACTGTTCCTTATGGTTTTATTAACAGATGGCATGCTTTTAAATTTGATATCTCTAATT
>JAGVVV010000018.1 GCA_018304615.1 Candidatus Aenigmatarchaeota archaeon
AATTATAAATAATCCTAGTCTAAACTTAGAATGATGGATGCAGTCCAATGCAAAAATCTATGGAAAATATACAACGCTGGCACACCAGCAGAGGTGCAGGCGCTCAGAAATGTCAACCTCAGAGTTAAAAAGGGCGAATTCGTATCAATAGTTGGGAGATCGGGGAGCGGAAAATCCACCCTGCTCAACATGATCGGAGCTTTGGACATTCCGACAAAGGGTTCTGTTTTCATAGACGGTGTGGACATCTCAACACTTGACGACAACCAGCTCGCGGGAATAAGAAGCAAGAAAATCGGTTTTGTTTTCCAGTCATTCAACCTCATCAACAGCATGACTTCTCTGGAAAACGTCATTCTTCCAATGATATTCAAAGGCATGTCTGGAAAGCAGAGGATGGAAAAAGCGAAACGGTTACTCGAAAAAGTAGGTTTGGAAAAAAAATTCCATGCACGCCCAAACGAGATGTCAGGAGGGGAGAACCAGAGAGTCTCAATCGCAAGAGCGCTAGCAAACGACCCCACATTCATGCTTGCAGACGAGCCTACTGGAAACCTGGATTCGAAAAACGGGAAAAATATAATGGACATTCTGAAGAAACTTAATAAAGACGACATAACAATTATTATAGTTACTCACGACCAGAGAATCGCCCGTGAGGCACACAGGATAGTGCGGATGACTGACGGGGAACTGAAGGACGGCCTATGAAATGAACAAAATATTGTTTGTTGCAGTTTTCGGAATCCTGACTATGGCAATCCAATCAGTTCCTTCTTTGGCATATGTGTCTCTTTCTTATTCGGCATCTACAGTTCCAACAACAGTGGAACCGGGGCAGAGCGCGAACATGCTTCTCACTATAACAAATGCCGGGAATGAAGTTGCAGGCAATGTCAACCTCAATGTCAAGTCCACTGCATATGTATCAGTCGGAACATCCATGTTCAGCGTAGGATCGATAAACGCCGGAGGGGCTACTACGATCACTGTTCCTATCCAGATACTGACAATCTCCCCTGAGGGGAGCACGTCAATTCCGATCACGACAACATACAGTGCCGGGAGCTCAAGCGGAACATCCAGTTCTGACAATTCAGTAATTCTCACCATAACCAGGAGGCCGCTTTTGCAAGTGACTGACGTGAGTTACAGCAATCCTCTTATCCAAAGGGGGGATACTTTCAGGATGAACATTTCTCTGAAAAATGTGGGAAAGGGACAGGTCAAAGACCTCATAGTATCGCTTCGCAATTTTTCATTGCCTATCGTCCCTGCAGGTACTGATACTGAAAAGTTTGTTGGAAACTTAAATCCAGGAGACAGCACCCAGGTAAGTTTTGACCTTATTGTAAACAATAACGCCGACACTATCACCTACAGCATACCTGTAACGCTGACGTTCTATGACGAGAGTGGAACCCTCAATACGAATACGAAATATGTAGGCCTGAAGGTGGTTGGAATACCTGATTTCGTTGTCGCAATAGACAAGCAGGAAAACATGTATGCCGGGACTGTGGGAAAACTGACATTGTCGATTGCCAACACAGGAACTGGCACCGCGAAATTCCTTACAGCCTATGCGAATTCGAGCGACGGCGACATTTCCCCTTATGCGAGTTACATCGGAAACCTGGATCCTGATGACTCGAACACTGTAACTCTAGACGTAGGTCCCATGTCAACCGGAAAGCACGATGTCACTCTGTATTTGTCATACAAGGATTCTTACAATCAGGACTTTACAAAAATGTATCCGATTGAGTTTTCAGTTGGCCAGATGCCAATCGAAATTCCATTAGCATTCCAAATTCTCATCGTCGCGATAATACTGGCAGTCGCTTACTGGAAGAGACATTCTTTGATGGGAATTTTTAAGAGAAAGAAGTGATATTTCTGGCATTAGAATTTGAAAGAGAGAGCCTGGCGATGGCTTTCAACAGTATAAAAGAGAGGAAATTGAGGAGCATACTGACTGCCCTCGGAATAATCATAGGAATATCTGCCATCATCGCACTGGTTTCAATCGGCGAAGGGACGAACGCAGCAGTCTCGAGCGCATTGAGCACGCTGGGAGGAAACACAATTTTCATCACCTCAGGAGGAGGGGGAGGTGGAGGGTTCGGACCGCCGAGCACTTCCGAACCCCTGGGAAAAAAAGACGTCACCGATATAAGAGGAATTAACGGGGTAGACCTTGCGATAGGAATTATAGTAAAATCGCAGAGCGTGGAATTCAGAGATGAGACGAAACAAATGAATTTCTTCGGAATAGATCCGAAAGATGGTGACAAGTTCTTCACTGATTTGGGGGTCGTCCAGATCGAAGATGGGAGATTCTTCAAATCAGGCGAGAGTCATGTTGTTGTCCTCGGCCACAACATCGCAGTAAAATCCTTCAGCGACGAGCTGAAGGTAAACGACAAGCTCACGATAAAGGGAGAGAAAACGCGCATAGTTGGAATTCTGAAAGAGACAGGAAGCTCCCAATACGATTCATCAGTGATTACGTCCGCTGATGACCTTGCCGATTCTACAGGGAATTTAGCCTACACCATAATATTCGCACGAGTTAACAATGTGGACAGGGTTGATGACATTGCAAATAACGTCCAGAAAAAAATGGATGACTCTCATGGAAAGAGGGCTTTCCTTGTTTTCACTCCAAAGCAGCTGAGCGAGCAGATTGGAACTGTCACAAACACCTTGTCGTTAACTCTCGGGGGGATTGCAGGAATCGCACTGCTTGTTGCGGGAATAGGGATTGCGAACACTATGTACATGTCAGTGATGGAAAGGACAAGGGAAATAGGGATAATGAAAGCGATAGGAGCTACAAATAAAAATGTTACAGAGATATTTTTAACAGAGGCCGCTTTGATAGGACTCATCGGCGGGATAGTCGGAGACATTATAGGAGTAGCCTTTTCCAACATCCTAGGATTGGTTTTGACTAATTATGGACTGACATTTTCAACCAAGGTTACCTACCAGCTTCTGCTTTTGGGATTGGGATTTTCAGTTGGTGTAGGGGTTCTGTTTGGTTTCCTTCCAGCAAGAAAGGCTTCTAAGATGAACCCGATAGAAGCGTTGAGATATGAATAAGATATGGCCATATGGTCTTGTGGGTATATGAAACATTTATTTGCAAAAAACTAAATTAATTCAGTAGTAGATGAGAAAATTCAGGTCTCTAGGAAGTTACTGGAGGGGTTCCTTCGGGAATTTTTCTAAGTGCTTTCAAAGGATTTGGACCTCAAATTCTACTGCTACTTCTTTTTTATAAAAATGAAAAACTAATTTAAAAACATGGGTATAAAATCTTTTTACAATTCTTCATTTTTAAGATCATTAGCTGAAGGTTTGATTAATCCATTCTTACCTGTATTTGCCTTATCTTTAGGTGCGACCAAGATACTGATTGGATTGCTTTCTACACTGCCAAACTTGACAAGTTTGTTCTCACAATTATTTTTTGGGAGTCTTACAGAAATCTTGAAAAAGAAACTTTTTGTGATAGTTGGTGGGATATTCTGGGCTGTTTTTTGGATACCTATAGCTTATGTTTCTGATCCTGTTCATCTAGTAATTCTAATCACCATTCAATCCGTCCTCTCTTCTATGGCAATACCTGCTTGGACATCTCTGCTGATTCAATCCACTCCAAGTTATAAAAGAGGAAGTATTGTTGGTTATCTAAACACTTTTAGTGGAATAGGCTCTTTCATAGGCACATTATTGGCAGGAGTAATTCTCAACAGATTTGGTTTTATTCCTTTCTTCTTTTACATAATTTTCTTTTTAGGTTTAATGAGTAGAATATTTTTCATTTCATTTCGAGAACCAACATCTCCAGTTTATTCATATAAAATTAAAGAAGCTTTGAAAAGAACATTTGATTTTTCAGTATTGATGAGGGATAAAAAAATTCTAAATTTTGTAAAAGCTATAACATTTCTTAATTTTGCTGTCGCAATAGCAGGACCCTTCTTTTCTGTTTATATAATTGAAAAGTTAGGTGGAACCACAATGGACATAGCGATAATTTCGGCTATCGGAGTAATCGCCGCTATAATATTTTATCGCTCTTGGGGAACTTTGATTGATTATTTGGGTAAGAAAACTATAATGCTTAGCTGCCTGATTCCAATTTGTTTCATACCATTTGTCTATGCAATTTCCAACAATGTGTTTTGGCTCTATGTGTATGCGATAGTTGCTCAGATGTCTTGGGCTGGGTTCAACATGGCTGCGTTCACTTACTTGTCAGATATAATACCAAAAGAAAGAACTTCGTCACATATTGCAAGTTACAATCTATTAACTGGCTTAAGTTCTTCGGCAGCTCCTTTTTTTGGCGGGATAATTGCAGATATGGTAGGGATATGGATCGTATTCATTATTTCAACACTGCTAAGAATTTCATCAATGTATTTTTTTGATAAACTCGAGGAAAGGGTTGGATTTAAACCAAAAGGTATATTCAAATTCGAATTTGTTCCATTCGAAATTTCTTATAGAATAGAAACTTTTGTTAGCACATATTCCCTTGCTTTACATCAGGTCAAAAAAGAGAGTGTCAAGTTGATTGATTTTAGAAAATATCTAAAGAATTTGAAAAAAAAGTGATGTAAATATTTATTAACTCCAGCCAAATCTTTAATGATGAAGAAAAGGAATTCGAGAGTATCTGTTGTTATTCCAGCTTTCAATGAAAGTAAAACTATAAGAAAAGTTGTTACAGCAGTGATGAAAGCAAAAAATGTCGATGAAATTGTTGTGGTTGATGACGGTTCTACTGATGGGACCAGTAAAAATATTGAAGATCTAAATATAAAGATAATTAGACATACAGAAAATAAAGGTAAGGGTGAAGCGATAAAAACTGGGATAAAAAATTCTATTGGAAAAATTATTCTTTTCCTTGATGCTGATCTAGAAAATATTACATCCACTAAGATCGAGGCTTTAATAGAACCTCTTTTAAAAAACAGAGCAGATTTTGTAAAAGCTAGTTTCAAAAGACCGAAGGGCAGAGGTAGAATTACAGAATTCACAGTGAAACCAATTTTAAAATTTTTATTTCCTGAGATGAGATTTGAACAACCGATAGGTGGACAATTTGCTACTAAGAGAGAATTTCTTGAAGGAATTGAAATAGAAAGAAATTGGGGAACTGATATAGGCATATTTCTAGATGCTATTAAATGGAAATTAAGAATTAAAGAAATTTATATTGGTAAATTAAGGCATAAAAAAAGACCGGATGAAGATTTGGTATCTACCGCTGAAGATGTGGTAAAAACTATTTTTAAAAAAACTGGAATTTTGAAAAAAATTAAAATCAGGAAGGTGAGAAGATGAAAATTCTTATTCTTGGCTGGTTTTTTCAGCCAAACATTGGTGGTGCCGAAACAATAATGAAGATGATTTCAAAAGGTCTTAATAAAAGAGATTATGATGTTACAGTTGTTTGCTCAGGCAAAAGATTTTCCAAAGAAAAGATGAATAGAATAAAAATTGTAAGGACGCCATTTCTTGACCCCAAGATAGAGAATCTCAATGAGCTAAAAAAATGGTTTTCTAAATTTGTAAAAGATTTTGATGTAGTTCATTGCCATAACCTTAGCTATCCACGCAATGTGAAAAAAAGTATGGTAATACTCAAAACTTGTAACAAATTAGGAATACCAATAATTGAACATGCACACAATGCCCAATTAAAGACACCACAAATGACTAGAAAAATTATTAGAGGAAATTTTTACAAAATAATTTGTGTTTCAAATTTTGTTAAGAATAGATTAGAGAATATAGGTGTTAAAAAAGAAAAACTTGATGTAATTTATAATGCAATAGATTTGAAATTATTTGGTCCTTCTATTTCTACGAGGAGAATTAAAAAAGAAATAGATTCAAAATTTCCAAAGATATTTTTTCCTGGGAGAATTGTAAGAATAAGTAAATTTGAAATAGGAAAACAAAAACAATTCGAGACAGTAGCTAAAGCTTTAAAATTATTAAAGGAAGATGGAATTAATTTTACATTTATTATTCCTGGGGTTAAAGGTCAGCCTAATGCAACAAAAGATCGAATAAAAATAGCAGAAAAAATCATTAAAAATTATCTTAAAAAGATGGATATATTAGAAAACACGTTTATGTTCAAGACATTTCTCGCTGTAGAAGATATGCCAAAAATATACGCAGTAGCAGATGTGGTTTGTATACCATCGTTAAATGAAACTTTTGGCATGATTTTTGCTGAAGCTCAGGCAATGAAAAAACCAGTTATAGCCACAAGAACAGGTGCAGCACCAGAAGTAGTTAAAGGTGGTATTTTTATAGAACCTGAAAATCCGATGAAATTAGCATTCGTTATTAAAAAATTAATACAAAACTCGAGACTCAGAAAAAAACTTGGTGAAAAAGGTTATACTTATGTCATCAGAAGATTTAATTTAGAGACACTAATCTTAAAAGTTGAAAAAATTTATAGCTCTCTTTGCAATAAAGAAATTTTTTTGGTGCGCCATCCAGAAGCCAAGCACAATGCCGAAAACAAGTTTGGGGGATGGTGGAATACACCATTGACAAAAAGAGGGAAGAAACAAGAAAAAGAACTTCTTTTTTACTTCAAAAATAAAAAGTTGGATATAGTTTATACAAGCGATCTTAAGCGTTGTCGTGTAGTAGCAAAGAAAATAGCAAGAAGTGCCAATTGCCCTCTAATAATAACTCCTCAGTTAAGGGAACGTTGTTATGGTTCGGCAGAAGGCAAAACTAATAACGATGTGGAAATACTTCCAAAAGATGTAGAATCTTCATCAAAACTAAACAAAAGAATTAAGGACTTTATTAAAACAATTAAACTACGGAAGGTTGTTATAGTAACCCACTCAGGCCCATTAAAAATATTATCAAATCTTCTTTCAAAAAAGAAAGATTGGAAAGTTATGGTTCTAAAAATCGATTTATAAAATCTTACTTTAATTTTTTTCCATATTTCTTTATAACTTTGACTACGTCCTCTCTTAATCCAAAACCAATCGCTATTGCCAATCCCACCCCCACTGATCCAGCTATTACTAGAAGAAGAGCATTCACAAGGAATGGGTCAATTCCTACCAGAGGCAAAGCCATTGCTATAGCGATGTAGATTATCAAGAAAAATAAGATTCTTCCCATTAATTCTGAATATGTTACTCCACTCGATTCTACCTGATGTCTTACATATTCTGCCAATCCATAACCCACCACGACAACTATAATTGCCTTAACTAAACCTGGAATAAAGGAAAGTATTCCCTGGAGAAATGAAGATAATGCAGCTATTCCAAGAGTATCTACTGAAGCTTGTATGAATACTAGATATATCGACCAAGTGACTATCACAGAAAATATGTCACTCAATCTAAATACAGGTTTTTTCCCTCTTGCTATATATTCATCGACTTTTAATCTTCTCAGAATTTCTTTTGTTACTCTGCCTAAAACCAAACCAACTAGCCAACCAATTAAAAGTAATATCATGGCTCCAGCTAGGTTCGGCAAAAAATTTATTACAGTATTTGTAAAAGATGTCAAAATCTCAGTTATTGCCATTTCACACCATTTAATAATTAGAATTGTCCCTTTTTAAGTGTTACCAGAAAATAAAATTTGAAACTTAATCTTAATTTTCTAATACCCTTCTAACAGCAACATATTTATTCTAGAAAGGCTAGCTAGGTATTAGGAATGGGCACAAACGACAGAAACGGTTTAATCGGACTGGTTCTGAAATTATGAATAGATACTCAATCACTCTTAGACAAAGATAATTTTAATTTTTTAGAAATTAAGCAGGCTCTTGCGCCCATGCCAACTGCTTCCTTCAAAGAATGGGTGTTCTTCAAAGAATACCAAGTGACGCCGATTATCACGTCGTTGCTTTTCATAGCTTCTGAGACTGTATCCTCAGGCTCCTGATTCGGCTTTTCCCTTTTTTCCATCATCACTAAAACTGCATTTTCATTTATTTTTCTGGCTACATCGAAAACTTTTTGCCCGATCTTTTCCATTTTGTTGTCTGTAACAACCAGAACTCTGTCGTTCTCGGTCAACAGGACTTTCTTCAAAAGAAACTTTCTCACAATAGATTTCTTGATTGTCAGGGTTCTTTTCTTTCTAATTTTCTTCACAATTTTTTTCTTGACAACTTTCCTGTGTCTGACTTTTCTTTTGGGCTTCTTCATGAGATTCTTTATGTTGCTCATCAACTCAGAAACCAACGCATCCTTGTCAATTTTTCCTTTAATGATTGCTTCTTTCAGTTCTTGATTGGCTTCGTGGAATTCCTGCTTGGAAATGAAACCGGAAATGACCATGTCCAAATCTTCCTTTGTTGCCATCACTGAAAATTTAGCTCCTATGTTTGAAACGTCTTCCTTAGTTGCGACATCGGATAATTTTCTAATCAGCTGACTGTTCGTTTCAGCAGTCTCCCTGCTGATCTCCATAACACGACTTCTCAAGATTTCGAAATTCTCGTTCATGGAATCCAACATGTTCACTATCTCGGTTGAAGGACTCTTGGAATTTCTGACTTCGCCCTTTATCATGTCCATCTCAGCGATTATTTGCCTTGAGATGTAGCTGTTGTCAGTAATCTCTTTTCTCAATAAGGAGAAATTCTCATTCATAAGATTCAGCTGCTCCATGATAGAGTTGCTGAGGATCTTGTAGTTCTGCAATTCTCTGTTCATCAAGTCTATCTGTTTGTTGGTGAAGTCCATGTTTTTTGAAATAGCTTCCTGGAGGACTGGCATGAACTTGTCTGTTGGATTTTCCAAAAGTGCTATCTGCTCTCTCAGAGTGTGCATGTTCTGATTAATTACACCCAACCACTGCCCGATCATCTTAGTGTCGTAATGAAGAGTCTGAATGTTTATTTTTGTGGATGGTCTTTCGGTTTTTTCCTCTGTAATCTCATGCCCGTTAGCAGGTCTAACCCCAAGAGGATTTCCATATTTGTCATATGCGACTTTGATGAACTCAGGACTGTTCTTTACTTCTTCGGCATCTTTCCTAAAATTCATACTTACTACTATCAAGTAGTAGTATTTAAGCTTTTCTATCCCGTAGTAAACTGATTTTTGAATTCAAATCCAGGTTCTCTGTTGAAATTTTAATATGAAGGTAGGAGAATTGATTGTATTATGTACGTCATCGAAACTCGCGACCTGACAAAGAAATTCAAAAATTTGGTTGCTGTCGACAATCTTAATTTGCAAGTAAGTGAAGGTGCGATTTTTGGATTGCTCGGACCGAACGGGGCTGGGAAGACTACTACTCTTTTGATGCTTACGACATTAAGAAATCCTACTTCAGGTAGTGCAAAAGTGAACGGTTTTGATGTTGTAAAACAGCCTTCAAAAGTAAGAAATTCAATTGGTATAGTTTTCCAAGATCCAAGTTCAGACGATATTCTGACCGGATATGAGAACTTGAAACTTCATGGCATGCTTTATGGGATGCCTGCAAAACTAAGAGAAGATAGAATAAAGGAAGTTCTTGAGCTTGTGGACCTCACTGACAGAAAAGACGACTTGGTAAAAAAATATTCTGGAGGAATGAGGAGAAGGCTGGAATTGGCCAGAGGTCTGATGCACCATCCGAAGATTTTATTTTTGGACGAGCCGACTCTCGGCTTAGACCCGCAATCTAGAGAT
>JAGVVV010000004.1 GCA_018304615.1 Candidatus Aenigmatarchaeota archaeon
AATCGTCCTTTCACGTCTCAATTGGGCCAAAATACTTGGGCTCCTGCGGCAGGAGCAACTTTAGGTTTCTTGGAGTTGTGGGTGCAAAGTTGGCCGAAGATACCGCTTCCGGCAGGGAATGATTGTGCTCTTGACACAGGCTTCCAAACAATCATGTACCTAGACGACGTCACAATAAGTCAGTTATCTTCATGGTCGGGCGGTGGTTCGACTCCGACTACTACCACAAGTACAACTTCACATTCCACAACAACCACGACACTTACTACTCCTACTACCACAAGAACAACAGCCACCACAACTACAACAACTTCAGAAACATTGAGCTCTGGCTGGAATTTAATCAGCTCTCCCAGAAATACTAACTTCAACAACATTATTGGGAACTGTAATGTCCTCAGCGGTCCGTGGTGGTACAATCCAACAACACAAAATTATGTTCAAACTTCTAATTTGGAAACATGGAAGGGATATTGGATCAGCGTTTCCAACAACTGCCAATTAGGATAATACTTTTAACATTCAGAAAGAAAATTCGTTCTAAAAATCTATTTTAGGATAGCTTCCAAGATAGGGAAGTAGTCAGCATATTTTAGCCCCGTCTTTCTTAAGCAAAGTCTCGTTCATGTATACAGGAACCTTGTAGTCTCCTCTCAGTGCTATTGCAATCGCGTCGCTCGGCCTGGAATCGAGACTGAGCAGTGTGTTCCCTTTTCTAACAACCATTTTTGAAATGTAAGCATCTTCCCTCAAATCAGTTATCTTGATCATCAGAATTTTTGCATCTAGTGTGTTCAAAGTGTCCTTGAACAAGTCGTGTGTGTTCGGTCTAGGTCCAACAACCTTGTTCAAGCCGTTCAGCATCGAAATGGCCTGTTCTTTCTCGACATTAGCCTTGATTTGATAACATCCACCAGTGAGAGTCACGATTCCATTCGGTCCTGTTGCATCGATTTCAACATTGATAGGAACCAATCCTACAGTTGATAAATTCGGAAGAATCAGTAAATCTGGAAGATATGCGTACGCAGCCATTCCTGCCAAAACTATTATCAAAACTATTACGATAATTTTTGTAGTCCTTTCTTCATTTTTCATAAGGATTATTTCATTCCAGAAATATTAACATTTGCTTATGTTGACGACTGATCTGAATCTCACTTCACCGGTCTTTTGGATGCAAACTTTTTGAAGCCCGGGTCCGAAGTGGTCAGATCCCTGTATCTTAATCCTGTTGTACTCCAATATCAAACCAAAGGGAAGGTCACCTGGCTCACCAAAGCTGTATGTTCCGTTGAAAGACCTTGATGGTACAAGCAGTTTATTGATAATATCCATCCTGCTGTCGATAGCACCGCACGTCCCATTTGCGAATGGAACCAGGATTCTTCCATCATTGTTAAAACTAATGTTCAGCCTGTAATTGGCAGACGAAATATTGTCGAAGCATGCCTGAACATAATTCGTGCTGTCTCCTGCAAAAATCAAACCTGTGAAATGTGGAACAGTGAAATCAGTCCCGTTATCGAAAGCGCATATGAACGATCTGGTCACCTGTGTAGAATTCTTGCATACGTTTGCAAAAGAAGTTACATTTCCTTCTGTTCCATTGGATATGTTGACAAAGTCATTCTTGTTCGCTCCCAGTTTTATCTGAAAGTTCATTGTCGTCATGTTGTTAGTGACATTCTTCACATCCACTATGAGAAAATCTGCCCTCGCCGGCAGACTGTACAAAACATCATATACTGCAGAAGAAAGATTCGACTGGACATGAAAGAGAGCCTGTGCCTCTGGGAGATTTTCCTGCCTCTTCACTAGCTGCGAATATCCTATTCCCCAGCTAGAATTTGAAATGTTCTCGATTATTATTCCCGAGTCAACCGGGACTAAAATCTCAGTAGTCGTTTTGACGAGTTGTATCGATGAAATCGCCGTGCTTGTGTTAATTGAGACATAGGTTGACGGAGTCCCACTCAGAGGAAGTGTCACATTCAGTATCTCATTCTCCAAGAACATACTGGTAGTGTTGTTGTATGCCCTGGCGCTTCCTCCTCCGATAATGAAAATATTGTTGTCTTTGTTGAACGTTCCCGATTCAATTAATCCACTTCTTTGCGTAGCGAAATAATCAATGCTTCCTGCAGGCTCGTTTACATACAGATTTCCAGAACTAATTTTTATTTGAATCCCACGGAACGCGCTGATTCCTTCTGATGCCACTTCCCTTACAGCATTGTCTATGGATCTGAGATTCTGCAGGGCTTCGTTCAATTTGGCTGCATCAGCAGCCCTATCCAAGCTCGGCCTCCCTATTGACAAGACAAGTCCTATCGATACAAACGTCATCAAAATTATCAGAACTGTTGCGATTAACGGAGAGACTCCCTTTGCCATAAATACACTTTATTTCCTTCCAGTTTATTCTTTTCTTAGGAAAGTCTGAACACATCTATATATTTGTCCCTTATCTCTTCGACGTTGCCTTTCATATCAATGTCAGTGAACAGTATGTAGTTGCTCTTCCCCACATTGACTGGAATTGAGATGACTTCTGTCGTGGCAGTGTTAGGAGTCGAGTAGAAGACAGTCAACGTGTAGTTGGTATCCGAGACTGTGTTAAAAGTAAAATTGGTATCCAAAACTGATTCATCGCTTAGAGAACTGAAAGTCTTGTTGGCCGACGGCGCATAGCTGAAGCTCAGGTTCAAAGTCCTCATCTCCTTGCCCAAGAAGTTCAGCACGCTCACATTGATTCTTGTATCCACGCCAGATGTTACGGTCGGATAAATCGTCTGGACCATCAGACCATTCAAATCGTAAGTCCTAGCTCTCAATTTTACTCTTGCATATTTCACAAAGTTATCCACATTCGTGTTGATGTTTTGGGATTGGTTTGCTGAAAAAGAAACCGTGTTGTAGATCTCTTCCTTGATGTTCTGGAACTGCTCCCTCTCTAGACTACTTTCCAGATGCCTCTTCGACTCCAGCAGTTTAGTAGTGTCTATGCTTGTCTTCAGAGTGACCATTATCGTTATCACTATGATCGCAATTATGAGATAGATCTGCCCTTTCATGTCTCTCCCCACACGTAGACTACCACCATTCTAGTCGAAAGACTATTCACGTCTCCACCGACAAAATAGAAAACTGATGTTGCTTTTTGATTCGGAAGTGTCGGGGCTGTGCAGTCCGGATTGCAGATGACGACTTGGTAGAAAAGATTGGCCGGCATCAGGTTTTGGAGAGCGCCAGTCAACCCTGCAGCATTGTTGTTCGTGACAAAAGTCCTCAGCTGGTTGCTCTCGTCAAGCGATTTTAACGCGTTGAAAGCTTTGATTTGCCTGTTCACAGTGTCGAATTCTGGAAGAGTATCTCTTGTCGAGTAATACAGAACAAAAAAAGTCGTAATCAAAAGAACTGCTATCACAGCCTCAAATGTTTTCATCAATCCTTTATGTTGTGCTTGTTTCGACATAGACCTTGTAGCTTCCTCCCAGAAGTTGTATGAAGTCGTTCCAATTGTAGTTTCTTAGCGCTCTCATCTTTGCGATAGAAATCGCAGGAAGTTTTATTTCAGGCAATGATTTGCTCGACACGTTTATCGATCCTGTAAAACTTAGAGAATAGTTTGATCCTGTGACGTTCTTGTCATCGGAGAAGTAGACAAAAAAAGTCTTCGACTGCAGGGCGCTGAGAGTAGCATTGAAGACTACATCCGACTTGTTCAAGAACTGTCCTGTACAGAAGGTTTGGTTATACAGAGTGACTGGAATGAGGACATTCGTGCTGTCATAAACTCTGACCGTGTTGTTCCATGCCCTCTTAGCGCAACCGATATCAAAAGTGACAGACGCATTTATCGATGCATTGTTCCTTGCAGTGTTGTTCGTCTCTGTAATAAGAATAGGCATTCTGTACAAATCAGTAGTCAGCCCTACGACAAGCGGCGGGAAATTGTTGTCTTCCCAGTTCGTTGGAAGTCCTTTTCCTGAAAATAAAGTATTGTGAATGTCAAAAGCCACAGTTCTCATCTCAGATGTGACCTGAATTCCTGTATTGCTTATGAAAGTGTTCGACAAGAGAATCAGCAGTACCGCTATGAACACCACGAATATGCCGGCAGATATTACGAAATCTATCTGTGACGACATCAGCTCACCGTGCTAGGATTAATTATCAGATCACTCGGTCCAATCACTACAGTGTCGACTTGAGTCCCGTTCAGATTATACCTGAAGTATTTCAGAGTTCCATTGACTCCGTTCAAGATTCTTCCCTGCACCTGCACGTCCACGTTAGGTATGTCCAATTCAACAGTCTGTATCGGGTCCTGTACAGTTCTGGCAATAACCTTCGCTCCACTCCCAATGACTAGTGTGGCTATAGATTTGTTGTCCACTGTTATGTTTGTAACTGTTGAAAAGAGAGGATTCGAAGAGACAAGTAGAACTTCATAATTCCTTTTCGAGACTTGATTCGGCAGAGAGACGTCAATCTTGTAAAGCAACAAACTTGTCGAGTTTGAAGGAGAATTTTTGATGTCTTTTGCAGTCTGGTAGACTCGGGAAACAGAATCGGAGACCTGAACTGCGACCTGCCTGAGGCTTCCCAGTACTTGTGTCTTGATTGTGTTAGTGTAGAAAGTATAAACTATCAGGACTATGCTAGCCAAAAGTACAAAACTGAACAGGACGGTGAAGAAGTACTCGATTATCTGTGACTGACCCTTGACCATTAATTTATATTGAGCTGGGACTAAGTAAATATTTATTAAGGGAAACCGAAATTTGTAAATGTGAGCTAATGTCAAAAGGAGTTTCTCCTCTAGTCGCAGCCGTTCTTCTAATTGCTGCCACCATGAGCATCGCTGGAATCCTCGCCTTCTGGGCGTCAACGTTCGTCAGAACTCAGACAGCGTCATTTGAAAACCAGACAATCACCAGCGAATGCAATTTTGCGACTTTCGATGTTTACACATGCGGCTATGATTCAGGCGCTTCCAGGATTCTTCTATCTTTGAACAACAACGGACAGGTCAATCTGAAGAATCTTGTCGCTTATGTGCAGTACGCAGATGGAAATCTGACTCAAATCAACATGACCGACGGTCTGCCACAGAATTCTCTGAAACAATTTTATCTCAATGGCGTCGGCTCGAACTTCACAAAAATTATTATAAGAACTCACTGCCCTCAGATTAGTAAGGAGACTGCTTGCAGATGAAAGGAATATCTCCACTTATAGCAACTGTTCTTCTGATAGCATTCACCGTTGCTGTTGCTGGATTATTAAGTAACTGGCTCACAGGTTTCACTTCTCAGACAACACAGCAGGTTGCTACTTCTTCTACAAACACTCTTTCCTGTTCTTATGGAGGTATAAGTCTTGGTTCATTGAAATTCAGCAGCACAAGCAATACTCTTGCAGGAAACATCGAGAACACAGGGACTGTCTCTCTCGGAAATGTCAGTCTTCAGATAATCTATACAAACAAGACTGTTGCAAACTATTTCCTCTGCACTGTTGGCGGTGTCGCGAACAATTGCACTTCAAAGAATATTTCTATAATTCCTCGAGACTTGATCACATTCAACGTCTCAGCTCAAAGCACATATGAGACTTTGAGGATTGCAACAAATTGTTCCGGAGTTTTCGATTCTGCAACCAGCGGAGAAATAAGCTCAACCTAGGTGAAGACGTTAGCAAGAGTGAAGACCAAGAATCCTATAACCATCATGAACATGCTGTGCTTGAGTCCGCTCACGGTCGATCCTTCTGACATCTTCCCGACTGCCAAACCTGCGAATCCACCTTGAAGAAGGATCAGATTTCTAAATATGGCCGAATACTCTGCTGCTATGTTAGGATTTGTTGCTCCTCCCAATCCGCTCAGTCCTATGTCCTCTCCTGAGACTTGCGCAAGTGATGGGACGAGAAACTTCTGCAGACCGATTATGACGCTGAGGAAAACGAAAAAGACAATATAACCTGTCATCATCTGCGAGCTCAAGTAGAGTTTCCTTTCCTGCCTCAATCTGTCAACTTCCAAGCTGGTGTTGCTCAGGGCGTCAAAGGTGTCTGCAAGATTCCCTCCGAACCTGTGGCTTTCCACCACCGAAGAAACGACTCTTGCTATGAGTTTGGATTTGGAGTTCTTCGCAAATCTGAGAAGCACTTTGTCAACCGGAACTCCCCAGTCCATCTGCGCTGCCATCTTTTTTATGAAAGGATTCAATGACTTGTAGTCATTCTTCTGGATGGTGTTGAACGCTTGCGGGACTGTCATTCCACCCCTGATTGCTTCTACGAAGTCTCTCAAGAAGACAGGGAACAGTTCCTCAAGATGTTTGATTGCGTTGTGCTGGTTGTATTTGTATAAAATTATCGGCAAGACGAAGATGAATCCTGCCATGACATTTATTACTGAAAAGATATTCTCCACCTGTCTGAACAGGAAGAAGTTCACTCCCACGAGCATTCCGGCGAATACTCCAGCCGAGATTATGAGCAGCCACATCGTATTAAACTTCACATCTCCACCTCGATTCCTCTCAAGAATAGCAAGAACATTCCATTCATCATCGGGACTACTATGTAGATGGTCAGCTTCATCAAGTCTAAAATGTTATAACCGGCGAAATCTCCTTGGACCAAGTTCAGGACTGCGAAGAGGGCTATTATGAAAAGTGGCGCCGCTATCAAAAGACCAGTGTAGAATTCCGCGTATGTGGAGAGCTGCTGAAGGAATTTTTCCCTCTTGATCCTCCATTCGAACAGAGCCTGCTGCCCTGCGTTTTTAAGAAAGATTTTGACGTCGCCGCCTGATTCTGTGGTGGAAACAAAACCCATCAATGTCTGTCTGAAAGTTTCTGACGGGGATTTGGCAGCGACATCTCTAACAGCTGTCAGCGGATCAATACCAAACGCATCAATATTATTGACTATCTTTCCCATCTCTTTTGCAATCTCCCCGTATTCATCGAACTGGCTGATCAGTTTGAAGATGACATAAGGAGGGACTCCAGATTCTGCAACTGCACCCATGTGGGTGAGAACGAAAGGGAGGTTAACCTCTATGTTCCTCTTTCTGTTTAGAACCTTCTGGTAAGGGTTGAAAATCAAAAGAAAAAAGGTTGTCATCGCGATAAGGATTGGCGCAAAAACAGCGAACATCACTTTCTGGAAAATCGGCAGAGGGACTATGCTGAGGCTGACGAAGATGACTAGAATGCCGGTGATGAATGAAATGGTCGCGAAGAGGAATGCCATGCTCATGTATGTTTTGAATGGTATCTTCATGTTCGCGCGAGGCAGACTATCCTTTACGAAGTTGAAGTAGTTTCCGTACTTGTCAACAACTCCGCCGAAGATGTTGGTTGCCAAGCCTCGAATCGAGTCTGCCATTACTTTTCCCTAATCAGTTTGAATCCAAGTAAAGACAGGAGTGAGTCTTTCCTTTCCCTCTTCTGACCGACAGCAACTGGAATTTCTGTTTTCTTCTCTGCGACTATCGTAGTGACGGGAGTTTTGATAGAGACAGTTGGTTTGACCCAGGTCTTTGTTTCTATCCATGTCTCGCCCATCATTTCCATGAGTTTTTTTGGTTCCTTGTAATAAAGGTTAATCAGTTTTGTAACTTCCTTGTAATCTTTGATTTGTCTTTGAGTAAACCACTCGAGTATTTTTTTTCTGGCTTCGATCTCTCTAGTCGCATCTTCCATCACGCCTCCCTTGGCTGCGACTATTTTTGGAATCTTTATGCTGTCCTCTACTTTCTCATAAGTGTCCTTCTCGGGATTCCACCTGAAAACAGTTCTCATCTTGATTTCATTTGTTTTCGGGTCCACGGATTCTATCTCTACTACTTGTTTGACTCGTCTCGCTGATTTCCCTTTCTCTTTCGCATGGATCATAAGAACTATCAGGTCTAAGCTTTCCATGAGAGTCGGAGAGAGTTCTATTGGTGGAGTGGTCAGCCTCTTGATGACTTGATCGACCGCTCCTGCGTGGAAAGTGCTAATCGACGGGTGACCACTGCTCATGCCTTGGAACATGACATATGCTTCTTTACCCCTTACCTCACCGACAATCACATAATCAGGATTCTGCCTGAAGCTTTCTTTCAGAAGATCGAAAAGCGAAACCGCTCCGTATTTCTCTCCAGACGGCATTGGTATTCCAAAACCTACTCTCGCTAGAGTCGGCACCCAGTGCTCGTTCGGGATTCTTAATTCTCTGGTGTCTTCGATGCTCACAATCTTGTCTTCAGGCGGAATGAACATTGTCATTGTGTTCAACAGTGAGGTTTTTCCTGTTGCTACACCTCCTACAATCAACATAGAGATTCCGTTTTCCACCAAATACCAGAAGTATGCAAGGAGCTCTGGATTCACGGTTCCAAGTTCAATCTGTTCTGCTGGAGAAAACGGGTTTTCGCTGAATTTCCTTATGGTGAAAGTGGGACCGCGAGTAGCCACATCACCAGCAAGTGTAGCCGAAATTCTGCTTCCGTCCGGCAAAGTTCCTGCGAGAATTGGCTCTGCATAACTGACATATCTACCTGTCCTCTCTGCAAGCTTGACGATAAATTCTCTCAATTCTTCCATCTCTTCAAAACCGATATTTGTCTTGAGAGATCCGAACTTCTGGTGGACTACATACATGGGAGTCCCTACACCATCGCAGCTTATGTCTTCGATGTTGGGGTCTTGGAGGAATGCCTCTATCTTATTGAAACCTAGGAAATTCCTATAGACATAGTACATCATCTTGGCGTATTGCGCCTTGTCCATGAAGATTCCGTACTCTCTTAAAACTTTGTCGACGTTTTTCTGGAGATAATCCATGGCCTTGACGTTTTCTTTAATCGCGCTGAGCGGGACATCGACTAGCTCGACCAACCCGTCAGAAATCCTCTGTAAAAGATTTTTCTCATCGTCGCTTAGCTTGGGTTCTATGGCTTCATAAACTACTTCCTTCGCCTGGGTATCCCATTTGATGTTAGCGTATGCGAATGGCTCGATCAGAGGATAAATGACATTTACTTTTGTTATGTCTGTCACTTCAGGAAATTCCACTATCTTTTTTGGGATGTTCAATACAAATCCAGGAAGAGCTTCGTGAAGCAGTTTGTTCTGCTCAGAAGCCTCAGTGACCTTCCTGTAGAGACTTCCCCTGAGATTTTTTATCTTCCCAAAATCCATTTCACTAATACCTCATGTGTTTTTTCCTGACGCTCTTACCAGGCTGAGAGATTCCTTGGAATCTTGCGCATGAAGGGCAGAGACGGATTTCTTGTGTCATCGTGTGGATCATTCTCCTGTCAACTTGTTGAAGAATGGCAGGATCAGTTATCCTGAACCCTTTTCTTTGAGTGAAAGTCTTGTATCTTGGAACTTGTCTTCCGCATATTCCGCAAGTTACAGTTCCCTCTTTACCCCTTGATTTAGTGTGAGCATAGTGTCTCGTGTAAGGAGCAGTTGAAATTGGCATTGAATCACCTAATTATATTTGGTTAACTAATAAATTAAGAATTATTTTACCCAGAAAGTTCATAGTCCAGAAAAACGTCTTCTTTCCTTCTTCTTTTAAACCAATACCAAGCTCCCACTATCCCAATCCCTATGCCAGCAAAAACAATCAATATAGTAGTCGGAAAGGACGACGGCTTTGCCAAATTACCAGTATTTGAAATTCTTAACTCGAGTGGAGCCTTCCCCAAAGCCTGAGAGGATGCTGCGTAAAGAGAGATCGGATAAGAGGTAGACTTTGTCGATTCTGGGGCTTGCAGGTTGACTATGAAGACTGCAGTTTCATTCGGCTGCAGTTGTTTAATGAAAGCAGGCTTAACCTCGTACCAGGATGAAGGTATGTCAGCGATAATTAATCTTAGGTTGTCTAATGTCAGATTGTTTGGGTTCATGACACTGACATCGAAAGATTTTGGTTGGCCGGATGTGACTGTCAACATTTGGTAGCTGTCGATTAAAATTTCTAGAGGATTTTTGCTCAGATAGAACTGAGTAATGGAAGAAAGCAAAGTCTTATTGTAAAATTTCATCTCTGCGAGAGCTGAATGGAGACCTTCCTCCTTTTCACATGTCGGGACTGCAACAACCCTTTGGTCCGAGTTTTTCCCATCTAGGTAAAACACAAATTGATTTTCAATGTTTGGCTGTTTGCTACATCTAATCGTAATCTTAATGTCAATGTCTGTTCCTTGTTGGCCGTTGTTTGTAGTTCTCAGAATGAGTGGTATCTTCATCCCTGGCTGAATGTTGTCAGGCAGAGAAGCTATGGAAATGTCAAACGGTCCCAAATCACTTATAGAAGTGAAATTGATAATTTTGGAATCCAGTTCTTCGTTCCCATTTATTCTATACAATTTAAATATCATTTGATGTTCACCGATATCCTCTGTGGTGTGTGAGAATGGAACTGTTTTTCTTTTGTTAATGTCCAAGAAGAAATTATTTTCAGAGGATGACATGACAGTGCCTTCTTTCAAAACCAGAGTCACCAATTTCAGATTTTCCTCTCGATCAAAATTGTTTTCCACTTCAACTGTGACATTCATATCATCGAACACTTTTGGAATTTTCGGATAGTAGGAAACATCTGAAATTCTAATCGGGCTGATTCCTTGGGAAGAAACAATTTGGGAGAAAAGTAAAAAGGAAAAAAAGAATAGAAACAGGAAGAAATTTTTGCCATTCATATAATATAATTCGCTTCTAAAGATATTCAATTTAGCTTACGAAGATGAACCATGTTATATTGATCTGGTCGTTCGCCTGCAATGTAGTAGAAGTGAATGTAGTCTCTGCGAATGTGTTGTTGGCTCCAGACACTGTGGCATTGTACAATGCTGTCGTGTTCACGATTGCGTTGTTACATGAGGAAGTGAAAGTTTTCGTCACTGACCAGTTACCTATGTTGTTGTAAACAGTGTCGAAGTTTATAGTTCCGCTTGCCCTGTTCAAGCCGCATTCAGTTCCTATCTCGGTTGCGAGGACATTATCAGTCGGAGCCTGAGTTGCAGTTCCATTTCCTAATGCAATCCATTTTGGAGCTCCTCCAGCCGCAAGACCGTTTGTCAATGCGTCCCTTGTCATGTTCTTTCCAGCATTCAATAATAGATTGTGATGGCAGTCAATCTCTTGCCCGTTCTTGTAGACGCATACCATCGCGTTGTAGTTGACTCCTGAACTAACAGAAGAAATTTCTGTCACAGAACTGACAGGAAGTAGACTCAGATTAATAAATGGTGAAATCATTATTCCAACTGTCAAAGCAAGTAGACCAATGACGGCTACATGACCAGATTTTATCTGCATCTGCTTATTCTACTCCCAAAATTTCCTAAATTAAATTGGTTTTTTCCCTATATAAATCTTTTTTACAATCTGTATTCGAGATAGCCGACTAGCAATCCCAGAGGAGCGCTCACATCGCTTCCTGAAATCAAAAAGGCGATGAACCCGAACAGAACCGCAGCGACTGCAGCCCATACGAATTTTTTCAGGTTGAACCTTCGTTTTCCTCCCTCCATTGGATTGAATCTCATTTTCTCCATCTTCTCTCCCTCCATTCCATTAATACGAAAAGTACGGTAATGAATCCGATGAAAGCAAAAAATATGTTGTGGTACATCGAGATGTCACCCACTGTGCTCATGAAAACAGGCAAGGTTATCAGACCAAAAAAATAAGGTCTTGTCACTTGAACAAAAGCACTTTCACCTAAACTGACATTAACCACATTGCCTTCTGATGAGGCATTTTCTTGGTTCTGCAACAGACCGAGGGACAATGCGGCGAATCCAGAAGATATAAAATAGTTCACCCCGTATATGTACAGAATAATTAACGCTGGGATTGCCAGGAATTTTTTTAAACCCATTCTCTTCTATTTGAAAATTATTTTTATTCTACTTAAACATTGGCATATCTGATTATTCAGAGATTTTAATATACTTCCTCTTTCCATATCTGAGTAGTCTTAACCAGATTTTTATTTCCAAGATAATATCGCTCAATTTTATTCTGAAACTTTTCAGTTTGGTGTAAGTCTGTATTTCAAACAATCTTCTGTCGACTTCCTTATATTTAACTGAAAGTTTTAGCATTGGCAATCTCTTTTTTCTTATGACAAAGTAAGATACTATTCCTAGAATTATCACTGCCGTCGAACCTAAGACTATCAATATTATCTTCGTCTTGCTGATTATTCCAACTGATGCAGTGAATTCTTTTATAGATTCAGAAGAATCCCACTTGAAGTTTAGTTGGAGCATATACGTTCCGATTTTCGTATCTGAAGGAACGCTAATTTCGAATTTGACTCTCTTTGATTCACCACTTGCCATTTCAACATAGCTCGTGTTTGGATTAACCTTCCAACCCTGTGGTGTCGTCAGACTTACTGTAAAGTTGTAATCTTCATTTTCGAGATTCTGCAATTCAAACTCCAAAGTTGAAGTTTCTCCTGGCACAAGATCGGGTTGGTAGAACCTTATAATTCTTATCCCTCTTGGAATTCTTTCGTTGATGAAGTTCGCCTGCTCGAGTGGGGAGTAGATGTAAGTGGAGAAATCTTCCAATACTTTGTTAACAGAATACGAGATGTTTCTAGTCTCACCTGCTGAGAAATTGAATAGATTCCATTGGATGAGAGGGTCTTTTCTTATTATCTTAGTTGGAGTTGTAATGAATTCTATTTCATCCGAACTGTTTGCTAATATTTTTGGAATATCTTCTATCACTTCAACTGCTGTATAGTTGTTTACAGATGGATTGTCAGCTAATATTTGGACGTTTGTTTTGTTCGCATATCTGTCAAGTTCAACGTTTCTGTAGAAGACTGGTCTGTCATACACTGAAGACCTGACTCTCATGATGAAGAAACTATCTAACAGAGTCTCTTGATTCTTCACTTTCACTTCAACCTTGTAATCTCCAGGTTCTGTGCCATTCGGAACTGAGAACACAAGATTCAACGTTTTCTCCTCAGACGAGTTCATGGAAAAGATATCTGGGTATACTGATACCCAGTCCTCTGGCACACCGCTCACTTCAACTTTCAAATTAGTCAATGCAACGCCCAGCGTGTTCTTTATTGTCATTCCAGTGACAGCTGCTCTGTTTGCAGACACCTCTTTCAACACGTTGAACGAGACTACATCCACCTCCTGCCCGGTTGCGGGAGGTGAGATTGGCGACACTGCAACTCCACCTCCTCCACCTACAGAACCTAATGGTGAAGGTCCGGGTGATGGGGTCGCCCCTATGAATCCAGTAAACAGGCTGAGCAATGTCTGGAATGGACTGATTATCAGTCTTGTGAAGGCTGCAAATCTCGAAGTGATTGTGTTTAATGATAATGACTGGGTTATCGGTCTGTTGCTTGTGAATGATTCTGTGAGTGCATTGTTCAGAGTCATTCCGATAGAGACTAATCTTTCTGTCAGGCCTCCTAATAATTTGACCAGCAGATCATTCAGATTGAACGCCTGAGTGAGTAATCTTGCGAACTGTGCCAACCTTCCTGTCAAAACTGAAGGCGAAATGTTTTGTTGTATATTTCTGAAGAAGTTCACATTTCTTTGGATTGAGTTGTTTATTGCCAATCCTATGCTCGCCAGCCTTTGCGCCCCACCATTAACAAAGCTTGTCATCGATGTAGAGAGAGATTGAGACAAGAATTTCAGTCTCACCGAGAACGAAGAAACCAGGTTATTTCCTGTCAGAGACTGAGATATAGTTCTAAAGAAGGACGTCAAAGAGTTGATAGCCAAATTGTCGCTGAACGCCTGTGATATCTGTCTTCCGAATACACCCAGTCTTCCTGTAATCACATTATCTATTATAGATTGAGATAAGAGTCTCACGCGGACGGTTAAAGAATTCATCAGATTGTTGTTTGTAATATCTTGTGAGATCAATCTTCCAAACATTCCAAACCTTGAAGTTATTGTGTTGTCGGCCATCGATTGAGTCAGTGATTTTCCAAATATCGCCATTCTTCCTACCAGAGTGTTGTCTGTGAATGTCTGAGACAACTGTCTTAAGAATAGTGTCACTTGAGACAAAGCCGTATTCTCAGTCAGGCCTTGTGTTAATGACCTGAAGAAGTTCCTTAGAGAACTTATCCCTGTGGTTTCTGTCATCGATTGTGATACGAGTCTTAGGTCTGTGGCTATTCTACTGATGAGACTGTTGCCTGTTATTGTCTGAGACAGGGTTCTTATGTACTTGGACAGGGTTGCCAGGCCAGTGTTGCTCGATATGCTTTGACTAAGCAGTTTCACTCCTGTCAAAGTCTTATTCAACGCATCGTTGATACTCATAGACTGTGCAGCAGTTCTCAACACGCCATTCAACTTTGCAAACAAAGTATTGTCGCTAATTGCTTGAGAGGCTGTTCTGAAGAATGTTGAAATTGAATTGATGATTGTATTGTCTGTCAGAGTTTGAGAAAAGTTTCTTATAAACAAGGAAAATCTGTTCAACGCAAAGTTGCTTGTGATCGATTGTGTCAGCAGCCTTACATTTTTACTTGTCTGCTCAATTATACTGTTCATAGTGAAAGACTGTGTAGCCAATCTGAATACTCCGTTCAACTTGGCAAATGCAGTCTCTTCTGTTATCGATTGGGTTAAGGATTTTATTCGGACTGAGAATGAATTAATCAAGTTATTATCTGTTATCGATTGGGAAAGTTGCCTGAAGAAGCTACTTAGGGAAGTGATGGCGGTGTTTCCTGTAATTGACTGTGCGAATAGTTTCACTCTGAGGATTAATATGCCTATCGATGTGTTGTCAGTTACTGATTGCGACACCAGTTTTCCAAATACATTCATTCTCACAGTCAGGAGATTATCGGTCAGGCTTTGCAGTCCTGTTCTTCCGAAAATACCTATTTTGCTTGTAAGGAGGTTGTCTGTGAGCGATTGGGACAATTGCCTAAGATATGCGAGCAATGGTTGAAGTGAAATATTTTGTGTGATTGTCAGAGATAAGGATTTTCCAAACAATCCCAATCTTCCAGTTATCGTATTGTCTGTGATGCTTTGTGATAAAAATCTTAATAATATAGATATTTTTCCTGGCAAAGTGTTTGCTGTTACTGATTGTGTGAATAATTTAACTCTTACTGCGAATGATGTTACGGCATTGTTGTCTGTGACTGACTGAGACAGACTTCTCAAGAAGCTTGTTATGGTATTCAATAAGAGATTGTCGGCGATTGATACTGAGACTGTTCTTAGTGCTAAGAATCTTTCTAGAATCGAGTTGGAGATTGTTATAGAGAGACTGGCAGCTCTCTTATAGACTATGTTAAACAGATTGGCGATAGCATCATTATTGATTGTTACTGTTAGAGTTGTTATCCTGTTGAAAATCGAGTTAGTCGTTATGATAAGATTATCAGTAATCGACTGTGTCAACAGTTTCACTCTAACTGAGAATGAAGTTATGAGATTGTTGCCTGTCACTGATTGTGCCAGGCTTCTGATGAAACTTGTTATGGTATTCAATAAAAGGTTATCTGTTATCGACTGAGTCAAATATTTGATTGTGTTAAATATTTTTACAATGTTATTATTTGCAGTGAGACTTTGAGTTAAGCTCTTGAACATGCCAGACATTCGGCTTTGCTGATCGTTCACACTCATCGACTGTATTAACGACCTTATTCCACTATAGGAACCACCACGATTGTTGTTCAAAGTCAGTGATTGAGTTGAACTGATGTTATTTACCACGGCTGGCGCTGCCACTGATACATTTATCAGATTAGTCGTATTTGCTGTACCGCCGGTATCGTTTGCATAAAACCTTCCAGATATTGTTTTCCCTGCATCACCAGCAACAGTTGTATAAGTGTAATTGGACCACTCCCATGCCGGAATTACATCTACAGTAAGTGCATCCAGACTCATATTGTACGCTATAGACTTCTCGCTTACCCCAAATCTCAATTTTGTGTGGCCTGTTGAATTCACATAGTCTGAAAATCCGGAAGTTTTTATTAAGGTAACATTAGATTTTGTTGTTGCGACAGTTCCTGTAACCGCAGATTCAAAGTTTCCGCTTGTGAAATTGTATATGTCAAAAGACCAAGTATCTGCAGTACCGTTGAATTTGTATACGAGATCGATTTCCATTTTTCCTATTCTAGAAGCTGGAATTGTAGTTGCGTTTGTTGTAAAGTTTACTCCTGTAGAATAGACAATTGGTTGTCCCCACAGTGCTATATCATCAACAGTGCATCTTTCTGCTCCCCCATTACCTGCATTATGGAGACAATCGAAGCTGATGTTGAAATTTCCAACATTGTCTGCGAAAGAAGTGCTGTTAGCTATGACAGTGCATGCCAAGTTTGCTGTTCTCTGATATAATAATGTCCATGAAGCTCCATCATAAACCCAGACTTTAATGAATTCTCCACCATCTAAGGCGTTTGTATTGGCTGTATAAACTAAACTTGTGTTCATATAACCTGTAGTGTTTATTGTTGTGCTTGTGGTGTTTAATCTCGATTCTCCAGTTCCAACATCTGAAAAGCTTGTTCCAACACATGCGTTAGTAGTCGTAGCTGTCCAATCTCCATCCGCCGTATTGGTCCAATTTGCCGAAATAGAATTAGCTGAATCATTGAAAATCGTGACATTTGGACCTTGAACTTGGACTGGTGTGATATTCCAGAAAGTGTTGTCATTATTAAGTAAATTAGAAACAGTTGTACTATCAGCTTGCGTACCGTTCAATACTATTCCTTGACCTGCAGACTTGTTCTCTATGGTGAAATTTACAAAGGTTTGATTAACAAAACTTCCAGTTTGGTTGTACTCAAAGGTCCAAGTTCCTAAATTACCTGTAGAAGTCCAGTTGACTGTCCATTTTACTGATGCACCTGTTACAGGATTAGTGTTATTCACACAACCTCCAGAAGGATCGCATGATGGATTTACTGTTGTATCATAATACAGTGGAACTCCCATTGTAAAAGAGGTCACAAACAAGAATCCTACTAAGAGTGCAACAAAAATGAAGAGTAAGATATAATCTTTCATTTTTTCAACCTCTCCCATGTTTCTTTCAGATAATGGAGAGCAACAGAACCAATGTCTCTTCGGTAGACAATATCTGCCCCTATCAACTCAGAAACATACCTAATGACAGTTTGCCTATGCCAACCTAGAAGATCAGAAAGGTTTTGGATTGTCAAACCCTCAGGGTGCTTTTTAAGTAGTTCGATAATCTGCTTTTTTGCTAGGTTAGGATTTTTGCTAAACATGAAGCTACACATCAGTGATGATAGGCAATAACCACTACTAATAGTGATTTTGAATTTTTCAGTATTTAAGGATTGTAGAAATCGGAATTATATTCTCCAGAAAAGAAAACTATTTAAGAAGCAAGCTATTCTGTTAGAAAGCTATTTTCTTTAAATTAATTCTTTCAATGAATTAATCAAAAAATCTGGATTTTCCTTTCTGAGCTTATTTTCGTCGTCCCAGCCCGGTTTTGAGATGATTTTGCACCCGGCCTTTCTCGCTGCGTTTATGTCTAGAATCATATCCCCTATGTAAACAGTCTGCTTCCTCGTTACTCCGAATTCTTCCATCAAAAATATCAGGGCATCGTCCTTTGTCTCAAAACCATCATCTTTTGCAATGATCTTATCCCAGAAGCCGTCAAGTTTGAGCTTGTAAAGCGTGGCTTCTACAAACACCCTGTGAGAATTTGAAACAAGTGCCATCAAAAACCCTCTTTCTCTAACTGTTTTCAGGACTTCCCTTACTTCCGGATAAGACTTGAGCATGGAGATTGCCTTCTCGCTTATCTTAGCTTCTTCTATCTTATTCACAGCCTGATCAAGAATCGCCCTTTTCATCACAGGATCTTTTTCCGGAATCAAATCTGTAATGTCTCTTTTTATCCCTCTTCCCAGAATGTTTTCATCAAGTTGTTTGGTGTTTACTTTTATTCCGACATCCGACAGCCCTTTCTTGAAGGCATACCAGACTGATTCCTTAGAGTCTGTGAGAACGCCGTCCATGTCGAAAACAATCAGCTCGATTCCTTCCAGCATTAAACTAGATTTTAATTCCTGCTATTATAACATTATTCTATGAAATATCCTGAAGAAGTCCTAACCAAGGATAAGAAAGGAAATTTAGAGGTCAGGAATATCATTTCAAAAGGGAAGTTTGTTTTGTATGATTACAGGCATTCAAAAACTTTCAAACAACTAGAAAACAAGAAGCTGAAACTCTATCTCAAAGACAAGGAAAGAAACAGAGGATTTTACTTGATTCCTTTGAAAGGATCAAGATATCTAATGATTGAAGCAAAGCAGGACAAACATCCAGATAGAAAAGTCTGGAACCAAAAGAAGAGAAAACCAGAGGGGCTGTTCTGATGGGCTACAAGTTCCTTGAAGACATCGCGATTGCTGACATAGCATTCGAAGCCACTGGAAAAGATCTGAACGAACTCTTCGAGAGCGCAGCCACTGCATTGGAAGTTTCAATGGCGAACATAAAAAAAGTCAAACCAAAAATAAAGAAGGAGATCAGTCTTTCAAAAGAAACTGTCGAAGAATTGCTGTTCGATTTCCTTAACGAATTAGTTTATCTGAAAGATGCAGAGTCTCTCCTTTTCTCAAAATTCTCAGTGGATGTGAAAGGAAAAAAACTGCATGCAGAAGTTTTCGGGGACAAGATTGATTCTAAGACTCAAGAGTTAGATAACGATGTTAAAGCAGTCACGCTACATGGGTTCAAAGTGGAGAAAACTAAAGACGGTTGGAATACAAAAGTAATCCTGGACGTCTAGCTTTTTATCTTGTAAAAAACAAATATTCTTTATGGGTAAAGGTGTGGCAACAATAGTCATCGTTCTTGTTTTGGCCGCTATTCTTATCATCTCTGTTGCTACTTTTTCTCCGCCTGAACAGGCAAGCGGAACAGTCCAAGGATCAATTTTTGATAGATTTCTATGTTTAAGGTACCCATCCTGCCCGTCAGGCTATGTTGTCAATCCGGCTAGCTGTAGATGCGTTCCAAGGACAACCACTACAACCACCACAACTACAGCAACACTAACTTGTGCTTGCCCATCTGGATATACTCCGTACCAAGGCTACTGCGCACCAAACTGCTTCTTTGAAACTATACAACCTCCATGTACAGCAGCATTTATTCCTTGTGTAAGGACAACTACTACCACAACGCCGATTTGTAAGTGTCCGGATGGTTATGTTCAACAAGGGAATAATTGTATCTCAGGACCATGTTATACTCTTCCTTGTGGATCTTTGGCACCAATTAATATACTGCCATGTCCAACTACAACTACCACTACAACAACTACCACACAGACTACTCGAATTTGTCCACAATATATTCCTCCTTATTGCCCTGATGGAACATTAATTGGCGGCGGAATTGGCACTAATGGATGCCCGTTTCCCTCAACTTGCTGTGGAAATGATATTTGCTCGGGGCAAGAGAACTATTCAAATTGTCCGAAAGATTGTACTACAACCACAACCACTTCAACAACCACCACAACTACAGCAACAGTAACTTGTTCTTGCCCTTCTGGATACACAAAATATGGGAACGTTTGCGCTCCAAACTGCTACTTTAATAATCCTCCATGTATGATTCCTGTACTTACATGCTCCTAATTAGAAAACTTTTTATCTTCTCTCCGCCAATAAGAATCATTATGAAATCCAACAAAGAACTTTTTAAAATTGAGGAAGAAGCTGCAAATAAATTAGGAGAGATAATGAAAAACGAAGGAAAGGGGAACTCTCTGCGGGTTTTCTACAAGGAAGCTTGCGGAGACAACTGCGGATGCGGCGGTGGCTTCAGATTAACTCTTGATAAAAAACCTACTAAAAACGATGTTGTTTTCACGAAGAATGGAGTCAAAGTTATAGTCGACAAGAGTTTGAAGGGAGATTTAAAAGACAAGACCCTGAAGTTCGTTGACACAATAGACGGCTCTGGTTTCGCTTTCGTCTAAAGGACAACCACTTCGCATTTTGCCAATGATTTGAATTTCTCAGCATCCTTTCTCGTTCCGACTATCTTGTTGTAATGTACCGGAATCGCTATTTGAGGCTTTATCAAATCAACAGCTTTGACTGCCTCTTCTGAAGTCATCACATACGTCCCTGAGACTGGAAGAAAAGCAATATCTATTTTCCCAAAACTTTTCATTTCATCAATCACGTCAGTATCTCCGGCATGGTAGATTCTCTTCCCCTGGATGTTCAGAATGTATCCTACTTTCCCGTCTTCCTTTGGATGGAATGGTTTTCCAGGTTCTTTAAACTTGTTTGTGTTATAAGCAGGAACCGTCTCTATTTCCATTCCTTCAATAGTTTTCTTCTCATTCGGTCTCATGTAAATGATTTCTTTCACACTTTCAGAAAACGGGTCGAACGAATCTTTGCAGCTTGGAATTCCAACAAGGACCGTATCCTTTTTAATCAATTTTTTGATATCTTCGGAACTGCAGTGGTCGAAGTGTTCGTGTGTGACAAAAATAAAATCAGCTTTTTCCTCAGGCTTGATTTTGAAAGGATCTATGTAAATTATCTTATCTGTTTTTATTTTGACAGAATCGTGACCAAGAAGTTCCACCTCTATGCTTAGAATTTTCATAAATATCCTTTGCTTTAGGTTTATTTAATTTTGCTCCTAATGATTTGTATGAAACTCATTTTGATAAGGCACGGACTGACGCAAGACGCAACCAAGAAAATCGGCCAGAGCCCCAGTTCTAGGCTGAGCAGGAAGGGAATCCTTCAATCCAAGAAGGTCGCAAAAAGGCTGAAGAATGAAAAAATAGATTTGATTTTTTCCAGTGATTACAAGAGAGCAGTTCAAACTGCAAACGAAATAGCAAAATTTCACAAAATAAAAATAATCAAGAAAAAGGATTTGAGGGAATTCCTGATTCACGACAAACAGGGAAAAGCCTATGACGAATTCGATTTCGATTACGACGATTTGCTCGAGTCTTATTTTCTGAAACCCAATAAAAAAACTCCCAGTGGAGAGTCTTTCAATATTTTCAAAAACAAGATAATAAAATTCTACAATTATCTGCACAAGAAATATCATCCTAAGACGATTGTGGTTGTCACTCACGGGCATGTGATCGGTTTGCTTTTATCTCATCTTTTGAGAAAACCGAGATATTTCCTGAAGATAGAGCAGCACAACACCGGCTTGAATCTGATTGAGGTCGACGAAGATAAGAAACACAAAATTCATTTAATAAATGATACTGCCCATTTAGAATAAATTTATACTTCGAACACAATTGAATATTAGGCGTGTACTCGCTGCAAAGTCAGCAGAAACGAGTGCATGTAGAAAACTTATTCTGCATGTGTCTTGTAGATATTAGAATAAAAATTAGGGGGTGGAAAAAATAGAATTGAGTCAAGCAAAGAAAACTTCAGAAGTTACTTGGGAAATCCCATTAACAGCCAAAGATGGAATGAGAGTTCCGGTAAAGATTTTTGCAACAGAAAAACTGTTCAAAGAAATGGACCAAGGAGTTTTCGAGCAAGCAATTAATGTTGCAACTCTACCAGGAATTCAAAAATATTCCTATGTCATGCCAGACGGCCATATCTTTGTCAGCTAATACTGCAAAGAGGCAAGTGGGGCTACGGATTTCCCGTGGGCGGCATGGCAGCGATGGATCCAGAAACTGGAGTAATCTCTCCTGGTGGAATTGGATTCGACATCAACTGTGGAATGAGGTTGATTAGAACCAATCTAACTGTAAAAGAAGTTCAGCCCAAAATCAAGGAGATTGTAGACACTCTGTTCAAGATGGTTCCAGCAGGTGTTGGAGCTTCTAGTTACACAGAAGCAAAGGGTTTCATAGATGTGAACAAGAGCCAGTTTGAGGAAGTTGCAACTTCTGGAGTCGAGTGGTGTGTGGAGAATGGTTTCGGATGGAAAGAAGATCTGGAAAGAATTGAAGAACACGGAAGAATAAAGGAAGCAGACATTTCCAAAGTTTCTTCAAAAGCAATAAAAAGAGGTATGGAACAGTTGGGAACTTTGGGAAGTGGTAATCATTATCTTGAAATTCAACTAGCGCAGAAAAATGTAATTTATGACAAGGAAATCGCAAAGAAATTCGGAATAGATTTGGAAGACCAAGCTGTTATCATGGTACATTGCGGTTCTAGAGGTTTCGGACATCAGATTGCCACAGATTATCTTAGCAGTTTCATTCCTGCGATGAGAAAATACGGGATCAAGATTCCAGATCCACAATTGGCGTGTGCTCCATTTTCTTCGAAAGAAGGTGAAGATTATTATAAAGCGATGGCATGCGCTGCAAACATGGCTTTCGCAAACAGGCAGGTGATTGTTTTCCAGATTAGGAAGGCGTTCGAGAAAGTGTTCAAACAGGATGCCGAATCCTTGGGGATGTCGATAGTTTATGATGTCGCTCACAACGTAGCAAAAGTAGAGGAGCATAAAGTAGATGGAGAAAAAAAGAAAGTCCTAGTCCACAGGAAAGGATCCACCAGATGTTTTGGTCCTGGGCATCCGGAATTGGCGCAAATATTCAAAGAAACAGGTCAGCCTGTTATAGTAGGAGGAAGTATGGAGACCGGTTCTTTCCTTTGTGTAGGAACTGAGAAGGCCATGGAAGAGACTTTCGGGACTACGATGCACGGAAGCGGAAGAACTATGAGTAGAACTAAAGCGAAGAGATTGGTCAGAGGGGATGAATTGCAAAAAGACATGGAGAAAAGAGGAATTTACGTGAGAACTGTGTCTTTCGCTGGTTTGGCAGAAGAAGCCGGCTTCGCTTATAAACCGATTAATGAGGTCGTGGAAACTATGGATATTGCTGGAATTAGTAAGAGGATAGTAGCGCTCCGACCAATTGGAAATTTAAAAGGATAAATTCTTTCACTTTAACCATATTTTAATGACAACAGAAAAGTTTAATAGCACTTCAATCAGACTATTTTCAGAGACTTTTTCTTTTGTCGATGATTTACGGCCGAAATGTTTTTTAACTATAACGGCGTTATATAAAGTACAAAAAGGAAGGAATTAAAATGACATTAAACCTACCAACTTTGGAAGAGGATTTATCGTCAATAGATCTTACTGAATTGGCTAAATCTGCTGAGAAAGCTAAAGGAGCCTATTCAGAAATTTTAGATCTCAGAAATGTTGTTTACAGGCAAATCGCTGACGAAGCTTCTCAAGATTCCGAAGTCACAAAAGACGACATTCGACATTCATTTGATGTTTTGATGGCAAGTGCAAGTGATGCGCTCGAAAAAGTTGGCCCTAAGAAAGTTCCAGAAAGAATAAGAAGAGAAAGAGAAGAATATGCCGGGGCTATCCGTAGTACAATAGACAAGCGTGAGAATGTAGAACTTTTTGATTTGGGGTGGATTATTCCTCAGACGGCAACTGTGGTGGGCCATACAATAGATTATTTGAGCGGTCCAATTTTTACATATCAAATTCTTAGCTCATTTCCAGATAAGGAAGCAGTGGAAAAAAATATAGTTGCTTTGCGTGACGATGTTATGAGCAATGTTCAGTATTATGTTTACACGTATGAACAAGAGAGATTCAGGGAGCGCCAAAAGGTTAGAGATCCTAAACTTTTCAAGATTTTTGGTAAAGGTGAAAAACCTAGAACTCGCAATTATTTGAGACCCTTAGTTTACGGTTTGCATGAAATGTCAGAGCCTAAACTTTTGTCTATAGGTAAAGAACAAGAAGAGTTGGGCAAAGCCAGAAGTTATGTCGAAGGCAATCTTATAAGATATTCAACAATTAGAATGGTGAGGCCGCCCTCAGAAAAAGCAAAATTAAGGGTTCTTATTGATAAACCTGAAGTTAGATCTTTGATCACAGAATCGATAAGGCCTACCTCTGTTTTGGATTTATTGAGTGGGCATCCAACTCTTTTGAAATTGAGGAATATAGTAGAGCAAGACAAAGAACTTTCCGAAAGAACTAGGATGATTTCAGACCTTTATCTTAGATTCAGAGGTCATGGTAACTACTGCACACAAGCTGAGCTCACGGACATTCTTTATGACGTAGTCTACGGGCATGAAAGACACAAACATGTTCCTTTCAGTTTAATTTTTACTGCTTTCGGATACAATCCATTTCCAATAATCGAAACAAGAGATTATCAGGGACTTGTCAAATGGAACGTTAAACCGAAACTTCTTACTGAACAAGAATTTTTAAGAACAACTTTTGAAGATGCTATGAGACCTGCCCCATCTGTACTATATACATGATTGTGTAACTCTATATTGCCGGCACGATTTTGTAACTAGGAAGTAGAATTTCTTTTTTCAACTCTTCGTCTATGAGATCTTTTCCCGTGTGGACAATTAACGCATCCATAAGCTGTTTTTCTGTGGTTTCGTTGAAAGCGAATTTGGAACTGGGAGCCATTCTTTTACTCTTTTTATCTACCCTATCCATATCTTGCTTTGATATAACTGGGAACAACATGTAAGCACCCTCTGGGCAGTTTCCAGGATTCAACACTGTTAAGAACTTTATCATATCTTCAGGTAATATATCCATATCAGCCAACTCTGGTGAAGTTAGATTTCTATATCCTCTTACAGACGATCTCTTACTGGCCATTCCTACATCACCTGGGTACATGGGTATAGCCGAAAAGTCTTTCGATGGCACTCTCTTAATTTTCACGCCAAGTTTCTCTGCGGCATCAAATATTTTATCAGCAATTTGTGCTTTTTGAGTTCTCATGGATTTCAGGTATCCATGGACTCTTTCACTTGAAGCATAACTTACATCAACATCTTCCCCTGTTTTACTGTTTACATGGTAAAATGTAACCTGTTCTGAAGCAGGATTAAAAACAGCTCTACCCACAGGATTCCTCTCTTTCCCAACTACTTGATACTGTCTGTTAAAAATGTAACTTACTTCGTTGAGAGTTAACCAACTCATTCCTTCTATTAGCGCCATTTTATCACTTGTTCTATAATCACTGCTCAACTTTAAAAGGCTTTCTATTTTATAATTTGTAACCTAGACTATTAAAGATTTCCTTCATCTTCTGGGAGTCTGCCTCGATTATCGGAGATTCGCAGATGATTGTAATGTCAATTTTTTTCCTCAAAATCTCTTTTGCTAGTGGTTCAAAAGGAGGGGAATGGTCTAAAGGTTTGTGAACATCAACAAACTCCCCTTTCTTGTTCTTCTCCACGTTCTGGAAATGAGAATAGATGTGTTTCAATTTCAGCGTTTTCAAAACATCGAAGACCTTTCCGTAATCTATAGTTCCTTTTCCCCTCACAAACAAGTGCGACCAGTCTATGAATGGAATGATATCAATTTCTTTTGCCAATTTCATGCATTCATCAAGTGATCCGAACTGGCTCCATCTTCCCATTGTCTCGACTCCAAGCTTTACATTCTTAATTCCTGCAGATTTCATTTTGTCTAAAACTTCCAAAAATCCTTCTTTTGTTTTTTCGTATGTCTGTTGAGGAGTAAATCCGCTGTAATAAGCAGAATGGATTGCGACAGCTCCAGCACCCATCCTCTCAGCTCTATCAGCCGAATCAAAAATCATCTTCTTGCTCGCCTCGATGATCTGCTTCTTCTGAGAATTCAGATTTATGTAATAAGGAGCATGTACGGAAAGACTAATTCCCAGTTCTTTTGCAACTTCTCCCACTTCTTCTGCCATCTTGGGCTGCATGTAAATACTCCTAACAAATTCAATTTCCTGAGCATTCAATCCAAGTTCAGAAATTCTCCTAAAACTGCCAATAGTTCCTTTTTCTTTGGCAGTAATGCAATTACCTGCTGGACCCAAAAATACTTTGATTTCCTATCACCTGAAGCCTGAAAGGCAATTTACCATATCCGGTAGGGGAACGATTGCCACCCCCTATCACTTTAATTCTTTCTTCTCTGATTAACCTGGTAATAATTCTTTCTATCCATTTCACTCTTAGTCTTGTCAATTCTTCAATATTGTGTTTTGTCGCAAAGCCGTATTCGAGAGAAGTTTCTTCTATAGATTTTAAGACCAAATCCAAACTTTCGCCATCGCCCAGCTTTGGTCTTTCAAAACTGTTTATGGCAGTATCCAAAATATTGGATTTTCTTTCAGAAATGAAACCTACCTTATCTCTAAATTTAATCAAGTTATTTCTTCCTCTTATGAAAACCTTACAAAAGAAAGACAATTTATTTTTAGATATTTTAGTTTCAAAAACTCGTTTTGATGTTGTTATACCTATTTTGTCCAAAAGAAAAATAGTACCAATTAGAAGTTGCGGTTGAGAATCCTTTATTGACGTCCCAAACCCAATGCCAACATTTCTATGTGCCTGCCCTAGATGATCTTTGAAAATCGTCACCCAACCATCACAAGTAAATAACCATCTCAATAGAGATCCAATAACCTGTTCATCTTCACAATCCAGGAAAATTCTTGGAATTCCTATATTATTTTTTACTTTGTCCCCTCTAGTCAAACCTAGACCTTGAATCAGTATGTCAGCAAGAATTTCTGGCATTCGTATTGAGAAATTCTTTTCGTCTACTGTAAACGCCAATTTCATTTTTTTCAGCAATAAATTGAATTTTTCAAAGAAATCTCTATCTTTATTCCAATAGCCAACCCCGCCACCAGTATTTATCAAGCCATCACCAAGTACTGTACCTACAAGTGCTGCCCACTCCTGTGTTAAAAAATTGACAGGAAAACTAACAGATATAGGAATTCCAAATCTTGATTTTACCTTTTCGATTAACGATTCGTCAACATCTCTGGGAATATTCTTTACATTAACATATGTGGAGTTATTTTTTAATAAGACCTTTGTCCCTTCAGGTAATTCCCAAATGTGAAGAACGGTCAAAACTTACACCTTTTCTTCTTTTCTTGTTTAATTACTATAAAGATTTAGCACTAGAATGAGTTGTATTCTTTTTCTTTCTTAAGCTATTCCCGGAAATATGAACCTGACCGCGACTTCGAGGAAAGCAATCAAAACTACAAGAATGACCACATGTCTGGGCTTGATCTTGAAGACCTGCTTCTCCTCATCTTGATATCTGAGCAATCCACCTGCTCCCATTGGCATGTATATTCTATCTTTCTTGGACATACTAACACTCTAATTAGGAACGTAAAGCATATCTTCTTTTTCCTCATCCACCACAAAGTCCACATCTACTATCAAATGACTGACGAATTTCTCCATGGAATTGATGATAGAATACATTTCGTCCTCAGATTTCTTTCTTGACATTTAATAAAAATTAGTCTTCTTCGTATATATTCTTTTTAAAATTTCTACGTAGAAGAAATGAAAAAGGAGGGCGTGCTGGTTTTAGTCCGTCTTCTGTTTTCAGGTAGCATTTGTCTTAGCGTCTTAAACTTGCACCCCACAGGGACGTCAATCCGTTTCATCCTCCCAATCCCAACTCATTTTCAATCCTCGTTCTCGAGATTCAGAGGTCTCGTTTCTGATATCAACGTTCTGCTTTTCAGCAGTTTTCCCTCAAAAGGTGGACGGAACTTCCTCAGTCTGCTTTTGACTGCAGCCCGAAGCTACCTAACCAGCCCACCTAGTTCTATTATCGATTCAGTATTTAAATAACTTTCTTTTTATTTATTCCAGAAAAACAATATTAGTGAAATGAGAAAGCTAATTGCCATCACTCTCGTCTTGATAATAATAGGCGTAGCTTCGATTTCGCTCGCTCAAGAATCACTTAAACCTAGGATCAAGACCCTAGTAGTTCTTGGTAGAGGTATCGTAACATCTTCTGACCCAGCGAACTTCAAGATGCTGAAAGTAGGAATAGCTAAAGTCATAGTTAGTTTAGGCGGAAACGAAACTGAATTGGCAGCGGGTATTCTGCATTTAGACTCGGATGGATACAGGCTTAGGAATATACAAACAACAAACGACACTGCATCAGCAGACATATATCTGAACGACACGATGATTGGAACTCTCTCTATTTCCTCCACTCTGAAAGGAGATCATTTAATCTGGTTCGGAACTATCAAAATCAACGACCAGAATTGGAATGCCTACATATTGGAATCTGAGAGAAAGGCCAAACCCGAAGAGGCTGCCGAGAAAATCGAGGATCTGTGTGAAAGCTCCCCTGAGAGATGTAAAGACATAGCGAGGGGTATAGGAAACAGATTCTGTGAAAAAGTTGAAGACAGATCATGCCGTGAAAAGATCAGAGAATACTGTAACGAAAATCCAACTGACGAAAGATGCAAATCAGTGTTCAGATTATTCTGTAAAGATAATCTGGAAGACGAAAGATGCAGGAAAGAATTGAAGGAGTTCTGTGTGGACAACTCAACTGACGAAAGGTGCGTAAGGTTCTGCATCAAATATCCAAAGGTTTGCCGTTCAGCAACAACAACCACAACCACTGAAACAGAAGAAGAAGAGACGACAACTACAACTACTCAGACAACTACCACGACAACTGAGACAACTACCACAACTACAAACACAACAAATACACAAACAACAACTACAACCGGTTCTGAAAACAGGACGGGGAATAATACCGGACAGGGATGATAAGAAATGAACAAACTGCTAATTGGTGGAATTGCTCTGATAGTAGTTGGAATCCTCTTTGCATTCTTCTTCCTTGAAAAACCGAGTGTAGTTCAGCAACCAATAGTCCTTTCTCCAGAACAAAAGTTGGCAGAAAATCAGGTTGTCGGAACAATCGACGATGAACTAGAACAAGCTATCGCAAGCATTACAGATCAAGACGTAGAGAATCTTTTGCTTTCGTAATCTTTTTCTTTTTTACTCTTCTTTTTACAGTCGAATTATATATGTTTAAGTTCTGAAATAATAAATAATTTTTATGAAAGGCGTGGCCGCCGCTACTATTCTCCTGCTTCTTCTAGTAATTTTTGTTGCTGTATATGTAGCAAGTAACTATGTTCCCTCTTCTTCAGATAATGGAGCGGTCACAGGAGGAGTGTTTAGTCCTTTTAATGGATCGGATATTCGCTGTTCCCAGACTAATCAAGTCACTTGGCAGTGTAAAAGCAGGAATCAACCTTTGAACTGTTTGAGAAGAAATGACTATGAGTGGATTTGCAGCACAAGACAACTTCCAATTACAACTACGACTAGAACCACTACTTCGACTAGAACAACAAGCGTAACGATCGGTACAACATCAACAACAACTACATTTCCAACAACATCTACAACTTCTACATCAACTTCTTCAACTACTACAACTAGTCCTATTCAAGGGAATGTTTTATTTTCAGATGATTTTGAAAGCTATACATCTGCAAATTCTCCTCCTAATGTTCGTAGTGGAACAATCGGTTGGTATCATGGAGATGATGGACCCAATGCTGGGAATGCTCAAACTCAAACGCCTGCTCATAATGGAGCTGATATAGATCAATCTGGATCAGACAAATATCCAGATTTAACGCCTCCTACTGGTTACCACAGAGTTTACACAGGCATTCCAACTCATTCCGGTAGTAAAGCAGTGAAATACCTTAGCGATGTAAAGACAGGTTGCAAACTTTCAATGATGATACATAATGTAGTACCAACTGGCTCGGGGTCAATACAACTTACTGATTTCTGGGTAATGATTCCCACAGATGCGTTGTCTGTGCCTACAACACGCAACCCAATAATAGGTCTAGTCATGATGGGCTCAATTCAGGTAGCTGCATATTGGGACAGCAGTTCATCGGATTCGTGGAGGTTCCAATTTCAAACCCCAGATAAATCATTTACAAATATTGGGTCATACACGCTTACAAAAGCAGTTTGGCACCATTTCCAAATAGTATATGACCACGCTACTCAAACTTTGCTTGATATTGTAGTTGATGGTACACACCCATTTTTAGGGTTACCAAGTAGCAACGTGCGACCACTTCCTAATGATGTGTGGGATTCTGGAATATGGTGGCAAAATACGCGTAATGTTGCTGCCGGTGAAACGGAATGCGTGGAGGACACAGGATTCCAAGTACAAATGTATGTTGACGATTTTAGTATTTCACAGTTGCAGTCATGGCCTTAGGATCCTATTCTTCTTTCCCGAAATCAGTAATCTTGTACTTGAACTCTTCATCCGATTTAATAGTTCCTCTTTCTTTAAGAACTTCCCTCGTGAGCAGCCAGAATAAAGTTGCCAGAGCCTTTTTCCCCTTGTTGTTCGCGGGAATTATCAAATCAATGTTCCTTGTCTCATTAAATGTATCGCAAATCCCAATCACAGGAATCCTGGCAGTCACTGTCTCTTTGAGGGCTTGGTAATCTATCAGTGGATCGGACACAAGAACTATGTCAGCTTCATAATAATTTTTAAATTGAGGATTTGTCAATGTCCCAGGCAGGAATCTTCCTGTTGAAGATTTAGCATCAATCACTTCAGCAAATTTTTTAACACTCTCCTGTGCGGCCATCTTTCTGCCGACGATTAGAACATATTTTCCTCTTGCAAGAAACTTCGCAGCCAGTCTTATCCTCTCGTCGACTTTGCTCAGGTTGAGAACAGCCAACCCATCGTCTCTGATGTTGTAGATGAACTCCTTCATGTCAGCAGTTCTCTGCTTCATTCCTATGTGAAGGCCTGCAGCTAGATACTCTTCGCGGGGTATCAAAAGTTTAGTCGGCATTGTATCACAAGAATTATTAAACAAGAATCCATTTAAACCTATCCTATGTAGCTCAGTTTTTCTTTCTGTTCGCCAGGTTTCTCAGGAGGTCTCATCATTCCCATTGCAGCCTTCCTCTGCACGTCTTCTATTTTCTTGATGAAGTCTTCCATCTCCTTGACCTTCTTGTCGAGCTTGCTCGTATCCACGTCAAGTTTCAGGAGTTTCATGAGGACTTTGAGCAACTGTTCTGCACTCTTAGGATCAGGAATTATAGGAAATCCAACCGTTTCCCCAAGGAGACAAGTCCCTTTCATGTTTTTCAGCCTACCCAATCCAATCAAAAGGCCTGAAGCACCGACAATGGTTCCGACTTTGCTTCCTGCATCAAAATCAATCCCCGCCCCATCGTATTTTTTTATCAATTCGGGTTCGCTCACTGCTCCGATCACTTTTGGTTTGGAAGCCTCTTCTCCGACGCTCAATCCTGCCAGAGTGAACATCTCCTTGCATCCAAACTTTTCCACATAATCGAGAATCGTATTTGCTATCTCATAATGGCCGCCTGGATCGACGCTCTGACTGTCCCCAATAAGAATTATCAAATCTCTCTGCCCCGATTTCTTCGCCTTCCAATAATAAAATTCATTTTTCAGTACATGCACGGCTGAAGATTGATGAAGTAAAACAAACGGCATGAAATGCGAAGAATACAGTTCGGCGAATTTTTTTGCCTTGAGTTCCTCGACTAGATACCCGGCAGCTATCCTTCCCACATTCCCTACTCCGGGAAGTCCCTCTATGAACACAGGATTCTTCAGCTTCGGCTTCTCAATTTCGTGAATGTCAGTACTCATTACACCACAATATCTATTGGAATTTCTTTTGGATATATTTAAATTTTAGAAACCATCCTTCTGTACTTCCCGTACCTGTCTTCAGGGGAAAACGGCGGCGGGTTTGGATTTATCGATTTTTGATTGCACCTGGGGCATAATTCCTTAAACGTGTAAATCTCGCAACTGGGGCATTTCCTCATCTTCACTTCATCAATGCCTCTATTTTTGGGAGAACTCTTTTTGCATAAGTAACAGAAACAAAACTACCTTTTTCCTTCTTCATCATGCCTTTCAGTTTTTTCACTTTCACGAATCTTGTGTCTGTGAGGTCTTTATCAAATTTCATATCCGAAATCTTTCCATTGAATCTCAGTGCGAAGACTTTCCTGAACTCCCTGTTTAACTTCTTCCCATCTCTCCAGTCTGCTACGTGGTCTTCGACGTGGATCAAATCATCTGGTTGGATTACAAGACCGATCTCCTCTCTCAGTTCTTTCAGAGCCGTGTCCACATAACTTTCCCCGTAAATCACATGGCCTCCGACCAGGGTGTCATATTTGTTAGGATAAAGATCCGTGTCAGCAGACCTCTTGTGGATCAGTATTTCTCCATGGGAATTGAAAATCCAAACGTGAGAAACCCTGTGCCAATCTCCGTCATTGTGAACTGCACTTCGAATTTTCATCCCAACCGGGTTGTTTTTTTCATCCGCTATTACCAAAAATTCATCCATTCCATCACTGCTTGATAAATTTGTAACTTCCCTCTCCGTCTATGTTCACCATCTTTGAGACAACCTTTTCGAGAGTTTCTTTCAATTTCTTTTCTGTCTTCTTCGGATCCTTGGTGGAGACTTCAAGCCTGTATTTCGGGGCTGAGATGTACCTGATTGACGCTCCGGTTTCCTTCTCTATCTCTCCTAGGATTTTCTTGATTTCTGCCAAACCGTTCTTCGAATAGCTTCTCAGCTCGACTTCGGCCTTGATCGACATCTCCTTTTCTTCCGAATTTTTCCTGAATGAGATATCCCACTTCTTCATGAGCTTGTTCGACGGACTTTCCCATCTCCCTTCCAGCCATCTCAAGCATCTTCTCTGCCCTCTGGTTTCTCCTGAAGGCGTTTGTTTTCTCCCTCTCATCAAATTTGGTTACTCTCTTCAAGCTGAGATTGACCGCGTTCTTCTGGTAATCTATCTTGACTACCTTTGCAACATACTGCTTGTTCGGTTTTACGAATTCTCTGATGTCATGGACCCACTTTCCCGAGACTTCAGAGACATGTATCATCCCTTCGATGCCAGGATATTCGTCCATCCTGCACCATGCAGCATAAGGGGTGATTCTTTCAACCGTACATAGGACGAATTCTCCCCAGTCTGGCATTTCCTTTCTTTTGACCATACTAACTGAATTACATTTGTAAGGTTAGGGATAAATTTAACTGCTTTCTTTTCTTAGTATCAAGAGATATCATGAAATACAAAATCGTCCACGTGAGATCTGAATGTATAGGTTGTACGGCATGTGCTGCTTCTTGCGAGGAATTCTGGGAGATGAACGAAGATTCGAAAAGCGACTTGAAAGGTTCTAAATGGGAAGGAGAAACACAAGTTTTGGAGCTCGATGAATTGAAGTCAAACATGGACGCAGCTCAGTTATGCCCCGTTAATTGTATTCACATTTTCGAAAGCGGGAAAAAACTAATTTAGTGCAGGAGGCCGGATTTGAACCGGCGAAGGCACTAAGCCACATGGTCCTAAGCCATGTCCCTTTGACCGGACTTGGGTACCCCTGCCTAACTCATAAGATAATTCGACTAACTATTAAAACTATTCAACTGTTTGTGGAGTTATTTCTCAGTGTCTTGTCATGACTAGGGAACAGAGAATTGACATCAAACTTCAAAAAATAATATCCAACAACCACTACGATGAGTAGCAAAAAGAATAGAAAGAGGACTATTACATCTCTTCTCATCTGATCACGAAGTTAAAGGTCTACTTTAACTCCACCGAATTTTTTAGCAACCCAGTTGTACAGCCAAGCGAAAAGGTATCCTCCGATGAACCCGGCTATCCCGTAACTTATCGGGAATATTATCAGTCCAGCAATTCCGACTGCAGGTCCCATCCCCATCATCTCGAAGCCCTGGAACATTCTTCCCGTGAAGTCAGCTACGGAGAGACCCAGCACGATCATGATTCCAACTACTAGGCCCCATATGACGCCCATCACAGCTGAAATCCTCGCTGTTGACATTGGGTCGATTGATTTCAATACTCTCAATTTATCACTAAGAATAATTCGAATTGGGACCAAATAAAAGGAGGTGTTTCGACTGTTTATTTTAAATAAGTTCGAAATATTTAATCATAGCACAAGAGGAAGTTAGAATGAAGCAATTGATTCACAAAGGGGTTATTGTTCCCAAGTACGAAGCTAAAGGTTTCCGTCTCAAGTTCAGAGGAAAAACTATTTCACTCACTGCAAAACAGGAAGAGATGGCTGTCGCATGGGTGAGGAAGTTGGGAACTGAATATGTGGAAGATCCAGTTTTTATAAAGAATTTCTTTGATGATTTCTGCAAAGCTCTTGGGGTTCAAGGTTCGAAACAGGATTTTGACTTTTCTGAAATCAAAGAGTATGTAGAGAAAGAAAGAGAAGAGAAGCTGAAAATTACAAAGGAAGAAAAGAAGAAATTAGCTTCAACAAGAAAAGAGATTCGCGAGAAAAATAAAGAAAAATACGGATTTGCAACTGTGGACGGCGAGGTTGTCGAACTTGGAAATTACATGGCCGAGCCGAGTTCAATTTTCATGGGAAGAGGCAAACACCCGTTAAGAGGGAAATGGAAAGAGGGAGCGACTGAAGAGGAGATAATCTTGAATCTTTCTCCTGATGCTCCAAGGCCACCAGGAAAATGGAAACAGATCGTATGGAACCAAAATTTTATGTGGATTGCAAGATGGGACGATAAATTAAGAGGCAAAGAAAAATATGTTTGGTTATCTGATACTTCTTTTCCCAAGCAAGAGAGAGAGATCGAGAAGTTTAATAAAGCGAGTGAGTTGGGAAAGAAGTATGATCTGCTGAAGAAACACATTAACGACAACTTGAATTCTCCTGACATCAAGACGAGAAAAATAGCTACTGCCTGTTATCTTATCGATTCATTGAGCATGAGAGTTGGTGATGAAAAAGATGAAGATGAAGCTGACACTGTAGGCGCGACTACCTTGACTCCAAGTAATCTGAAAATAGAAGGAAATCACGTCAAGTTTGATTTCCTGGGAAAGGATTCTGTCAGATTGCAGAAGGATATAGAATTACCAGAACAGGTAGTGAAAAATTTAAAAGAATTCATTTCTCAATCCAAGCCTTCAATTTTTGAAGGCGTTCGATCAGAGAATGTGAATGAATTCCTGAGTTCTGTCGTTCCAGAAATCAGCGCCAAAGTCTTTCGTACTTATCATGCATCCAGAGAGGTTGAAAATTATCTGAAAAAAGAAAAAATATCTGAGAGCGATCCGGTAGATTATAAAAAATATGTTGCTACCATGGCAAATCTTCAGGCAGCCATAGTATGTAACCACAAGAGGAAACTGCCTGCTAAATGGAAAGAGACTCTCGAGAAAAAAGTCGACAGGTTGAAGATGTTGAAGGAAAAGAAAGGAAAGAAGACTCCGGAACGTGTCAAATCCATGGAATTAAAGATAAAGCTGATGAAGGAGACGAAGGACTACAATCTAAACACTTCGCTGAAGAGCTACATAGATCCCAGAATTTATTACAAGTGGAGCAAGAAGGCCGATTTTGACTGGAAAAAATTCTATTCGAAGAATCTTCAGAAAAAATTCTCTTGGGTCGAGAAGGAAAAATAGAAATTAATGATAGGTTCTTCTGGAAAATCGTCTGCCGAATCTTGAACCAAATCTTCTCCTTCCAAAGGATGTGTGTTCGGCAGATCTGTAAGTGTTGAATGGCAATATTTTGAAATCTCTGACTTCCATTTTCTGGATATCGTAATCAAAATTGTGTATTATTTTTCTGAATGCATTGTGGTCTTCTCTGGTCAAAAGAGAGATGGCTTTTCCAGATTCTCCTGCTCTGGCAGTTCTTCCAATTCTATTCATGTAATCTTCTGCATATTTCGGAATCCCGTAATTGAAAATGTGAGTGACATTTTTAATGTCTAAACCTCTCGCAGCCACGTCAGTTGCAACTAAAATTTTTACGATACCTCGATGGAAATCTGCCATTACTTTTTCTCTCCTTGACTGAGTCAAACCTCCGTGCAAAGCCGTCGCGTTTATGCCGTTGTTCTGAAGGTTTCTAGAGACTGCATCCGCTTCTTTCCTTGAATTGCAGAAAATTATTGCCAGTTCCCCGTCCTCTTGGTTAATCAAGTGAACTAGTAAAGAAAATTTGCTTCTTTGATCAATATCGACGTAAAATTGTTTTAAGATGTCATCTCTTACTTTAGTTTCTGTCTGTATCTTTTTTGCATTTTTTGTGAATCTGTCCCTCATTTTTGCCAAGTTGTATGGCATGGTAGCACTGAACAGAAGAGTTTGCCTGTCTTTCGGGATGTGCTGCTCTATCGTCATGATGTCTTCGATGAAGCCCATGTCTATCATCTTGTCGGCTTCGTCCAAAACAAACATTTTCAAATTTCTCGCGTCCATTGTTCCTCTTTTCATGTGGTCTAGAACCCTACCAGGAGTGCCGACGACAATTTCCGCATGCTTCAGGCCAGAAAACTGAGGTTCCATTGATACCCCTCCGTAAACCTCTTGTATGAAAAGTCCTTTGAGGCGTGAGAATTTCTTGAGCTCACTTGCTATTTGCAGTGAAAGTTCTCTTGTAGGAGCCAAAACTAGAGCTTGAATCTTACCGCCCTTTACAACTTTCTCTACCAGAGGAATCCCAAAGGCTCCTGTTTTTCCAGACCCTGTTTCCGATTGTCCAATAACGTCATGACCTTGCTTGATGAAAGGAATAGTTTCAATCTGAATTCTCGTAGGCTTTTCAAAACCGATACCGCTAAGTGAATCGTATACGCTCTTCTCTATGTTCATCTCTTCGAATTTCATATTGATTCTCCTTTTCGATCAAGCCACAAGAGCATTAGAATTAGTATGTAAACCAACGCTAATTGTCACGAGCTTTGTACTTTTTCTTTAGATTACAATCGGAAGTTGAGTATTTAAGCTTTCTCTTTATTTAACATTTCAAAAACAATATTATTTTATGGAAACGTACGATTCCGAAGAAGTGAAAAAAATTCTTGCTATGTTGAGAGGAATCAACTCTAAAGTCAAAAAATCCAAAAGTCTAGAGCCTACAAGACTAGAAAAGCAGATAAAATACCTTGAGCAGAGGCTAAAATTCTTCAATCCTACAAAAGAGATGCTAGGATACATCATCAATCATGCCGAAAAGTCCAATCCTAAACTAGATCCTATTCTTCTACAAAGGCTGAAAGAAGAATATGCTAAAAAATTATAATTCAATCATGCCGAAAAGTCCAATCCTAAACTAGATCCTATTCTTCTACAAAGGCTGAAAGAAGAATATGCTAAAAAATTATAATGTGCTCCCGACGAGCAGTGTATCAAATTGTGACTGCTCCAACATTCGGCTGTTTTTTACAGTTGTAAACAAAGTTTTTACAGCTGTAAATAATTATGAGTGTAGTTTTAACACTCTTCGAATAAGTAACTCTGGTGCCTCAGTTAAAGGTATCTTCTCTCTAAGTTCTTTAAGTCTATCTGGAGTACCGTTATACATAAGTAGCATTGGATTTATAGAAACAGCTCTATCAGGAAAAACAGAAACTTCAGCTTCACATCTATAATGCTTTTCATTTTGGCTTTGGCTTTGAAGTTCCAAATTCAAAAAATAAGCTCTTGTGGGAGGTATTGAAGGTACAGTTGCCAATGTTAGATAACCCAAAGATTTCAGTATCTTATCCAAGTTTTCTAATTGATTTTTTTCTAAAGTGAAAAAATCTGCCATGTCTCTAATTTGAAGGATGAAACTCTAATCTTTATCTATAAAAGTGCTCCCGACGAGCATAGCATCAGCATTAACATTTAGGGGATTTTTATTTACAGCTGTAAATAATTACTCAAAATCAATTCTAAATTCTTTGCCGTGTCTATGAAATCCTAATCTTTCATATAATTTATGAACTTCTGGATTATCATCTCTGCTTGTTGTAATCAGTTTGTAACATTCCTGCTTTGCTACTTCTATTAGCTCTTTTAGAACAGCAGTTCCATAACCCTGACCTCGCTTTGATGTTTCAACAAAAACTCCTGTCATAAATCCGAACGGTTTTGAATGATATGCAAATGGTGAGTCAGAAGGTAAAATATAAAGATAAGCTCGAGCAACTTCATTTTCCTCTTCTAAAATTGAAAATTTAATACCTTGTGCGACAATCTTGTTTTTCTGCACTTGCATATTCACAACTAACATCATTAAATATTAATGAATGATGTAGGTTCGAAAATCTTGTTTACAGCTGTAAATTGTTTACATATGTAAAAAACTTGCTCCCAACGGGATTTGAACCCGTGTCAATGGCTTTTTCCCAAACGTCGAGAAGCCATGATCCTTAACCGGACTAGACGATGGGAGCTTCTAAATGTAATTTGTTTAATTGGAAGAAGTAGATATAAAGATTCTATATCCTGCTCAGTTTAGTACTCTTCAAAACTTCAAAACAGTTTATGCACACAGGGGCAGATCTCTCATCGTGCGATTTGTCCCCGCTCCTAGAAATCGGTATTCTGTGTCTTTTGACATGGATGTCGCACACAGGAATCCAGCAATTCGTGCAGGTCTCAGTGGCTTTTTTGTCGCAGCTCTTTATCACACAAGACTTCACGTTTTCAGGCATCGTTCCCCTTTAGTAATTGTCTTTTCAAATATTTGGGGTTATGATTAGAACAAGTTTCAATCATTTCCAGTCGAATTAGACTTGTTTTCGTGTTCGCCGCTTTTCCCACGAGTCGTGGTTGTGGTTACTATAGTTGTCGTGTTAGTGTTTGAAGTTTCATTTTCCTCTTCATGCGCTCTCTGAGGTATCTCATGACCTGCCGGATTTATCCTGATGGTTTCATTGCAGTTTTCTTCACATGATTGATTGTGTTCGCTCTCTTTTTCGACGTGAGTCTGATTTTCTCTAGTCGTAACATTGAAGGTTTCAGTGAATGACTGGTTTCCAACTATGAAGGTGACGTTGACAAGCCCGGTTATATTTCTGTGTTCTAAGATGTTTTCAACAGCAGTCTCATGGCCGTGAGAAGAGACGTTTATGGCATGTTCAATGTTGTCTTTAGCTTGATCAGGAGCATTCTCCTCTACGTCTTGGAGAACAAGCCGATGTTTGAAAGTGACCGCCGCAACATGCTCGGCAAGTTCTGTCACATTTTGCCCTGAAGCCTTGGTTACATTTATCTCCCTGTCAGTTTCATTCATCTCTCTCTCAAACCTTTGTGTGAGACCAGGAATCAAATCTGTCTTATTCAGTGCAATGGATTCGTTCAATTCAGCCAGCCTTCTTTCAGCGAATTGAAGATGAAGTTTGGCCTTATCCTGAGGGCTGAATGTAAATAATAATTGGAATCTTTCAAACACGTCTTGAAAAACTGCAAACACATTGTCTGGTAATATGCCTGGGCTCGCAATCACTACATTCGTATTCCGAGCTGTAGCCAAGTATCCGAAAGTCAACAGGAATCCAAATAATATCGGTAAAATATGGATTTTCATTACATTATTATTGCTTTCCTTTTTAAAAAGCCTTGTGGAACCGAAGTGAATCGAATTTGAAGCAAACTGGGAGATTTTATTTACAGCTGTAAAGAGTTCCCAATGTTAATGTTTCATATATTTCTTTTCCCATTCTCTGAAATATTCTTCATCTAGCTTTATTTTTTCCTTCTTCTTCTCAGCAACTTTGTACCTAGGCCTTATCAAGAATCCAACAACAATTCCAGCACCGAGTCCAGCCAAATGTCCAATGTTTGCAATAGAGCTAGGATAAAAAACTCCTCCTAGATCAAGAGCAGCCCATATTATCACTGCAACTATCATCGGAATAGGGATTCCGAAAGCGAAAACAACCATCTTCGGCCTTATCACAGCCAATACCCCCATTATTCCAAATATTGCCCCTGACGCTCCTATGACTGAAGGATAGAAGAACAGGCTCACAATTCCTGCGAATATTCCAGAAGAGAAAAATACTAGGAGGAAATTTCTTGATCCTACTATTTTTTCAAGAATTAATCCAAATAGAACAAGCGAAAACAAGTTTGAAAATACATGATTCAGGTTTGCATGAAGGAAGATGTATGTCAGAACTGACCAGGGCTGTTGAAAAAATGTTGAAGAAATCAAGGCGAAGTTATCAGTGTAAAAAGGAAAGATATTTTGCAAAGCAAAAACTGCGAGTATGATTAACGAAAGCTTGGCTGCATACCAGTTAAATTCTTCTTTTTTTTTAAAATCTTGCATAAGAATTAATACACTTTTCAATTAAAAATGATTTTTACAGAAAATACAAAAAAGTGCTCCCACCGAGCAGTGTCTCAAAATGGTAAATCTCCTACATTTGGTTGTTTACAGCTGTAAAAAAATAGTGCATCGCTAAATCATTCAAGGCATGCGCTCGCATTGAATGATATGCCATGACATACTTCCCGCATTATTTACTTTAGGTTAAAAAATTTACAGAATCAATTTGTAATATATCACATCATTTTTTTTATCAAGACTTTCAAAAATTTTCTTATTTTTCACAAGAAAAATTAAATGATTCCATAACAATAATTAGTCTTCTAAAGTATATGTCAGAATCGATAATGCCTTATTCAATGCACTAATCCTTGCGATACCAATGGATAATATCAATAATGTGAAACAGATAGAATTAATTTCTAGTATATCTTTGGAATATTAGATAATAATTGTTTTCTGTTGAATTGAAGTGATTAAATTGAAACATGTTTGCCCTAAATGTCATTTAAGAAAATCAGCAAGGCTTTATCATAGTCATGTAAAAACTTGCGCAACTCATGATGTAAGAGATTGATGGAATACCAGGAAATACTAGTATATACCAAAACTCTACAAGAAAAGAAGAAGTTGAAAATTATTCTTTACCAGCCAAATCTTCTTTCATCTTGCTAAGAAGTGCTTGGTTCAAACCGAATTTCTCACCATGATCAATTATATAAATCAGCATATCTCTCGTTGGATTGAAGAACTTGTGCCTTTGGTCAAGATATCTTATAGTCTTTTCAATTTTCTCCTTCTTTCCTTTTTTTTGAGTTTTTATATTTTTGAGTACATGAATTAGCATGTTTACCTCATCAGAAGTGTATTCTACCATATTATAATATTAAATTTTAAAGTAGTATTACTTTTCATTTTCCACTTTTTAAAAATCATTTTAGTGCTTTAATCTTTCTCAATTTTTTAACAAGACGATCAAACGATTCTTTAATGTCATTGGTGGACCTTGCTCCAACGCAAACTATTTTTCCTGTGCTGAATATAAGAAAAGTAACACTTCCTTCCATTTTGTAAACTAAACCTGGGAATGTTTCTGGTTCGTACTCAGAATTTTCTAGTTCAAAAGCCATCTTATCGATATCGAATCTTGTATCTAATTTTGTCGATGCAACGATGTTTTGAATTTCAATTTTAGGAATTTTTACAGCAATCCCCATGCCTTTCAACAATTTTAACATATTATCTATCGCTTCCTTTGCATCTTTTTCAGAGGCAGTGCCAGTGCATGTGGACTTTCCTGAAGAGAATATCAGAAAACTTGCTCTCGGTTTCTTCATACGATAAACCACACCTGGAAAATTGTCAGGAAAATACTCGGCACCACTCGGTAATTTACTGGCTAATTTATCAAGGTCTATCCTATCTGAAAATTGAACTGTTATTACCATGTTGTGAATTTCGATTTTGAGCATCAATTAAATTAGGATTTTGGTAGATAACTGTTTTGGTCCCACCATCGGTTATTGATACATGCCTTTTACTCGGAGTACTTAAATAAACATATAAGAATCAATAATGCAAGGGGATGTTGATTAATGGGAAGAATAAAAACCACATTTGTGAAAAACATAGGTAAAGAGCTTATGGAAAAACACCCAGAATCTTTCAGTGTAAGTTTTGAAGATAATAAGAAAGCGTTAACACCATTTGTTTCTTTTACGTCGAGAAAAATCAGGAACTTGGTTGCTGGATATATAACAAGTGTGAAAAATGTGAAATCCTTTGTTCAAATAAATAGGACTGAAGAAACAGTAAAAGACGATAGATTTGGAAAAAGAGGAAGAAGAAGGATTAGCAGAAGAAGATAAAGGAAATCATAGTTTTTAGAGGCAGTTAAAAATTTAAGGTTCATTTTATTTACAGGCGTAAAAAATCGTGGATCCGAAGTGTTCCTAACCCTGGGTTTGAATCCCCCTATTTTTAACGGTCTGATTTCTAATTAATCTTATGGAAATTTTGTGGCACACTAAGGAAGCGTCAGAAGTAATGGCTTTATTAAAAACTTCTGATCGCGGACTTACTAACAAAGAAGCTAAACATAGGAGAAAAAAATACGGCTTCAACCAAATAGTCGAAAGGAAGCGAATCAGGGCAGCTAAAATTTTTATCAAGCAGTTCAAAAACGCGTTCATTTACATACTTCTAGCTGCGATGCTTGTCTCAGTTTTTTTAGGGAAAACCATTGATGCGCTCATAATCGGTATCGTCATTTTTATTACGGTTATTTTGGGGTTTATTCAGGAATATCGCGCCGAGAGGACTATGGAGACTTTGAGGAAATATATCGTCACGAAGGCAAAAGTCTTCAGAAATGGTAAACTAATAGAGATTCCTGCCAGGAAGCTCGTGCCGGGCGATGTCATATTACTTCAAGAAGGCGACAGAGTTTCTGCAGATGCAAGAATCATCGAATCCTCAAACTTCAAAATAGACGAATCGGTTTTGACTGGGGAATCCATGCCTATAATGAAAAATTCGGAGACTATGCGTGATGTCATTCTCGCGGAAAGAAGAAACATGGCCTACACCGGAACATTTGTGATATTTGGAACTGCGAGAGCAATAGTCGTAGAAATCGGCGATTCCACAGAAATAGGGAAGATATCGGAATTGATTGTTGAAAAGGATCTCGAAACTCCATTGCAGATCAAGTTTACTAATTTTTCCAAATGGTTGGGAGCCTTCGTTCTTCTTTTAGCATGCGGAGTATTTTCACTCGGTTACCTGAGGGGCTATGATTTTTTTACCATATTCCTAACTTCGGTATCTCTTGCAGTTTCATCGGTTCCGGAGGGGTTGCCAGCATTAATCACAATGACCTTTGCAATCGGAACACACAGAATGGCCAAAAAGAACGCCATTGTGAGGAAACTTGCATCCGTCGAAACCCTAGGTTCTGTGACAGTTATCTGTGCGGACAAAACGGGGACAATGACTACAAATGAAATGACCGCCAAGGAATTATTTGTCGGAACTAAAACAGTCGAAATCACCGGCATAGGATTTGACCCTATTGGAGAATTCTTGGTCGACGGAAATAAGATCGACGTAAACAAAGACGAAGATTTGAAAATGGCTTTCACCATTTCAATTTTGAATAATGATGCTTCGTTGCACAAAAAAGACGTTTGGAAAGGTGTGGGCGACACTACCGAGGTTGCACTTTTAGTGGCTTCTGCTAAGGCAAACTTTTGGAAGGAGGAGTTTTCCAAAGATTATACCAGAGTTTCAGAGTTTCCATTCTCTTCGGACAGAAAAATGATGACGACAGTTTACGAACACGATAAAAAGAAAATCGCTTATGTGAAGGGTGCCCCCGAGAAAATAATCGGTTTATCCACAAAATTCCAAATAAACGGCCGCGTAGTTCCAATGACGTTGAAAGAAAAGAACGATGTTTCGAAAATTGTGCATAAAATGAGCGAAGAGGGACTTCGGGTGATCGCCCTGGCATATAGGCATCTGGAAAAAAGTGAGACATACGGCCATGAGATAGAGCACAGTCTTGTTTTTGTGGGATTGGTCGGGATTTATGACCCTCCGAGGAAGGAGATGAAAGATTCTATCAAATTATGCAAAGATGCGGGAATTGAGGTGAAAATGTTGACTGGTGATCATAAGATTACCGCAATAGCCATCGCGAAAGAGTTGGGAATTTACGACGACAACAAAGCTGTTGTCACTGGCGAGGAATTGGACAAGATGGATGAGATGACTCTATTCGAAAGAATCGACGAGATAAACATTTTCGCTCGAGTCACGCCACGTCACAAGTTGACAATTGTGAACTTTCTGAAGAAGAGAGGGCACATTGTCGCGGTTACAGGGGACGGTGTTAATGATGCACCTGCTCTGAAAGAGGCCCATGTTGGAATATCGATGGGCTTGAAGGGAACCGAAGTCGCCAAGGAGGCATCCCAAATAGTTCTCAAAGACGACAATTTTGCAACTATAGTGCATGCCATCGAAGAAGGTAGAGGAATTTACTCAAACATAAGAAAATTCATTCGCTACCAGCTGACTGTGAACATGAGTGAAATCTTTTTAGTCGCGATTACCTCTTTTGCAGGACTTCCTTTACCCTTACTTCCCATTCAGATATTGCTTCTGAATCTAATTTCAGGTGTACCTGGTGCTGCCTTCGCAGTAGATCCTAAAGAGCCAGATTTGATGAAGAAAAAACCGAGGGATCCAAAAGCCAGCATCCTCTCTGGCATGAAAATTTTTCTCATAGCAGCTGGCAGCCTTGCACTTGTCACAGAACTTTCCATCTTCATCTATCAGATGTGGGTAAACGGCAGCCTAGAAAAGGCAAGAACAATGGTGTTTAGCGTAGGCATCTTATTCCAACTATTTTTCGCTTTTAATTGCCGGTCAGAAACCAAATCCTTCATTTCATCGGGCGTTTTTTCAAACAAGTATCTTTTTGTCAGTATAGCATTTTCAATACTGATTTATTTGATGATTATCTACTTGCCTCCTTTGCAATTGTTGTTCAGCACCGTTCCTTTGAATCTCTATGATATGTTGCTAGTTCTGGCTATCTCAAGTTCAGGACTCTTAATTTCTCCCAGATTCTTCATGGCATGAATTTAATCAAATTTTGTTTACAAAATTTTCCCACCGGGCAACACGTCAGCATTACCATTTAGGGGATTTTATTTACAGGTGTAAATAATTCAGAAAGATAAAAATTAGAAATTTGCCATTGCTTTAAATCACTTTTTTGACTTTGCAAGTTTGATTAATTTTTTTACTTTAGAAGACTTGCTTTTGTTGCTTGGTCTTCTTCCGCTGTATTTTACTTTCTTGGATTTTGATTTCTTTGCCGATTTTTTCTTAGCCATATTTTACCCCTTTTGGAAAGCAATGTAAACTGACAACTGGACCCGGTGAAAGAGTTCCTTGATCATGTTGAAATCGAACTTAACCTATCAACTGAGTCTAAAGGTGATCTCCTTCGCGTCAGGGCAATACTTAACAAGCGCAGGTTTCATATGCCGAGTTATAGTCCAGACGACATATTGATAGCCGAACACTTGACAGAGGCTGCTATGAACGCATCCTTTCCAAGACAACCGGATTATCCTGTCAGTTTATTATTAATTTGTCAATGACAACCTATAAACATGACCTACTACTTTACAGTTGTAAACAATTCCTCGAAGTTAGTGTTGGGAAGTGCTCCCACCACACATTGAATGAACATTAACATTTAGGGGATTTTATTTACAGGTGTAAAAAATGTGAGAATTTGGATTATTTAAAATTCACCGAGTACAATATCATTTTCTTATTATTGACTGTTTCAAGAGTTCCTTCTTTTTTCATATCACTCATGCAGATTCTACAAATTTCGATCATTTCTTCCAGCCTTTCTTCAAGTCCTTTAAAGCAACACCTATTTTGTAATAGTCGTGTGAAAAATCTACAAGAACAATTCCTTGTTCAGAGTGGTATTCAACAAAAATACCTCTAAACTCTTTCCCCTTTTCTTCAAATCTGATTTTCTCTCCAAATTTAAATCTCATCTTTGCTCATTTTCTCAACTAAAATCATTATAAGTTCAATAGTAAATTTCCTCTCTGCCAATCTCTAACTACAGTCAAAGCGGTCCTAATTTCGTCTATTTTACCTCCTTTTTTTAGGAGATTCCTTCTTTTTCCTATTTGCAATAGAATTTCAAACGGATCATCAGTCTCTATCTTCACATCGTAGAATTTTTCTAAAATCTTCTTATCATGGTCCAAAAACAATTGTATTATTCTCATAGCAGCAATATCTGAGTTTACAAGTTTATTCGGGTCTATAGCAGACATCAACGCTTGTTCTGTCTCATCATTCTCACCAAAAGGTATCACTCCTGGAGTGTCCAAAAACATGATGTTACCTTTACCTCTTATCCACTGAATTCCTTTAGTAAATCCGGCAACTGGAGAAGTTCTGGCAACCGATTTGAACCCGACTAAAACGTTTATGACTGATGATTTACCTGTGTTAGGGTAACCGACAACTCCAACTCTTATATAATCCCGATATCGTATCTTTCTGGCCAAATTCAAAATCATTTTTTTCAAAGATGTGATTCCTATTCTATCTTTGCACGAGACAAAAATTACTTCCCTGGATTCAAAATTTCGCAAAAAATCCATTCTCATTTTTCTTGTTATCAAATCCGATTTGTTTATTACCAATATGAGAAACTTCCTTTTTCGTCGAATCTCATTCTCTACCTTTTTATTGCGGGTACGGTTTGGCATACGAGCATCTATGACTTCCAATAGAATATCGGATTCATGGATGACTCTGTCCACTATTCTCCAAGGATTATTCGATTTCATATGATTTATTTGGTTTTGAGGTTTAATCTTCTTATCAAAGAACAAAATATAGACCAATTACCATTTTTTAATCTTCATTCTTTTCATTTTTCTTTGCGGTCTTTGTGGTTTCTCAAATGATGGCATTTTAAATAACCTCTCTAAGAATTTTAGATTTTTACAGCATAAATAAAGAATTTAGGGGATTTTATTTACAGGTGTAAAAAATGCATTGGGTTCGCCACAAAGATATGACTTTTGAAATTAAATATTTTGTAAGTATGGGAATCAAATCAGGTTTGGAAAAATTATCTGAAATCGCGACTTTGCTTTATTTTATAGAGACTACTCCACTGACCCAAAGAATAAGTAAAAGGAGACAAGAAGTCATAAACAAATATAGGCATTTTCTGATAAACAATTTCTATTTCAAAAGGATAGTTGAGCCATTGGTGTTGAGATTACATGAACATGCTTCTCAATCGCCACATGTTACGAGATATATTTGTGCTTACAAGAGAGGAACTACATTCGCATTTACGATTAGAGGTCGGCCTGTTTATCCAGTTCTCACTATGGGAAGCGAGGAGCAACTCTATGAAATATGCGAGAAGGAATGTGTCATTTGCCCCGCTGCTGTGTATACTCCCGCTTTTTTCATTGGGTTGATTCAACTGGCGATGTTTGAATCTGCAAGGCACATTTATAAAACGGCAGATAAGATTAGAACAAGAATCATGTGATTGTTTCTCAAGATTCCATTTACGGAGATGTGTTTTAAACTTAAAGAGACTTTTTGTACAGGACATGGACCCGAAGGGTTCCATACTCAAATGGGTATGGAACCATGCCTTTTTTGGTTGTTTTTTGTAAGAAATTGGAAAATCTCCAACATTTGATTGTTTACAGGTGTAAACACGATTTTTGACAAACTTTATAAGTTTATGATTTACTCCTATCCCATAGATAACAATGGCAAGAGAAATAGAAAATGAAGGTCTTATTCACATTCTTCCAGAAACAAATCTCCTCGATTACAATTCAGATCTGGAATATCTGTTACATCATGGAAAGTGGTTGATTTATGCGCACAAAGAAGCAGTGCAAAGAATGGGAGGAAAAGTCAGAAATCTAGTTGGAAAAAATGGTATTACTGAGGCCAAGTTTACTACAAGACCATCTCTGCAAGTCCCTCAGGGTTATACATTAGGAGTCGATTATGTAATGATTGTTTATTGTGATGACAGAAACAAAAGTGAAGTCAGAAAGATTCTTGAAAAACAGTTTAACGCATCAGAAATGTTCTGGAAATATGATAGAGAAACCTGGATGGAATCCTTGAATTCAGGAGAAAAAATTCCTGATGAAATTCAAGAGGCTCTGAAAAAACTGGAGCTGTGAATATGGCAAGAATTCCAATTGATAATTTGCTTTCCATTCCTGAATCCGATTATTTGGTCGTGGCTGGTTACAAATATCCATATGAACAAATCCAAGATTGGAAAAATCAAATTTATCTTGGCATGGCAGATGCTCATGAAATAAAGAAGAATTCATGTCTTGACTTTTTGTTAAAATATTTTGTTGAAAATACTGGCCCAGAACCTATGGTTGAAATAATACCTTACAAGATTTTAATGCTGGATGCTAGAAAAGAAGGATGGCCCGAGACTTCTGTGAGAAGAAATACAAGAAGACTGGAAGATTTAGGAATTGTTGGTCTGTATGATTTTAACAATCCCAAGTATCTTAAAAGGACAGAACTGTTGCGACAAGTAGGACGAAAATATAGATGGAGAAAATTTGTCGCATCTAAATTGGCCATTCCTATAACTCAATTTGAAGAAGCAGCTAAAACCGATACGATTGCTATGGTTAGTTTTATTCGGGGAATGTCTGAAGAAGAAATAAAGGCTATTGATAGAAAAAGGTACGAGATTATTAGGCAAGTTGACTTGCGCGGGTTGGATGTCAGTGAACGAGCCCGAATAGTATCCGAAATGGTTGACACTTACAAAATGTTTGAAAAAAATAGAAAACCTTTATCAAAAGAAGAAAGAGCAAAAATTCTATCTGATGCAACTGAAAAATTGAAACGATTGCCTGATGTGGAAAGAATTTATCTAGTTGGCTCAATGTCAAATAATAGGTTTAGAGAAAGATCTGATATTGACCTAATGGTAATTCTATCACCAACTTCAGATGAGAACAATGGGAATTTACGCAAAACTACAAAAAGTCTGAACGATGCAATAGATCTTTTCAGCTTTACAAAAGAACAATATCAAGAACTTTTGGCAAAAAGAAAATTAATTGCTCATCAAGCAGTTTTAATTCATGAAAGGAATTTGTCCAAATAGCAAATTGAATGAACATTAAACTTTGGGGGATATTTATTTACAGGAGTAATTAATCGAATTAGATTAGTTTCAATAAGGTTTCCAATGATTCATGATAGGCAAACCCAAATCGAGGATTTAATTTTGTAAAAGTTCCTACTAATTCAGCTTCTGTTTCTTTAGTAGTTAGAGCAAAAAAGAAATCAATTACTTGACATTCCGATTTCAATGCAGCATCAATGTCTGAAGCTTTGTTACTAACAACAACCCTAGGCAAGAAAGGAGACGCATTTAGTAATTCGGCTTTTTTCCTCAACTTATCAGAATATTCCTTGCTATGAACGACTTTACCATCTTCTAAAACAGAATATCCATGAACAGATTCAATATAATCCACAGATACAGAATCTCTTTCCAGAATTGTTAAGATAACTTTCGGATGTTCGCTTGTCCATATGACATTTTTATAACCATGCTCATTCACACCAGTAATGACTTTTCTTGCTACATCAGACACTCTTGAATTTTCATCACTCAACGTGAGTTCTTGATACTTTTCAAGGAATTTGCTTCTTTCTCCTACTGGCCTACTGAGGTCGTATTTAAAATCAGGTCCAACTGCAGCTTCGGCAGCAGTCAGATGTGCGGCATAATTTGTATTTCCAATCAGGCACCCATGAAAATTAAAGAAAACTGCATTGGGGTATTTTTCTTCTGTGAGTTCACTTTCTACGAGGGTCATCATAAAGTAATTAAATATTAAAGATTTAAGAGTTAAGTGCTCCTAACGTGCAGTGCATCAGGTTCAGATTTCGAGGAGCATTTAAAGAAAGCTTAATAGACATGAAAAATTCTCTTGATTGTTGTTAACCAAAAACCATCATAGCCTGATTTTTTTGCTGCATATTCGGCTGATATTTCCTCACCTGCAAGAGGCAGGCAAATCAATCCGAGGATATAGGCTGTTGGATGGAACAGATAAGATGAAACTCCGATAGCGACCATCGTAGAATACATTCGTTTATTATTTTTCGACATAAATCCTTCTAGCTCATGGCCGGGATAACTAGCTATTCCAAGAATCTTACTTAATCTCTTATGCTCTTTGTGAAACCTAACATGACCAAGTTCATGGGCAACTTTTACCTCAAACAATCTCCTACGTTGAAAAGTTATAGGTGATAGGTTTATTTCTATTTTTTTTTCGTTTTCTGATTTTGACCATAAAACTTCAGCCATAGTGTCAACGCCTTCAACATTATTCACCTTGAGTTCATGATCTGAAAGGCCAAAATCATCTCTCATTTTCAAAGCAAGTTTTTGTAAATCTTCTAATGTGCTCATGAATTGTTATTAAATGACAAGAATTTAAAATTTTGAATAAATATTTAGAAATTATAAATTTTCTATCAAATAGAAAATTGGACCCGAAGGGATTCGAACCCTCATCTCGTGGTCCGAAGCCACGCCGGCTATCCAAGTTACCACACGGGTCCATTAAATAATTCTAACTTCAGAGAATAAGAAAACTCACTCGGGTGGTGAAATCTTATCGAGAATTAGTCTCCGTATTTTGTGAGGGTCGGCTTTTCCGCCAGACTTTCTCATCACTTCAGAGATCAGCTTAGTGAGAGAACTTCTCAGACCGCCCTGAATTTCAAGAAGGGCAGATGTGTTATTGTTTATTACTTCGTCTACTATTGCTTCCAAATTTTCAGGCTCTTCCTCGAACTTTGGAATGAATTCTTCAGGTTCTTTCCTTCTAGGCACTGTTATCTAATTCAGGAATAACCCTTCACAGATTAAAACTTATGGTATTCAAAATTGAAAATGAGCATATGAAGGAAAGGCAATGTGTAAAACTGGTAGTTTATGTTTTCCTGCTTCGACATGGAAAGATACTCCTTGGAAAGAGAAAGAATATATTCGGTTATGGTCACTACTCCACTCCTGCAGGGCATATGGAAAGGGGGGAAAGCGTGATCGAATGTGCCAAAAGAGAACTGTTTGAAGAAACCGGATTGGTTGCTGACAAATTTGAATTCAGATGCGTGAGATTGATACGGCCGTACAAGATCAACGGCGAGATGGCAGATCCTTATGTGGCATTTTGTGTCGAAGCCAAGAAATGGAAAAACGAGCCTAGGAACATAGAACCAAACAAGAATGAAGGATGGGGATGGCACCCTTTGAATAAATTGCCCAATCCAATGTTTCCTCCGGTAAAAATGCTTGCCGAATGTAATAAGAAATCTATTCCGTTCATCGATTGAGAAACTTATGGATAAACCCTGTTTATCAGTCTAGGAAATGGTATGGCATCTCTAATGTGATCCAATTTCAGAATCCATGTGATCAATCTTTCAATCCCAAGTCCGAATCCTGAATGAGGGACAGTCCCGAATCTTCTGAGATCCAGATACCACGAATAATCCTTTGGGTTCAGCTTCTGTTCCTTTATCCTTTTCATCAATTGCTTGTAATCGTGAATTCTCTGACCTCCGCCTGTCAATTCCCCATATCCTTCCGGTCCGAGCAGATCTACAGACAGTGTGACATCAGTATTTTTCGGATCAGGCATGTGATAGAACGCCTTGATCTCTTTCGGGAAGTGGGTGAGGAAGAAAGGCTTGTCAAACTTCTGCGTCAAAATCTTTTCCAGTTCGTATGTGATGTCTTGTCCTTGTTTTATCTTGACTCCTTCTTTCTTTAAAATATCAACTGCCTTTTCATGTGTGATTCTTTCAAATGGAGGATTGATTTTCAATAAAAACTCCGGATCCCTGCCAAAATACTTCAGGATTTCAGGTTCCTCTTTCGCGAGCCTGTGAAGCAAATATGTGACCAACTGCTCTTCCGTCTTCAGCAATCCTTCGAAATCGCACCACGGCTCCTCGACTTCCAAATGCCAATACTCTGTGAGATGCCTCCTTGTCCTGGATTTTTCTGCCCTGAACGACGGGGCGATGACAAATATTTTTCCCAGCGAGGCGATTCCTGCTTCCGCATACAGCTGCCATGATTGGACCAAGTAGGCTTTCTGATCAAAATATTTCACAGGAAAAAGTGTGGATCCGCCTTCAACCGCGGCTGTAGTGAACATAGGCGTATCGAATTCCTTGAAGCCATTCTCCTTGAACCAATCTCTTACAATTTCCATGAATTTCGATCTCAGAGTAAGTATTTTCACCATCCTCTCAGTTCTCAAGTAAAACTGCCTGTTGTCAAGAAGAAAATCTGGCCCGTGTTCTTTCTTACCAATCGGGTAATCCTCATCAGCTTTCGTTTCGACTTTGGCAGAAGAAGCTGTGACTTCAAACCCTCCAGGAGATCGAGGATCTTTTCTGACTTCTCCTTCCACTTCAATCACAGATTCAAGCGGAGATTTTTCTACATCATCAAAATTTTTTTCTCCAACCTTATCTTTCTTCACAGCGCATTGGATAATTCCTGTTCCATCTCTGAGAAAAACGAAAACGATTCCCCCAGAACTCCTCTTGTTATGGAGCCAGCCGTGTATCCTGACTTTACCGTCTTTCCCAAGAAATATTTTTTCAATATTAGTAAATTCCATATGAATCATTTCTCCTCTGAAATAAAAATGGCTGCGGAGGTGGGTATCGAACCCACATCATCGAGGTAACAGCTCGATATGCTGACCAGTTGGCACCACTCCGCTATCGCAGAAACAATTCCAGAAAAAGATTCATCAGAAGACAATCGAATTTTTTTGGCGAAGATTAATTCGAGTAACAAGAAGTACGGAAATTCAGTTTCGACAACTATTGTTTTGGCAATCGCCTTTCATTCACTTCACCGATTCTCTTATTTATCACTTCCAAGTATTTAAAATCGCTCCTCAGAGAAGTTTGGATTCCTATTTGGTAGTAAACCTATGAACTGTAAAATATATTTTCATAGACAGAAGACCTTTTATAAACACAAAAAGAAAGGAATTTATTGGGTTTAACTTAACTTACGAACAATCTAACACATTGGGTTTAACTTAACTGCTAAATTGGGTTTGAACTATCATGCTTGTTCTAGTTCTAAGAATATAATTTGAAAACGGCATATAAACCGTTTTCGATGAGACAAAATATATTTTGTCGAACATAGGAGGATTAAAATGGACTCAATAATTTCAAGCGCTTTGAGCAGATCTCTAGGAGACGAGATGCCAAAAGCGTCAAGACTGGAAAATACTTCTGGTGCCACTTACTCTAATGTTGATTACTATAAACTTGCTGAGCAAGAGTTCGGCTTCTCCGTCAAGAAAGCCAAAATAGTAGTAGTCGGCTGCGGTGGTGCAGGCCAGAACGCAGTGACACGTTTGACCGAAATGGGCGTCGAAGGTGCATCGACTATTTCTTTGAACACAGACGCCAAACACTTAGCCGTGGGAAAAGCTGATAAAAAAATTCTGATCGGGAAAGAACTCACACGTGGGCTTGGTTGTGGTGGGTATCCTGAGGTTGGAAAGAAAGCAGCAGAAGAATCTAGGAACGAGATTAAGGAATCTCTAGACGGAGCCGACCTTGTCTTTGCGATTGCAGGATTAGGTAAGGGAACCGGAACAGGTTCAGTGCCAGTAGCATGCGAGATAGCAAAATCAATGGGTGCAATAGTAATCGCTGTAGTGACCATGCCTTTCAAACTGGAAGGTTCTAGGATTTCCAAAGCTGAGGACGGACTAGCAAGTCTGAGACAAGTGACAGACACTGCTATCGTCATCGAGAACGACAAGCTTCTCAAATACGCAGGCAATATGAGCATCCAGCAGGCGTTCGCAGTAGCAGACGAACTCATAGCCCAAATGGTAAAGGGAATCACAGAGACGATCACTCTGCCTTCTCTGGTTAATCTGGACTATGCAGACGTCAAAGCTGTAATGCACACTGGAGGAGTTGCAGCAATAGGTGTAGGTGAATCTAACAGCTCTGACAGGGCAAAGGAATCGATCACCAGAGCCCTACTCAATCCGCTGTTGGAGGTAGACTACACAGGTGCAGCAGGTGCTCTTGTCCACATTACAGGTGGGCCAGACTTGCGATTGGACGAAGTGAATCTAATCGGTGAGACAGTAGCGCAGCACTTGGATCCGCAAGCACAAGTGTTCTGGGGTGCTAGAATCTTACCTGAATTCGAAGGTAGGGTCCAAGTCATCTCAATAATTACAGGAGTCAAATCACCATACATACTCGGACCAGTAAGTTACGAAAAACCAGTCACTAGAGAAATGAGCAAGACGTTAGGAATAGACATAATCAGATAAATTGGAAATGGGGAGGTTGGCCTTTATAAAAAGTCAAACCACACTCTGGACAGGGCCCTCTCCCCTATTTTATTTTCTTTCAAAGAATGGTTGTCCAGCTCAAAAAAACAGGAGGCAGCCAAGATGGAAGATGATGATGTTTACGATCCTCTCGTAGAGGAAGAAGAGGACGAAGACAGCGATGATCTGTTCGGTCTATAGAAAAATTCATCAAAAACTATTTTTTACTACAATTATCTGTTCATACCCACTTTACTAAACCACTGCTAGAAAGTTTGTCAAGAATTCCGCCGATTGCTGCTTTGACTATGTCTCTGTTTCCATCTACGGCGAACACATCTACGATCTTGTCCACTTCAGTCTTTCCGTCACACTGAACCCAAACAAGAAAAGCAATCGGGTCCAGAGAATAAGTCTTGTTGGTTTCCTTATCGATGAGGGTGTATGCTTCTGCAGACTTCTCCCAGGCCATGTCCTTTATCTTCTGCGGTTTCTTGAGTTCGTCCATAAGACTCAAACTTGAACTGCAGCAGATTCTTCAGTCATCTCTTCTGCGGAAGTCGGGGTTGCAATGTGCTTGATTATCACTACGTCTCCAATAGCAGTGACCATCGGATAAGGAATTATGACTCCCTTCTTTCCGCCGACGGCTTTCCCTAAGAAACTTCCCCTAGCAGCTTCGATCACCAAAGATCTCACCTTGAATCTAGAAAGATCAAACTCGAGGTCTGAAACCTTCCCTGCATAGTATCCTTTTGCAGTGAACACATCTTTGTTAAACATGTCAGCAACATTTTTCACGCTTATTGGCATTCGTATTCCTCCTTATAAAATTCGTCTTAAAAGAATATTAAGTTTTAAAGTATTAATAAAAGTTTCAATCACTAATCATGATTATGCTGGAGTCGCCTAACCCGGTATGGCACTGGTTTGCTAAAATTTGCAAAAAACCAGCGCTCGAAAGAGCTTCGGGGTTCAAATCCCCGCTCCAGCGCCTTCAAACTTGACCGGGTGAAAACCGGGTGATTTATGGAGCTGCCATAAGTTACCCGGAAATTACCCGGAAAAATTTTTACCAAATACAAGCGATCAAATGAAAAGAAATGTTATTTTCATCCACGGAACCTATGGAAGCGGTAAAGAGAACTGGTTTCCTTGGCTGAAGAAAAAACTTGAAAGAAGTGGACACAAAGTTCTTGTTCCAAAATTCCCTACTCCTAAAGGTCAAACGCTGAGAAATTGGTTAAAGGTGTTTTCAAAATTCGATAAATTTGTAGATAATAATACAATCTTCGTGTGTCATAGTATTGGTGCCTCTTTTGTTTTAAGATACTTGGAAACAACTAAGAAGAACGTAAAAGGATGTTTCTTTGTCGCTCCATTCGTTTTTGTTTTGTGCTCTACTGATTTGGACTATCTTTTCAAATCATTCGTTGGTGATTATGACTATAAAAAAATAAAGAAAAGATGCAACAAGTTTTTCATATTTGGTTCTGATAACGACAAATATGTTCCTCTTGAATGGGATAAAAAATTAAAGAAGAGACTAAATGCTAAACTTTTCATTCTGAAAAACGCAGGTCACATAAACGAAGACGCAGGCTATCTTAAATTTCCATTACTGTTTGATAAGATTAAAAAATTAAAATAATCACTCAAGTCTTTTGATGATGTGATAACCAAATTCTGATTTAACAATTTCAGAAATCTGACCTTTTTGCAAATTGAACGCAGCTTGCTCGAAAGGTTTGACCATCATCCCTCTTCCGAACCAACCGAGATCTCCACCTCTTCTTCTGCTCCCGTCAATAGATTTTTCTGCTGCCAATTTTGCAAAATCTTCCCCCTTCTTCAATCTCTCAAGAATCTGTTGAGCATCAGTTAATTTTTCAACGAGAATGTGAGCGCATCTTATTTTTTCTGCCATGAAAATAATTGAAAGATGTCAGATTTAAATCTACACTTCAAGAGATTTTATTATCAAACGGGTCGATTTCAAGAGATTTTATTATCAAACGGGTCGATTAATATCGAAGATGTGAAATTTTTCATCGGAGTTAAGGCATTGATTAAGAACGTGGAAAATGAAATACTGATACTCAAATCGGGTCCTTGGGAATTGGAATCGACTAAGCGAAAGGAAACTTTCTGGGATTTACCTGGAGGAAAAATAAGGAAAGGAGAACAAGTTGAACAAACTGTTAAAAGAGAAATTTCAGAAGAATTAGGAATAGATAAAAATCAATTAGAAATACTTGAACTTTTCGATGCTTCTATTTCAAACTTTAGATTCTCCCATGGACAAGATGTTCCTTTGATGCTTGTAACGTTTTTATGTAAATTTGTCAACATTCCAAAAAACTTCAAACTCACTTTAGAACATGCTGATTATAAATGGGCTTCATTAAACGAAGCTAAAAACTTACTTGCCGAGAAGTTTAATAAAACATTTATTGATAAACTATCCAATTTGCCATAGTATGGTTCTGTAGTCTAGCTCGAATAGAATGTTTTTATAGTTATTAGTATATAATAAATTAAATGGAAAGAATATCGTTTTCAAAGAGTAATCAGAAAAAATTTATTCAAAGAGTTTGTAATGGTAAGAGTTTGATGAGTTTTCTTAAAGAAAACAACGTCATGCTTAACATATCTTATTCTTCCTTTAAAAAATATTATTCTGAACAGCTTACCTTACCATTGTCTGTTTTCGAGACTTTATGCAGAATTGGAAATATAG
>JAGVVV010000008.1 GCA_018304615.1 Candidatus Aenigmatarchaeota archaeon
AGAATTTCCTGCTGAATAAGTTGCGTTACCAGGAAGACCGACATTGTCTGTGGTTGTTATGTTCGCCAAAAAGTTTCCTGAAATTTTCTGATTGACATCAGGTTTTATTATGACAATGTTTGGCCTGATATTGTCTATTGTTACTTGAATCGAATTAAGTGTTGAAAGACCTCCGTTATCTGTCGCATTTACTTTTAATGTGTAATTCCCGGCGATAAAAAAACTTGAATCAAGTGTTCCGGTGCAATTAGAACCTGAACATGTCATGTTTATCCAACTCCCTATAGAAGAATTCTCCCATCTGAACTGTGCAAGGCTGATACCACTGCTAGAATCTGTGATAGTGGCAACTATAGGGAACGAACCGCTGACAAAGGAACCATTTGAAGGATAAGTGATTGAAACAGAGGGGGGATTGTTATCAATAAAAACTGTAGTTGAGTTTGATTTGAAGTTGCCGGCGTTGTCGTATATACTGAAATTAATCGTCTTGAAGCCGTCAGTAAAGGTTGATGTGTTGATTAGAGGAGTAGTGCAAGTCGAACTAGCGTTAGAACCAGTGCATGGGATTGCATAAGTGTTGGAGTCTAAAGTGTAAGATGATGAATTCATGTTGACACCTGAGTATGAATCGGCTGAAGTAATTTGGAAGTACTGTATTCCTCGCACTGTTGAATTGGGTGTTGGCAAAATGATGTTCAAGGTCGGTTGTTCGTTCTCCACGGTAACAGGGAATTTGGTAGTGTTTACGTTTCCAATGTTGTCTGAGACGTTAACGTATAGTAAGTAGGTAGAATTGTTCGCCAAACTTCTTGTATCGAAGTAAACTGTATATGGATCTGTTGTGGAGAATTGCTGAGGTGTTGAGTTGAATGTCGTGTTTCCATAAAAGAATCTAGCTGAATTTGAATTGACACCTGAATAGGAATCTACAATAGTAAAACCGATGTTGAAGTTCCCTGAAATATATGAGTTGCTTGCAAAAGACGTTGGGGATATCTGAGGAGGGGATCTGTCTATTGTGACGAAATAGTTTTCGCTTGAGTTCGAAGAGCCAGAGGTGTTCTTTCCGTCAAAGTAGAACAGGAAGTTCTTGCCGTCACCGCCTAAACTGCCGAAACCGCTAACTGAATTGGAACAGTACCAATTGCCTGATCCTAAGCTTGAACATGATGATGTCGTATTAGTAAAATTAGTGCCAGGTTCATTCACACGGATATGATGAACTACACTAGATGCATCCAGGTTAGAATCTGTGATGTTTATAGAAAATATGTCCGAGTCCCTTCCGTATGTATAGGAATTGTTTGCAGGCTTGCCGTCATAAAATGATGGAAGAGAAAAGGCAAGACTGAAGTTTAGAATTGGGGAAAGAAGTGCAAAAATAAAAAGGATTATGATTTTGTTCATAAAATTAATTTAGGTCGGGACATAAATATAATAGAACCATCCCCTTCTTCCTAAAGTGTCGTCGAAAACGTTTGTGACGAGATATCTAGTTCCATAGTACACGCAACCTGATATACTGACAGAAAACTTTCCGTCAGAGCCAATCACTGCAGTTCCTGTAGAATTCGTTCCTACAATGTTTGAAGTGACATTCCCGGAAGTTATCACGCTTCCACTGCCAGAATCGATGACAGTACCAGTGAACGTGAGAGTCTTAGTTCTGCAAACCAAGGTTGCCAAAGAGGAATATATTGAGAATGAGGCTGAACAAGTAGCATTGTTTGAACCAGTGGCGTTTGCAGTACCGTTGACAGTGTAATTTCCAACATTAAGCTCTGTGAAAGTCAGGTAATATGATCCATTGGAATCAGAAGTTGTGGTTTTCGAAGTTGTGACATTAATTGAAATGTTAACGCCGGTGTTCCTGGGACCGCCAGTTACGTTTGTGACATTTCCTGATACTACAACTGTGGAGCCTGTAAGATAAGGACCGCCTGCGTTGCAAGTTATATTCAGTGGAGAAATTATCGCATATCTTGTAACTGGGGAAGCAGTGTAGTTATTAGATGTTAAAGTTGCTGTGTAGTTCCAAGTTGCAACGCTTGAGTAACGAGTGATGTTGGTGACAGCTGAAGATGATCCAGTTGTTGTAACATTTGTACCGTTAACAAGTATTGAAAGGGCGCCTTGACCAACAGTATCCCATGCAGTTGCATTTACATCGACAGGAGGATCAAAATCTACATCAGACTGAGTGCCGTTTATAGCTAAGAATATGGTTGTCGAAGCTGTATTTCCGGTCAAGGTAATTACAGTTGAATTTATTGTATAGTTCTGTGATGGGGTGGTCAGATTGAAAGAAATATAAGTTGTTCCTCCTGAAAAAGTAGTACCTGTATTGTTAGAGACGGAGTTGCTCCCGTTCCAATAGAGGTTATAGGTCGCGTCTGAATCGCCGCTGTTCGTCTCTGTCCCTTGCGCCAATGTAGAGTTTGGATAGTTTCTTGATTGTGAGGTTGAAGAACTCCCATCCAGTTTCAAAGTCAGCTGAGGAACTGCACGAGAAACGTTGATTCCTAATGAAGTTGTTCCAGAAGTATAGTTTGCACAGCCTGAAGTGTTATACACATAAGTGTACCAGCCGGCCGCCAAAGCAGTGCTGTCAGTTACTGATGATCCTGATCCAATGGTTGTCGTGTTCCTAAATAGAGTGTAAGTACAGCCACCGTCATTTGAATTGGATTCTGATCCTGTGATACTCACTGCACTGGGATAAGTGGCGTTGGATCCTGGTAGAGAAAGAGTTGGTGTTGCTTTGTTGATTGTTAAGAATTGTTGTCTGGAAGATGGATTGTAAGTTGCATTTCCAGAGTAATTGGCAGTGTAGTTGTAGTCTGCTGCTCCCAACTGGTTTATTACTTCAGAAATTGTGGTAGCTCCTGTAGCTACAACTGTTCCGTTTCTGAGGAGAGTGATAGTCAAACCGGTGACATTAATTTGAGCGGTAACATTGCTTGCAGAAGGGTATGTCAAACTAACATTATTATTGAGAGTGTTGTTCAGCCAGATGTTTATGTTAGTATCCGTGGCAGCGAAGACGAACTGTACGTATTGATGAAAGTAGGTTATGTAGAAGATGAAGAAGGAAAACAGCAAGAGGTAGATGAAACCTCTTGCCAAAGCTTTTCTGCCGATGGGTATTCCGGTGAAGTTGAATTTATAGATCGACAGTAAAAGTATCCAAAGGAAAGACAAGACAAGGAAAATTATTACTTGAGTTTGAAAAATAGCGGAAGATATGGAATAGATTATTGATGAAGAAAAAGATAGGAAAAAGAGAACACTGATCAGTTTGTTGAATTTTATTTGGTTTTTCGAAATTTTTGGCATGAAATCACGGCGAGATGAATCCGCTCTGCGTGTAAGAGCTTTTTCCGTTCGGGTCGGTGATTTTTATTCCGAGCGTATATCTGTTATCAGAAACTATACAAGCTTGGAAAGAAACTGCCCAGTATCCACCTGAAAATGAAACCGAGCTCGTATCTTCTGTTTCTTTAATCGTCACAGTGACTGTTCCGGAACTGATCGCACTCCCTGTGTTGTAATCGAATGCATAACCGCTTAGAGTTAGATTCTTTGTTGGAGTCGAACAACTGGCCGAGGATGTGATGCTGAAACTGCTCGTGCAAGTACCTGTGTAAGTTCCTGAAGTGGCACTGATGTTAGCCACATATGAACCTGCGGAAAGGCCGGTAAATTGAGTTGTAAATTTACCTTCAGGTGAAGAAGTCACGTTTCTAGAAGACTGAACCACTCCAGATTTCGTTATATTAATTTGAACGGGACCGCTGGCTGTTGAACTGTCATTGAAGGAAGTGTTGCCAACTACTGTGACTGTAGAACTTGTGGCGTAAGGACCGCCTGCACTGCATACAGGTGCCATCGCAAGCTGGTTTACTGTAGCGTAATATGTTGCAGAGGAAGCAGAATAATTAGCATCGCCGCTGAAGTAGCCTGTGACATTGTAAGTTCCTGCAGTGTTCAACCTAGTGTAATTGAAAAGAGGTGTGGTTCCACTGGCTGTAGTCCATCCTGTTATGTTTGTATCTAGCTTCACAGTCTTACCAGAAACGCTTGAAACGACAGTGAAGTTAGCATCTCTTGTTGTGAAATAAGAATTATTGTTTGCTTGAGAACCATTAAGATACAGACTGACGGTGACTGGAGCTTGCGATACCTGGAAATAGATCAGCATGGAAGAATTTGGAGAATTTGTTGAAGAATAATTCTGAGTTGAAGTTGAGTTAGCGGTAACATTGAACCATGCAGAGTTTAGAGTTATCGCTGTGTTGTTGCTTGCAGTGTAATTTGTCGGAGCAGCTGTACTGAGATTCAGGAATAGAGAACACTTCGCTCCAGAATCGCCGTTCGTAGACGTACATGCTAGGGTAGTTGAAGTTCCGTACGTTATATTTGCAACTCCGATCACACTGACAGTTGGAGTAGCTTGGCTGACATTTATTGGTAATAAGATATTCGTCAGAGTGTAGTTCTGTCCTCCTGATGTGTTGTAAATATAATAGTGCCATCCAGCAGGAAGAGTCACTGCGGTTGCATTTTCAGATGAAGTAACATTGGTTGTATTTCTCCAGAGAGAACAGGAGACATCCGAGCCGCCTGATGGCTTGCAGTTGGAACCTGTGAAAGTGGTGGTAGTTCCATATGAGGTTCTAGATTGATAAAGTTCCGCTATTTCATCGGCAGTCAGTGATCTGTTCCAGATTTGGACTTCATCGATTGTGCCGTTGAAATGACCACTGCCAACTGCTACAACTTCTCTATGCGCAATATGTATGGGTCCAGTATCTGCTCGGATTGTCCCTGTAACTGTTTTTGTGATTTGCAATGTTCCATCGACATACAATGTCTGTATGCCAGTTGAACTGTCATAAGTACCTACGAAGTGATGCCAGTTTTGAGGGTCGTTTACTGTATAACAATTGTTATAGTCATACCAGTCAGTAACATTGTGAATTATAAAGCACATGTTCTTTCCACCAGTTGAATCTGTTCCCAGTATATACGCATTATATTTACTCACAATCTGCCAGAGACCGCTATAGCCAGAAGAACTTGCCGATTTAACCCAAGCTTCAACCGTTATTGCAGTAGTTGGATTTATGCTTGATATTTCAACATAGTCATTCACTCCATCAAATTGTAAGGCAGAGCCAAAAACTCCAGTAACATAATAAGCAGCATTATTGTTGGTATAATTAACAACTAACAAGGAAGCTAGTGTTGCGTCATTATCATAAGACACCGCTACTCTCTTTCCTGAACCAGTAATCTTGAAGACCATGGAATTGCTAATTGACCAACCGCCTCTATTCACAATTTCTTGAACAATTGAAGAAATATTCGGTGTTTGCTTCTTTTCACCTATTGTATTCCAAGCAGGTATATCATTCCATGCTACAGAAGCTGTGGTGTTGGGTCTGCTGGAGATGTTATATGCATTACTTCCAAATCCAACTGCACTATCACTGTTTTCTCCATGGATTGTTAAAGATGTGGATGTGCTACTAGCCTCATCTACAGTAAATTCGATATACGCATTTGTTATGGTGGCTCCTTGAGGAATTGCGACAACCTGAAAACGTATACCAACCACTTGGTCTACACCATCGTTTATCAGCTCTAAATCTGAGCTGTCTAGATACATGCCTCCGTTGGAAACAGTTTCTTCAGCGTCATCATTTCCAGTAGAAACTGTTACATTAAGTCCTTCTTTTAAATTGCCATGTTTATCCCAGCCAGATGAATCATATGCAACAGTTTCGCTTCCTTCCTCGAATCTCCAATATCCAGCTAATTGAGAAGTATTAACAGAAGCAGTATTGTTGTTTAAAGCTATGACAGGTTGAGCTTTGCTTATTGTTAAAGTTATAGTAGTTGAATTAGTTGTCCAATTTTGTGCTAGAGTTGTCTGGTTGAGAGAAATGTATGTTGTTCCTGCAGGTAAAGTAATACCGCTATTATTTGTTAGAGAAGTACTATTCCAATATAAATTGTAAGTTGCATCAGAATCACCTTGATTGGTTTCTGAACCGATTACTAGAGTTGAGTTAGGATAAGTTCGAGATTGTGAAGTTGAAGAAGAACCATCTAACGTGAGAGTTAGTTGAGGAACTTCTCTAGAAACATTAAGCGGTAGGAGTATGTTTGTGGATGTGTAGTTTTGCCCACCTGTCGTGTTGTATACATAGTAGTTCCATCCGGCGGGAAGTGTAATCGCAGTTGCGTTTTCAGTGGCTGTGACATTCGTGTTGTTTCTCCAGAGAGAACAAGAAACATCTGCTCCGCCTGAAGGTTTGCAGTTGGAACCTGTGAATGTGGTGGTAGTTGGATAAGTTACTTTTGATTGGTAGAGTTCTGATATTTCGTCAGCGGTAAGAGATCTGTTCCATATTTGGACTTCGTCGATCGTTCCGTTGAAATATCCTCCAATTTTCACAGGATTTGAATTGGTGCTAATGCTTGTGAGATTATTGACAACGTTTGATGATACCAAACTTCCATTGACATAAACGTTCAACGACGTACCATTGAAAGTTGTTAAGATGTGATTCCATGAATTATTCCCTATATAAGTTTCAGTTCCTCTATTGTTCACATAACTCATCAATGTCATATTTGCAGAGGTGTTGACGGTCAAACTAAGATCTATTCCATAGGCATTGTTTTTATCTATTATTCTCGAGTTTGTCAGAAATATCATAGCTTCTCTATTAGTCATGTTATGACCTTGAGGAGGATCAGTTCCTAAACCACAGTTTGAACACCAAGCGCTTCTGTTGTAATAATTATTAGTATCTGCCCCCACATACCAGTTTGCACAGCCCCATGAACATGAACCACTACTGTCCCAGAAATTAAATTTATTCTCTCCCGAAACCAACCAAGAAGAAGGAATTTCAAATCTTGTCCACTCAAAATTGGAAGTAATTAGAGCAGATCCTGCATCTAATCCAAAAATATCACACCAGTTGAAATTAATAGTTTGGCCGACAACATCATTTACCCTTAATCTATAATCACCACTAGCAGTTGAATTGCAATCTCTTGCTTGACCATATATCCACAATGAACCATTACCAGTGAATTTGCTAACATCTGCTATATTTAGCCATTTCGAGATACCATCGTCACCTCCATCTCCTCCTTTATTCTCATTTTTAACTCCATCATCGTATCTCAGAACAGTAGTTTGTATACTATCCGCTTTCATCCAGAGTCCAATTGACATATTGCCAGTGATGTCTAGACTATCTGAATCGCTAACTGTAATGTTGTCATCAACCCCGTCAAAACCATAAGCATTACCAAACATACCTGTAGTAAGTGTAGCTCCAGAAATAGTTCCATCATTATCATAACCAGAGTAATCATCAGCATTATTTTCAAATCTCCAATTATTTTCAAATCTCCAGTAACCGACTAATTGAGAAGTGTTGACTAAAGCGGTGTTGTTGCTTAGAATCAAAACTGTTTTATTTTTAGCTACAGTAAAGTTCCATTGGTGAGAAACATTCCAGTTATCACTAGTATCATTAGCAAAAGATCTCCAGTTGAAATTTCCAGCTGGAAGAATTGTTGAATAATAATAAACAGAACCTGATTGAGATGGTGTGTAATTGACTGGAGAGCCTGACCAGTTGCCTTCTATGAATACTGTGTTTACAGCAACATTATCGGTCCATGTAATATTAAACTGACTGTTTGTTGAAGAATAAGATGAAACTATACTACTTGTGTTGGAAGACCATTGAGGTGGAGTGGTTTCTCTTATAAGGAATGTCTGTATGTCTGTCACATTCTCATTTCCGGAAGTGTCGTTGTAATAGATTCTCCATCCGACTGTTGTCTCTTGTGCAACTGATGAATTGCTCCATGTGAAGTTTGACCACTGCCAATTAGAATTTTTAATCATGCTTATTGGAGAACTCCCGATGGGAACTTCTTGTGACCCTATCGAATATGTCGGTGCGGGTGAAGAATATTTGCGAACGCGAATGTTGTCAAAATATGCATTCGCATATCTAGTAGTAGCTGCTCCAGTGACGTGTGTTCCAAAATAAACAGAATGAGAGCCAGAAGTTATCGATGATGTTTCTTGATTGAGTAAAATGACATTTTGTTGTGTTGTGGACCAAACAACTGTTGAACCATCAAGGACCTCTATAATTCCATAAGGTGATGTCACCGTTGCAGTATTGACGTCAAACCTAATTACATAGCTATATCCTGATGGAAAAGTCCTAGTCTGGTATTCCCTTCCATAATACTCGCCCGTATAGAACTCTGAAAAGCCGCAATATTGGTAATAAGAATTGGATTTTTCTGTAGACCAAAGACTGCTAGGAAGAGTTGGAGCGCAACCCCCAGGAGAATCTGATTCGGTATAAGTCCATCCGGTTGCGCTTTCAAAGCTTGGTTGAGTGAAAATATTTTCAAATACATTTGTCAAATTACCAGTTGAACTGGCACCAAGATTTCCATAATACATATAAACAGTTTGATAAGAGTTAGCGGGAATCTGCGATACATTAATCCATACTTCAGCATAGCTTGAAGTGACATTCTTCTCAATTCCATAATTTAGTCCAGTTTCATTTCCTGAAGTAGAATTGTAATAGGTAAATCGTAAATCATTGAATGTAGAACTCATGTTTGAGTTATAAGTGACATTAACGAAAACTTGATAATTTGCCAGAGTATTGGAATTAGCTGAGTTGTTTATTGTTATATTTTTTCTATACGGCCAAGAAGAGTTCCACCAGGATGTTGCTTGCGTGTAGTTTCTCCAACTGCCACTCTCATTTGTCGCCAGCGTAGCCCAATCCAAAGCAGTGTCATCCTTTCCTTGGGCTGTGAGATTGATTGACTCACCTTGCAGTATACTGTTGTCAGTGTCATTGGTTCCTTGGTTCTGCCAGAGTGGAGGGTTTGATTCACCGACAAAAGCAAAATATGATACCGCAGTCGTTGATGTAAAGTTGGAGTCCGAGAAAGTTAATGTATAATTATAATCCCCTCGGGATAGTCCAGTAGAAATATTTGTCACGAAGTTTGTTCCACTCGTAGTGGCAAGAGGAGTCCCATTACGATAAAGTGTGAATGTTCCTTCATTAGCAGAATTCCAACCAGTTGCGTTAATGGTGTTATTTACACTAGGTATGTAAGACGCATTTCCTTCGGTCCCGTTCAATGAAAGGTGATTTGTTGTTGAAGCTTGTGAAACCTGGAAGTAGATTTTCATGGAAGAGTTCGGAGAGTTTGTAGCTGAATAGTTTTGTGTCGATGTGCTATTAGCTGTAACGTTAAACCAGCCTGCGTTGAGAGTGACAGCAGTGTTGTTATTAGTTGTGTAGTTGGCAGGAACGGCAGTAGTCAAGTTGAGGAATAAGGAACATCTTGAAGAATCAGTATGAGTAGAAATACAAGACAGAGTTGTTGTTGTTCCATAAGTTATATTGAAGGCTCCAATTACATTCACGGTTGCAGTTGTAGGTAGAATTCTCAGAAATATACTTCTCTGGGCGGCATTGTGGGTTGCATTTGCAGAAGTGTTGGCTGTGTAGTTGTAATCTGCGACACCAAGTTGCCTTATGTCAAAAGTATTTCCTGTAGTGCTGTAATTAACTACAGTCCCATTCCTTTTGAGAGTTATTGGTATGTTAGTAAGGTTTGTTTGAGCAGTGACGTTGCTTGCAGCAGGATAAGTGAATGTCTGGTTGTTGTTTGTGTTGTTAATCCATAGAGTGATGTTTATGTCTGTTGCAGCGAAGACGAATTGAACATATTGGTGGAAGTATGTGACGTAAAAGATGAAAAAGGAAAAAAGCAAGAGGTAGATCGTGCCTCTTGCCAAAGCTTTTCTGCCGATGGGTATTCCGGTGAATTTGTATATCGACAGGAAAAGTATCCAAAGGCTTACGAGAAAACTCCAGCTGATTTGTTGGAATACATTCCCAAACAGAAAAGGAAAGAAGGAGAAGACGAACTGATAACTGAAGAAAAACACCCCCGACGTTAAAGAAATTATAATTATGAATAGTCTAGGCTGTGGAATGAATAAGTTCTTCACCGGAAAACCCACCAACTGTTAAATAATATTTGGGAAATTGTGGGAAAAAGCTTCCTATTTGATAGAAAATGTTTATTTTCTTGTGTAGACAATATATGTAGGAATCCCAGGGAAGATTTTCTCCCTCTGGTACTTTTCAGACAAGTACGACCTGAATGTTGGGTTATTTTCATAATATGAATTCATGTCAATGACGACTTTGGGCTGCTCCTTTTCCAGATTGGCTATCACCGATTTCTCGTCCCTGTAAATGAGATAGCTGAGAAAAGAATCAAGATAATTGTAACTGATAGGGATTCCTTTTGTAAACATTATGAAGGTCGTGATTGAAGATTCACCGAATATTTTTTCGCCAGAAAATGTTCTGTTAGATACATAATCTGCTATTTGGAAGAGATATTGCGAACGTGAAGGGTCTTGGTAATAATCAACAGTGGGGAAGTTGTGGTAAAGAGAGACAAGAACTATGGCAACTATGCCAATTTGGACTATTCTGTCTTTGATGACGGTGAACGATTTTCCCAATCCAATAAAGAGGAACGAAAGGGAAATCAGAAAATAATGGTAGATTATTGTTGTGAAACCGAAGAAAATCAATCCATCAATCAATAAGGGGTACAAGGAAAAAACAATCAGCAATTTTTCTTTCTTCATCAAACCAATGACAAGGCAAACTACTGATAAGAATATTGAAAAGAATCCTAATGCTAGATATTGGAATGGAAGCTTGGGGAGAAGAGTATAGTTGCTCTTAGCGAAGAACTGGAAAAGAACTGTTTGGTCTATGAAATTGAAACCGTAAATCAAGTAGAAAGAAATCAGGAAGAAAATGGAAAATATGACTGAATAAAAGAGGAACTTCTTCCATCTTAGTTTGTTGAAGATGAGGATTATTAGAATCAGCGGGAAAAACAGAGCCGACAGGTATCTTATGAATATTGCCAGGGAAAAAGTAATTCCTGAAGCAAGGTATTTTTGTTTCAAGGAGAGGTAAAGAGAGAGAAGAATGAAGAGAAGAGTCTCCCATATGCCGTAACCTTGGTCGGAAAAAGCAAGGAAAGCTGGAGTTATGAAAAATAGAAACGAACTCACAAAGGCGGATCTCTCGTCAAAAAGTTTCTTCGAAATGAGGAACATCAGGATAACTGAAAGTGAGCTGGCTGCAAGAGGAAGAATCTTTGCTACAATTAACGACGGCCCGAATGTTTTGAATATAGCGGATAAGAGATAAAGTTGAATCGGAGGATGGACGAAATTGAAATCAAAATACGGTTTCTGGCCTTCGCTCAGTGCTTTTCCCATGGCATAGTAGATGTTTTCGTCCGAGAAAGATGGGTGGATAAAATACAGTTTTATTGAAAAGACAAGCAGCAATGAAACCAAAACGATGCTAAACAGAAGTTTTTTCATAGATGTTCTCCATTTTATGAAGGAAAGATCTCCAATTAAACCTTTGTAAGACATCATCGGAATTTTGAATTAAGGCAGTTCTCATTTTTTTATCGGAAAGCAGAAGTTCGATCTTTTGTTCCAAATCCTTATAATCACCGGGTTTGACTAAAAGTCCATTGATTCCATGAACGAAAATTTCAGATAAACCACCGGTGGCGGAAGCGATGACAGGCTTTCCATATCGTAAGGCCTCGAAAGGAACAAACGGAAATGGTTCGTATAAGGAAGGGATTACGACCATCTCACAACAAGAAATTGCACTTTTAACAATGTCATCACCTAAAGGTCCTGTGAAGATCACCTTCCCAGTTAAGCGTAATCTCTTGACCGACCTGTCCAATGCGTTTTTGTAGCTTCTGTAAGGACCAATCAGTACTAAAACTGCAGATGGAAACTTTTTACTTATTTTTTTGAAAGCCATGATTAGATATTGAAATCCTTTTTCCTTGGTTAATCTGCCGACACCAAGTATTATTCGTTTATCCTTCAACGAGTATTTTTCACGGAATTCAAAATTATTTTTAACAAAATAGTTCGCAGGGATTGCATTGTGAACTGTTGTAATTTTATTTCCATTGATTTTGTATCGTTCTTCGAGTTCTGTCGAAATGAAATTTGATACGCCGATTATTTTGAAGGATATTTTTTCTATGAATTTTAGGAGTGTCCTGTCATACACTTTTATTAAAAGTTTCATCAAACCTTCCATGGGCGGATATCCGTGCTCGGTGACAATAAATGACTTGTTTTTCGCTCTTGCCGAAACAGAACTGACAAAGGTGGTGAAATGATGCATGTCTTGTGCATGAATTATTTCTGAATCGTCTTTTAAAAGTCTGGGTACCATTGCAAATGGAATTCTATAAAGTGCTGACTTTAGTGGTATGTCAATGCTCGGGAAATAATAAACCGTGAAATTTCTATATTTCTTGACTTTGCTGTGGAAAGAATTTGTACAAGTGAAAACTTTTACTTGATGCCCTTTTTTTCCTAGGGCGTCAGCAAGATAATAAACATATCTTTCCCTTCCGCCGATAGAATCAGGATACATAGAATGAGTAACGAGAGTTATTTTCATAAGAAAAGATTATAGGTAAAAAGTGAAATAGTTGGACAAAAACGCCTTATATATAACGGTGTTATTAAATATATTGAGAATTTATGCAGGCAACTAAGTATCTGACTCTTTCAAAAAGAATTCTTCAAAACAAGCTAGCGATGAGAGGTATCGGGAACCCTTCCATATTCAGGCTGGACTTGTGCGTCACCTGGAAATGCAACAGCAGATGCAACTACTGTAAAATCTGGGAGACTTATGTGAAGAATCCAGAGGCTCTGAAGGAAGAGATGCGAAAGGAGGATTATGAAAAATTATTCGATCAGATTGATGTGAGCTGGCTACACGTTACAGGGGGGGAACCTTTCCTGAAGGAAAATCTTCCTGAACTACTTCGATATGCCTCTGAGAAGATGAAATTGATTTTAATCGACACTGCGACAAACGGTTTCCTTGTGGAAAAAACCGTGAATGACGTCAGAAAAATTATGGAAAATATAAACTGCAAGTTTGTTGTCGGGGTGAGTCTTGACGGCCCTAGCAACATCCATGTAAAGAGCAGGGGAATCAGGGACGGATGGAACAAGACTGTCAGCACTTTCATGAAGATAAGAGAGATGAAGAGGGAATTTCCAAATCTGGACGTGCACATCAATCATTTCATCAGCCCCATGAACATTCTCCACTTTGACAGATTCTTGGAAGAGTTGAAGGAGAAAGAAGTGGGTATAGACGAGATTTCGATTGAAGTCGCGAGGAACAGCCCGTTCTTCATGAATGAGGGAATTGAGATCAAGAACAATAAGGAATTGCTGTTTAAGATATTGAAAAATGTGGATAGAATGTATTCTGAATCTAAACAAACAGTTAGAACCAGGTTGAGGAGAAAATACGTGCAGGAGATGAGTAATTTTCTCAAGGGAAAGAAAACGGTTGCTTGCGCTTCGAGCTATTCTTCGGTTTACGTCGATCCATACGGTTATGTCTACCCGTGCAGCCAGCTGAAAATTCCTGTGGGGAATCTCAAGCAAAAGTCGATGCAGGAAATCATGAACTCTGAGAAGATAGAAAGCTGGAGAAAAAAGTTCCACAACTGCCAGATATGCTGGTCTGGATGTGAAGGAGTCACTTCATTGGTGCAGAAAGCTCCCTTCTCGCTTATCTAGAACTAAAGAACCGTTTTATCAAAGAAATTGTCATGCCTACCATGAATGAAACACCTATGAAGGAAAAATCAAGGAATGGATATAATAAAGATTTCGAAATGTCCCTTGTTTTGAGAAGGTAAAATGTTAAAAATATCATGTAGAGTGAAATCAAAATTTTGAAATTCGGGACGAGTAAAGTAAAGTAGAAGAAAAGAATCAGGAAGTAGATAGATAACCTGAATTTGGAAAATCTGGAGCTGAAATTTTTTATGGCGAAGTTCCCGCATCCGGTACCGTATCTGAAGTATGTTCTCATCATCTTTAGAAATCCCCTGTTGTAATGATGTATTACTAGGGTCTTTGGGGTAAGAGCCAGCTTGTAGTTTTTTTTGCACATCTTCCAAAGAAGTTCGACTTCCTCATAGGACGTAGTCTTTGGAGGAAAGCCATTGAATTTTCTGAAGATTGATTTTTTGAAGGCGACATTTCCTCCAATGGGCCAAAACCTGTTGTGAAAATTGCCTTTGTCAGTAATAAGAATTTTTTTGGATACCCTCATCGGAGAGATGATCGCATCGGTCACGTAATCGTCAAAAATATTGCCTTTAGAGATGATGTTCCCGCCAACGCAAACTACATTCTGGTTCTTAAAAACGGATAAGATTTCTGATATCCAATTTCTAGAAACCTCGGAGTCGGAGTCCACGAAAAACAGATATTCGCCCCTTGAAGCCTTGGCTCCCATGTTTCTCAATATGTTGCTGTTTCGGACAGGGGGTGTTGGAACTTTGATGATTTTGACATTGAATTTTGAAATCTTTTCCAGAGTGTCGTCTGTAGAAGAATCGACGACTATGACTTCATATTTTCGTTTAGGAAAATTCTGGTTGAAAACGCTTTTCAACAATCTGACTATAGTTTTGGAAGAATTTCTAGAAGGAATTACTATTGATACTTCTGGCATTCCCACTATACAATATTAATCTGATAATATTTTAGTATTGAATGGCGAGAAATTGAAAATTGCAGTATTTGGAGGTTCAGGGTTCATTGGAAAACATCTGGTTGAAGGATTGTTAAATGAGAAGAATGAGGTAACTGTTTTTGATGTCAGGAAACCAAACCTAAGTGTCGATTATAAGATTCTCAGTGTCTTGGATGATAACTTGAAGGAGATTGTGAAAGAAGGAAATTTCGAGGCCATCGTCAACCTCGCTGCAGTGAAGGGAGAATTAAATTCAGACGATTTTCAAATCAACTCTCTAGGTGCGGCAAACGTCTTCCAAGCGGCAAAAGATCTGCAGCTTCCGCTGACACATATTTCATCAACTGCAGTATACGGCGAATTTTTAAAAATCCCTGCCGATGAAAATCATATCCTCAAACCAGTCTCCCTATATGGGCTTTCTAAACTCCTAGGTGAGGAAATCGGAAGAAAAATAATGGAAGATACAAATGCATATACAATTTTTAGGCCCACAATAGTTTACGGTCCAGAAGGAAACGATGTGATCACAAATTTCGTAAGGAATGGTTTGTTCAAAAAACCTATTGTTGTAAATAATGATGGCGTTTCCAGAAGGGACTTTCTGTATGTGAAGGATTTGGTTGACGTAATAATTCTGGGGTTGAAAAAGAAGATTTCAGGAATCTTTAACGTTGGGACAGGAGGCGAGTATACTATTATGGAAGCAGTAAGGGTTATTGAAAAGTTCATCCCTGATCTCAATGTGATAAACAGAAAGAGTGAAAATCCAGAGGTCAACCAAGGAGCTGTTGATATTAGCAAGTTAAGGAGGATGATAAACTTTGTTCCACGATACTCATTGGAACAAGGGGTAGAAGAGACTATAAGGTATTACTCTGCTGATTGGCAAGTCCACCGTTATCAATGAACATTACATCATCAAATTTAGAGATGAAATCAAAAAAGTCAATCAGCTTATCCCAGTTTTTTTCTTTTTCTATTTCCCAAGAATGGCCCTGCAGGTGAAAAACACCGTCATTTTTCATTGCTGCCAAAAACAATTTCCTTGCAATTTTGTCCCACCTGAATCCATTCCTGAGCCCGAAGACGCCACTGGAGACGAACATCCTCCTCGGCCGATTGGTGATTGAGACAGAGAATCCACAATTCAGTAAATCGGTTGGAAAATCGGTTTGTAGTTCTTTAGCTGTCCTTGCAAAAAGGTAATGAGCTTTAACAGAGTCAAGAATCTTTCCGTTAACTTTCCCAAAAGGATATGCAAATGAATTGACTTCTTTTCTGATTATTTCTTCTAATTCCTTTTTTGATTTTAAAATTTCATGATTCAGTTGTCTTGATGGTAATTTAGTTAAATCAGAGTGGGAAACCGAGTGGGATCCAATCTCAAAATTTTTAGATAATTTTTTTACCTCCTTGTCCTGTAAGGATCGGAATTTCCAAGAGATGGGAATGTAAAATGTTCCTTTTATCCCATGCTCCAACAGTATTTTTGACAGCTTCAAGTCCAACTTGTTCCCATCATCCCAACTCGTGGTGAATATCATTTCTTCTTCCTCAAACCTTTGATGTCGTTGAACCAAATTAAAAGTGGTATGCCTAGGATAAGAGGATACGACCAGAATGGATTCGCGCCCGAATGATAAGGAAGTTCCCAATCTCTTGAATACGGGATGTCTCTGATGTCAATGTCAAAGTGTCCTTCGGCCAAATTTTCGATGATCATGCTGCGGGGACCGAAATGTAAAAACAAATTAAGATAGTGATTGAACAGGACATTAGGAAGCAACCCAAATGAGTTTGCGATTTGCTGATATTTTTCTTGAATAAGCAATGTCTTCGAATCAATTATGGCATCTTCGAGAAGTTGCAAACTAAGGATGTTTGTGAAGACTGACAAAGATAGGAAAATGAAGAAGACAATTTTAAAAGGAAAACTTTTGAAATCTCTAAATGTAAAGCCTAGAGGAATGACAAGAAAAGGAATTGTATAGAACAAATATCTAGGACCGAACGTATAACCACCATGCCATGTGACTCTTGCAGAGTTGAAGATTACATAGCCGAAGAAAATCAATAAGAACAGAATCATGTCAATCTTGAAATTTTTGCGCATGTAGAAAAGACCAACGAAAGATAATAAAAGAATCGGATAGTAGAAGAATATGCCCCTGTAGGAACCAATTAAAATTTGGAAAATGACCCCTAAATTAGGGTATAAGAAACCATAATTGTCTAGAATTTCTTTCGGAACTGTAGAGAACACTTGTTCATCCATGTATTTTTGCATGAAGGTGAAAGGTGTGCCCAAAAGAATGTAGTTGTATGTCATCAAGGGCAAAAGAGAAGCTACGAATGATAGAGCGAAGAGGAGAATTTTCGTTAAAGTTTTTTTAGTGGCTACCAGATAAGCGAAGAAGAATAGAAAAAGTACAACAATTGTATAATCTGCAGTAAAAGACAGTCCCAAGAAAATTCCAGCGAAAATCAGATTTGTTCTGTTATTCTTTTCTTTAAGGATGAAATAGAAGGAAAGCAGTAAGAAGAACATCGCCGTCGGCAAAACACTAACGCTTAAAGAATAGGGGAAAATCATGGTTGCAAATGCGAAAATGAATGACAAGAGAAGAATTGTTTTTTGGTCCTTGAAATAATTTTGAAGGATTCTGTAGAATAAAATCACTGATAAGGACGAAAGTAGGACTGATGTACTGAGAGTGAAAAGTATCATGGAAAAATAAGTGAATATACCTGGATCCTTGTAAACAAATATTGAGGTTTCGTTGTTCTGAAAAAAAGGATAATAGAATGTTGTGTTTACGTAATTGGGGAATAAAGATTTTGATAGAGCATATGAAGGAATACCAATGACGGCAGTTAGGGGTGCCTTATCGCTGTAATAATTCCCATTGAAATATGCCCTGTCAGAAGTCTGGTTAGCAAAGCTGTTTATCTCAAATCTGTGTTCATCTACAATTGCTCTTGTCAGAGAGAAAATAGAATTCTCATACCAGCCTCCCCAGTGAATGAACAAAGCGGAAATTATGAAAAAGGTAAGGAACAATTTAATTTCAGTTTTAGTTAGTTTCAACATAATATCACTAAACAAATATTATTCCTAGGCATCTTGTATCATCCAAATTTAATGAATGAACGGTGGCGGGTATAATACATTTTTCTTTTGTTTTAAAGACAATAGTATTTGTGGTTTTATTTTCAAGTGGTAACGATAATTTGAAAGGGGAATCACTGTTTACTAAAATACTCTCGACGAATTTGTCATTGAGATAAATGTCGACATTCTTTTTCTCAAGGAATGACGTTAAATTGACATTCAACGACAATGAATTAGTAGGTACATTTTCTTTAACAACAATTTTTCCATGGTCAGTCATCCAGAAACCACTCTCTTTAGGGAGTTTAGAATAAAAACCATCTTCGATAATTACACCTGTTTTACCTGCTTCGAAAATATAAGGCCAGAATAAGAAGTATGCGATGGCAATCAGAACAATAAGAAAAGTGATTTTGAATTTTAAAATCGAATCTCTAAGCCAGATTAAAGTGAAGACAAGAGGGATGGAAAAGATTGCAAGGAACGGGGGATACGAAGTGGCATATAGATGTGAAAATTGTTGCCTGTCTGGATAAGTCAGGAATCGTATATCGAAATTTCCATCCAAGACAATATTTTCAAGAATTCTGCTTCTCGGTCCTGTTTGGAGAAAGTTTGGAAGGTAGAATTGTGTTATGGGAAAAGTGATTGGTGTGTTTGTTTCAGAGAGAGCAGGGTAATCCCGATCAAAAGTTTGGCCAGTAAGAGACATGAGAGTAATTAAAACTGAATATAGTACTAGTAAAAGGGGAATTATTTTCAATCTCTTCTTTTGGACCAAGTAATCAAACGAAAAAACAAGTGTGAAAAGTAGAGGAACAATAAAAGGGAAAATGGATCTTCCGACAAAGGTGACTCCTCCATAAGAAAGATTAAAAGGAGATGTTAAGGTAACGAAAAGAACCAACGGCATGATGAAAAGAAAAGTTTCTAATTTATTCTTTTTCCAAATGAGAAAGATTCCTAAAAATGACAAGATGAATATAGGATAATAGACAAAAATCCCTCTATATACGCTGAAAAAGAGGAAGAACGAATAAATGCCAGAGGTTTCTGGTGAATAGAAAAATGGTTCATAATCCTGAAATAATTTTGGAATTGCAAACGGGTTATCAAACACGACATAATTGTAAAAAAGAAGCGGTAGGATTCCTACAATAAATCCTAACGACGAGAAAAGAAAATTCTTCCGAGAGTAGTAAAATAAAAGAGGGAAGATAACCAGGGATAAGACGAAGAGCAAGATGTTGAATACAACAGAAAACCCCAAAATCAAACCTAGAAAAAGAATTTTCAATCTGCTATCAAAAGAGAACTTCTTCAAACAAAGAAACAAGAAAATAGACATCAAGATGAAAAAAATGGATATTGAATTGTCGAAAAGGTAAGTGCCGAAGTAAAAGATGGGGGATCCCATTCCAGAAAGAAGAGGTATAATCAATCTCAACTTATTGCTGTTTGTCAGAAAACAGGTGATTTTGAAGATAAGGAGAATGCTAAGGGAAGCGAAGAGAGAGGATCCGATTATGACAGATATCAATCTTGAGATTGTCGTAGGGAAATCCAGATTCAAATAGGTGAAAATTTGTTGGCCATAGTAATCGGAAGTAATGAACAATTCTTTAGGATAATCGATAGGACCAGTAAAGAACTTGGATATCGAATAGATGGGTGTTAATAGAAAAGAAAGACCAGGATTTTTGTCAGAATAGTAATGGTTTTTATACATGATCTTGTCGGAAGTCTGATTAGCATAATCATCAATATAGAAGACACCTTTGTCCACGACTGCTTGGGTCAAAAAGAAAATTGAATTTTCCCAGTAACCCATCCAATTGGCAAAAAAGGAATATAATATGAAAAAGGTTATGAAAAGTTTAAAGTCCGTAGATTTCAAAAATTTGAAAATGTTCATATATGATATTTGTTTTACAGATTAATCGTTTTAAAGAAAAATAACATAGTTATATTATTAAGTAAGACATTATTAATTATAATGGCGGTTCAGGCAGTAGTTCAGAGTGAGGATACTAAAAGCAAACTCCTGTTAAGAAAGACCTTGGGTGCTTGTTCTAAGTGTTTCAAATTGACAGAAGCATATTTCGTAGAAAGAGATAACAAAATTTTTCTAGAAAAGGAATGTTGCACGAAGGATTCGGGTTTAATAGAAAATGACGCTCAGTTTTTTAAGGATACCAAATCCAATGTAAACTTTTTCTATGAAGATAGTGGTCTCCCTCTTGGACACGATATAAGGAGTGAAGAAGTGAAACAAAAAATGCGAAATGACGCGTCACTCTATTGCTTGACAATAAATATGAAATGCAACCTTAAATGCCCCATTTGCTATCTTAACTTGGGTCCGAAGAGTCCTGAAATGTATGAAGAAACTTTTGAAGAGCCATCTCTAGAAGTAATAAAAAATCTCCTAAAAGGCCAGAAGAGAAAATTAGTTGGTTTGATAGGAGGAGAACCTACTCTTAGAAAAGATATAACAGATATCATAAGATTCATAAAAAAATCAGGAAACACTCCAACTATGTCTACACATGGTTTAACTCTTCTAGATAAGAGTTTCCTTAAGGAATTGAAAGAAGCAGGTTTGGTCCAAGTATACCTGTGGTTTGATAGTTTCCATGATGAAGTATATGAGAAATTAAGGGGAGGAAGGTTTTTAGCATCCAGATTTAAAATTTTGAAAAACCTTAAGGAAGAAAAAATTTCTGTCTGTCTCACCCCGGTAATAGCAAAGGGAGTTAACGATCATGAGATTCCGAATCTTCTCAGGTTCGCAATGAAGAATCGCGCCTTCATAAGGGCCATAAACTTTGTACCGTTTTATTCTGGTTATGAAATATTTCCAGAATCCGCAACAACATCTGATATACTAAATGTATTGGAACCACATTTTGGAATTGGAAAAGAATACTGGATTCAAAATGATAAATTTAGACATTATATTAACTATTTTGTTAAAATGTTACTTGGAAATTCCTTCGGCGACAGATTTGACAATATGAAGAGGAATACTATTCATTTAATTGAAAAAGAAGGAAAGATAATTCCGTATTTTTCTCTTTACGAAATAAAGGAATTCAACAAACAAGCGGACATCACAATGAACAAGAACGGATTAATGAAAATGTTCTCAGCTTTTAGTTTAATCGTGAAGTTAGCGTTCAAACCAAAAATGTTATCATTTATGAAGACACTCTTGCTGAATAAATTTGATTCGACAAAAGCCGGGCATTATTTAAATAATAAGTTTCTAACCCTGAGAATTTCTCAAATCTGTAGTGCACTCAATCATGACTATGGCCGTAAATCTAGCAGTGCAGAACTACAGGTAGTGATGTGCCGAGTCGAATGATTCAAATCCTTATTTTTTTATACTAATTTATAATATAAAGAATGTTAAAAGACATAATAGAATTCTATAGGGTTAAAAATTGGATAAAGATAGTAGGGCTCGCGGTTATAGGAGTGACAATAAATTATACAAATCTGAATACTTCGGCTCTGGCGATTTTACAGAGTGTTTTCCTTTTATCATTTTTGTTTGCGTATCATGACTTGAATGATTATAAAGTAGAAAGGAAAAAATATCCGATTGGAAAGTTAGTTGAAAAATCTCAACATAAAAAAGTTATAATCCTCATAATTCTACCTCTGATACTATCGCTAGTTGTATTACTAATCAATTTTTCCCTCAGATACATGTTCTTCTACATTATATTTTTGATTTTGGCAATCGGATATTCAGCACCAAAAATTAGATTAGGCGATGTGCCATTCGTTGATGTCGCAACAGTAGTTTCAATATTCCTGCTAATCTTCATTCAATCATATTTTTATGTGAATATTCAACCTAATGAAAAATTCTATTTTTTTGTTGCATGGATTATTCTTTTTTACATTCCGCTTGAAATACTACATCAACTTTCGCACTATAAAAAAGAGCTAAACTCGATGGTCTTGTTCCTTAAGAAGAAAAATTCAGTCAAAATACTAAGATATCCAATTATTCTTACAGTCCTTGTTGGGATAGTTATATACCTACAGTCCCAAACACTGCAGTATTACTCGCTGATAATGATTATGTTTGCGATAATCAGATTTGCAATGATTAGAAAAGTGGGAAAAAATGTCAATTTTGAGAAATATAGGCATGGGATGGGAGGGTTATTTGAGGGATTAAGTTACATTGTCCTAAATTTAATAGGGTGAGAATATCCGAAGTCTTGATTTAAAAAAAATAAATGAAAAGTTGTACTCATTGGAAAAAGTTGTAGATTATTATGCGAAAACAAAACTCAGAACTTTTGAGAAGGAACTGTTAAAAAGGGAAGTGAAGAAAAGGGGGAAAATACTTGACCTTTGTTGTGGGACAGGAAGAGTGGCCTTTCCAATGGCGAAAAGGGGCTTTTATGTTATTGGAGTCGACAATAGTAAAAAAATGATTAAAAAAGCGGAGGATATCGCTCGAAAAAATAAAACGAAAAATATAAAATTTCTGTGCAATGACGCGACTAAAATTGAATTTGAAAAAGAGGCATTTGATTATATTTTGTTGATGGATAGTTCCCTTCCTTTCATTCTATCGAAAGAAAAGAGAGAGAAAATCTTCAAAACTGCATATGTGGCATTGAAAACTGATGGTAAAATAATAGTATCGCTAGGTTCATTCCTTCATCCTAAAACATTTGCCCTCTTAAACTATTGGAACGCGAAAAACATAATGAAAAAGCTTTTGGATGGTAATTATCCAATGGGATTGAATGATATGATTGTGAAATCAAAAAAATATGATGTCGATGTATTTCTTCATTACTTTACGCCATATGAATTTATGCGATTGGTGAAGAAGGCAGGTTTCACTCGTATCAGATTCTACACAGAAAATGAATTGTTAGGATACAAAAATAAACAGCTATTCAAGAGTTTGTTAGACGGCTATTATGTTATACAAAAATAGCTTAAAAATCTTTATTATCTGAATAAAACAATTTATTTTATGAAAAAAGTTCTGCTTATTATAATTACTGTTTTGATACTCGCTATCATTATTTTGTTTTTATATCCTTGGGAGGAAAAACGTCTTGATAATATTTCCATGGCCAAGAAATTCCTTGATACAAAAACTACAAACGAGAAGGGACTAGGATGCGGACCTCCGGATGATTGGGACTGCGGCTACACAAGATATCAAAACTATGCTATTTGGGTTAATTCGGTTTTTTATAGAGAAACCAGAGATTCTAAATATCTAGACTATGCTATTAAATTTGCGAACACACGACCCACTTCGCCACCTGACGTTTGTCCAAATTGCATTTGCAGCATGCCAGATGATTTTGATTGCGGCAATGGGGAAGATCAAGCTGATACAATATACAGTTTTGTATTTCTGTATGACAAAACTGGAAATAAAACATATTTGGATTTTGCGGAAAATGTTGCAGAAAACAGGCCAACTGGCCTTCCTGATTGGTGTAAGGATTGCATATGCGGACCTCCGGATGATTGGGACTGCGGAACATCATCCATACAGTCACTCTACGTGGAAGCGTACTACTACCTTTATCAAGTTACTAATGATACCAAATACAAAGCATACATGCAAAATCTTTTAGATGAGTATCAGAACAAATCGGCCGCAAGTACTGGCGCAGGAACTATAACAATTTACATCCTAGGTTATAATGCGACTGGCAATGTAACGTACCTTGAAATTGCCAAACAAAAAGCCATTGAGTTCGCAACCTCGAATACGGAATGTATGATTCCAGGCGAATGGCAATGCCCAAATAATTACAAGTACTATCAAGGAAAAATCATTTACATATATACCCGTCTTTATGAGTTAACAGGAGAAAAAGAATTTCTTGATTATGCTGTCAAATTTGCGGATGCGGGAAGTAGCGATTGCGGACCGACTGCAGGCTGGGCATGCTCCGATCCATTGAAGCAAGGCCTAATGATACGTTCCTATCACAAGATTTACAGATTAACAGGAGAAACTAAATATTTGGACTATTTCAATAAACTAACAAGCATGGACTCGTTTGAGAAAATTGGCTGCGCCGACTATGATTGCCATGATGCAGAATTCAATTATGGACTGGGATTCTTTTTATTAGAGACGGCATAAACTACAAAGTTAAATTTTTAGTTATCTATGCTGACAGAAAAAAAAATGTGGAATGACCTTTATAGACATGATGAAATGTTCGCGGCACAGGGGTGTCAATTGCTAGTTTCTCCTCAAAAGATTAGTGAATTGCACCGAGATGCTGACAAATTACTTTCAAACTTACGAGTTAAGAAAGGGGACAAACTCCTTGATGTGGGATGCGGCTCATTGGGAACTATAGTAGTTCCAGCATTAAAGAAGAAAGCAGAAACTTATGGGATGGATATTTCTTCAGTTGCAATATCTTTACTTAAAAAAAGGATACAAAAATTAAAAGTCGGGAAGGCTGAATTTGTAGAAGCAGATGCAAAAAATATTCCTATAGAGGATAATTTTTTCGATTTTGTCATTTCATCATCGACTCTTATCCATATAAAGAAGATAGATAAAGTAATTTCTGAAATGTCTAGAGTTCTAAAGTCTGGAGGTACAATGTATGCAAGTCCATTTCATAATAAAAAAAGTTTCGTTAATATTCCTTATACAATTATTCCAGTCATTCTAGGAGAGAAAACGAAAAGAAGAATGTTTTATACACACCATCTGTCAGAGATAATTTCAATTTTTCGAGAAAATGATTTGGTAATAGAAAAAGCGATAAGTTTCAGAGGTATATTTCCTTTCTATATCCATGTTGATTTTACAAAAATATTTTCAGAAAATTTGGTATGGAAAAGAATAGAAAGACTGGAAAAAAACGCACACACATGGATATTTTACTTGAAGAAAAATTAAATGACAATTGCAGTACCACCTGCATGCCAACTCATTCTTGGTCTAATATTTACAGTGAATATCTTTTCCAGATTATCATCCAAAATCATCGCGGCACCTGGCCATCTTGGCAGAGAATTAATGTATTTCCACATGTCCTCCATCAAATATGTCTGCATTACTGCGTTGAGAGCCGTCAAATCAGCTATTGAAAAGGAAAAAGAATTCATAAAAATGTTGGAGGATTGGAAAATAAAAATGAATAGTACATATGAAAATATTGAATTTATTAATTCGACATTCATAGGATATCCATAAATCTTAATCGAAAGGTAATATATTTTCAATTTTAAATATAATTTAAATGTCTTATAAAAGATTAGCAATTGGATTTATGATTTTAGGTATTTTGCTTGCACTTCTTTATCAAAATCTTCCTCGAGAATATTCGTGTAAAAATTGTAGCATTCGATGCAGTACAGGCTTCGCATGTGAGCGCTTATGGATATCCAATTAAAACTACGCCAAATCTTGATAATTTTTCAAAAGATGCCATATTATTTAAAAATCCGACAAGTCCTGCCCCATGGACTATTCCAACATACATTTCTTGGTTCACTTCTATGAATCCTTCCGAACATAAGGTTGTGAACAGGTTTTCTGTTTACAACCCACCAACTACGGTGATAGCAAATCTCAGAACCTTGACACCAACCACGATAACTCTAGCCGAAATCATGAAAGAAAATGGTTACGCCACAGTTGGATTTACAGGAGATGCTGGAGCCCGTGGTATGCAAGGCAACACGATTGGATTTGACATTTATATGGATACACCTGCTGGATTTAACGGATTTGATTATAGCATCCCACTAGCTCTCAGTTGGATCAAGAATAATACGAACAAAAAATTCTTTATGTTCGTTCATGGATACGATTCACATGGACAATACGATTTAAAAAATTTCACGCAAAGATTTGTTAATTTTAATTATACAGGAAAATTTAAAGGAACTGTTCAAGAACAGGCAGCACTCAGAGAGGAAGGATTAGCAAATGGTTTCATCGGTTTAACGGAGAATGATATAAAATTTTGGAGAGCTTGGTATGATGAAAAAATAAATGATGCTGATGCAAGATTTGGAACCTTCATAAATGAACTAAAAAAATTGAGACTTCTTGATAAAACGATAATAATAGTCTCTTCAGATCATGGGACAGAACTCTATGAACATAAGAGATTTGATCATGGGCATACATTGTATCAGGAATTAATTCACGTTCCGCTAATAATTTGGGCTCCAAAATTCAATGGAATAAAACAGTCACAAAGATAGTTTCAACTTTGGATATAATGCCCACTGTACTACAGTTAGTCAACATTCAACCAAATGAAACTGTAAAAGATCAGATGGGAGGAATTAGTTTAATTCCGGCGATGAAAGGAAAGGATATTGGAAGAGACGTCTATTCAGAAACTGATTATAGGCTTTATACACACAAACGAGCAATAATAACAACCGACGGCTGGAAATTTATTTTAACTTTAGCTGAGGCACCAGATAAAAAAAACGTCAAAGAATTATATAATTTAAATTCAGATCCAAAAGAAACGAACAATTTGATAGATTCAGAATTAAGGATGGCATACGAATTGGAACAGAAACTTCTCAAACATCTTAAAGATATGGGAACTAACGTTGATGATCCGTGGATTATTGGATGTTCAACAGTTTACAATGAACAGTGCAAATAATTAAGGATATGGAAAAATTTTTACAACTTCTATATCCGTTCTATTAAAAATTGCTATTCCTTTTTCTTTAATCCATTCAAACAGATTTGTTTTCAACCTGTCTGCCACATCAATCCTATCGAAATACAAGTTCTTTTGTTCTTTTGGATCTTGTTTTATGTTGTATAGTTCGAACTCTGGAACGAATATTTTTTGTCCACTTATATACCCCCACCAAGAATTATTCATTTCAAAATCTCTACTTGTTCTATAGATAAGTTTCCATTCGCTTGTTCTAACTCCAAAATCAATATGTGGTAAGAAAGTTGTATTTGTCTTTGCAAATTCTTCCCACAGAGGACTCCTTTCTATAAAAATATATTTATTGAATTGAGGGTCTTCATTATAAATGAGGGGAACTAAACTATTGCCTTCTGCTTTTTCATATTGTGGTATTTTCAAAAAATCAAGGATTGTGGGTAAAATATCTATACTTTGTGTTTGAGTGTAAATTATTTTATGTTCCAATCCTGGATGCTTTATTATTAGTGGAACATGAATCTCAGATTCATGAATGTCATAATGCATTATATATTTGTGTTCTCCAAGTTCTTCGCCATGAGAAGAAGTAAAAATTATAATGGTGTTCTTCTCTAATCCAGCACTTTTCAAGATGTTGAAAAAATTACCAAGAAAATTATCCATATGTTCTATACCAGCATCGTATTTAGCTACAATAAAATCTATGTCATCTTGGTTCAATTGAACAGGATTTTCAGAAACATTCCTCTCAAGCCATTCTCCTCTTTCATAAAGAGGATAGTATGTATAGTTATATATTGAATTGATTTCAACTAAATTGATAACCTTGTTTTTGAAAAGCCCTCTGTATTGTAGATTTTCATATTTATTTTGTATTTCTTCAGGAACATATTTTCCATAAGGTGCATGCACTGTTCCAATTGCTAACCATAAAAAGAATTTTTTATTTTTCATAACAGATATTAACTGTTCATCAATTACTGGCAAATCTCTAACATACGAAAAATTGGAAATATGATAACCGTTTCCAAAATCTCTGAAAACTTTGAATTCTGGGGAAGTTGAAATGGCGATGGTAGTATAGTTATAAGATTTTAATATCTCCGCGATTGTTACTGGAGGATTAGTCAATTTATACTCATTATCAGATGGCCATGGAATGATTAAACCATGTTGGTGAGGATATAAAGAGGTATGTAAAGAAAATTCGGAGACTGGTGTCAGATAGGATTGAGTAATATAGTTTTTGAACAAAATGCTTTCTGAAGCGAACCTATCTATGTTTGGTGTCGTGTTTTTTTCATATCCATATACTCCAACATGATCTGCTCGCAAACTATCTATCGAAATTAAAATAACATTACAATCTTTACAAACATAGTTGGGATTAATCTGCTGAAAATAAAAAATTAGAATTATGGAAAATATTACGAATAAAAGAAATACGATTATTTTCATTCCCATAATTTTTACCTTAATATATTTTATTTCAAATTACAACTGCAGTTCCACCAGCATGCCAACTAACTCTTGGCCTAATATTAACTGTGAATATTTTTTCCAGATTGTCGTCAAGAATCATCGCGGCCCCAGGCCATCTAGGAAGAGAGTTGATGTATTTCCACATGTCCTCCATTAGATATGTCTGCATTACTGCGTTGAGAGCCATCAAATCAGCTTTAGAAGTGAGTCTATGAGTGATAACTAAATCTGTCTGACTAAGAATATCCTGATGGATTTTGTTGGGCATCTGTGTTATCATAACCAAACTCACTCCAGGCTCTCTTCCTTCCTTTGCTATGGTAAGAAACGGTCCTGATGAAACTGTTTCCCTATCTGATGGTGCCCAGTTGTGTGCTTCGTCTGCAATTAGCCAGACTATAGGATATTTTTTCTTCATGACAGTGCCTTCCATTTTCGCCAGCTCCTCCTCTTTTCTAGCAACAACTCTGAACTGATAAATTTTTCTTGCGATAAGAGCAACAAGGAAGTTTCTTACTGACCACGCTCCAGAGCTTCTTAATCTGGATAAATCTACTACAGTTATCTGGCCTGGTTGGACTAAATCATCTATATTAACTCCTTCAGTTCCGAAAACACCCCATTGATTAGCTACTGTGAGCATGTTTTCTAATGCATCCTTAACTTCAGGAGCAGTCTCTCTATCATCCCTGATTTTCGAAATTAAATCTGGAATCATAAAATGTTGACCTGATTCAATTAATGAATTGACATTTTTCTCTAATGCAATTGAGACTGCATTCGTCCTCTCAAGATTGAAAGCCAGTCCCCATTCATCACCTGTGAACTCCCAAGGCAAGACTGAAATTCCTGCATCAACTGGCAAACCAGATTCTTTGTACTCCTCCAATTGCTTGAAAGGAACAAGAACTTTTATATTTTCAAACCCTTTCGGTTCCAAATCCCAATCCTTAAGAAGTTCGGCTTGTTGGTCATTAGGCCTCTTCATGCTCCAAAAAATTCCCATCGTGTCAATTATGACCACAGAAATATTGTTCCTATATTCTTCAGGCAACATGGCAATTTCTTCTGCGATAACTCCGCCAACATAAGATTTACCAGTTCCTCTTTTCCCGGAAACAAGGATGATGTGCGGCCTCAACAGATCAAGAAGAACTTTTGTCGTGATGTGAGCATCTTCGCCAGTTCCGACAATGTGTTTGCCGATGTATCCAACACCCTTGTCCTGGAATTTTTGCGCATCTTCCTTAATCCTTCCGACAATTGTGTATGTCTTAACCGTCTGGTCTAGAGTTGGCATATACATTAATTTCGTATTCTATTCATTTATTATTTGAAGGGGGAAGTCATCTAGCTTGGTCTAGGATTTATCCTTGGGGTGGATAACACCTGGGTTCAAATCCCAGCTTCCCCATCATGCTAACTAAATGTAGCCGAGCTCGCGCAGTCTAGGAAGTACGGAATTATTGAATTTGCTTTGATTGACGAACCCACCATAAATCAAACGCGACTTTGAGGAGTTGGAAAGAAAGGAATCTATAACAACTAACAGTTTTTCGAAATTTGACGAGTCTGAAATGTTTTTTAACTCGAATGGATCCAAGTTCAAATAATATAATTCAGTGGATGAAGTCGTGGAATCCTTTATTATTTTTTTGGAATTCTGAATTACGGAAGTTTTAGAATTCAATTCGGATATTACGAAGTCTCGTTGTTGTGAGAAAAGAGGCTGACCTTGAAATTGGGAGGGAATTTGTATGTTTAAAAGTTGTAAAATTGTAGGAGCAATGTCCACTCCAGAAGCTATTTGATTAATCACTTGACCTCTTGAATTCGGGATTAACACAATCAGAGGGACCCGAATTTCTTCATTGTAAAGATCTAATCCATGGCCAACCCTATAATGCTCACCGAATGCTTCCCCATGGTCACCAGTAATAATAATGACAGTTTTGTCAAGAAGATGTTTCCGCTGCAAAAATTCATAATCTTGCCTGAGCACAAAGTCGATAAAATTTACAGACCCATCGTATATTGCAATTGCATCTTGAAGCTGGGTTTGAGAAAGATTCAGTTCATTCAAGTCGTCGCTGGAAAGATTCCAATTAGTTAAATCGTTAATAGAGATATTAAGTTTGTTTAATAAAACGGTAGAAATGCCAAGAGATTCAGCATTTGTATTGTTGGGTTTGTACAAGTAGTAATAATCGGCAGGCAAAAGCCATCTGCTATGGGGTTCGGAATAGTGAAGGAAAAGAAAGAATCTTTTGTCTTTATTTTGATCAATCCATTTAAATGCAAACTGATTGACACTCTCAGAGTTTCTCTTTGAGATGTTTGATAGGGCATCTTCATTGTAAACGTCAAATCCTCTATTGTATCCATAATAGGAACTCAAATAAGGCAATGTGACCACAGCAGCTGTTTGATAACCGTTTTGCTTTAAAATTTGAGGAAATGTTACGGCGTTGCTGCTCAATGTAAAGTCGAAATTGTCCTTTCCCACCAAATGCGTGGAGGGGTAAAGAGAGGTAAAAATGGAGATATGGGAAGGAAGGGTGTATGATGAAGTGGAATATGAATGTTTGAAAATGAAAGACTGATTGGAGATTTCATTTAAGAAAGGAGTCGTAGCTCTATTATAACCATACAAATTCATATGATTTGACCCTAGAGTGTCAACAGAAATTAAAATTACATTGCAGTCCTTGCAAAATGGCTTGCTTGAACTACTGAAAAATACGAATATCGAAATGGTCAGTAAAATCAAAAAGACAATGAGAAAAGATTTCATAATAATATTTAACTAAACATAAAGATATCATATGAAAAAGCTTTTACTGCCGCTGATAATTCTTGTCATCCTTGTCATGTTGTTTTTCAAATTGAGGGAACCAGAAGGGAAAAATGTGATTGTAACTGGGACAGGAAATCCGGGAAAAATTCTCGTCTATAAGTTTGAAGGAGTAAATATTGTCCGTAAACAGATTGATACAGGTTACAAACTAGTTCATACGGTAAAAATAGGCAATGTGAGAAATGACGGGAACCAAGTAATTGTTGCTGGTGTTTCGAATAGTTTTTATGGGCCTCCTTTCGGATGTTCTGTCCTAATTTATCACCCAGAGAAAAATTTTGAAAAGGAAGTGGTTGATGACGTGGTGGATTTGAGATGCAAGGATGTTTCAATAGGAGATGTCGACAACGATGGGAAAAATGAGATTGTTTTAGGCACTCATGGTGAAGGAATAATAAACGTCTACAGGTGGGAAGGAAACAAATGGGTAAAACAGGAGATAGAAAGAAACTTCATCAAACAGATTGACGAAAAAGGAAAAACAAATCACAGAGTTCCAATCGAGAAACTCACTTATGATGCAATCGATCAAACTGCAATTCATATTGTGAAAATTGGGGACGCCACGAACAAGGGGAAGAATGGGATTATTGCCTCGGAATCCTCTCCATTGGAGTATACAGACGGACCTCAGATAAGTTATGTGAATATTTACGAATTTGACGGGAAAAATTGGAACAGGACAACTATTCATACAGGCAAAGGTTTTCAACATAGAAGTATCTTGGTTGGTGATTTTGATTATTCGGGTGGGAATGAGGTTTTGATTGGAGCGGCACCAAGCAGATTGTTCATGTTGAGATATGATGGAAATTGGTCTTCTACTCTGATCTTCAATCAGACGATTGACAAAAATATGAAAGGGCTTGATTTCCAGGACATCTATTCGAATGGAAAGAAAGTAATAGTCCTGGCTACAGGAATTCCAAACACTCTTATTTACACTTTGGAATGGGATGGGAGAGAATTTCAGAAAAAGTTGATTGGAAATGTATCTCAAGTTTCCGAAAATTATAATGTGATTAAAAACCTGAATTACAATGCCTTGGACGTCCAGGCAAGAGATATCGACAATGACGGGAAGCTTGAAATAATAGTGGCAGGAAAAGCCGATACAAGTGTGACTTTGGACAAATTGACTCCCGAAAACAACATCTTTGGCTGGGAAGCAACTCCTTATGGTTTTCTAGTCGTCTACAAATTTGACGGGAAGAATTGGAATCCTCTTGTTCTAGACACTTATTCAGTTCTTGGAATGGATGTCGGAAACGTCAGATACTAACGCTTAAATAATATTAATTAGGAAGTTCTTGTCGAGGGGGAGTGGTATAGCTCACTTTGGTCTAGAATGGTCTAGCATTCCAGCCTTGGGAGTTGGAGCCTAGTTCAACTCAGAAGTTCATAATCCCATTTCCATTCGGTGTTGTTTTTAGCTGTCCAAACTTTTAATTTGACTAAATCCCCTTTCTTAACTTTGAGGGCTTCCTTAACTGGAAGGATAAACGATTTCCATTCAGGATTATTGTCAAGGGAATTAATTTGAATTGTGTCGGTAAGATAAATTTTGAAATATGCGCAAAAGCAGTTCAAATAACCATTTTTGGTTATTTTGAAAGTTTTTTCCACGAAGATGATTTTAGGAAGCGAATAAAAATTCAATGAATAAACTAATTTATCGTTGCTTAAAAACTCTGTTCTATTAGTTATTTGGATGGGATATGTCTTCTCTGACAGTTTCCTATGAAACGGCGAAAAATCGATACCGTATCTTTTCTGCCAGAAAAAATCGAATTCGTTTGATTCAGCCGGTGAAAACATAATTTCTATTTTTTTAGGTATCATTTTTCCATCATTTTTAAGAAATTTTCTAGCAAAGCGCATTTTGTCAATAATGCCTTCGTCGACAACACTTCCTCCTATAAGTTCCGATATGATGCAATCCACTTTGGGAATTTTTATACGATTCAAATTTGCGCGAATAAAAGTTATATTGTTAAAATTGTTTTTGGTTGCTATCTCTTGAGCCAAATGGATGATTTTTGAATAATCGACAGCATAAATTTTTTTAGCGCCCATATTTGCTGCGAAAAATGCAAGAATACCAGTGCCGGTTCCTACATCCAAAACAGTATCATATTTTCTTACAGTTTTCATGATAGCTTTTTTGAATTTATGAACGCGAGTTTTGTCCGAAAGCATACGTCTGTGCCCTTTCAAATTCTGGAAAGAATATTGTAGAAGGGTTTCCCTGACAAAATGTAAAGAATATAATTTTAGGAGTATATCCTTCACAATTAATTCAAATTTACCGCTGAAGCCATATGACACTAAATAAACATTAAAGTCATTTGTTTTAATCTTTAAATAATATCACAGTCTATATCGCTAATTTTTCTAGTTGGGAATATCCATTACTAATAAATGATAAGATAGGAAAAAGAAGTAATTTATATGAAATTGAAAATTATTATCAGAACAATTATTGTGATTTTCAGTTTATTGATATCTATACTTTTTCTAAAGTCAAGTAATGAAACCCATGATGCAGAATGTAAAAATTGCAGTGTCATTTTGTTCACTGTAGATGTTTTGAGAGTAGAAAATCTAGGTATTTATGAATATCCAAGAAACACAAGTCCGAATATTGATTCGTTTTTTAAACAAGGTTTTATTTTTTATAATGCATTCTCTACTTCGTCCCATACTTTGCCAAGCCATGTTTCTATTTTTACCGGCAACTATCCTTCAACACACAAAATAATGCCACGAGCTAATATGACACTTCCACATGATCAAAAAACAATCGCCGAAATTTTCAAGGTCTACGGATATCAAACACAAAGTTTCCATGGTGACGACTCTTTGGATACTAAAGGAGCTGGATTTGAAAGAGGATTTGACAATGTTTATAATCAGAGTGATAATAAACCAAAGATTTTCGATTTTCTTAAATCAGTTAAAGGTAAATTTTTCTTATCAATATACACAGAAAAATTGCACGATCCTTATTTGTCAAACATTACCTACGAAAATATGTTTGATAAAGATTATAATGGAAGTATAATTGGTGATTATGATAAATTTGTACAATTAAAAAAAGAAAATAACATTACAGATGATTTTACACAAGAAAGGCTATTGTTTTGGAGTAAAGTGAACAAATCAGATACCAAGGATGTAAAACACTTAATTGCACTTTATGATTCAAATATATATCAAATTGATTTGTTCTTTGGGGAACTCATTAAATATTTAGATGATAGAGGGTTTTTGAATGATACAATTATTATACTTACATCTGATCATGGAGAACAGTTTAATGAACATGGAGATTTTCTGCATACGAAACTATATGATGAAATTATTCATGTTCCTCTTCTAATTTATGTTCCTAAAACTAAACAGACTGTAATAAAAAATCAAGTCAGCCTTGTAGATTTGAGTCCAACAATTCTATCACTCGTTGGAATCGTACCTCCTCAAAATATTGATGGTAGGAGTTTAAAGTTCCTAATGGGTAATCCGAATGTAGAGGACAAAAATCAGGTTATATATTCTGAATTTGCCTTCCAAAGAGCGATAAGGACTCCAGAATGGAAATTTATCAAAACGGTGAACGGGACAGTGTCATATGAGTTTTTTGATTTAAGAAACGATCCTAAGGAATTAATTAATTTATATGGGAAAAATGTCAATGAAGAAAGTTTATTTAAACAAGCTTTAGAAGGTTGGGAAGTTAAAATGAACAGTAGTTATGTTAATGTTAAATTTCTAAATTCCACGTTTATCGGCTATCCTTGAATAATTCAAAGATAATAATCTTTAAATAATATCATTTAGCAAGTTCATCAGATGGGGGAGTGGTATAGCTTGGTCTAGCATTCCAGCCTTGGGAGTTGGAGACCCGTGTTCAAATCACGGCTCCCCCACATTTAAAAAACTGATTCATGAAGATAGCAAAGATTAAAATTGAAGAAATTAAATAATACTTGATGCGAAATACTAACTTGATTATCGGATTTATCGCACTTGCAATTTTACTTGTTCTTTTGTACATGAACTTGCCGCAGGGATATTCATGCCCTGATTGCAATGTGATAATAATTGCTTTTGACGCAGTGCAGACATCACATGTGAGTGCCTATGGGTATCCTTTACAAACAACTCCTAACCTGAATAATTTCGCAAAAGGCGGAACATTATTCACGAATGCAATCAGTCCTGCATCTTGGACTGTTCCGACGTATATGTCTTGGTTCACTTCCATGTATCCGTCGGAACATAAAGTGGTGAATAGATACTCTGAATATGAACCTCCGAATGTCACAATTTTAGCGAACCTAAGAAATCTGACACCTTCAGCAGTCACTCTTGCAGAAATAATGAAACAAAATGGCTTTAGTACTGTAGCCTTCACAGGAGATGCGGGAGCTCGCGGTGCTTCAGGTGATAATATAGGGTTTGATGTCTATGTAGATACTCCCATTGGGTTTAACGGTTTTGACCTCAGTGTTCCTATGGCACTCAGTTGGATCAGGAACAACACGGACAAAAAATTCTTCATGTTCCTCCACGGGTATGATTCGCATGGGCAGTACATGCCTAAAAACTTCACGAAAAAATATGATCTCAATTACACTGGAAGATTCAACGGAACAGTTGTGGAGCAAGCAGCACTCAGGGAAGAAGGATTGGCAAAGGGTTATGTTAACGTCACGGATGATGAAATTAAATTCTGGAGAGCATGGTATGATGAAAAGATAAACGATGCAGATGCACGATTTAGAATTTTCATAAACGGACTAAATGAAATGGGATTGATGGACAAGACTATCATCATAGTCGCGTCGGACCATGGAACAGAATTTTTTGAACATGGGAGAGTAGACCATGGGCATACATTGTATCAGGAATTAATTCATGTGCCTCTGGTTGTTAGAATTCCGAATTATTCTAACGGCAAAACTGTCACTAGTCAGGTTTCGACTTTGGACATAATGCCAACTATTTTTCAGATAGCAGGCATTCAGGTAAATGATACTGTTAAAACCCAGATAAAAGGATTCAGTTTGCTTGATGCCATGAAGGGCAAGGATGTTAGCAGAGACGTATACTCAGAGACAGATTACAGGCTGTTTACCCACAAAAGAGCTATCGTCACGAAAGACGGTTGGAAATTTATTCTTACTTTGGCAGAAGCTCCGGATAAGAAAAATGTAAAAGAGTTGTATAATTTGAAAACTGATCCTATGGAAACAACTAACCTGATTAACTCTGAGCCGCAGACGGCATATGAGCTTGAACAAAAACTATTGAGCCATCTCAAAGAGATGGGAACTAATATTGATGGACCTTGGGTAATCGGCTGCTCAGCTGTTTATGTTGACCAATGCAAATATTACGCACATGGATAACAAAGATGAAGCAGTGATGAGGAAAAGGCAGACGAAACCTGAATGGCAGTCTAGAATAGCCAGAGAGAGGATAGAGATTCTTTTCAATTTGGCAAAAAAAGAATTCAAAAAACATCCTGACAGGTCAAAAAGATATGTTGAACTTGCAAGAAGGATAGGTCAAAGGTACAATGTGAGATTTCCTAGGGAGACGAAGAGAAGCTTCTGCAAGAACTGCAATTCTATCCTGATTCCTGGGGTGTCTTCAAAAGTCAGGTTGAAAAAAGGAACAGTCTTTATTAATTGCCTGAAATGTAATAAAATTTATAGGTATCCATACTCATGAAAGGCATATCCAAAGTCGCAATAGGTTTGGGAACTGTTTTTATTGCCGTGTTGACTCTTTTCTGGTTGTTCGACAACATTCAAAAGTTTGCTGACAAGTGCAAGGTTGATGCCACTTCTTCTCCTGCTTGCTCTCAGCTTAATTCTTTCACTCTTTCTATGATTATAATCCTGCTGATAATAGGCGGGTTCGTGATCATGATAACAGCCACAGCATATATATTGTTATCTGGATAATGAAATTAGTATGGTCACGGCTAGAGATGTACCAGCAGGAAAATTGATATCTAAAGTTAAAGAAGAGCTGAAAAAAGTCAGCGAGATTCAGCCACCGGCATGGATGAAATTCGTGAAGACTGGTATACACAGGGAGAGACCACCTGAACAGCCTGACTTTTGGTACATTCGAAGCGCTGCGATCATGAGGAAACTGTATGTCAGTGGTCCTGTTGGAGTTTCTAGGTTGAGGACAAATTACGGCGGCAGAAGACGAAGGGGGTACAAGCCTGCTATTTCTATGAGGTCTGCAGGAAATTCGATAAGAAAAATCTTGCAACAGCTTGAAAAGGCTGGGTTTGCTGAGAAGGCTAAGGGTGGCAGGAAGATAACTGCAAAGGGTCAGAAGTTCCTTGATAGAATAGCCTTCGAAGTGAGCAAAGAATGAGCGACGAGATTAATCCTGAAGAAATGAAGAAGGTCGAAGAATTAAAAAAAGTTGTCATGAAGAAAATTCTGACCAAGGAAGCGATAGAGAGACTGGGAAGGATAAGATTGGTGAAAGCTGATCTGGCAAACCAGCTCGAGTTATATTTGGTTCAGTTATATCAGACAGGAAAAATAAAAGGCCAAGTAACAGACGAACAGCTTAAGTTCATTCTGGAAGGATTGACTGAGAAGAAGAAGTTCAACATAATCAGATGATTTTACTGGATTTGTAAAGCTTTTTAAGTTATTTGTTCATTTAAGGTGTATGAAAAATAAGCAGAAAATAATTTTCCCTGTTGCAGCACTTGTAGTATTGGTTGTTGTATTGGGAATGGGTTTCATGTCAGGTTGGTTTTCTAATCCAACGACCAAGACAGAATTTCATGAACATACTAATTTTGCAGTTTATCTCAACGGAGTTCAATATAATTTCAACCAGTCGAAGTACATGATAAACAGTAGCGATCGCGATAGCAGCATTGTTCACATGCATGATTTGAACGGCGGGACTATTCATATAGAAGCTCCTGAAATCACTATGGGATTTTTCCTAAAAACTTTGGGAATGAGCGTTAACTCAACATGCTTCGTTCTTGATAATGGAACGGCTTATTGTAATTCAGGAGACAAGACTTTGAAGATGTATGTGAATGGTGTGAAATCCAATCTGTTTGACAAGCAACCACTTCGCGACCTTGACAAGATTCTTATCAGCTTTGGAAATGATTCGAGTCAAGAAATACAGAAACGACTGAGCACAATTCCATCTGACGCTTGCATTCATTCAAAAAAATGTCCTGCTCCCCCTGGATATGTGGACACTGAGAGCTTGACATGCAAAACCGGAGAAGCCGCAATCTGCTCTGGATAAGAACTTAAATTTAAATAGAGCTAAATCAACTATATTCAAATTGGTGTCGTATGAGTAAGAAAAGTAAGATTGGTTCTGCCGGAAGATTCGGTGTCAGGTACGGTCAGAAGGACAGAAGTAAAGTAGCTGACATAGAGAGGATTCAGAAGCAGGCACATGTGTGTCCTAGATGCGGTCTACCACATGTGAGTAGAGTGTCTTCTGGTATATGGAACTGCAAGAAATGCGGGAACAAGTTCGCGGGACCTGCTTATTGGCCTTACTCGGAACAGAGGAAGGAGAAAAAATAGATGTACAAATGTGTCAAATGTAAGAAAATAGTCCAGAAACTGGACGAGAAAACAAGATGCCCTTACTGCGGTTACAGGATTTTCGTCAAGCTCAGAGCTGAAACGTCGAACAAAGTTTTGGCAAGATAGAATTTCTTTTAAAATGAAGAGAAATTAAGCTATTTAAAATCTGTAATCAATTGATATTTATCAATCGTGTCGATGCAGTCGGAGATGGAAGAATGAACGAGGACGAGGCAAAAGAATTGTTAGGACAGTTGCAAAATCTGCAGCAGCAGATGCAGAGTGTTGTTTTTCAGAAAGAGAGCTTGAAACTTCATGATATGGAGATTCACAAGGCGCAAGAAGAACTGAACAAGACGAATGAGACAAGCGCTTTCAAAATAACTGGTCAGATCATGGTCAGCAAATCCGTTGAAGAGTTGAAAAAAGAATTGACAGAAACGAGTGAAGATGTCCACCTGAATCTCAAAAGTCTTGAGAAGACAGAGGAAAGGATTAACAATAAGTTGAAAGAACTGCAAACTAAGCTAAAAGATGTAATGGCATGATGATGGAAATGACAGACATGAAACCGGTAATCAGTCTATTGGAACAAATTTTGAACGATAGGACGGTTCCAAAAAATATACGCAAAGCAGCGGAAGATTCGAAAGATGTGTTGAGCACCAATGACAGTGATGAAGTCAGAATCAGCACAGCTATTCATATTCTTGACGAGATCATCAATGATCCGAACATGCCCATGTACACAAGAACTAAGATTTGGAACGCAGTCAGCATTTTGGAAGAGATGAGAAGATTGTCTAAAGGAACCTAATTTTTTAGGCAAATGGAGTTAACTTATTTAAAGCTTCGTGACCAAAACGATAGTATAAGGTAGTTTAATGGGAATAAGAGATTTCTTCGGAAAGATGGGGATGGGCAAGGAAGAAGCGAGAGAGGAATTTCTTGAAGTCGGAGACGTCCCAGCAGAAGGTCGAGAAGTGAACGTGAAGATTGAGTCTTTGAAGGATTATTCTGACACAGACAGAGTCTTGCAGCTGCTGAGAGAGGGTTATGTGATATTTTTGAAAATCAGGGAACTGAGAGAAAAGGACATGGCTACTTTAAAGAAAGCTGTCGAGAAACTGAAAAAGACGATTTCTGCAATGAATGGTGATGTTGTCGGAGTGGATGAAGACTTTTTGATAATTGCTCCGAAGTTCGCCAGCATCTACAGAGGGAAATCTGCTACTCCTGGGATGAAATAAGAAGTGTTTGTCAAACATCAGAACTTTTAAGAGATTTTCTTCTCTAAAAACTCAAACAGCTTGTCTATTTTGACTCTCGCTTGCTTTGTAGTGTCTCTGTCTCTTACTGTGACGGTCTTGTCCTTCAATGTATCGTAATCCACAGTTATCGCCAACGGAGTACCGATTTCGTCTGCTCTAGCGTACCTTTTTCCTATGCTTCCAGCCTCGTCATACTCACATACAAATTCTTTCTTTAACAGTTCGAAAACTTCTTTGGCATTTTCTGATAAACCATCTTTTTTCATCAATGGGAAGATGGCGACTTTGACTGGGGAAATCGAAGAGTCGAGTTTGAGTTTTACCTTGACTTCGTCATCCTCTTTCTCTTCACTGTAAGAATCCAGCAGAATAGTCATTATAGTTCTTTCTAGACCGAAGGAAGGTTCTATGACGCATGGTATTACTTTTTCCTTTGTTTCCTCGTCAAAATAATTCAAATCTGTTTTGCTGAATTTCATGTGTTGTTTCAAATCGAAATCTGTCCTGTTTGCGATTCCTTCGAGTTCTTTCCATCCCCAGGGGAAGTTGTATTCCACGTCCCAAGTTTCAGAAGAATAGTGTGAGAGTTCGGTTTTCAAGTGCTCCCTGATTCTCAGGTTCTCTTTTTTAATTCCGATGTTTTCAAACCATTTCATCGATTCGACAACCCAGAAGGCATGCCAAGGGGTTTTGATTATCTTTTCGCTCAACAAGTCTTTAATTTTCATCTTCTGGTGGGATTTTTTCTTCTCTTGATTAGCAGAAGTCAAGACATTCAATTCATATTTCAAATGTTCGTTTGTCAAGAATTCGCACTTGTCGATTTTTTTCGGATGGATGAAATATTCGATCTCCATTTGGCTGAATTCCCTTGTTCTGAATACGAAATTCCTCGGTGAAATCTCATTTCTGAACGCTTTTCCCATCTGAGCGATACCGAATGGAAGTTTCTTTCTGGAAGAGTGCTGGATGATTTTGAAATTCGTGAAAATGACCTGGGCAGTCTCTGGCCGAAGATAGGCGACATTCCCGGATTCAGCTCCGACAGAAGTCTTGAACATCAGGTTGAACGGTTGCAAAAATTTCAATTCTCCCTTGTCATCAGGACACTTTATCTTGTGTTTTTCTATCAGTTCTTTCAGATGGTCTACAGACAATCCATCAACAGAAATCTTGAGTTCCATCTCGACAAGATGATCAGCCCTGTATTTTTTCTTGCATTTAGTGCATCCGACCAGCGGGTCGTTGAAAGATTCCAAATGACCGCTAGCTTTCCACACCTCAGGATGAGTGATTATTGCTCCGTCGATTCCAACCATGTCGTCCCTGTCATTTACAAAGTGCTTCCACCATGAATTCTCTACATTTCTCTTCAGCTCAGAACCATAGTTTCCATAGTCGAAAAATCCGGCGAATGTACCATAGATTTCAGAATTCGGAAACAAGATACCTCTTCTTTTACAAAGCGAAATTATCTTTTCTACATCCATTCTCTCTTTCCTAAATTAGAGTTCTAAATAGTTATTTCTTGAACCAGCTTTTTAAATTGGCCTGTGTGCCTTTAGACAAGTTCTGCTGCAATCTTTCTATTCCCTTCTCTATCCTTTTCCTGGAAAAGTCGTGCTCGCCAGACATGAATTTCAGAATTTTTTCTGGATTGGGTTCCTTCCATTCGAAATCATATTTATCTGTGGTCGGAGGTTCCATGAAAAAATTGAAAACTTCTTCTGCCTCGATATCAAAATCCCACTCGATTTTCTTTAGAACTGCATTCAACGTCTTGTTCTCCTTTACCAATTCAAGGGATCTTTTCGGACCAAATCCTTTCACACCCCCAGGGTTGTAGTCAGTTCCGATTAAAATTCCGATCAAAATCAATTGCTTTTGGTTGATTCCCAGAGCTTCCAAAACTTTTTTCAGTTCTATGATTTCTGGTTTTATTTCCACATAAACTTCTTTCTTCGGGATTTTCCTCCTCCCTGAGATTGAGAGGTTTTTTACAAGGCGTGGAGAACCGAAAAGAAGACTGTCAGCATCCTGAGAACCTGTGGCCCATACGTCACCTTTCTTGCACATAACCGAACATTGCGCTTCGCCTTCGCTAGGAGCTTGTAACCATGGAATTCCCATGGCATCCAGAAGTTTCTTCGATTCTTCTATCATCTCATCTGTCAGCCTAGAAGCTGCCTGAGCGTATGTGATTGCCTTCTCGCCTTTTTTCAAGGCTTCGGCCCATTTTTCAGTCGCTTCTTTCTTTCTCTGCTCCCTTTCCTGGATTGTCTTTTTCTTGAACGCCGGAGGCTCGCCGTCGAAAACGAAAATTGGTTTGATTCCTGCTTCCAGAAAATTAGAGGTCCTGTAAAACAGTCCTGAAAGATGTGATGTTATTCTTCCTTTGGAATCTCGCAAAGGCTCGCCAGTCATCCTGTCCCTGATTATTGTGATGAACTGGTAGAGGGTGTTGAAAGCGTCGATAGCGATTTTCTTCCCAGACAACTCTATCAGTTCGATTTCCTGCTTGGGAATAATCTCAGAAATTTGGACTCCCATAAAATCGGATTATGAATCTTTAGCTTTAAGGTTTGGGGTAGAGTTACTTCTTTTCTTCCTTTTTCTCTTCTTTCTTCTCAGCTTTTTTCTCTTCCATGGCGAGCTCTCTCTGGATTCTCAGCTCGTCCAACTCCAACCAAACGACAAACAGCCCCAGTATCGCAACTATCGGACCGACTACCCCCTTCAATACAGACAAGAAATCGTGGAGGTTGAAGTACGTCCATGCAACACCGCCGATAAGAAGGATGACGCCGATGATTATCTTGACAGCAACATGCATATGGGTCCTAATCAATTATAAGGAGGAAAATATATAAATCTTGATACCAAAGTGGTTTTATGGTTAAGGGAATGTACCAACATCTGAGGAAAACTTGGAAGAAACCAAGAGAGAATCTCGGTCCTCTGTTGAAATCTAAGATAAGCAGTTGGAGAGAGGGTGCGACTGTGACTAGAGTGGACAAGCCTATGAGAATAGACAAGGCGAGAAATCTAGGCTACAAGGCAAAGAAAGGGTTCGTAGTTGTCCGGGTGAAGATAAGAAAAGGTGGGAGGAGGAGACCTTTGTACGGAAGGAGAGGAAGGAAACCGTCCAAAGCAGGTCTTGTTCATTTCACTCATTCCAAATCTCTGCAGTGGATTGCCGAAGAGAGGGCTGCGAAGAGGTATCAGAATCTTGAAGTTTTGAATTCTTATTATGTCGGTGAAGACGGCCAGATGAAGTTCTTTGAAGTGATACTAGTCGATCCTAACAGTCCTGAGATAATGAAAGACAAGAGGATGAAGTGGATTACTAATCCGGCAAACAGGAGAAGAGTGCTTAGAGGATTGACCTCTGCTGCCAAACATTCACGCGGATTAAAGTAGACAAAGGTATATTCTTTTGCTTCGTGGGTTCAATGCACACCTCCCGCATAATGTTAAATAGATTAGATTCTTTTAGTTTAATTATGAGATCGGAATCCGCCGACAAAATACCTAAATACGTTTTAGGACATGGATTAAAAGTACTCGAATTTATGCAAATAAGAGGATCGGCATGTCCCGGAGATTTAGAAGAGATTTGTAGTTATGAAGGTACTACAGCATTCTTATTGTTTTACATGTTGGAGCATGAAGGTTTGATAGAAAGCGTTGATCCAGAAAATGTTAGAGGTGTTGGACACTATTTCAAAGTAAAAAGTCCCGAATTAGTAGACTATTTATCAAAAAAATTAAAGGAAAAGGAGTGAAACAAGAATAAATTACTGCATATGACTATTCTCATATGCCCACCTCCCGCATCTAAACTTAAACTAAATAACATAACAACACAATTTTAATTATGAAATTTTTCGACCTGCACGTACATTCCGCTTTCTCAGAAGGAACCAGCTCATTAGAGCAGTTAGCAAGCATGGCAAAGGAGTTGGGTTTTTCAGGAATCTGCTTTGCAGAATACTACAATGTGGAAGAGCACATAAAAAAACTGATGACAGAGATAGAGAAAGCGAAGGGAAAGGTCGGGATTGAAATTTTTCTCGGATTTGAAGCAAGAAACCCTAGAGAATTGTCAGCTCTGATTGAAAAAAGAAAAAGATTTGATGTCCTGCTCGCGAGAGGCGGGGATTTGAAACTAAACAGATTGGCAGTGGAAACTCCTGAAGTTGACATACTCACTCATCCTGATTACGAAAGAACCGATTCAGGTCTCAATCACATTCTGGTCAGGCTTGCAGCGAAGAACGAAGTTGCGATAGAAGTCAATTTCAGGGAAGTACTAATCACGAATGGAAGGACAAGATCAAGAATCTTATCAAACATGAAGAACAATGTCATGCTCGCGAAGAAGCTTCACGCACCGATCATCATTTCATGCGGAGCAATATCAGAATGGGAACTGAAAAGCACTCAAGAATTAATCTCTTTCGGGACACAATTAGGATTGGAGTTAGATGAAGCAAAGGCAGCGATTTCAAGGATTCCGGAAGATATTTTGAGCAAGTCGAGCGAGAGGAGAGACAAGAGGTGGATAGCTCCCGGAGTTAAAGTAATAAAATGAAACTGCCATACCACATACCAAAAGATTTGCTAAGCATTTTCTCAAAGACGAAACTTAACGTCCAGCCTGGAGAGTATCTGATTGTCAGATTGCCTTTGAAGTATGGGGTCATGCTGAGAGAACTTTCAAAATTCGTGAGAGAACCGTTTTTTAATTATACAGTAGAGCCACAAGAAATAACTCTGGTCGTTCATGAGAGGGATTGGAGTAATATTGGAAGAGATTTCATTGAGACGCAGATAGAGCACGGTTACAATATTATCACGATGGACGTGACTGTGGATTTAAATGTGATAGGTTACCTTGCTGTGATTTCCAGATTGCTCGCTGACGTGGGTGTCCCCATAATGGTTGTTTCAGGCCATAGGACTGATCATATACTTATCAAAAAATATGATCTGCAGAAAGCTATTTTCGTTTTACAGGATTTGATAAATAGCTGCAAAAATATAGTAATTGTATGAAAAATAATCTGAAAATTCTAATGCCGACTCTCAGAGAAAAAGAAAGATATGTAGCCTTTCAAGTGATTTCTGAAGATTCAATAACTTATTCGGATTTAGAAGCTGCGATCTGGAACTCGATGATGGATTTTTTTGGAGAATATGGGACTGCTAAGACTTCGATGTGGATTGTTAAGAATCTGTATGACGAACAAAATCAAATCGGAGTGATAAGATGCAACAACAAATCGGTCCAAGAAGTGATCACGGGATTGGGACTGATTTCAAGGCTCGGAGATGTAAGAGTAACTATAAAAATTTTATCCGTCTCAGGAACCATTCGCGGTTTGAAAATAAAGTAACTAACAAGTGAATACAACTTTCTTAAGTTCTATAAATGATTAAAGTAAAATTACCACATTAATTTCTGATACAAATGAAAGAAATATTAACCAATTTAGAAGATGTATCAGGTAAATTCAAAAGTGTACATATAGATAATGGCTTTGTGTTCATAAAAGTCGGAAAGTATACGGCAAAAATCAAAATTCCTTTTAGAGTTAGCAAAGAACTTGCATCTTTATATGGACATGTTTTAGGCGATGGCCATATTAAAAAAGATGAACAACACTTTCACTATGTAAACAAAAATAAGGATTTAATTGAAGAAGTCAAATCAGAAGTCAAAAATATATTTGCCGTTGAGACCATGGAGTATTTTAGAGAAAACAAACAAATCTATGATTTGAATTTCCCGGTAGTAATTGCAAAACTGCTTGTTTTATTAGGGTTTCCAAAAGGTAGAAAATCAATTCAAATATTGTCAATTCCAGAATGGTTGAAAAATGAATCTGTAGATATCAAAGCGGCTTTTATCAGAGCTTTATTTGATGATGAAGCGTGGGTAGAAATAAAACAGGGTGGATTTTGTATCGGCTTTGGCCAAAACAAAAATGTCAACTTATTGCAATATCACAAAAATTACATTGAAGAAATTAGGAATATTTTGAGTCAATTAGGTGTCAATTCAAGTAAAATTTTTCAAAAATCGCAAAAAGGAGATTCTATACAACTTGGTTTTAAAATTTTAGGATTACAAAATCTTACTAATTTTAATTCAAAAATAGGATTTCTCTCTGAAAATAAACAAAAAAGATTAGAATTCGTCTTGAACAATTTTAAACAGATACAGTTCGGTAAAAAAGAAGCGAAGTTAAAAATATTGGAAAAATTAAACGTACCTATGAAAAGTAAAGAATTGGCATTTTTGCTTAATAGGGATCAAAAAACTATTTGGAAACATTTACATCAACTGCATAGAAAAAATTTAGTCACTAAAATCGGTACTAAAAATAAAGTATTTTGGAAAAGTGTCTAACGCTAAAATTTAAAAGGGCACAAATTTAAACTATTATCAACAAGTTATTACAAGGTGATTCTCAAAGAATGAGAAAATTATTTGCATTGGTGATAGGCAATGCCTGAAATGATGCCTGAATATAATCTAGTGGCTAAAGACCACATGATGTTCAAATGGGCTACGACAGGACAAATTTGCCTAGTTAATAACTAGCAAAGTCCATTTGCTGTATCGTACCCAGTCATAAAGCTGGTATGAGGCAAAATTTAGTCCTGATGGCCGCCTGTTCCAAGTAGAGTATGCTAAGGAAGCAGTGAAGAAAGGATCGACTTGTTTGGGAATAGTTTTCAAAGATGGAGTATTGCTCGCGACAATCAGACCGTCGACTGCACTGATGGTGCCTGAATCTCTGGAGAAGATTTTCCAGATTGACGACCATCTTGGAGCAGTGGCTTCTGGATATCTCGCTGATGCAAGAGTTCTTGCAAACCAGTCTAGGGTGAAGGCGCAAGTCCACAAAATCACTTATGAAGAGCCAATAGATGTCTGGGGTGCGGCAAAAGTTTTGGGAGACAGGATGCAGATTTCGACAATTTATGCAGGCTTAAGGCCGTTCGGAGTTTCGTTCTTGATTGGTGGAGTAGATAGAACAGGTCCTCATCTAGTTGAAACAGATCCTTCTGGAATGCTTTACGAATGGAAGGCGAATGCTCTCGGAAGAGGAGCTCCAGTAGCAAACAAGATATTCAAGCAGAGATGGAAAGATGGCCTGAGCGAGAAAGAGGCCGTGGATATTGCTCTAGATGTAATCCAGAAGACTGAAAAAGAGAAAAAGGCAAACGCTATTGACGTTGCTATAATAACAAAAGACCTGAAATTCAGAAAATTGAGGGAAGAGGAAATCAAGAAGGCTTTAAAGTGATTCTTTGATCGGTGTCGATAAAGCTGTAATAAGTAGATTGCACGTTTCTGGACAGATATTTGAAATTCTAGTCGATCCTGAGAAGGCCCTTCAGTTCAAGAAGGGAATGAAAATCGGTATGGGCGAGATCCTTGCTTTTCCTGGAATATATCATGACGTAAGGAACACGAAGAGGGTTCCTGAAGGAGATTTACATAAATTTTTTGGAACTGTCGATATTGACAAGATTGCTGAGAAAATTATCCACGAAGGGCAGCTGCAATTGACTACAGAACAGAGAAGGGAAATGGTCGAACAGAGAAGAAATCAAGTAGCAAATATCATCTCCAGGAAGGGGATTAACCCGCAAACAAACGCTCCGAATCCTCCGCAGAGGATATTGACTGCGATGGAAAAGGCTGGCATAAATATAGATCCTTTTGTTGATGCTGAGTTGCAGGTTGACAAAGTGCTGAAAGAAATAAAGGCTCTAGTTCCGATAAAGTTCGAAAAAATTACATATCAATTCAAGATTCCTTCTCAGTTTTCGGGGAAAGCATACTCAACCTTAAAAAGTTCAGGAACCATAATTAGTGAACAGTGGCTTAATGATGGAAGCCTACAGCTGAGTCTGGAGGCGATAGCTGGAATGCAGGACGAGATATTCCAAAAGCTTTCTGGCTTGACTCATGGCCAATTCGAATCAAAAGTACTGAAAAAGGTGGATATATGACAGAAAATTCAGTTGTTGTCCCAGGTGAATTGCTGGGAGATAGGAAAGGAAGGAAGTTAGGCCAAGGGCTCTATCTGGACGGAGAGAACGTATTTTCGAAATTCGTCGGAGTGCCTAGAATAAATGACGTTGAGATGTCTGTGGTCCCTCTTGCAGGAGTTTATCTTCCTTATTTCGGAGACAGGGTGATCGGAGTGATAGAATCTGTTGAAGTCTCAGGATGGGTTGTGGACATAAACTGTCCTTATTCTGCTTTTCTTCCATTGTCCGAAGGAGTTGAAGGGTTTGTGGACACGCAGAGAACTGACCTGACAAAATTTTTCGACATTGATGATGTTATCATGTGTGTGATATCACGTGTGACTAAAAATAAAACAGTCCAAGTTTCGATGGACGACCAAACTGCTAGAAAACTTGTCGGTGGGGTAGCCCTCAAAGTCACGCCGAGCAAGATTCCAAGAATCATCGGAAAGGCGGGAAGCATGATAATGATGATTAAAGAGAAGACAAAATGCGATATCGTGACAGGACAGAACGGATTGGTTTGGATAAGAGGGGAGAACAAGGCGAAAGCAATCGAAGCCATTGTAATGATAGAAAAGGAATCGCATCTGAGCGGTCTGACAGAAAAAATTGAAAAGATGTTGGGTGAATAAAATGGGGCACAAATCTGATAAAAAATTAATCGTGAACGGGAAAAGAGCTGACGGCAGAGAACTGGATCAGATGAGACCTATTGAGATGCAAATCGGACTTGTGAACAGGGCGAATGGATCTGCTTTGGTGAAGTTCGGAGATACTCATGCGATTGCAGCTGCATACGGGCCAAGAGAGCTGATGCCAAGGCACAAGCAGGAAGCAGACAGAGGAATAATAAGAACCAGATACAACATGGCTCCTTTTTCAGTCGACGACAGAAAGGCTCCAGGCTCGGACAGGAGAAGCACTGAATTGTCGAAAGTTATCAGACTGGCTTTGCACCCTGTGGTTTTTGTACAGGACTTTCCGAAGGCTACGGTTGATGTTTACATTGAAATTTTGCAAGCAGACGGCTCGACCAGAGTAACTGGGATTAACGCTGCTTCACTGGCAATGGCAGCTGCAGGAGTTCCCATGACAGATTTAGTTACTGCATGTTCGGCTGGAAAAATCGACGGAAAACTTGTGTCCGATCTTAATGGGATAGAAGACAATTTCGGTGAGGCAGATTTGGGTTATGCCATGATCCCATCCAAAAACATGGTTACGCTTCTGCAGATGGACGGAGCCTTGACAAAGGAAGAATTGGTGACACTTTTAAATATGGCGAAAGAATCCTGCAAGAAAATCTATGAAATGGAGATGAAAGTTTTGAAAGAAAAATACGAGAAGGCGCTTGAATGAGAGAAAGATACGCATACGAATTGATCCAGAAGGGAATGAGGATTGACGAGAGGAAATTCGACGAGTTCAGAAAAATCAAAATCAGAACTGACGTGTCGAATAAGGCCGAAGGCTCTGCTCATGTGACTTTAGGAGAAACGCAAGTGATTGCTGGTGTGAAATTAAAAACAGGCGAACCTTATCCTGACACACCAAACGAGGGGACTCTCATCGTGAATGCTGAGTTCACTCCACTAGCATCCCCTGATTTCGAATCAGGACCTCCTGGGGAAGATGCTGTCGAACTTGCCAGAGTGGTTGACAGAGGATTGAGGGAATCACATTGCCTTGATTTGGAAAAATTATGCATCACTCCAAAAGAGAAAGTCTGGACAGTTTTCGTAGACTTGCACATGATAAACCACCAGGGAAATCTCCTTGATGCATCTGCCCTTGCTGCGATTACAGCCTTGCACAATTCTCAGGTACCGAAAATAGAAGAGGATACAATTATCAGAGGGGAATATGTGAGCAAACTTCCAGTTGTTTTCACGCCAGTGAATGTGACTGTCGGAAAGATAGAAGACAAGTTCATCTTGGATCCTTTGATAGAAGAAGAAAATATCCTTGATTCTAAACTTTCTGTATCAGTTAGAGATGACGATAAGATCTGCGCACTGCAGAAGATGGGAGAACAGGGAATTAATTTTGACGATTTAGAAAAAATGTTCGATATGGCCATCAAGAAATCAAAAGAACTAAGAAAGCTGGTGAAGTGAATGGCAATTCGACACATCACTAAAAAAATCAAACTCGGAAGGATTAGGAAGGTCAGATCTTCTCCTAGATGGGCCGACATAAAAAAATTCGGGATGAAGAGAGCTAGGACTCGAAGAATCAGTATTGATAAAGTAAAGAGATGGAAGAGAATCAGAATTAAAGTCTAATTTTATTTTATCCTGTCTGCCAGCAAGACATCGAATTCTCGCAAGTTGCTGATACAGGCAATCCTGAGCATGTTCCCAGCACTCTTACGAATGTTGGAAGGGATGATACGTTAACTCTGGCAGTACCAACATCTCCTGGAAGAAGCGAAGTAGCAGATAATGTGATTGTAGTCATATTGTTTGGAATCAAAGCGCTAATCGCGTTAATAGTTTGCTGACTTGGATTTGAAAATGTGATATTCAATGCACCAGCTACCACGCTAGGAGCTTTTACAAGCTCTATTACAAGAGCAGGAGTGCATTTTGCTTGAGCAGCAGATTGATTTGAGACCTGCTGTGTTTGTGTGTTTGTCAGACCTGTCAGCCAAACAGACATTATTCCTCCTATAGCTACAGTAAAAGCGATCAAGAGTACAATCGCGATCATTGGAGAAATTCCTTTCATTAAGTACCCCTCCAACAACTATAAGCTGGCCTGCAAGTGAAAGACACAGGCAAACCAGTACATACACCGCTCACTCTTACAAGTGTGGGTAATGTCGAATAATTACCAACTGTTATGAAATATGAAGCACCTGAGCCTAGATTTGGAACGACAGATGCGTTTGTAGTGACTGTTGATCCTGAAACTACAGAAACGTTGATGTTAATTATCTGGTTTTGACTGGGATTTGTAACTGTCACATTAATGAGATCTGTAGCAGCGGCTGTGTTGGAATCTACTCTGTCAATCATCAAGGAAGGTGTGCATTTTACTTGAGAGGAAGATTGATTTGAAACTTGCTGGGTCTGAGTTGTTGTCAGGCCAGTGATCCATATAGAGAGAACTCCTCCGATTGCTACTGTAAAAGCAATCAAAAGAATGACTGCAATCATAGGAGAGATTCCTTTCATGATATCTTTATAAAATTTGTCGAAATCGGAATATAAAGCTTTCCTACCAGATAGAAAATTTTCAGTTTGGTAAATAAGAATATAACAGAGTTATACGGAATGCGTTTTTAAATATGCCAAGCTGATATTAACTGTATGGTAGACGAAAGGATACTCACAATCAACTTGAAGAAGAGGATTGTAAACGGGCCGAAATGGAGGAGAAACTCGTACGGGATGAGAATCATAAGGGAACTTGTGAAAAAGCATGCCAAGGTGGAAAATGTGAAGATAGACAAGTCTCTGAACGAAAAAATTTGGTCTAAGAGCGCTCAAAGCCCTCCGACAATTTTCAGGCTGAAGATAATGAAAGTAGACGATAAGACGGTGAAAGCTGAACTCCTAGAAAAGTGAACAGATGAGAATCCTTCAGACAAATTTCCATGGGGATCATAATCTTGGTTTGTACGGAAAGGCATGCGGAAGATTCTGCATCATTGGGAATTTCGTGACGGAAAAAGATTTCAAAAAACTTTCTGAAATACTGGGTGTGAAGGCGTTCAGGATGACAGCTGCGAATACTGACCTGAGCGGGATGTTTTTTGCGTTCAACTCAAACGGGATTGTGGTTCCTAAGATAATTACCGAGAAGGAGATGAGCAGGCTAAAAGTTCTGAAGAAGGAACTTGATGTTAACATCCTCGAACTGAAAACGAAATTCACAGCCATTGGAAATCTGATTCTCGCAAACGACAAAGGAGCAGTCGTATCAAAAGTTTTCTCCAAAATTGAAGTTAATAAAATAAAGGATCTTCTGGGTGTTGAAGTAAATCATTCCACAATCGCAGGAATGCAAATGGTTGGATCTACAGGAATCGCTACAAACAAGGGCTGTTTGATACACAGAGATGCTTCAGAAGAAGAAACTAAGAAGATTGAGGAAATTCTCAAAGTGAACGTAGACATAGGCTCTGCGAACTTCGGGTCCCCGTTCGTGGGGGCATGCATCATCGCTAATGACAAAGGTGCGGTAATAGGTGATTCGACGACTGGTCCGGAAGTAAACACATTGATGGAAACGTTAAATCTTTTGTAAAATCACTTGGGAACTTTTTTTGTCTCCATGTATTTGCAATTCCCGCAATAGAATCTGTCCTTGTGTTCTGAGAGGATGAAGCCGTCCCCGCATCTCGGACAGTATTTTTTTATCCTCTGGATTGAATCTCCTGTTACTTTGTAGAAACTACTTTGCTTGACTGGTTTGTGCTTCACCTTTCTTCCCCTCCTTAGATTTTTTGACTTTCACTTTCGGTTTTTCCTTGTAGATTTTTGCTTTGACAAAGGATTCATTCGTCCCTTTATGCGTGAGGACATAATCGATTAAAACGTTTTCTTCAGGCGAGGAATATCTGGCTGCGAGTTCTTTTACAATCTCGACTTTGGAAGGAGTAGAAAGTTTAGGATGTTTAAGAGTGAGTTTGACTTCTTTTCTGTTGAAGAGTTTGTTTTCCTTTTCGTCTAGGACTTCCCATTCCATTCAATCATCCCACGTACAAGGCATACTTTCCAGCCTCGTTCACCTTCAAAACTTTTGCTATCTCACTGTTAGGATCGAGAATCAGGACCATCCCCTTCCAGCTTGTGGAAAGGTTTGTGGATTTACAAAAAGGACAAACTTTCTCATTTGTAAACCTCTTACAGTTTCTGCAGACTTGCATCTTTCTTGCCATCTATTTTCCCTTCTTTGCCTTCCTCTTCTCATCCTCAATCCATGACAAGACTCCAAGGCCGCTCTGCCTCATCGTCAACCCTATCTTGTTTTCTTCTTTTCCAAAACTGACTGCGATTATTCTTGCTCGGACCAGGTCTTTCTCTTTCAGGGTTCTTTTTGATTCTTTGCCGAGGAAAACTGAATTCTTATTGTCATAGCTCACATAATCGTCCATCAGCTGCGAGATATGAATCAATCCATCCATAGGACCGATTCTGACAAAAGAACCAAACTCTGTGTTGTCAATCACTTCTCCGGAGGCAAGTTCCTGAAGCTCCGGCTTGTATGCTAGTATGTTGAAATTCGTGTTATAGAAAACTCCTGGATCCCCGGCTGTAATTTTCCCTTCACCAACTGAATTTATTTCAGTTACTGATAGAATCACTCCTATTCTTGGGTCTAGCAAGCCCTCCATCTGCTCGGCTATGCTCTCCTTTACTGCTTTTCCTACTTCCATGTTCAATTTTGTCGGAGGAACGCGGATCTTGTCCTCAAGAGTTACTATGCGATACATCTAAAATCACAAATATAATTCTACCTGTATGCTTTTAAATTAATGAACTAATGAATACATCACAAAAAGAGTTCCGAATGTGAGTGAGATGGTTCCTAAAAGTTTGATCAAAACATGTAAACTTGGTCCTGCAGTGTCTTTTTGAGGGTCTCCAAATGTGTCACCAACAACTGCTGCCTTGTGAGCTTCAGATCCTTTTCCTCCTAAGAATCCTGCTTCTATATACTTCTTGGCATTATCCCATGCGGCCCCTCCTGTGTTCATCAACATTGCGAGAATGAACCCTGTAAAAGTGGCACCCATTAAGAAAGCTCCAACAGTGTCAGCGCCTAGAGTAAATCCTATGACAATCGGAATTATCACAGGCATCAGACCTGGAATTATCATCTCCTTCTGTGCTGCAATAGTGCTGATGTCGACTGCACGAGAATAGTCTGGCTTTGCTTTTCCCTGCATGAGCCCTTTGATAGTCCTGAACTGCCTTCTGACTTCCTCGACCATCTTGAACGCGGCCTTACCGACTGCTCGGATTGCGAATGAAGCGAAAAGGAATGGGACCATGGAGCCTAAGAATAAACCGACTATGATTTTTGGTGTGGAAATGTCCAGGGATTTTACCCCAGTGATTTCAATATACGCCTGGAAAAGTAGGAGCGCAGCAAGCCCTGCAGAACCCATCGCATATCCTTTTGTCAATGCTTTTGTTGTATTTCCAACTGAATCAAGAGGATCTAATCTTTTTCTCAAAGATTTGTCTGCACCGCTCATCTCTGCGATTCCAGAAGCATTGTCTGCAATCGGACCGAAACCATCTAAACCCAGTACCATTCCTGCCACTGCGAGCATTCCCATAGTTGCGACAGCAGTTCCGTAGACTCCCCCAAGATGGGAGCTCACACCAGTATCAGCAGCGAACAGACCGCCGAAATAAAATGAAGCAAGAATAGCACCTGCGATAATCACAACTGGAAGAGCTGTAGTTTCTAAACTGACTGCATAACCTGTAATGATGTTTGTTGCCACACCGGTTTTTGAAGCGTTTGCAATATCTTGAACAGGTCTGTATTTAGTTCCTGTGTAGTATTCAGTTACAAGAAGAATCAACATGCTCGCAATCACTCCGACTAATGCCGAGTAATAAAGGTTGATGTTATGCAAGGTGAAGTTCACGAGGAAATAGAAAGCCACGATGAGAAAAACTGTTGTTGCTATCACTCCGTTTCTCAGAGGTTTGAATGCGTTCTGTCCTTCTTTTCCTCTGACGAAAAAGAAACCGAAGAGGGTGGCGAAAATTCCAAGAGCTCTCGCAAGTAATGGGAAAATCACGAATAGAGCGTTTCCAGTTACAAGCGCGACAAGGGAACCAAGTAACATAGCAGCAATATTCTCTCCGGCAGTTGATTCGAATAAATCAGCACCACGACCTGCACAGTCACCCACATTATCTCCGACATTATCAGCAATCACTGCAGCATTTCTTGGATCGTCTTCTGGAATTCCGGCTTCTATTTTTCCAACAAGATCAGCTCCGACATCAGCCGCCTTTGTGAATATTCCTCCGCCAAGCTGAGCGAACAAGGCTGCGAGGGAAGCTCCGAAACCAAACCCGATTATCAACTCAGGTTTGCCGTAAAAATAATAGAGTGTCGTAATTCCGAGAAGGCTGAGCGCGACATTGAAGAGACCCATTACCATTCCACCGTAAAATGCAATCTTCAATGGTTGCCTGGAATTCTTCCTTGCAGCAAAAGTAGCTCGGACATTTGCTCTTGTTGCCACATCCATGGAAACGAAACCTGCGATGAGTGAAGAAGCAGCACCGAAGATAAATGCAAATGAAGTCAGAGGCATCTTGGAGGATGTGTTGAAATCGAAAGCGAAATAAAGAAGAACTGCGACTATGGCTGCAATTATTGAAATTGATTTGTACTGCCTCTTCAGATAAGCTTTCGAGCCTTGTCTGATTGCATCATGGATCTCAATCATCTTCGGCGTCCCGCGGGGCTGTTTGTTTATGTAGAAAGCTAGTCCGAGAGCGAATGCTAAAGACACGACACCAGCTGCTAATGGAAATTCTAACATCGTTTTTCCCCTAACCGATAGCTAAATGTTTCTTCGCCCTCAAATAAATAGTTTTGATTCCCTTGCTTTTTAATCTTTTTCTCAATTCCATGTCGTTTGTCGCGACGAGAGTGCCTTTGTCTGCGATGGAATGGATGACATCGTCAACATTTCCCTTTGGAGATTTCATCACATGAAAGTTGTCTGAATTAATAAATTTCAGAGACAGTTTGGCTTCGTTGCTAGATTTCTTAGTTCCTTTTGCCAAATTCTTCAGCTCTTTTTCGACAGAATCGAGAATTATGTTTTCATAAGGTTCGTCGAGAATTAGTTCTAGTTCTGCGAACAAGTCTAACTTGAACTTGATGATACTCATGATGAAATTAGTATCGTATATGATTTCCATGGGAACACCTACAAAACATTTATATAGCCTTTACTAAATGTATATAGGAAATCATGAAAGGAATTTCTGCTGTCATTGCGACTATAATGATGCTTGTTATTACGATTGCCTTGGCAGGTGTTGCTTATCTTTACATCAGTGGGATTTTCACCCAGCAGACTGGAAGGATTGTTGCTCTGGAAGAGTCCGCAACATTCTGCAACACGACTGGAATATTCTTGTACGTGAAGAATACAGGTACACAATCATTCTCAAAGTCTAATTTGAACATAGGATTGCAAGGGTCCACATTACGTGATTGTAATTCTACTGCAGCAGGTGACACGGCAGTTCCTCCTGGTGGTGCATCGGTATTGTGCGAGAATTCGATTACAGGGACCTCTCAAGGATTCAACACAATCATTGTTTCTGGTAAAGGGCTTGGTCCAACGAACACAATCAGGACTCCAATAAGTTGCTAGAGAATTGTCCCATATCCTATAAGACGCCATCTTCCTGCAATCAACTTAGAAATAGCGACCCTATCGTTTTTCTCGATTATGACAGGTATTTTTAGATTCATCTCTGTCTTGTCCTTCTTCATCGAAGAGACTTTGCCTATTGACCTTGCCGTTCCGACGTTTACCATCAGCTCGTCATTAACCTTGACAGAAACGGGTTCGTTCAATCCTACAGATCTTTGGATGATTTTTATTTGGAGATTCAGTGAAAAGGTTGGCGGCGGCAATTTTCCGACGAGCCCTGCTATGTTTCCTACAAGTGCATCAGATTTTGTCAGAGAAGGGTCGAGTGATGTCATCACTCCGAGCAGACCTCCAGGTCCGGCAATGTCCATGTTCCTGTTTGCCTTCTGAAGTCCGACTACCTCTGCTTTCAGGCTCACATATTTGTTGCCGTTGCGGATGCCTGGGCTCAACTCTATCTCGTCTCCTACTTTCAGATTCCCAGACACAAGAGCTCCTCCGACTATTCCTCCGACCAAATCCTTTGGTTTATTTCCTGGTTTGTTTATGTCGAAACTTCTGACCACAAGCATCTTTGGATCTTTCTGAGAATCTCTTTCAGGGGTCGGGATGGTTTCTTCTATACTTTCGATAAGAGAGTCTATGTTAACCTTCTGCTGGGCTGAAACAGGAATTATCGGAGAATTTTCTAGGGAACCCCCTTTGATAAAATTTTTTATTTCATTGTAGTTTTCCATAGCCCTTTCAGGAGTGACCAAATCTATTTTGTTCTGGACTATTATCACATTTTTTATTCCCACGACTTCCAGAGCTGTCAGGTGTTCGCGGGTTTGTGGTTGAGGGCATTTCTCGTTTGCTGCAACCAAAAGCAGGGCTCCGTCCATAAGGCTGGCGCCTGTCAAGACCGTGGCCATCAATGTCTCGTGACCTGGTGCGTCAATAAAACTGACAGTTCTCAGAATCTCTGCATCGCTAAAACAGATTGGACATTTCTCAGAGGTTATGTAGTGCCCGTTCTTGCACTTGTAGAATGTAGCGTCTGCATATCCCAACCTTATCGTAATTCCTCTCTTCAGTTCTTCAGAATGAGTGAGTGTGAGTTTTCCAGTTAAGGCTTCTGTCAGAGTTGTTTTTCCGTGCGCGACATGTCCTACCATCCCAATGTTGATTTCTGGAATCATTTTTGGAGAGAGTTCTTTATCCTTCTTTACCTTCCTCCCCTCCGCCTGCTTTTTCTTGCTTCACTTCTTGTTTCGGTTCTTCCTTTTTGACTTCAGGCTGTGGTTCGGCCTTCGCTTCTGCTTTGGATTTGGTTGGCGCTACTTCATCTAAGGATTTAGTTCCCATTTTCACGACTTTCACATTCACCTGTGCGATAGAATCAGAAAGTGTGTCTCCCCTGACCATTTTCCTTTTTCTTTGGCCTTTCATGGCTGGATGGAATCCGGGTGGTGATGACAATAAGACTTTCTTCCTGACAGGTCCTCTTACCTGAGGATGCATTGGGAAGCCGTCCCTGTCAGTTCCGCCTGTAATCTTGAAGGTATAACCAGACAAACCGGCAAAGTCACCGTCGATCTCGTCGCCGATTTTTTTTCCTATCAATGAGTATGTCTTTGATTGATCTAATTCTACCTGATGGGTTTTCCTTGTTGATGGGTTGGAAATAACCAATTTCATTGAAGCCATTGATTCACCTGAATTCTTAATATGCATAGTTATTCTTAAATTTGTTGTTTGACTGCTGTCGGAGAAAATTCAGACTCAAATCTATGAAATACCACTGGGTTGAGTGGTAAAATAAGGTTTTATCTGCACGTAGAGAAGGATTAATTAATGGAAAAGAAGGAAGTGCTGGAAATATTGAAGAATTTTGGATTGAGCGAGTATGAGGCTAAGACGTATTCTAGTCTTCTTGTAGCAGGACCATCGAAAGCGGGCGACTTGAGTTTTGAATCTGGAGTGCCGCAGTCGAAAATTTACGAGACTTTGGAGATGTTGATGGAAAGGCGGATGATAGAAGTTTTCGAAGGCAGACCGAAAGAGTATAAAGCACTGCCACCTGATCAAACATTGAGAAATCTGATAGAAGAAAAGGAGGTCGGGATTCAGAAATTGAAGGAAGATAGCATCAATTTGACGAAAGTTCTGAAACAAAATAAAGAGGAGAAGGAAATTTTGGAAGGAGTATGGATGGTCAAAGGCAGGAAGTTCAATGAATTCTTTGATATCCTTTCAGACATGTTCGGCAGAACTGAGAAATATGCAATCGCGATAACAAAAAATTTTTCATATTCATCTAGATTGAGGGAAGCGATAAAAAGTTGCAAGAGGAGAAAAATTGATTTGAAAATTATAGGGATGGGAGAGATAACTTCAGAAAATTACCTGAGAGCGAAATGGTATCATGTGAATGGAATCCCTGTTAGGGTGTTCGACACGATTGTTCACCCAAGAATTCTTGTGATAGACGGAAAAGAAGTGAACATAAGATTGGATCATGATCATACGAAGAAAAAATTTGCATTTCATTCTATTTCTTCGCAAGATCCTTCACTTGTCAAAGTCATAGACACGTACATGAAGAATCTTTGGCAGAATTCTGTTCCTGTTGATTTCAAGAAAGTTCCTTCGTAAGAGAATAGCGGGGCTCGGATTTGAACCGAGGACCTTCGGGTTTCTTAGATATATTTCATATGAGCCCGACGAGCACTCCAGGCTGCTCCACCCCGCTTTGAAACTATTATAATTTCTTCCTTAGAAACTTAAACTTAAGAATTTGAAAAATACCACTAATGGTGGTGGTTTTTTCATTCAATACCACGATATCCAGTTCTAAATTTTAATCAAATGCCTTTTCACATCTAGTTCCTATGAGCAAAAAAAGGACAGAGAAGATCTGGACCAAAATAATTTTTCTTTTCAGGAAGCTCATAGAGGAGGTTGAAAATTGATGGAATATGTAAGAAGACAGGGTTTGATTGAGAGAACCGTAAGAGGAGTGGTAAAATACGTTCCGGTAGGAACGGGGGTTTCTGTAGGGATAATCGGATATGCACTTGCATCAAGTGGAACTTTGGTTTCACAAGGATTGTATACTCTTGTGACTGGTCACACTCAAGGAAACTCAGTAATGGATATTCTTTACAACGCCCGCAACATGGGCATGCTTGTTGGAGGAGGATCAGGCGGAGTAGCGTGGGTATTGTCTTGGAAGATGAAAAACGATTTACTAGACTGGTTTTTTGGAAAACCTTAGGGGGTGAAAAGATGAGTCAAGATTTGAGATATGTTAGAGATGGCGGAGTATTGGGTGTGATTGATGAAAATAGGGGAAAACTGGGACTCCTTGTTGGTCTTCTTGGAGGAGCATATGTGGCGACTAAAGGCCCACAAGTTGTGAGAGAGTGGAAAAGGCAAGATGCGAAAAATCTGGTCGACGAACTGAGAAATCAGGGCTACACATTAGCTCCGATAACTGGGAGTCAGCCTTCAGAACCGTATGCTGCATTGACAAATGCAATGACTGCAGCAGTCAAGCAAGGGTTCAAAGATGGGGTAGCTGAATTGAAAGGTGGGCAAAAATGAGTCAAGAAAAGCCAGAGGACATACTCAAGCCTATCATCTATTCTCTTTTCAAGGCTTGTATGTCTTTTCCAGATTATATGAATGAATACAGAACTGAAGTTACAAAAAAAGAACCGTTTAAAATTGATGATGTTCTGAAAACTGTTGGGGAGATGGCTAAACCATACGAGCAGATGATACCAGCTTCGGCTAGACTCTTTCTGAAATTGGCAAGATCCGGAGGATTGAGTTATGTGATGAAGATAGCTGAAAAGTTGGCTGGTGATTAAAATTGACAGGGTTCTCGAATACTGGACGAGATGGAAAGGTCTGGAAGTCACTCCAACTACAGCTCCATACTTTAGGGCGAATAAGTCTGCATACGAAGAGAGATTGAAGGAATTGCAGAGGCTTTCTGATGAAGTTATTTTAGATCCAAACCTACTTTCTTGCTATAAGGATTCTTTGTCAAATCAGATTTTTGATTCGATAATAATTCTTGGGAGACCTAACAAGAACGAAGTTCAGGAAATAATCAATTACTTGACGGCCTATGGTGCTGGAGTTGCAACTGGGGTCATAGGAAAGGAAGTGGTAGACGAGGTTTTAAACGTGAACAAAAATGAGAAGCCAGAATGAAATTGGAGATGATTTTGAAAAGGAAGTTGCTTTGTATTACCAAGTTCACGCTGATTATGTTGATATAAACAGAAGGATCAAGGGACGAAGTGGCGTAATTCATGAACTCGACATATATGCCGTGAAAAAAGGACTTTTTGGAATCACAGAGACAGCTGTAGAGTGCAAGTACAAGAATAATGGGGACAAAGTGACTCAAGAAGAAGTCGCGAACTTCGTAGTGAAACTTTTGGATACATGTGTAAGAAGGGGTGATTTTGTGACGAATTCTGATTTCACTAACTATGCCAGATTGCTTGGAAATTTTCACAGATTGAGGTTGGTTGAAGGAAGAAGTTGGAACATGTTATGCCAAAGATATGGGTTGCCGCAGAAACATTAATCAAACAGTTTCATTAGGATTGAAGAATTTAAAGAGTAAACACGAAAAAATAATAGATATGGTAGAGAAATTCATCGTCACCCCTTGGGAAGTGAGAGGACAGATAGATTATGAAAAACTTGTAAAAGAGTTCGGGACTAAACATATAAATCAGAAACTTCTAGAAAGAATAAAGAAACATACAGGAGAACTTCATCCATTTCTTAGAAGGGGAATTTTCTTTTCTCACAGAGATTTGGACTGGATTCTTAATGAATATGAAAAGGGAAATAAGTTCTTTTTGTATACTGGGAGAGCACCGTCAGGACCAGTACACATAGGGCATTTGATTCCGTGGATTTTTACTAAATGGCTTCAGGAGAAGTTTGATGTTGAGCTGTGGTTCCAGTTTCCAGACGAGGAGAAAACATTTTTCAAAGAGAATCTGACACTTGAAGATACGAAAAAGTTTACATATGAAAATGCGCTTGATGTGATTGCTCTTGGATTTGATCCGAAGAACACACACTTTTTGATTGACACAGTTAATGCTAAAACTATGTATAAGGAGGCTGTGAAGGTTGCAAAGAAGATTACATTTTCTACGACAAAGGCTGTGTTCGGATTTTCGAATGATACGAACATAGGAGCCATATTTTACACTGCCATGCAGACTGTTCCGGCGTTTCTGCCTTCAGTTATGAAAGGGAAGAACATTCCTTGTCTGATTCCATACGCCATTGATCAGGACGCCCATTTCAGGATTTCCAGGGATGTGTTGCCGAAGTTGGGATACTACAAGCCTGCTGCTATTCACTGCATATTCTTGCCTGGCCTGGGAGGAATTGTCGAACAGGGAAAGATGTCTTCTTCAGAAGAGGAGACGACCATTTACACTACTGATGATCCTGAGACTGTCAAAAGAAAGATAGTCAAATATGCTTTCTCCGGTGGAGCTGCTACGATTGAAGAACATAGGAAGAAAGGTGGGAATCCAGACGTAGATGTCTCTTACCAGTGGCTGACTTTCTTTGAGGATGATGATAAGAAATTGAAAAAGATTCATGATGATTACATTTCGGGAAAACTTCTAACAGGTGAATTGAAACAAATACTAATCTACAAGTTGAACTCCTTCCTAAAAGAGCATCAGAAGAAAAGAGAGAAAGCAAAAGATCATTACGATAAATTTATTTTCAAGGATTGATGGTAGTTGCTGGACAAGTTTAATTTCTATTTTTCACCTCGATTTTATGAATTTGTCTTAAGTATTGTACATGGTAAAAATTTCGAAAGAAGATACAAAGTCATATCGAGAAAAATAGGTAAAAGAAAGAAGGTTCTGGAGGTAGGATGTGGCACCTGCGAACTCTCTAAATTCATCGACGAGAGTAACACTTATTACGGTCTGGATTTGAACAGAAAGTTCATGGATTATGGTAAGGGAAAAAGAGAAGGAATAAATCTTATACATGGAAACATTTTCGAGCTCAAAAAGTATCCAAAGGCTGATGTCATAGTGGCCGTGGATTTATTGCATCACATATTCCCAAAACATGAATTTTTATTGAGAAATTTGCTAAGAAAATCCAAAGAAATCATAGTCTGCGAGCCATTCGGTGAAACCATGGCACCTTATTTTGACTTCGATGGTGTTAATCCGAACAGCTCAAAAAGAGGGCCTTTGGGATGGAAAGGGAAGTTCAAAACCAAAAAGAATCTTGTGGACTTTTTCAAATCTAACGGAGCGAAGGAAACGATTAAAATAGGTAAGGACATAATAGCGGTGTTTAAGAGATAAATTTAATAGGAGTCATTGTTTTATTATGAAACCGTTTATTTCGGTGATAATCCCGACTTTGAATGAGGAAAAATATATTGAGAGGACTCTCAAATCTCTGAAAAACCAAGACTTCAACAAGAAATTCGAGATAATTGTTTCTGATTCTAGAAGCAAGGACAAGACAGTAAAAATTGCAAGGAAGTACGCTGACAGAGTTGTAGTGATTGATAAAAGGACGGTAGGTGCAGGCAGGAATGCCGGAGCAAAGGCAGCTAACGGAGAAGTTTTGATTTTTTTAGATGCGGATACCATTCCCATGTATAATTTCATTAACAAATTTGATGAGACATTCAAAGATAAAAAAGTTGTCGCTACGACATGCCCAATACTTCCTGATTCTTACACCAATATAGAGCTTATCGGAACGTGGCTGCTTAATATGTTCCTCTTGAAGACCTCGATTAAATTGGGGAAGCCAGTGTTTCCGGGTATTTGTTTTGCCTGCAGGAAAGATGCGTTCAATAAAGCCGGAGGATATGATGAAACTATGAAACTCGTCGAAGACATAGAATTCTCGTCGAGGCTTAGAAAGATTAAAGGAAAATACAAATTCATCCAAGAAACTTTTGTGATATCCTCTACAAGAAGGCACAAGAAATGGGGGCCTTTGAAAATAATAAATGCGTGGCCATTTGGATATATTCAATACAAAGTTTTGAAAAAAACACCTGATTATCCGCCAGTAAGATAAACGAATCAGTTGAATCTTCTAGCTAAGGCCAACTTTCTAGCTTTTATTCCAGAAACAAAGTCAAGAATAGATTTGCTTCTACCAGACAGTCTCTTCACGTTAGACAAAGCCAGTCTCTTAATTTTAAAGCCTTTTTCTAGTGCATTCAAGTTCATTTCAGTTTCTATTTCAAAAAAATCTGCTTCGAGGCTCAGTCTCCAAAAATCCTTTTTCCTTATAACACGAAAGCCATTCAAGGAGTCTTTTGAAAGAATAGGAGGATAATTGCAATAAATTTGGAATTCTAGGTCAGTTGTCTTGGACAGAAACCAATCGGTGAAACCAATTTCGCCACTGACGAATCTACTAAAAGAATTGTAGGAACTTTCGTCTCCTATTACAAGATCACAGGGATTTAATAATTTTACACCTTCTGCTATTTTTTCAGAAGGGTGCTCGCCGTCTCCATCAATAAATACCAAAATACTGCCCTTGGCGACTCTTGCACCAATTTTCATTTGCAAGCCTTTCCCAGGGGGTGAACTAATAACTTTTGCACCAAGTTTTTTAGCAATCTTGTCTGTGCCATCAGTAGAAGCATCAACTACGATAATTTCAGAACATGACTTCAATGATTTGGGTATTGTATGAATTACTTGATGAATGTTTTCTTTCTCGTTTTTAGTGGATATTATTATGCTGCACTTTATCATTTTGAATATAATTCAAATAGCTAGATTTATAAATTTAGATAAATGGGGATAGAGAGAAAAAATCTGATTTTCCTTTTTTTGGGAGCCCTGATCGCAATTTCTCTAGAGCAGTTTCTGTGGTGGGATTTGATAATCTCGCAAAAGACCGTCCACAATGATTTCTGGATCCTGATTTCTGAGGATGTGAAGAGCTATCAGGAAGGATCGAAGCTGGATGTGTTATACTCAACGGACATCAATCAGGCGAATCTCGTTTTAAATATTTGGAAAATTCTAGTTGTAATACCTGTGATTGGTTTAGGCGTATTGATTTTAAGGACGAGATGAGATGTCTAATTACAAACTGACTGAAGAAGGCGAAAAGTATCTGAAGGAAGGACTTCCTGAGAAGAATCTGGTCGTTTTCCTTAATTCTCTTCCTCAGAAGACTGCGACCATAGGAAGGACTTTCTCCAAGGTTAAGAATTATCCGATTGCTTTGAAGTGGGCGATGGAGAAAGGCTGGGTGATGAAGCAGGCAGACCAGCTGACGCTCTTGAAACCGCCTCATGAGACTGCGGAAGAGGCAGCTCTGAAGAAAATTCACGAGGGGAAGAAAATTGATGAGAAGATTTTGAATGTTTTGATGCAGAGGAATCTGGTAGTCAAAGTCAGCGAAACTTTTGTCAAAACTGAAAAGGAGCTTGCTAAGACCGGGAATGTTATTGGGGAATTGACATATGAGATGATGGTTACTGGATTGTGGAAGGGCAAGAAATTCAAGCAAGTGGATGTAGAAACTACCAGGAAAAAATTGCCGAAAAGAATTTCTCCTGGGAAAAGGCAGCCCTACAACCAGTTTCTGATGTATGTGAGAGAGAAATTAGTAAAACTCGGTTTCAAAGAAATGACAGGGCCGACAATCGAGACCGAATTCTGGAATTTCGACGCACTCTTCCAGCCGCAAAATCATCCTGCAAGAGACTGGACGCAGATATATTCTTTGAAATATCCGAAGGAGGCAGGGAGATTGCCTGCGAAAAATATTGTCGAAAGGGTGAAGCTTACTCATGAGAACGGATGGAGGACTGGATCTACTGGATGGGGATACAAATGGAGTTCCGAGAAAGCGTCCCAGTTGATGCCCAGAGCTCATGACACTGCCATCACCCCAAGATATCTTGTCAAAGGTGTGGACATCCCTGGAAGATATTTCGACATGGTAAGATGCTACAGGCCGGATGTGATTGACGCCACGCACGGAGTAGAATTCATTCAGACCGGAGGAATTGTCGTTGCCAAAGATCTTAATTTCAGGCATTTGCTCGGACTGTTGAAGCAGTTCGCGGTTGAGATTACCGGAATCAAGAAAGTGAAGTTCTTCACAGATTATTACCCGTTCACTGAACCCTCGGTCCAGATTTCCGGAGAGCATCCTAAGCTGGGATGGATTGAACTGGCAGGAGCGGGAATCTTCAGGCCGGAACTGACAGAACCTTTGGGTGTGAAAGAGCCTGTCATCGCGTGGGGATTTGGAATAGACAGATTGGCCATGAACGCCCTCAAGGTCAATGACATCAGGGAACTCTTCTCAAGAAATCTGGAATGGCTGAAAAATCAGGAGTTTAGATATGCCAAAGCTTGAAATCTCACAATCAGATTTGTGCTCGTTAATCGGGAAAAAAATTCCAATTGAAAGTTTGAAGCAGAATATTCTTTATGCAAAGGGGGAGATAGACGGAGTTGAAGAAGATACACTAAAGGTTGATTTGAAGGATTCTAACAGGCCAGATTTGTGGTCAGCGGAAGGAATCGCAAGGGAAATCAAAGGAAGGGTCACGAGCAAAGTAGGATTGCCTGAATATAAAATCAAAAGAGGAAATTTGGTTGTGCATGTTGACAAGAAAGTTTCTCGTGTCAGACCTCTGACAGTCTGCGCAGTAGTGAGAGACTTGAAAATAAACAAGCAGGTCCTTTCCCAGATGATTCAATTGCAGGAGAAAGTCGCGACGACGTTCGGAAGAAACAGGAAGGAAGTTGCCATAGGAGTTTATGATTTTCACAAGATAAAACCGCCGATCACTTACACGACTGTCCAACCAGAAGGAATCAGATTTGTCCCCCTCGAATTCAAGGAAGAGATGACCCCGAAAGAGATTCTTGAAAGGCATCCGAAGGGGAAGGAGTTCGGCCATCTGCTGTCAGGATATAACGAGTATCCTATTTTCATAGACTCCGCGAATCAGGTCTTGTCGATGCCACCGATAATCAATTCAGACCACACAGGAAAAGTAGATGAAGAGACCAGAGACGTCTTCATAGAGTGCAGTGGTTACAATTTCAAGTTCCTTGTGCCTGCACTGAATGTGATTGTGTCCGCGTTGGCTGACAGGGGGGCGAAAATAGAATCGGTGAAGGTAGAGTATCACAACAAAAGCGTGATGACTCCCGACCTGCTGCCGAAGAAAGCAGTTGTTGATATTGATTATGTAAACAAAGTCTCTGGCCTGAAATTGAAACCTAAAGACATTGTGAAATTGCTTCTGCAAGCTAGGTACAACCCCGTGATCAAGGGAAAAAGAATAGAAGTTCATTATCCTGCGTACAGGCAGGACATCATGCATCCGAGGGACGTGGTTGAGGATGTAATCATTTCTTATGGCTACAACAAGGTGGAACCTCTTCCGATAAAGTATAAGACGCTCGGGAAAATGAACGAGATGGAAGAGGCGTCGGAAAAAATCGGAAGGATAATGTCCAAGCTGGGAATGCAGGAGATAATGTCGTACACTTTGACTAACAAGGACCATTTGTTCAGAAAGATGAATGTCAAGGAAGAAAAAATAGTCGAGATAGAGAATCCTGTGTCTGCCAATTGGAATATTTTCAGGAACTGGATGATACCCAGTCTGATGGAATTCTTTTCAAACAATCAGCATGTGAAATATCCTCAGAAGATTTTCGAAATCGGAAATGTGGTAGCGGTTGATGAGAAGCAAGAGACACGAACAAGAGACATCAGAAAGCTGGCTGCAGCGATAGCTGATTCCAAGTTAGGATATCATGACATAGTTGCTGTATTGGATGGGTTCATGAGAAGTTGGAAGAAGAAATACAGATTGAGGAAGACCAGCCATTCAAGTTTCATCGAAGGAAGGATGGCTGAAATTCTTGTGGATAAAAAAACTGTTGGTGTAATAGGTGAGATTAGACCTGAGGTTCTCTTGAATTGGAAGTTGGAAATGCCTGTTTGCGTTTTTGAGCTAGAAATAGCGTAAGAGAAATTTCTTGAATTTGGGACGCCTATCTAAAAATCTGAGTATTTCATGCGTCAGGTATTCTACGGCAGAATTGCCGAATCTGAGGATTACTAGCACGATTATGTAGACGAAGCCTCCTATGATGATCAGTTGGATGAAATCTATCTTACCTACGAAAAATACTATGATTAGCGTCAGTAAGGAACCTATCTGGCCCATCACGAAAGATTTTACGATGAAATGCAATCGTGAGTACTCTTCCGACTTGTTCATGAAAATTATTTTGATTTCAGGTATTCAAATATCAACGACACGATTAGGAAAATTGAAGCAGCGGTCGAGACTGCAAAAATAGGGAGGATGAAATTCATATAGAACGGCGTCGTCCCGAGGTAGTCGAGGGTCGGCCAAGCTGAACCTGGATAGATGGGAGAAATCTTGTTGGTCAAAGACCAGTATACGTATAGAGACGACATGTATGCTCCGGTCGCCCAGTTAATTTCCCAAAATGTTCTGATCGAAAGAGGGAAAAGCAAAGTGAACAGGCCGAGTTTGATTCTTCCTAATTTGTACTTTTTCCAAAATAAGTATGTCACGATTCCTGTCAATATGACCATGATCCCGAAAGATGTTTTGTTCATCGGCTCTCGAAAAGTTTGAGGTTGGGATTGACGATAGAAGTATAACCGTAAAATGTAGTTTGGATAAGTGTGGCGACGATAAGGAGAATGCCTAGAAGGATTATTCTTTCAGGATAGAACAGAGAAAGGAATTTTTTGTAGTAATTATCGCTCATGATTTTATCCGTTTAACCATTTAGCAAGCCTGTGGACGAGAGTCGGATATTCTTCTTCTGGATATTCGTACTCGAATGGTTTGTCTATCAGCCAATGAGCCAATCTCCTCACTTCAACTGCAGCAGGAGAATCAGGCATCATGCTCACAAGAGGTTTTTTCAGATGGATGCTCTGCTGGATGTAAGGATCTTCTGGAATCTCTGCGATGATAGGTGCGCCAATCAGGTCTTCTATCTTGTGGTTGGGCATCTCATGCCATCTGTTCTTCTTCCTGTTGACTACGACTCCTAGGATTTTCTTGTTCCTTCTTTTCGCTAAATCCACTGCTTTCAGTGAATCTACGACAGAAGTCATCTCAGGATTAGTCACGACAAGCATCTCGTCTGCTGCTTCTATTGCTGAGACTGCTTCTCTCCCCAAACCGGCAGCACAGTCCAAAAGAACGAAATCTGTTTTACCAATTAAATTTACTGTAACTTCAGGAAGTCTTCCCACATCAACATTCTTCAAATCATCAACTGACATGCTTGCGGGCATCACCTTGAAACCGAGAGGATGAGGGTATGTAGCTTCCCTGATTCTTGCTTCGCCTCTGAGGACATGATGAAGGGTTTTCGCAGGCATTTGAAGGCCGACATGCATTCCTAGATTTGGGGTAGTGAGATTGGCGTCGATTGCGATTACGTCCTTTCCGAGTTGAGCAAGAGAAGCTGCTAGATTGGAAGTAAGGGTAGTCTTCCCGGAACCTCCCTTCCCAGAACTTATAAGTATCACTCTAGTCATCCGCTCACATTTTAAATATAGAATTTATGGTATTTTAAATCAATTAACTTCCGAAGAAAGTGAATACAGAGGCGACAAGATCCTTGGTTCTGTTGACGTAGTTGGCGTAAGAGTCTGTCAGGATTTTTGAGTTTGTATAGCCAGCCCAACTGCCGAGAACTATTGCAAGAACAAAAACAATCAAGATGAGTAAGACTGCGGAGATAATAACAGAAATGCCTTTCATATTGAAATAATCTGATTTCTGAAGATAAAAGTTTTGAATGTTCTTGTTAAACATACGGCAAAAGCAGTAAAATCCCGACTGCAAGGAAGATGGGAATTGGTAATCCGGGTAGTGGTTTGTTGTACTTCTCAAGGATGTAAAGTGTGAGTAGGACTCCGAGATTAATTGCAATTCCAACTATGGCTGCTCCGAGGAAACTTTTTTGGATGAATCCTGAAGCGACAAGGAGAGAGTAAAAGACGAAATCACCTGTTCCAATGGTGAATCCTCCTATTCTTGTAATAATTAAACCGAGATCAGAATAGATGAATTTCTCTTGCAAAGTTTTCTTGGGTTGTATTTTAATCAGTTTTTTCAGAGGACCGCGGAAGACGGCATAGATGTCATAAAGAGCAAAAGCTAGAGGAAGGATGTATAAAGTAGGTGGTGATAAACTCAGAGCCAAATAAGATGCTATCTCTGTTGTCAGCAAAAGAACTGACGAAGTTACTATCAGATAATTTTTGTTGTAAAGGCCGTAGACTATCGCGAGAATGAACAAGAGTGTTATTGAAGTTGAAAGCGTGAAAAGGTCTGTTCCTGAATATCGGTTAAGAAGAACCATCAATTGCCAATCTGTAAATCCGAACAGGAAAATTAACGGTAAAATAATGACGATGAATTTGAAAACTACTCTCAGTCTGTATTTCAAGATGAAAATCAGGAATATGGTGAATAATGCTACATAGATGACTAAAATTCCTGAGTTGGCTGAAGCCTGTGCCACATTTTCATTTCCAAATGGAGCATACTGCTCTACTGGAATTTGTGAAATGATGAAATTTTGTGTGAATAGGACAGCGACAATCTGAGTCAGGACAAAAGTTGTTATCAGAAGTAGTTGGTTTCTTTTTTCTTTCATCTTATCCTCTTGTTTTTTGTTAAATTAACTGTTTTGTAAATTTCCTTCTTGTTGATTTTCAACTCCCAAAATAAATAAACTGCAAAGAGACCCAGCGTAAAAAAGTAGAGGAATGGCATTGCGAAAAGGAAGGGCTGTCCAATCGCAGTTCCTACGAAGGAGAAATAGTCCGCCCACCAGTTGTTCACAGGAAACGGGTATTCAAATTTCCACGGCAATACAACCCGCTCTGCAATCCAGTAGGAAAAATCCTCCACTGTGACCCAGACCAGGGAAAAAATCAGTATGCGGGCTATTGCAGATTTTGCCGACAACAGGTTGTATCTTTTCAGGGAGTACAGAACAACCAGAGAGGATACGAAATAAACAACTGCTGCATATAGATAGCCCCACGGCCAGTTTCTTGGAACACTTGGAGGAGATTTCACCAACGCCTCAAATATTCCGTAAAGAAAGCTTGTCAGAAGGATTATTGCAGTTACTCGAAGAATCATCTTTGTCTTCTTCATCAAATTACTTTTTATTTTTTGACAAAATATACCTTAGGACTTTGCAAACCAGTGCGGTTGACCGGCGAGAAGCTTTGATTTAACTTTTTTCTGTTTTTCCAGCTCTGCAAGTTTCTGCTTAGCTTTGCTTTCCTCCAAATCAAAAACGCGGGAAATTTCCTTGATGACATCTTTTATTTTCAGCCCAAGTTTTTCGAATAATTTTCTCCATTCCCCATCATTTTTGTTAGATAGCATGCCCCTGCAGGGATTTGAACCCTGGACCTCCTGCTTAGAAGGCAGTTGCTCTATCCAAACTGAGCTTTCCTCGTATTACTACAAGGGCATTAGCCATCAGGGGCATTATTCTAAATTATCATAACAACTTCATTAATAAAACATTAGGTGTAGACCAAACAAAATCTGACCTTTTTATCTACTTTATCAAACACATTCTTTTTATGGAAGAGAAGATTACGTTAATAGACAGGGATGTTCTGAAAGTTCTGGCCGCAGATACTAGAATGGATATACTGAAGATTCTGGGAGAAGGAGCAAGGACTCCGTCGGACATAAGCAAGAAACTGAAGAAAAGTGATGCGACTATAGTCGAACATTTGGAAGTTTTGACTAAAGCTGGTTTAGTAACAAAGGTGGAACAGCCTGGAAAGAAGTGGGTCTTCTATACTTTGACAGACAGAGGTCAGGGAATCATTTCTTCGAAATCAAGACGTCTGATAATAATTTTGTCAACATCGATTTTGGCTATTGCAGCAAGTGTAGGAACTTATTTCTATCAAGGACAGACTTCTTTCCAAGCGATTGCCCAAAAAGAAGCAGCACCTTTGGCCAGTAATGCTGCGGGAACTACGACTTCAATAGTCTCCCAATCTCCCTACTTGTTATACGCCTCAGAATTTTTGTTGGTGGCAGGATTCATAGGCATAGTTTATTATCTGATTGAAAGACGAAGTCTAAAAGGAGGATTCAAATGAAAAAGTTAATTGCAATTTTCACAATTCTGATGTTGGTTGCTTCTCCAGTTTTATCCTCGGCGCAAACAAATACCAAGCCTTATGGTACTGCATTTTATTGGCATGCTAATGATTATTACAATGTCGAGTTGGGCGGGAATGGCAATGCATTCGTCGTCGCTACTATGAACATAGAGAGCCTTTCTGACAAGAACGTCACATCATTGGTCTTGGAAATTCCTAACTACAATGTCCAGATATACAAACTCGTCCAGCAAGGTGGTTACTACTATCCGTGCCAGATAAAGCCTTGCCCTCTTGGAGAACCCAATTATCCAATCTACTACGAGCCGCAGTTTCTGAATTACACGATTGAGAATCTTGCAGAGTCGACTGTGCTGAAAAGCGATCTTGCATATCCACTGATGCCAACCCAGCAGAACACGATCTATCTTGTTTACTCCACACCGAGGATTGCAAAACAGACTTTCCAAGGTTATGAATTCACTTTCAAGACAGTCCAAGATCCGAAGGCATTGATCAGATATGTTTCTGCGAGCGTTTCTGTTCCTCAGGACATGGAACTGAAGGGAAAACCGAAGTTCGACATAAACTACAAGTCTTCTGACATCCTCGCGGCCATATCAAAGGGGAGCGCGCAAGAACTGGTGAATTCGGTAGCTTCGATAAGAGCACCTTATCCGCCTTATTATGGTGGAGACCAGTATTCGGCGCAGAATCTTCTCCCAGGAGAATCATTCACTGTCAAAGGACTCTACGGTAGTAACTTCTGGTTGCTGTACATCCAAGAAATCGTGTGGGGACTTGTGGGAATTGCAGTATTCCTTTTCGTCTTCTACTTCTTCCTGATAAGAAGGATAAGAAAAGTTTTCCAGAGGAGATATGAGGGTGGAGAAGTCAGAAGAAAGATCAACTTCTCATTAGGAAGAGCGTTGGTTGTTGGAGTGGTATCTGGATTTCTTTTTGTCGTAGCTTACTTCGGGATGACATACCTCTCAGGATTGTTCAACACAGGATATTATTATAACCAGCCGCCGACAACAATTTTGTTCTTCCTCCTGAATGCTGCAGTTCTCGTACTCTCCCTATTCGGACTTCCATACTGGCTGGGAAGAAGGAACAGGTCTGAAGGAATCGTCTCCGGAATAATTTCGATATTCGCTGCGTTGTTTTTGCTAGTGATAATTTCTATCATGTTCCCAACTCAACCGCCGATAATCTACTATGCCAAGGGTCTTCTGGAAAGTTTCGGATCTTCCGCAGGCAGTGCAGGAACAGTAACTCCTCAAACTACAGGAAATCCTTACTGAACTCTTTTGAGAAGAGCTTTAATTTGCTTCTAATTATAAAATTAACTAGAGGGACATGCTTAAATGAAAAAATCCAAATTTGCGAAGATTGAAAAAAAATGGCAGCAGAAGTGGGAAAAAGGGAAAATATTTGAGTCGAATATTTCTAAGAAGCCAAAATTCTTTCTTACTATTCCTTATCCTTATGTCAACGGAGGTCCGCATGTCGGACACAGTTTTACCAATTTCAGAGGAGATGTTTATGCTAGATTCAAGAGGATGAACGGATTCAATGTCCTCTATCCTCAGGGATTTCATGCAACAGGACAACCGATTGTCGGAGCTATTGAAAGGTTGGACAAAAAAGATCCTGTCCAGATTTCAACTTTCAAACTGTTCGGGGCTTCTGATTCTGACATAAAAAATTTCATAAAGCACGGACCTGAGTTCACTGCAAAGTATTGGATGAAAAAATGGATCCAGACATTGAAGAAAGGTGGATTCTCGATTGATTGGAGAAGATCTTTCATCACTACAACTATGACTCCAACTTATTCCAGATTCGTCGAATGGCAGTACAACACACTGAAGAAGAAAGGTTTTGTCGTCCAAGGAACTCATCCGGTCATCTGGTGTCCTCACGACCAGTCGCCTACAGGAGATCATGACAGGTTGGAAGGTGAAGGAGAGAGCACGATTGAATATACAATTTTGAAATTCAGGCTGGATTCTGGCGAGGTTCTTCCATGCGGAACTCTCAGGCCTGAGACTGTATACGGAGCGACAAACCTGTGGGTGAATCCAGAAGTTGAGTATGTGAAAGCGAACGTGGGCAAGGAAACATGGATTATCAGCAAACAGGCTGCTGGGAAGTTGGCAGACCAGTTGAAAAAGGTAAAGATAATCGGAAAAGTCAGGGGATATGAGTTGATGGGAAAGCAGGTGACAAATCCTGTGACTAGGAATAAGATAATGGTTTTGCCTGCAAGTTATGTGGATCCGGAAGCTGCGACAGGAATAGTAGTGTCGGTTCCTGCTCATGCTCCATACGACTGGGTTGGGTTGAGAGATCTCCAGCAGAATCCTGACCAGATAAAGAAATATGGATTGAACCTGGATTTGGTCTTGAAGATAAAACCTATTTCCCTGATAAAAGTTCCGGGTTTCGGAGAATTCCCAGCTGTCGAGTTAGTGGAGAAGATGAGGATAACAGACCAGAAGGATAAGATGAGGCTGGAAAAGGCGACTTCTGAACTTTACAAGGCAGAATTCCACAAGGGTGTTCTGAATAATCTGTATGAAAATTATGCAGGCAAGAGAATTTCTGAAATCAAAGAAGTTCTGATTGAAGAATTCAAAAAAATGAATGCGATAGATTCCATTTGGGAGTCTACAGGAAGGGTAGTCTGCAGATGCATGACAGTCTGTCATGTGAAGATTCTAGAAAATCAGTGGTTCCTGAAATATTCTGATCCTGAGTGGAAGAGATTGACGAAAGAATGCATTTCTCAGATGAAGTTCTATCCAGAAGAAGTCAGATCACAGTTCTTGAACACAGTTGACTGGTTGAAGGACAAGGCATGCACAAGAAAAGGTGGTCTCGGGACACCGCTTCCTTGGGACAGGCAGTGGATTGTAGAGACTCTCAGTGATTCGACTATTTACATGGCTTATTACACTCTTGCAAAATTGATAGATCAAAAGAACATTCCATCAAAGAAATTGACTGACGAAGTTTTCGATTACATTTTCTCTGGAAGAGGAAACCCGATAATGATTAGCAAAAATTCCAAGTTGAGTAAGGAAGTTTTAAAAAAATTGAGAAGGGAGTTTGATTATTTCTATCCTGTGGATTTGAGGAATTCTGGAAAAGACCTTGTCCAGCACCACCTCACTTTTTTCATCTTCCACCATGTCGCACTGTTCGACAAAAAGTACTGGCCCAAGTCGATTGGGGTGAATGGGTTTGTGAATGTTTCAGGGACTAAGATGAGCAAGTCAAAGGGGAACATCACTCCTATGGATGAGTTGATTGAAAAAGTCGGCGCTGATTTGGTAAGAATAAATGTAGTAGCTGATGCCGAAGGAATGAACGATGCCAATTGGAGAGACGAGAGCCTTTCAGGGTATGAATCCAGAATCTTATTTTTGATGAAACTTGCGAAAGATTTGAAAAAAACAAGAAGGACTTCTATTCAAATGGTTGACAAATTCTTGTTAAGCAGGATAAATGAGATGATAAAATCCTCGGCAGGAAATTACGAGTTGATGAAGTTCAGGTCTGCTTCTCAGTTTTCTTTCTTCGACTCTGTGAACGAACTGAAATGGTATCTGGAGAGGGTTGGTGGAATCAAGAATGCGAACAGGAAAATTTTGACTGAAGCGATATCGATTGTAATTAGATTGGTAGCTCCTTTGCTTCCTCACTTGGCAGAAGAGATGAATCAAATTATCGGCGGAAAAAAACTTGTCTCAATCTCAGATTGGCCGAAAATGGATGAGAAGAAGAGTGACAGGAAGATAATGGAGATGGAGAATGTTCTGAAGAAAACCATAGACGACATAACGAACGTTCTGAAGCTTGCAGGGAAAAAAGAAAAACTGTATCTTTACTTTGCAACAGACAAGGAGCTGGAATACTTCAACCAATCGGTGGATTTCATAAAGAAAAGATTCAAGTTTAAGAAAGTCTCGACATTCAGAAATGACGACGAGAAAAAATACGACCCGCAGAACAAATCTTCAAAGGCGAAGTTCGGAAAGCCTGGGATATTCTTAGAGTGATTAGTGATTGGTGCTCCCACCGAGCATTTTACTCCAGTGTAAAAAGGAGCATAGAAGCTTATTAATATCTAATTATTTATGATAAATTGGAGTTCAATATATGTTAAATCAAATTTCAGAACCTCTAACTAGACTAGAAAGCATAATTAATGAATTAGAGTACATGTGGTATCCAAGGAGTCGTCAAGTCCTAGAATATCGTCCTAGAATAGAACCAAGAGTTACTGAATTGGAAATTGAGGCTACAGATTTATACAGAAAAATTCTACCTGTTGCTCATGAAATATATACCAGTTTTCCCAAACCTAAGCAAGTAAGGACAAGTAGGCAAATGGAATTGGAAAGTGTGAAAAACATGAGTGGAGCAAGTTCACATGAAGCTGGTCTGCTTGCAGATTTTGTGCGCACTGGTATACCCAAATATTTTGCCACAGAACCTAAAATGTCATTCGAAGACCTGGAAGCTGCCACAAGGGGTTTTAGGTCTATCGTTGATGAAAGTGCGAATCCAGATATGACAGACCCATACTGGGAAAGGATAAAGGGTGCTATTCTCATCGAACCTCACTGGGTTTATGATGTCCCGATGGTACTGGAAAAGGAGAACGGTCTTGGTGAATTTAAAGATTATAGAGTTCCAGAATATCAGTCTCTCGCATATAGCAGATTTTTCCAAAGATACTATAAAAAGCTTGTTCATAGCAATCGAGCTAGAGATAAATTCGTTAGAAACGTCCTCGAAAATCTACCTGAACCAATTAGTATAGCTTTATCTGGTGGATTTGTCAAGGAGAGAACTAAGAAATTAGGATATATTCTAAAAAGTTTAGTTGGTGAAAAAGTGATTTTCTTTCCATTAAAAACTGTTGATCAGTTGGCTTCACTTGAGGAGGAAGAATATAAAGTTCACTGGACGTCGGTACCATTAGAGTTTCCAGTTCACAAATGGACACGAAGTATAGGTATAAGTAGCCATCGTGGTGAAGTTGAAACGAAAAAAGTTATTGGAAAAATAAATGCAGAAGAGTTTAATCCATTTTCCCAGGATGACGCAAATCATGTAACTCTGTTTTTCAAGGAAAATATCTTCCCTACAACAACGGCGTTTTGGGATAGTCTTATCAATTGGGGACCTGGAATTTTTTATTATTTGATATATAAAGAGGCAGAGTAATTATATTTCTCGAATATATCATTATTTCAATCTATCAGTGAGCTTAACAAGAATCGAATCTGCCTCTTGAAACTTTATACCATTTTATAATCTGAAAGGTAAGATTGATAACTTCAAGTTCATAGCAAAAATTTAAATCTATTATGTTATTACTTTTGTATGGAATTTCATTTAGACCTAACTTACCATCCAGAATCAGAAGGATTGTCATATCTTTATACTGATCCATTTTTTATTCCAATTTGGAAAAATGTCCCTTTATCTGATGTTGTGCTATTTGAAGGTGCTCCCAGAACTGACATAACCTATGAAAATTCGAGAGGTATTCTTGAACAAAATAGAATGTTGATGAGTAAATACAGATCAACATACCTTAAAGATCCAATGTTATTTGCTAAATTAGAAAAAAGTCCACCTAAAAATGCGGATTTCTTACAATTAAAAATTTTCACAAAAAGTAGAGCTAAATTATTTTTGACTGAATCAGAATTATACGATAAAGAAACATATGAAATTATAAGAAGTATACATTCAGAAGTTGAAAGATTAAACTATATTCCATATCTTAAAAGAGGTGAATTAATCACTGCTAGAGAAATATTACAAAAATCGCATACTCTTGATATCCAGCTTGCCAAAAAAAGAGATCCAATAATAGCATCATCACTTATTGAATTAATGAAAAAATTTGAATTGAAAAATGGTTATCTTTTATTTGGTTACTCACATGTAGGGTTATCTAAGCATCTTGAAATACCAGAAGAAAGAGTTAGGAAACTTGAACTAGGTATTCTTCCCCCTGATTATTTGAGAAGATTCCAGGAAGATGGGTATACTCTTAGCGATGATGATGCTAGACGTTTCTTATTGATAGATTTGCTTGAACAGACTGTAGATGGCAATTATTTTGCCCGTTCGAAAAAAATAGCAGATTTAATTTATTTTCTTAATCCAGAAAATTTGGAAGAATTAGAAGATTTATCACAACAAGAAATAGAATCAATTCACAAACCATTAATTGAAGAAGGCGAATTAAGTATTTTCTCAAATGCGGAAATTAGAGAAATATTAATTAGAATCCTTTCTCAACAACTTTCAGAAAAAAATCAATCCGCTCTGATTCCTAAAGAATGGAAATAAAAGGCTTGCTCCCACCGAGCATTATACTAAAGTTCAAGTTTGTGACATAGATTACATGCAATTCTTCAAGGAGAGCCTGAGGTCAGGAGAGATCTCCTAGATAAGGAAGAGTAGTTGAGGTGAAGTGAATATCGTTATTTAAATCTATAGGTTCAATCATTTTTCATGATTATACCTGAAAATAAAGTCATACAAAATCCGAATGACCAATATCCAACAACAATTGAATTACATCATAGGACTTATGGTTTAGTAGAAAAGGAAGATGGTCATTATAGTGCAAAAAGAATGATAGAATTTTGGAGAAGTGAGTGGGATGGTCGATCAAGAGGTTATGAAGATAGTGGTTTGGCTTTGCACATAACGGCAATTCCGCTTGGATGGCAGAAATACGGACAAATTCCAGAAGGTTGGCGTAATTCTCGTGTAAGAGGCAGATTGGAAAATAGAATAGGAGGGGATCTTGAAGTGCCACTCAAGGTTGTTCCAATAGAAGTAAATCCTACCTATACACCCAATGAATTTAGAAGACAGATAGATACGCTTGTAGAAAAATCTAGTTCAATTCTTTCTGATACACAAATGTTTTCGTTAGAATTAAATCAGTTGCTAATTAGTGGCTGGGCTATTGTAAATGAAGAACTTTATCATCAACTTTTCGAATATGGTATTCAAAAGTCAAATGAAAAGTTAGCAACTTTGCCCCAAGTTTGAACAAATTGAATATGTGTGTTAAAGACCCAAAAGGTTGACAAAAAACTTTTGCTCCCAACGAGCATCATACTTCAGTTCAAAAAGGAGCATTAACTTTTGGGGGATTTTATTTACAGGCATAAAAAAGTTTTACAACCATAAATAGCTAAACAATTGTTATTTAAATGGCAAAAAATATGGGTAGTACATATATAAAAAAGGTAAAAGGGCATCACTACTTTTATTTGCAACATTATAATGAGGGTAAGAAGGAACAAAGATGCCTCGGACCTGTAAATGATCCATTACTATGGCCAGAAGTCCGAAGAAAATACATTGAAAATCAAGATAGACGAAGAAAAGCATTCGATAAGAAGATTGCAACAAGTCTGGGTCTCACATTAAAAGATTTTTACAAACTTGTGGAAAGTTATCAAAGAACTTGATCTTAATTCAATTTATAACTGAAAGAAAATTTCTGCTCCCACCGGGATTTGAATCCGACTGCTTAACCGCCGAGTACAATCTCGAAAGATTCTACAATCGCTGCCAACGACAGGATAAGGGCTGAAATCACCATGAGCTGGAAAGTGTCCTTGAGGATGAAAGAAAATCTGGGGGATTTCTTTCTGGTGAGTGCTGCGGAGATCAGACCTCCTGCTACTCCGGCAATGAAATAAGCGAGTATCTCAAGGCTGCCATGTGGGAAGAAGGCCAAGACCGCTAATGGAAGTCCTTTGACTCCCCCGAGACTCTTTGCAGCCAGTCCTATTGCCGATGCAAGAATGGAAGCGTTCCACGCAAGAATAAAAATCGCTCCTGCTCCGAACAGGAAGGAGAATAAGAATGCGAGTATGAGGACTCCAAGGTTGTTTACAAGAATCTTTGTCAAAGTGTCTGGAAAAGCTATGTTTCCTCTTACCAGGCTGATCTCCTTGATCTGGTCGCTGAATATCTTGTCTGTGAGATCACCAGGCAGGAGTATGAAAACCACAGAAAGGGTTATTATCATGCCTCCGAAGAAGGCCGAATAGATTCTCAGAATGTCCTTGTGCCTTGCAAGAATATTGGTTCCGGCAGCAAGCGCTGCTTCCTCCTCCTCCTTTTTCTCTTCGTATCTCACTGCCCTCAACATCAAGGGAGTGACTGCTATTGTAACAAGCAGGCTCATCATCAAGCCAGAGGAAGTCTGGAAGACAACGAACGAGATGAAGAGGCAGATGACAGAAATTATCCCTCCTAGGATGAACATCCACTGAGGTTTCTTTAAGGCTGTTTTCAATGAAATTAGCCTTTCGAGGACCAAAAGCTCACCTTTATTAAATTTAGTATACTAGAGATAAATTACTATAAGGCGAGAATATGAAAATCAAATTTTCAAGCAAGAAATTCATGTCCATATTCTTCTTGCTCATCATGGTTGGATCTACGGTATCATTCGCAGTTATCCAGTCAGTTAACTTTTTCGGGACTCCGACGACAAATCCTAACGACATACCGAAGAGCAACATTGTCAATTATGAGGTTGATCCAACTGTCCTGGATGCGATTGTCAAAGCCGGATATACGGTGATCAAATTCTACTACAGGCCCGGATGCTTGGAATGTTCGGCTCCAAAGAGTTTGGTGGAGAATCTTGCTTTGAACAACAAGAACCAGGTGTTTTTGGAAGAGTTTGAAAATGCAAACGGGACAGTGCCTCATGCTGTAATCACCAGTTACAAGGACTCCAGAGTTTTGAACAATGCGACGACTGATCAAATCAATACTGTCCTGTGCGACTTGATGGCTTCTCCACCGGCAGAGTTGAAGTGTGCACTGAGATAATCTTCGAATTTACACTTGTGGAACTCTCGTCCGGTAATAGTTCAAAAGATCTCGAGTTACGTTCGGTCCGAATTTTTCTTTAGATTTTTCGACAACTAAAATCGGTAGAGGGCTTAATGTATGTAAAGCACGAACATAAAATTGGCGTGGATCATTCGGTTTTACATCCTCCTCTATTAAGAAAAATACGTCTGAGTTTTCGGCAAGTACTGAATCTTTTTGACCTATCACTGAAAATTGTTTCCCTTTATATCCTTTAAATTCAAGACAAGTTGGAAGAGTATGAAACCCGCCAGAGAATGAAACTGTTAATTGCATATCTCCTGCTCTTGGGGCTGGTGCGTTAGATGAATAAACTTGGTCGGATCCGCCAGAAATTGCTTTTTTAACATTTTCAAGCATTTTGAGAGCAGCATCTGCAACATAATCACCAGGACCTTTTCCAGGAGCTTTCATAACCCAGTGTCGTTCTACAAGATCGTTCACAGCCTTTGTATAGAATTCAGAGTTACTCGCTTCATCAACAATCTTCCCAGTAATCTCAAATTCGTGCCTTACGAAATCTCGAAAACTCTCAGGCTTTTGGTCCAAATGCAAGAGTTGGACTACGTTTTGGAATAGGCTTGCACTTGCAAGCTCAAACATGTCACCCATTCCAGTTTCTCTGAGATTTGTAGTCTCCATTGAAGGAGGATTAATGTCTGTTGATTTGTCTTCGCCTTTTAATTCAATTAGAGTCCCAAACTCTCGAGCAAATTTTCCAACTGTAGAATCTGGAGTTGATGTTACGGCACAAATGGTGAATCTATCTCTTCCATTTTTTTCAAAATAGTTACGAAGTTCATTAGCACATTTCTGTGGAGTATATGACTCACCACTTTGTGTGTTGAACAAAACAAGTATTTTTTCACCTTTATAGCGCGTTTGGAGAACAGGTGCGACTTCTTCCATACTATACCAAGGAATATCAGGACTGTCAAGTGGAATTGTTAGTTTCTCAGGATTGCTAATGACAAGTTGTGAGAGGGCTGTATACAAAGAAAGTTTTGATCGCTTTTCAGCAGCCGGTAAAATTACTCGGTGTCCCATAAAATAACTATAAAGATTCTCAACCCCAGAAGAATTTACAGAGAGGACATTATCAGCTACTTTATTAATATAAGGGAAAGAACAAATAGACTTTGGCATCTTATCTAAAACTGAATGAATTTATTTATATTTAACTTTTACATCTACCGAATAGAAAAAATAACTAGATGAAATATCTTTAAATGATTACTGTTTTAAGTCTTTCTGGAATCTCTCGATGGTTTTGATCAAGTCTTTTTCTTCTACTCTAAGGACTTCTGCGGCTTTCTTCAGTATTTTCTCTTTTTCTTTCAGACTCAACCATTCTTCTTTCGAAATCATTTCTTCCTCGCCTTCTTCCAATCATTGAATAATTTTTGAACTGCTTCTGGAACCTCGTCCTCTTTGACGTTTAGTTTCCATGCCGCCTCCTTCAATATTTTTTCCTTTCCCTTAAGAATTGAAATGGCGACATCTCCAGCTGAATATTCTAATCTAACAACTCCATCTTGAATTCTCTTCGTCCTAAGAATTGTGATTCCTTCAACTTCTGACGTTGATTTCACATGAGTTCCACCATCAGCCTCATGATCCATATCGCCGATGGAAACTATTCTCAGATGTTTTAATGGAATCGCTCCTCCCTGATAAATTGTGAAACCATATTTCTTTTCTGCATCCATCCTTGGCAGAATCTTCTCGGTCACTGGCAGATTTTGCTCAACTATTGAATTGGCTTCTGCCTCTATCTTCTCAACATCAGAATCAGTAAGACTTTCGAAATGGGTTATATCCAATCTGGCCTTGTCTTCCTCCTTTTCAGACCCTGCCTGCCAGACATGTTTTCCGAGAACTTTTCTTGCAGCGGCGTTGATGATATGAGTTGCAGTGTGGTGTTTCGTGAGTTTTTCTCTCCTAGTCTTGTCGATTTGACATTCTATCTTTCCTTCTTTAATCGGGCTGGCGAGCTGGTGGATGATGACATTCTTGATTTTCTGGACATCAATCACATTAATACCATTGATAGTGCCAATGTCGTGCAACTGCCCGCCTGAAGTTGGATAAAATGCAGTCTGGTCCAGTATTAGGAATTTGCCTTCGTCAAAAGTCCTAATCACTCTGGCATCAAAATTGTAAATCACAGGATGCTCGTAGAAAAGAATATTCGTATCAGGGATATTTGAGACGTCGAAATGCCATTTGTCTTCGAGTTCTTTTTCGCCTCGATGTTTCTCTGTAAGATTTTTGTAGAAACCAGTCGGGACTTCGACTTCCAGTTCTTCAGGAGTAATTCCTTGGGAAGTGTAAAGTTTCTGGAGTTCCTCCTCGGTTATTTTTCTTCCCTTGTGGGAATCTATGATCTTCTTGCTTCTCTCTTTGTCTTGTCTGTATCTTTTCTCTTCTATGTCCAAAATCTTATTTATCTCGTCGTCGTGTTCAGTCACCTCGGGAAATATCTTGGATAAGGCTTTGGAATGCCAGTTGACGACATCATTCAATTTAATCTGCCATCCGAACCTGTCTATGAAACTCAGTGCTCTTCTTAGAATGACTCTGAGATTGTAGCCTCCGCCCACATTGCTCGGCAGTCCGCCATCACAAATAGCAAAAAGCAAAGCACGTGTATGATCTGAGATGGAATAAATGGCCTCCATCGGAGCAATCTTCTTTTCAAGTTCAGAAACAGAGATTTTCAATTTGTCTGCAACTTGCTTCCTTGCAGCCTTCATGTCAGGCGTCTCGTCTATGTTTAGGATTCCAGAAATCGGAGCATACCTCTCAAAAAATTTAACGTCATAATCAACATCAGTTTCCTTTTTCAATTTCTCGACTACAACTTTCATAGAAGAATCGTAACTTGTGGGAGTACCGTTTGAAAACCAGGTTAAATTCTCCAGACCCCAGCCGATGTCTATTACTTTCAGGGGGAGTTCTTTCATCTTCCCATTTACCATCTCGAACTGCATGAAAACTGAGGTTTCTAATTCGACTCCGCTTGCAAACTCCTCGAAACATGGGCCAAACGCAGACAGGTCTGGCATCGCCCATATGTCTTCGACGAAGATTATGTCATTCTTAGGAACATTCAGAACATTCGTGAAAAAATCGAAATGCATCTGCTCATTTTCATCTTTCCAATATACTTTCTTCTCAGCAGAGTTGAAGGCGTGCTGTCCCAGCATGACAAATGCAGTAAAGTGTCTGCCGCTCACTCCGACATTCTGTATGTCTCCGAACCTCATACACACTTGCGGAACCAGAAGAGGGTTCTCAGGATATTCGAACGTTAAATTAGGAGAGAATCTCATGAAGTCTTGGATCGATGCCACAGTGAAGTAAAGATTTGGATGCCATCTTGAAACCACAGGGTATCTGCTTATTTTTGTGTGATTCTTTTTTGTGAAAAACTTTTCCAGTTCGTTCAGCATCTCTGTGTATTCTAAACCTTTCTTCTTCTTTATCGAATATGGTTCTCCGCACGAAGGACTCGGACAGTGTGTTCTATCAGATTGCAAAGTCCAGAATCCTCTCCCGCAATTAGGGCAGATTTTCCTCTTGAATCCCTCTTTTTCGAAAAGCTGGACTTTCCAGTGCTTGTCTGGATTTCTCTGCAATTCCTTCAGCAAATCCGCCTTTGACATAAATTAAGATAGCCCGGCAAAGAATAAAATGCTTGGTAGGAGGAGCACTCCCATGCAATGGCTTTTCCTGATTCCGAGGAAGTTGCAAAGGAGACCTATGGAAACAGAAGTGAAAAGAATCAGCAAACCGCCAAATCCGGTCATAAGCATGACCATGGATATCAGGAAAACTATTATTACGAAAGTCAACTGCTGGTAATTTATTTTTTCCAAGTACTTGGGGATTCTTTTTGCCATGAAAATTGTTATTAATGCAGCTATACCTGCGCTGAAACAAATGAAACCGACAAAAAAAACTACGTCGTTTGCCGACAATCCACCCAGTATTTTTTCAATAGCCACGCTCGCACCGCTTCTCGGATTGTTCACAAGGAAAAGAGAGACGAGGGAGAATATCTCGTTTGAAATGTTAATTCCACTTAGTGTGACGAGGAAGTTTCTGGCCTCGCCAGTCGAGCCTAGATATTGGACCAATGTAGCTGCCTGAGAGACTCCAATTGCAGGTAACATGCCGACGAGAACCCCGGCAAAAGAGCCGAGAATCACAGATTTGAACAAATTCATTTTGGAGATGTTCATTTGGTTGTCAAACTGTTGGACAGGAATTTTTGACTTTTGCGAAAAACTAATCAAAAGAAGACTCAATCCAAACAGACCACTCAAGACTGGAAACAGCACGTTCTGCTGAGAGACTATCGGGGAATTCAAAGATAAAACTCCGAAAATTCCTGACATGAAAAATATTAGTGTGGCAGATAAAATCCTCTTGATTTTCTTTTCCGAAAGTATCATTATGATGGCGACAAGGGAGATCACATAGTGGATGTATGGCCTGGAGAATCCGTACAGCTTGCTAAAGTAGTTTGCAAAAAAGAAAATGAAGACGAGGGTAATAAAGACAGAAAGAATTGCTCCGATTACAGTGAGTTTGATTGCCTCGTAACCCCTGCCCTCGAACAATAACTTGTGGCCTGGTAAAACTGAAAGTGCAGTTTCTTCCTCAGGAGCGCCGAGGAAAATTGACGGAATGTAGCTGATGAAAGTCTGGGTAATAGCAACTGAGATTATGAAGACTGTGAGATGCATGGGTGAAGAAAAAAACAGTGAAAGAGATATGAACACAGGAAGTACGTTGTTGATGTGCATGCCAGGAAGTAATCCCAACCCAAATCCAACTGCAGTTCCAAATAAGCTGACCAGAATGAAGTCAATCAAGTATCTCACCTGAGAACTTTCACGTCAGAAGATTTTTTAGGAACAATCTGTAATTCACCCTTGTACTCTTCCAGGATTCCTTTGATAGCCAACCTCACTCCTTTAATCATTTTACTTGAATCTACTTTCTCCTTGTTTAGAAATGTTGAAAACATGACAACGTCTAATTTTCCTTCGCCGTCTTGAAGAGTGAGAAAGAGGTGGCCTGCTTTCGTTTTAGTTCTCGAAACTATTGTTCCTTCGGTGGAAATGAAATGACCAACGATGTCGGGTTTGATGGATTCGATTTCTAACTCATCGGGAGTGGTGAGAATAGATATGTAGTAAATCAAAAACAAGCCTAGCAAAGAGCATAATCCGCAGATGACAATTGTAAACTTCTTGTTTAGTGAAAACATTCTCTTTTTTGATTCAGTAGAAAAGTCGCTGATATTGTTTTAGAACTACCGACAGTGGTTATTTGTCGAAATGAAGGTGGAAGTAACCGACTACCTTTTTGTTTCCCCCGAGAAGTTTGTTGAAATTTTCTACTGCCTCTCTTGTAGAATGGGTTTGGATTTTTACTCCCTTGATTTCAGCCAAATTTAAAACTTCGGAAGAAACTTGAGTACAATTGTCATTTCCAAGACCGAGAACTATGATTTCTGGATCTTCAGCAAGAAGGTAATTGAAATCCTTCAAAGAAAACAGATGCGGTGTTTTCAACCTGATGTTCTGGATTAATCCCTTGTAAGAAATTAATGTGTCGTTCTGATATGACTTGTTGTTTATCATCAGCGATCCGGTTTTCGAATGCCTGACATTAAGGGGAGATTTGTAGTATCCGGGTCTGACAAGATGCTTCATCTTAAGGAATCTTCTCACCAGTTTGTCTCTTTTTCTGTCTCTGACGTCTGGAATTTTCATAGAAGCTTCTATATATCTAATTAGGACGTCTTCGATAATTTTTGATTTCGGAATTTCAATGGCCAGTTTGTTTTCTCTGCGCCACTTGTCTATAACACGTCTGATCAGTTCCTCGGATATGTCTGGCCTCATATGTACAGTTATGTACAAAACCTGACTTAAAGCTTTATAAGAGACTTTTGCAAGAAGTTTCAGGTGATAAAATGAATTTGAGAAGAATGGAAGGCGTATTGTTTGATTTAGGGAATTACATTGGAGGATTCGTACCCGTGGTAAAGACAGCAGCAAGTCCTTTGTCAGGATTGTTTGGAATCGCTTCAAAAGGAATGCATTACAAAGTTGAAGAAGCAATAGATCAAGATACAGAACCTTCTTACTCAACAAAAGTAGGAACCGTTCTAACCGATTTAGGTATGACAACAACGGGAGGAGTAGCTGCTTGGCAAGGAATTAGTAGCTTGCCGAGTGATAGTTCACCAGTCGGTCTTACAACACAGTTAGCGAAGGTATTGATAGGAGGGTACTATCTTGTAAAAGGAGTCGCTGGATTATATGTATGGAGGTGATACCTCCATTTTTTTAATATTTAAGAAAACAATCTAATTGAATGAATAAATTTAATTTCACGTTCGTAGTTTCATTAATTCCAAAAGTAATTTCTTACCTGACCTTAGGATTCGTCATCGGAGCTATCTGCGGATATTTATTATTTTATGCAAACAGACCTTTTTACGAATTCATTCTGAAATCTTGGTTCCAGAGAATTCTTTTCGGAGCAAAGTATCTTGACAATCAGTATACTCTCTGGTTTGTCATAAATAATTTCCTGGCTCTGACCCTAGCAATTGTGGGGGGAATGTTTCTTCTTATGAGTATAGGTAGGAGAAGGTTTGCATTCTCCAACAAATTCAAATCATTTGAAAGATATCATCCTAAGGTCACTATGTTCAGCCTGTACATGCTTCCCATAGGGGCAACGTTCATCAACTCTTTTTTAATCTCCCTGTTCCTTGTTTTCACATATCTGAGCAGAGGTTACGATATATTTTTACTAAGTGTGAATGCGTTGGTTCCTCACGGGATAAATGAAATTTTCGCTCTCATACTCGCATCATCACTGGGATTGTCATATGTAAAAATTCTAGAGCCCATAATAATGAAAAAGAGGTGGGAAGAGGCCATAAAATTGGGAAAGCAGATGGTCCTTTCTAAAACTTCTTTCTATGTTTTCCTTTTCATTGCGATATTGATTCTGTTCAGCGCTTTCTTAGAAGGAAGCAAATTCCTGCTGCTATCTAGATGATTATGAAAATTGAATCTCGATTTTTGAATCGCCGAAATCCAAACTGCCTTTATGCTTGCCTTTCAATTTTCCTATCAGAACTTCCTTGGCGCCTACTTCCTTCTTAAGGTTGATGATAAAAGTCTTGAGCAGTTTGTTTGTCATGTCGTCAGATTTCAGTGTGAGTTTTATGGATTGTTTGATGATGAAACCATGCTTCTTCCTCAGAGATTGTATCTCTCTTGAAAGTTCCCTGTAAAGTGCTTCCTGCATCAATTTGGAGTCTAGTTGTTTTTGAATGAAAACTTTTCCGAAATCCATAGGAGCTTCGATGTATTCGTCACCTCTGGCAACAGAAGTCCTCACATCCTTTGAATTGCACATTGTCATCAGGACGCTCTTTAGATTCTTCACCGCCTCTTTCATTTTCTTGTTTGAAGTTTGGACGAGAACCTCCTTGATAGGCCATCGCAGTTTTATCCCTGCGGTTTGCCTTACAGTCTGACAAGCTTCGACGATCTTCTTAACAACCTCCATGTCCTCTTCGAGTTTTTGATTTATCATTTTCTTATCTGGAACTGGCCAGTCGAGTAAATGAACTGATTCGACTTTGAGAGTTTTCTTTAGGACGCTCTGGTAGATTTCCTCGGACATGAAAGGGGTGAATGGTGCCAATAATCTGATTAGAGTTTCAGTTACTTTGACCAGCGTGAAGAAAGCTGCCTTCTTGTCCTTTCCGGAGTAGGTGGGCCAGACTCTGTCTCTTATCAGTTTCACATACCATCTCGAAAAGTCGTTAAGGATGAACTCCTTCAATTCTTTCGCAGACTTGTGGCCCTGGAAAGTTTTGTTGTATTCGGTTGTGTTTCTGACAAGAGTGTTCAGTTTGGAGAGGATCCATTTGTCCTCTATTCTGAGATTCTTCGGAGACCCACTCCCAGAGACGTAAGTGCTGACAAAGTTGAAAACGTTTCTTATGACAACAAATGATTTTGAAATGTCGGCGATGTCTTCCCACTTGAAGAAGTAATCGTCCCAAGGTGCTCCGAGGAGGAAATAGAATCTCAGGACATCTCTTCCGTATTTCTTGATGACCTCTTCAGGCTCGACTGTGTTGCCCTTGCTCTTGGACATCTTTATCCCGTGAGCGTCAAGCACAAACCCGTGGAAGAGTACATTCAAAAATGGCTTTATTCCGAATGTCATTATGCTTGTGATCATGAGAGAGTTCCACCACCCTCTTATCTGGTCAGGACCTTCTAAAATGAAATCAGCAGGCCACATCTTGTCAAAAAGTTTTTTGTCAGAAGGGTAACCGAGAGATGCCCATGAGGCTACACCTGCGTCGAACCATACGTCCAAAACATCCGGAACTCTTCTCATCTCATCTCTGCAGACTTTGCATTTGAAAACTATCTCATCAATGTAAGGTTTGTGCAAATCCTTGGGGATTTTCGGAAGTTCTTTCGTCGAACCTATTACTTTTACTTCGTTGCATTTCTTGCAGATCCAGATCGGAAGCGGAATTCCCCAGTATCTCTGTCTTGAAATGGGCCAGTCACCCAAGCTCTCGAGCCAGTTCTGGAATCTCTGCCCGGCCCATGCAGGAACCCAGTTTATTTTCTTGTTCTCGCTTAGCAATCTCTCTCTTATCTCGGTGACCTTGAAGAACCACTGTGGGACAGCCATCATCAAAAGTGGCGAGGAACATCTCCAGCAAAGAGGATAGTCATGTTCTACCTTTTCTTCAGATAAAAGTGCTCCCAAGTTTCTCAAATCTTCTATGATGAGTTTGTCAGCGGTCTTCACGAACATTCCAGAATATTTTCCAGATTCCTTGTTGTATTTTCCATCGAAACCTAGGGGATTGACAATTGGCAGGTCGTTCTCTACTCCGACCTTGTAGTCTTCCTGTCCGTGCCCTGGAGCTGTATGAACTAAACCTGAACCGTCTTCAAGGGTGACATATTTGTCTGAAAGTACGATTCGGTGGGCGTTCTTCAGTTTTTTGATAAATGGAAAAATGTCTCTGAGTGGGCTTTCGTATTCCAGGTCTTTCAGTTCTTTTCCTTTCATCGTTTCTAGGATTGTGAAATCTTTTATCTTGACCTTGGTCATCACGGAATCGAGAAGCTGCTTTGCGATTATGAAAATCTCATCTCCTACCTGAACTCTGGCATACTCGGCATCAGGCTTCACCATTATCCCTGTGTTTGAGGCGAGTGTCCATGGAGTGGTCGTCCAAATCACAAAATATTCGTTCTGTTTTTTCTTCAGTTTGAACTTGACAAAAATCGAAGGATCAGTCACCTGGGTATATTCAATCTCATTATAAGCGACGGCAGTCTCGCAGTGCGGACACACATGGACAGAATAAGTTCCTTTGTACAGGAGTCCTTTCTCATATCCCTGCTTGAAAGTGAACCAGGCTCCTTCTATGTATTCATTGCTCAAAGTCAGATATGGATGCTTCCAGTCCATCCACACTCCAAGATTCGCGAACTGGTTGTTCATGACATCCAAGAATTGTGTAGTATAGTTTCTGCATTCCTCGATGAACTTGTCGATTCCAAACTTCTCAATGTCCTGCTTCTCCTTGAAGCCGAGTTTTTGCTCGACCTTGTTCTCTATAGGGACTCCGTGTGTGTCGTAGCCTGGCTGGTTCCAAGCCTTGAAGCCGTACATCCTGAAGAATCTTATGTAAAAATCCTTCAGAATCTTGTTCATCGCAGTGCCCATGTGGATGTATCCTGTTGCATATGGCGGTCCGTCAAGGAAGTAGAACTTCTTTGCATTCTTCCTTTTTTCAACAGCCTTCTCGTAAATCTTCTTTTTCTTCCAAAAGTCCAGAATCTGCTCTTCGGACTCCTGAGGGCTATTCATAAAAACACCTTAGAATTGTCAGTAGATAAAAGTTGAGAATCAGATAATAATTCCCAATCGGTTCACCATCATCACTTTAGTAATCTTGAAAGAATAAAAATATAAAGGCCTCTGTTTTATCTAAGAGACAGGTTGTAATTCTTTCTTTAACTCAAGCAGTGATTCATTGAGACTTCTTGGTTTCCATTGTAAATCTCTTTCAGTAAGTGATGTCGATAGCGAGACCGAGCTTGGCCTTGTTTCTAAATCTTTTGGTGTTCTTGGTATAGGTTTTATGAATGAACTATCCAAACCAAAAATTTGGGCTACCATTAACCCAAGTTGTTCGCTTGAAACCTGGTTTTTTCCGGCTAAATGAAAAATTCTTCTCTTACCTTTGTAATCAACTAATTTTTCCACGCCTTCAGCAACGGAGAAGTTGGACAGTGGCTTGATTAAGTAATCAGTCCAAAGGTTGATTGTATCTCCTTTCCTTAATTTCGAAATCACCATTTCGTTGAAAGCTTGCTGAGGTTGGTATGGTTTGGAGTTGCTCAATACAAGATCGAACCTTACCACCGTTCCACCGTTTTCAAGAACAGCATCCTCTGCCTCTACCTTTGTTTTTCCGTAAACTGACCGAGGGTTTCTATTGCTAAAATCATCTTCATAGTACGATGTGTTAGGTCCGTAAAAAACCACGTTTGTCGAGCTGAAAATAAACCTGCTGTCGAAATGACTCAACAATCTTTTAGTCCCTTCAACGTGGATTTCTCTTGCGATTTTTGGATTTTCTTGGCAGAAATCAGTGCTCGTGATGGCAGACAAATGGATAATTAAATCTGGATTGTATTTTTTAGAAAAGTCTCTGACAGAATTTTCATTTGTAATGTCAAGATGAGACAAGTCATCTGCAGGATGCTGGCAGTATGTTCCTATGATTGCATGCTTTGAATGGTCCATTTGCGAGTATATTCTGGCGCCAATATGGGAATTAGCACCAACTATCAAAATTTTCATGAGAAGGAGTAAGTTTGTAAATATTTAAAGATTAGATTGCAGAAATTCCCTATGTACGATATAGGGATTATGACTGCGGGAGATGGAACGCTTCCTTTGGGCCTAGTAAATTCACAGGAAACCCATCCTGATATGGCAGTCAGGGCAATCGTCTACGCCCCATATCATAAACTTACGCATTACAGAGTGCTTAGAGGAGATTTAATTCAGCAAACAAATGAGATGGGAATCCCTCTTTTCAGCATACCAAGGCCATACGAATGGAAAAGGACTAGTATGGAAGTTCCGATGTATAAAAAAATAAAATATGAAAAGCAAGTTTTCAAGTTGTTCGACATGATGGGAGTGAATCTTGTCTTTCTTGACAAGTGGGACCAGCTCGTGACTCCTTATTTGCTTGGCAAATACCCAATGACAGTGTCGACACATCCAGATGACCCTGACCGACGTGGAGGAGTTGGAATGGATCATTACACGGTTTTGGAAGATGTCCTGAGGTCGAGAGACAGAAAAATCTATCCGACTATCGTGAAGGTGGAACCTAAGAAGAAAGTTGACGCAGGTGAACCATTGCTTCAAAGTGGTGTTGATATTCCAAAAAGTCTGCATAAGATGTTCAAAGAAAATCCTACGAGGGCGGTGGGAATATTGGATGAGCTTGACGATTCAGAATTCATTAAAATGGTTCTGCAGGCAATTGAAAAAATGTTTGATTAAAATTGATTTTCTACCTGATGGTAGAGTTTTTCATGAATAAATAACTTCCTTTGTAAATTTTAATCGATGGGGTCTTATTTACTTGACAGTCCTATTCATGATCATTGCGGAATAACAGGAGTCTATTCTTATTCGAATTCGAATGTGACTACGCAGATAGTTCAGATTTTGGAAGCTCTACAGCATAGAGGACAAGAATCAGTTGGATTGGCTGTTGATGGAAATCCTACCTATACTAGAGACGGTCTGGTTTATAACGCCCTGCTTGAAGATGGAAAAAAAATTGACCAAATCAAGGGACATGCTGGGATTGGCCATGTAAGATACTCAACGTCTGGAAAATCAGGAGTGATAGGAAATTTCCATCCAATCCCAATCAACTCGAAAATAAAATTCAGCATAGCACACAATGGGACTATTTCAAATAAAGAAGGAAAGTCACGATTGGGTCACGACTTTTGAGAAATTCACGGAAATAAAAAATGGATCTTTTTGTTTCACGATTCTGACAGAAAAAGGGGATGTGATAGCTGCGAGAGATGACAGGGGCTACAAGCCCTTGTGTTATGGCTATCATGACGAGACACATTCTTATGTCATAGCGTCTGAAGACCATGCATTGAAGACGATAGATGCAAAAAAAATTGACGATGTTAAACCTGGAGAATTGATTATTCTAGATAAAGATGGACCACGTATAAAAACATTCTCGAAAAATGTAGTCTATACTTTAGACCCATTTGAAATAACTTATTTTGCCAAGGAAGATTCGGTTATTGACGGAATAGAAGTTGGTGGAACCAGAAAGAATATAGGAAGAGAGATGTACAAAAAATTCTCTATTAGTGCAGATGTAGTAGTACCAATCCCTGAGTCTGCATATCATGCTGCTGAAGGAGTTTCTTTAGAATCTGGAATACCTCTCACTCATGCGATAAGAAAAGACAGGTATATGAGAAGCTTTATTGAACCAAACGATGAAAGAAGGAAATACATAACTAAAGGCTTGTATGTAATCAATTCATTGGTTAGAGGGAAGGAAGTATTGTTGGTAGACGACAGTATAATCAGACTTACGAGTTCAAGGAAATATACTGGCTTAGTGAGCAATGCTGGTGCAACAAAAATAAGTTTGTTTTCTTATTTCCCGCCAATAAGATTCCCTTGCTACATGGGAATTGATTTTCCTACACAAGAAGAACTGATAGCGCACAGGCTTGCTGCGAATGAATCGGATTTAGAAAAGATCGGTGAAAAAGTTGCTGGAGAGTTGGGAATAGCTTTCGTAGGTTATATGGACCCTGCCACTTTGAGTAAAGCAATCGGCCTTCCTTTAAGCTCATTTTGTTTTGCTTGCGTGACTGGAGACTATAGCAGATTAAACTTTTCTCCAAAATTCAGGACTAGAGAGGAAATGAAGGGAGAATAAATATTAATTAATAATAGTAATTTTATGCCGAAACTTTCTGATGAACTAAAAGAAGAAATACGAAGATATCAACAGTCAGGTCTTCCTGACGATTTGATAAGCAAAATGACAGGAATAGGCTACACAAGTGTTCATTATCAAAGACCCGAAGTTGGAAGAAGTGTAAAAGCTTTTCGAAGAAATCGTTACAAAAGGCCTGAAGTAAAGCAGCAAAAAAAAGATTACAGTCAAAGACCTGTGGTAAAAGAAAGAGCAAGAGCCTACGAACTAAGACCAGAAGTCAAGGCTATCAGAAAAGCGTATAGGAAGACGCCAGAATTCAGGAAACGCAGGGAAGGTTACGATGCTACATATTATTACAGTCCTGATGGACACAGAAAAAAATTGACATATCAACACGGTTATTATCGTAGACCTGGGGTAAAAGAGCATACTAGAGATTACCGAAGAAATCCTGAAATTAGAAAAAAATTGGGGCAAATATGGAGAAGATGGGCAAAAGCAAGTGGATACAAGCATTTCTACATAGATGATTTTCTTTCAATATTACAACGGGTGGATGCCGGAAATGAACTGAGAATTAGAGATTTGCCAAATCCTTATGTGAGAATTTTACTTCATCTTAGCCAAGTCAAATATCCGGAAAGGCAAAAACGAATTATAAGAGGCGTTAATAAGGTGATCATTTCTGCTGAATTGACAGAACTAAGAAAGAAAAGATTTTATCCTCTAATTAGAAAAAGAGCGCAATTGGTTAATTATGACAGGGATTTAAGATATTATTCAATTAGTAGAGATGGAAGAGAACTGATAGATGATTTGTTCGAACTGAAAGAACCATCGGAAATGTCATTAATAAAACTTGCGCCTCTGATTGGAGTTCAGAGATAAATTTTTTTAGAGAAAGGATAAATGATTGTTTTAAATTCTCTTTCAATAGAAAGAAATACAAAAATAAATTCTTTCAATTCTTATCTTTTTTAAAGATGATTACCGGAGAACAAATTGCTGAAGGAAAAACAAAAATAGTTTATGCACATCCTGGTGACCTCAATCTGGCAATTTTGTATTTTACAGATAACATTAATTTTGTATTTTACAGATAACATTACGGCTGGTGATGGGGTAAAAAAAGATACTATTCCTGGGAAGGGTGCAATAGATTGGCGAACTAACAAAAACATTTTTGAAAGATGTCTTATACCAAATGGAATTCCCACTCATTATGTCAGTTCCCCAGAAGTAGGATATGCTGTTGTGAGAAACATGAGAAGACGGGTTGCTTTAGAAGTTGTTGGAAGAAGAGTTGCGACGGGGTCATTTTTAGACTTGTATCCAGATGTTAGAGAAGGAAAATACTTCCCTAATTTAGTCACCCAATTTTTTTACAAAGACGATCCTTTACACGATCCGCTATTGGATGAGAGGTTTTTGAAAGTCATTGAACAAAAAAAGAAAACTGACGTATATTCTCAGGCAACAAATAGATTGACTGGCACATTCTTAGCCCTGGAAGCTGCACTTGCCAAACAAAGACATCAGCTGATTGACTTGAAAATAGAGGTTGGTTATGTGGGAGAACCGCCAGAATTAGTTGTGGTTGATGAAATAACGACAGGAAGTTTGAGGGTATGGCCCTTTGCAGAAGGCGTTGATACATTGGATACGTCACAGGAAAATGTCCTTTCTCAATTGAATAAAGGAGGGATGCTGGACAAGCAGATTTACAGAGAGGGCGGACCTCTGGATAGAGTCAAGAGCAAATTTGAAGTTTTCGCTGAACTGACTGACAGGTTCTTGGAGATTGTATGAACGAAAAAGTGACATTGGTTCTCGGCTCGACAAGCGATGAAGCTAAAATACAAGTCTTGAAAGACAGATTGACCGTGTTCGGAATAGGTTATGATTCAATTGTTCTGTCAGCTCACAGGAATTCGGCGGAACTATTGGAATACCTTCATGGCAATGATGCTGGGATGTACATAGCTCTCGTCGGGAGAAAACCGGATTTGGGAGCGGTGATTGCTGCTAACACGGAAGTTCCTGTCATTACTTATCCTATAAAGTCTGACTCTCCCGGAGAATTGGCGTTCTATCCTTCACATCTTTTATCTGCCTTAGACACCCCGCCAGGAATTGCATACGCCTTGATAACTGATCTTGAGAATGTTGCTACCTTTGCAGCGACGATAGTCGGAATGAGTAATCCCAAAGTCAGGGAAGCTCTGAGGAATTATAAGAAGAAGCGGGCGCAGAAAAATTTGGATGCGAATAAAGAATTAAAAATATCAGGAAAATAAATTATGCCAGCACCAATATCATTGGAAGAATTAAAACCAGTCGGTTTAAAAGTCAGAGAAATTGAAGGGTTTCTTCCCTCGCCTCACAGTAGATATGTTGATTGGGAAGCACTTGCAGGTTTGAAAACAGATAAGAAAACAAAAGAAATTGTAACACCAGAACCAGAAACTTTGCAATATACTTCTTTTGAAGCATTTCACGAATATATTTTGACTGTTCTCAGAACATATGCGGCTGTATTAGGGGAATATGGAGCAATACCAAAATTCGCGGCAGACGAGCTTGTAGAAAAATTAAGAAGAAAATATGTAAGCTGGAGAAGTGCAAGTGATTGGGAGGATAAATTAGGTCACGATATACGTGGAGTAGTAGCAGCATCTCAAGAAGTAATAAGTCCGAAATCAAGAAGGTATGCTTATCTCGCATTGACTAGTAACGATTCAATAAGTACTGCTTATTCACTTGCTCTTAGAGATGTTTGCTATGAAGTGATTACACCTAAGGGAATTGAATTTGGTAGGACAATGTTGAACAGAACTAAAGAATTAATGGCTGAAAACAATGAACCAACTATAATAATAGGACGAACACATTTACAGCATGCCGCACCAACAACAGCTGAACATTGGCTTATGGAAAAGTTGGGAGAAGTTATGCCCCCGTTAACGAGTCAACTTGACCATGCAGATAATCTGCGTGGTAAAATTTCAGGATTTGTAGGTACGCGTGCAGCGCAACATTTTCTTTTCAGGAAATTTATAGCTGCTAAAGATTTGGAAAAGGAAACTCTGAAGAGAATGCATTTATCTCCAGACCCTCTTACAGGCCAGATAGTTCATCAATCTTATTATATGCCATATTTCACAAACATGATAGATTTGGCATCAGGTATAGCAAACTTTGCAGATACAATAAGACATTTCCAACAGACTGAACTTGGAGAAATATTTGAACAAGAATTGTCTGAAAGAGTAGGATCTTCCACTGGGGCGCACAAAAGAAATCCTGTAGATTCTGAACATGTAGTTAGTAACTACAGAACTCTAATGGGTGATGTGACGCGAGCGTATTTAGATTATATTTCTGAATTTCAAAGAACTTTGACAGATTCAGCAAATAAAAGATTTTATATACCAGAAATTCCTTTCTTGGCTTATAACATGTTAAGAAGGGGGACGAAAATAGCCAAAAACATGACGATTAGGAGAGACAGAATGGCGCAAAATCTTGGAATTACTCAGGGGTTGATTCTAGGTGAGCCGCTCCAATTAGCATTGCAATATTTCACAGCGGGAAAGGGATTGGATATCGATACTCATGATCATGTAAGAAAACTTTCAAGCAAAGCTTTGGAGGAAGAGAAACCATTTATAGAAATAATGGAACAGGATGACCTTACGAAACAGTTACTTGAGGAATTGGATCCAGAAAATAAAGAGATGCTACTTGATCCTAAGAAATATATTGGTAACGTTGTTGAAGATGTAAAAGAAATTGTAGCCGAATGGGAAAAGCAATTAAATGAACTGGAAGAAAGAATAAAAAAGCATAACGAAACGGTAAAATATATTTAGATAGAGTAATTAATACATGCCCGAATGCAACCTATGCGGTCAGGAATTTTCTCAATTGAACAAGGCAGAGGTAGAGGGAACTATCATTGACGTCTGCAATTCTTGCTTGAGATTTGGAAGAAAGATAGAAATTCCTCAGCAGACATACAAGATTCAGAGAAAAATTGATTTCAAATCACTAGAGCAGGAAGATCTGACGATTGTTTCTGGATACGGGGAGAAGATGAGGAAGGCCAGGGAATCTCTAGGACTGTCAAGAGTTCAGTTGGCTGAGAAGATGAAGGAGAAAGAATCAATCATCAAGAGGTTGGAAGAGGAGAGGATGGAGCCTGATGAAAAATTGATGAAGAGGATTGAGAAACTTCTAGGAATAAACTTGAAAGAAAAGTATCAAGAGATGAAGACCGCTCGAACGAGAGAAAAAACCAAACTCACTGTTGGAGATATAGTCAAGGTTAGTTGATTGTTGGTTCTAGTTTATCCTTTATTGAAATGAGATGAGAAGTCTCTCTCAATCTGTATAGGTCATCACTGGCTGGTTTTTCTAATACAGATTTAACAACCTTTGATTCGTCAATAAAAACAAGGGCTTTCGCACCTGGATTCAAACTTAGATAAGCGTTTACCTCGGCAAGCAGCGTAGGTCTGTGAAATCGTCCGTAGACAATTCCATCTGACAGCCATTTGACAAATTTGGAAAGTACAGGCGGATGAAAAAGATAGTGCCCTGCATCTTCAATAGGTCTTCTTCCTTCGTATTCCCAATTTGTAGGATGCCCAATTAGATCCACAAAAGTCAAGATAAAGGAAGCTGTGAGTTCTCTTCTAAATCCGCCTATGAGTTGATGTGCTCTATATTTCAAAGTCGGGGCACGAGCCTTGGTATAGAAACTGCCGTTAGGCTGTTGGTGGGTTAAAACTTCTCTTTGAACTCCATTGAACATAGGATGTAGTTTGTTATCAGATTTGCTTAAGAATCCTAGAATGTTCGTTTCAGTTAGAAATTCGTTTTGCATCATAACACTTGATTCTAGAACTGGTCTGCCATCGAGAACTCTGGTTTCCAAAAGACCAAGTACTTCAGAAACTACACTCTTCTCGTCGTATAGTGCGTACCCTATCTCGACAATCGTTTGTGGATCATCTTTTTGTTTAGTCCAGCAGTTTGTGCGCCCCTCTTCTGTCATCAATTGTCTTGCAAGGTATTCCTTTGCTTTTGAAATGGCAGTAGGAAATTGTCCTTTACGCTTGCGACCTCCGTAGTATCTCAAGATTTCAAGACTCCCTACAGTAGCGTCCACATTGGATGGGATGTTTCTGTAAGGAAAAGAACCGTCAGAATTTTGCCTTTTTACCAAACTGTAGGCTTCTTGAGAAATTCTTTCTTTAATTTTTGTTAAGACTCTTTCTTCTAGCATAATGCCCACATGAAAATTCAAACTTAAATAGTTTAAATGAAATCGAGGATTTTGTGCTTTCTTTCTTCGTGGAAAAGCCAGAGTATGAGAATCAAGGCATCCAATCCTGCACGAGTTGGGAAGTCAGTGTCATTCGCGGCGATGAAAATTTTGAAAGTCTCAGTTGAGAAAGGATAGAAGAGCATTATACCTTGGATGTTACCTCCGCCTATGAGGTAATCTAAGAATATGTGGAACAGAAGGCCGAATGAGATGACTAGGAAGATTACAGCCAGCCTGTGTTTTTTCATCAACCAGAATGCAGCGAACGGTATCAGGAAAAGGATTCCAATTATCGGAGTGTGACTGATTCCCCCATGTACTAGAAGCGAGATGTCAATTCCTATTTTCGAAAGAACAAAATGCACTGGTATGTCCATGTCCGGAGCAAGTCCGGCCAGACCTCCTATGAAAATAGTCCAAAGAGTAAAGTACTTCTTGTGCCTTGCCACATAATCCCTGTAAAGGTCCAGAATTATTATCGTCAAAATGACATGAGTGACTGCATAGGGCATTAATTATATTTTGGTTTTAATAGTTTAACTATTCAGAAGTGGATTCAAAAATAAATTTTAGTTTTCAAAGCTTATTAACTTTTATGTTCTGAAATAGATGTTTCCTTTCAACAAAACTAATTAACTAGAGTTGTGAATTTTCATTTTTGATAATCGATGGAGTTCCCAGGGAAATTAGGAGTATATCTCAAGGAGTCAGCTAGGCCTGGTATAGATGTAACAGATGGAATGGTTCTGAGTGAAACGGGCATATATGACGGAGAATTGGTGCACCTCCCTATAGGTAGCGGCGTTCCTACACATGAACTGGTTAGGGGTGGGAATGAATATGACTATCGTGGTTGTGAAAAAGGCGTTCCAGAAAATAAATCAAATCCAGTTCTAAACTTTAAAGATCCTTCCAGGTATTGGTAACTGATTTCAATTATCCGCGATTTATCCGCTTCATTTCGGCTTGTTTATTTGATGCGGATATCTGGCGGATTTTGTAAGCTTATCCTACCTACGAATATTTAAACAGAGAAATCCACTCATTTTAGCAAGTGAGAAGGATGAAAAAAAGTGAAGAGTTCAAAAGTGGTTTAGTTCACTGTGTCTAGTCCTAACTATCGTGATTTAAAAAACAAAAACCAAATTAAAATCATGCAGTTCCAGACTCCTAGAGGAACAAGAGATTTTCTTCCTGAAGAGATGATCAAGAGAGAGTATGTAATCAACACGATCAAGAATGTTTTCATCAGGTTTGGTTTTGACCCTCTAGAAACTCCTGTGTTCGAGGAATTCAAACTGCTTTCAAAGAAATCTGGAGAAGACATCAAGAAACAAATCTATGAATTCAAAGACAAGTCAGGAAGAGATTTGGGATTGAGATTTGATCTAACAGTTCCCATGGCAAGAGTAATAGCTAACAACCCACAGCTTCCAAAACCTTTCAAGAGATATGCAATCGCTCCTGTCTGGAGATATGAAGAGGTTTCAGCAGGAAGAAAGAGAGAATTCTATCAGTGCGACGTGGATATTGTCGGGAGTGTGAGCATGGAGGCGGATGTGGAGATAATGACTACTGCGGTTGAATGTTTCAAAGACCTTGGTTTCAGAGATTTCAAAGTCAAAGTCAGCGACAGGAAGGTTCTGGAAGGATTCATCGAATTGATAAAGAAAAAAATAGAACCTGAGATGAAGTTGGAATTCAGTTCTGCGGAAATTTTCAGAATTATAGATAAATTGGAAAAGATTGGGGTGGATGAAGTTGAAAAAGAACTCAAGAAATTGGGATTGAACGAAAAACAAACTGAAAAATTAGTCGAAGTTATTCTTGTAAAAGGAAACTATGATAGTGTTCTAAGAAAAGGCAAAGACTTGCTAAAAGGTATTAAGATAGCCGAGGAGGGATTGAAAGAATTAGAGGAAATCTGGAAATATTCAAAGATTTATGGGATTGATAAATATTTAGTCTTGGATTACAGCATGGCGAGGGGAATAGACTACTACACTGGACCGATTTTCGAAACTGAAGTTAGAGGTTACGAAAAGTATGGATCAATCGCTTCTGGAGGAAGATATGATAATCTTATCGAAACATTTGGAGGAAGACCCACTCCTGCCACTGGAATCAGTTTGGGGATTGAGAGAATTATAGAAATCCTGAGTGACGGGAAGAAGTTCAATCTAGAAAAGACCAAAGTCAAACTGTTTGTTGCTTCTGTGAGTGAAGAACTAAAGAAAGACGCAGTTAAGATTGCTCTGGATTTGAGAAAACAAGGAATAAGCTGCCAAGTCGATTTGATGAACAGGAGCTTGGGAAAACAGTTCGAGTTCGCAGATTCTTTGGGAATTCCATTCGTACTTGTTGTCGGCAAGGAAGAACTAAAGAAAAATGTGTACAAACTGAAAGATATGAAAAAGAAGAGTGAAAGAGAAGTAAAGTTGGATCAAATACAGAAATTGATTAGTTAGAATCAAAGACTGATTTTCCTTCTGCTGCAGGCAGCTTCAGATGCCTTCTTGCCCATTTTCTGAAATTCCTTTCATACAAAGCGGCGGCAAACACTGGATCCTTATTTTTTCTTATCTCCTTTCTAGTTAATTCCTTCAATTCGTGAGGAAAAACGAGCCATTCGTTTGTAGGCATGACATAAAAGTCGGGTATCCTCTTAGTCCTGTTTCTCTCAGGTTTGTAATAAACTGTCGCCATTTTTATCTCAGGCAAGACACCAAAGTTATCAATTTCTCTAAGAATCGGCAACGCATCTAAGACCTGACGCATTTTTTTCTGATACATGCTCATACTTCTGGACATGAGCTCTATTCCAGAAAGACCCGTGTCCCAGACGTCATCGACAAAAACCAATCTTTGCGAAATTATGGGCAATCCCTGATTTGCCCTTGAAATCTGGCTCATTATCATTTTCTCCACAGGATGATTTAGCCCTCCGATGTCTCTTGTCTGACCACGCTGTTGCTGGCCTGGAGGATAGGATTCAATTTTCACTGAGGTGTGATACATTTTATATCCTAGTTGCTTGAGAGTTTCGTCGACGTAAATCGCAGCGTGAGTCCCGCCTCTCCATACTCCCACCAGATAATTCAATTCATGACCGTCTGGCCCAGAATAGAAAAATTGTGAATCGGAAACTAATCTCGCAAGTGCAACAGAACCTCTCATAAAATCCTCGGGCTGGATGAATGTCTTTTGAGAACTAACAGCCATGAGTAAAATTATAATAAAGAAGCTTTAAATCGCTCGAATGAATTCATAGTGGATAGAAAAACGTAAGCAGAAATAGTATTTTGCGTTCAATCTTTTGGAATCTCCACTAGACCAGCACTCTCTTGCCAGAGAAGAATTCCTTTTCTTCAATAACAAGACCGCACTTGTTGCATAGAACTTCTTCCATGGTCATCTCAATCTTGCGTAAGCCCCTTTTAAATCGTTTTTTATAGAACGAAATATGTTTCATACTCTATAACAGTGTTATAATTATTCAGTGAGGAAATCAGCAGAGAGGTTGTGCCTCTTCTGGAATTTTCTCAATTCCAATCTGTATTTTTTGTTCGAGTTCTTCCATTAGATTTTTTAATCTGTCTTGATTTACAAAACTTTCTCTTGTAACATCAAAGTTATGGCCAAGAACCTCAGAAAATATTTTTTCAAAAAGAGGATGATAAACATATTTTTTAAAATTAATATCGGCATGAAGAAGACTAAATCCGACCTCTCTATCAATTTCTTCGTTCAAAACTTGCGAAATCAAAAATTTATAACCGTAAGCAGTTGCCAGTCCTTCACCCAAAGCTTTGTCTTTATTTCCCAAGACACATTCAGCAACATGAAAAGATTCATGAGCCTTTACAGAAGGAACATTATCTGGAAAATATGTCAAATGGGTTTTTAACACTGTTTGAAAAAAAGGGGAGTATTCATACTCTTTAATTGCTGCCTCATAGTGAGTTTTGGTTGGAACTAGAAACAAATGCTTCGTTGGGTCAGCACCTATTTGGGCTATAAATGAACTATGAACTGACGGATGGTACATTGAACCTAATCCATAACGTAAATCAGGTAGATTGATGGGAGCTAGCAACATTTGAACTTCAGGTATTGGACGTCCTCTTACATATTTCGACAATTCAACTGGAATGAATGTTTGGACTGCCATGTTTAAAGTAATCAAATGAAATCTTTATAAACCTTAAAAAACAAGAAAAATTAGCGAAAGCTAGTTCTACCCGCTTTAAGGTTGAAACTAATTAAATGAAAATAAGGAAGTGATTAAATGACAAACAAAATTGTTACTGATACTTCTATCATTATCGATGGTAAATTATCAGAACTTTTAGAAAAAGGAAGATTGAAAGATACTGAGATAATT
>JAGVVV010000009.1 GCA_018304615.1 Candidatus Aenigmatarchaeota archaeon
GGTTTCTCCTGATCTTCCTTTTTTGCCAAATGAACTTCCTCTAATTCATCTTCTAAGTTTTCGAAAGGCATATACTTACTTGACTCCACTTGTTTATATAATTTACTACTTGATAGTAACTATCCTCTAATCTCTTCCTTCTTGACTTCCTCTGGTCTCTTGCCCTTCTCTATTGCTGATTTGCTTAGCTGGCCGTGCGTCTCTTCAGGAACCACTAATAATCCTTTAAGCGGATCTCTGCCGTGCTCTTCTATTATTGTCCACTGCCTAGCTTCGGATGCTACTTGTCCGGGCTCAATTCCGTAGAATTCTAATGGTAGTTTGTCAAAAGGTACATCCATTTCCAAGAATTTCTTGATCAAACGCAAGGACAAAACTGATTGTTTTATTGGATCTTCTCCTCCACCTCTTTCAAAAATGAGATATACATCATCTTTCCCTTCTTTTTTTACATCCATTCCCTTTTTAGCCAGCTCCCGATACATCTTGTAAAGGTATTGATGCTGTTCTGAACCTATCGGGATTGGAATATGTGCTGGACCGAGGGGAGAAGGCCATCCACTATGAATGACACGTATGTATTTTCCGGCACCATCAGGAAGAACTTGAAATGCTAAATCAGGATCAATACCATCCATAAGAAGATGTTCTAAATCAATTGCAATGCCCACATAAGGTGAAGTTATCTCTTTGATAAGGAAAAACATCTGACCTGGTTGTGGAAATCTTAGTAAATCTTCGCTTCCATGCCCAGCCATTGGAGTCTCGAACAAAAATAAAACTTGTTTTTTTGCTAAAACTTGTTTTGGATCTTTATCTAAGTAGGGCCCTACACCAGGGCATTTATCTTGCATGAAATGACCCCAGACATATTTTGCAGAAACGGATGGGACCCAGAGTTGATAAAATTGTCTAAATCCAGGATTTTCAATTGACCACTTTCCATTTACTTTTTTTATTCCTTTCCATTCCATCCATTTTTCTATATCACCTTTGAATGTTCCAAAATCATCTTTGAGAGCGTAATATTTTGCAGTGACATTAATAATATTATCCCAAAGGGGGTCATTTTCTCTTTCCATCCATTTTGCGGTTATGTAATATGCAGTCCTCTCTGGTCCATAATGAAGAGATTTTGATTTAATTTGTCTTCTGAAATAATCATAGTAAACTTCGATTACGTATTTTGTTACATCCTCTCTAATCTCTTTTTTATCTTCGTCGGTTAATGTTTTCTTTTGTTCAACAGTTTCACCACTTTGAGTGATAAGTTTCTTTGTTTGGGACGATGAAAGAATTGTTCTTTTCACTTCTATGTCAATTATTCCTTGGAGAGTATCGGTGAATAGGTCTATCCAAATGTATCCTTGATTAATATCAATAAGCCATTTCTTAACCCATTCATCTTTTTTATTCTCTTCATCAATGAATGTATTGAATGGTCTTCCCCAAACATCAACAAGATCGGTCGGTTGCATTTCTCTACTTAAAAAAATAAATGGAGTTGATTCAGAAGAGTGAACTAAGACGTATTTTGCTCGGATTCTGTTTGCGTTTTCCAAAATTATCCACATCCTCTCATGACCTCTTCTGTAATCAACGTCGATTGCAGAATCAAGATGCGGAAATTCTCTCTGGCCGAATGCCGGCGTCTCGCTATGAAGACCAAAAGTTATTCCCAGTTTCTCAACATTTTTCACTCCATCATCTAGAGATGGGTCAAGAAATTCGGAGATTGATTCAAGGTCAACCTGAACGAAATTAACTCCTTTTGTGATTGAGTACATTGCCTTCCTAGGAATTCCTGCGTACTGCATCGCCTCTTCGTGCCCTTTCTCTTTGGCAATTCCAAAAATTCCGCTCGATACACCGATTTTGATTGGCAATTAAATCACCAGGGCACGCCTTCATATCCAGGAACGTCAAACTTTGATTTCAAGAACGAAGCGACTCTCAAGAACTCAGGGCCTGTGATAGGCTGGTAGAATTTAGTGACTCTTTGGTGGATAGCGAACTCATAAGGACCATGGGCTTGCAGAAAACTGACATTCAATCCAGTCTTAGAAAGAACATCCCCAACTATATTTTTGGATTTGTTAGCAACTTTCATCGCCATCTCCTTTTGTTTTTTCATTTTTTCCATGAACTTATCGTATTCCTCTTCTTTTGTGATGAAAATTTCAGGAAATTCTTCTTTCATGATCTCATCGGTTGCAAGAAGCCTATTCTTTTCAGTGTCTTTATCCATATACCCCATCTCCCCCAAAAGTTCAGCCATATAGTTGTCAAGTTGTTTTTCTTTTGCAACCAGTTCTAGCAGATGGATAATAATGAGGTTTTGCGTCTGTGTTGATCCTGACATGTCTTCTATCTGGACATCCTCTATTTCCTCTCCGTTTGGAAGCCTCAGTACAGTTCTAAACATTGGGATATCAAGAAATACGAAATAAGGGCTCCATATCCATGGCTCCCTCCCGCCCAAACCGACTATAGTTTCTTTGAATTGAGTGACAAGAATTTGTCTAGCTTTATAAATATCCACAGCAGAAAGTTTCACTCCCCATTCGCTCTGAATAGCTGGAATGAAACGTCTGACTACTTTGTCAATTGACGGTTCCATAGGCAAACTATCTACAGTGCCTTTGAACTTAATTGTCGTGTCTTTTTTCAATTCTTCTATATCATCTTTCGTGAATCCTGCTTCGAACGGAGATATTTTGTCAGGAGATTCCCTGGCAATCTTGTATTTTTCGTTCGGTGCGACTGGTTTCCACGCCCAAAGTGTCATCCAATCTGCGGACTGAGCCTGAGCCTCGGGATGCAACCAAGACCTCTGAATATCAGTCCTTCGTTCCTTATTCGAAAGGGCATCATTGAGCATTTTGTATCTGGCTATGGTGGGCCTGAGCATGTTCCTGTATTCATCGACGGATTTTTTTCTTGCTTCTAGAATAATCAACAAGTTCTTGTATCTTCTTTTGACTGTGTCGAAAAATATCTTGTCCCTCCATTGGACATAAAGTTTGTTCTTAGTCGCTAGGACAACTCCTTCTGCCTCGGAGATCTCGTGCTTCTTTGATATTTCTTTGCCATCGACCTCATCATCGGAAAGCTGCATGAAGTCAGCAATTATTGTCGGCCATCTTGGAGCAATTGATTTCAGAGCTATCAGTTCCCCTGTGTGGACGTCGACCTCGTCGATGAAAATTGCCTTGATTGTCTGCTCGCCTTTTTTCTTTATCGTTTCTCCTTCCTCTTTCTTCCCTTTCTTTATTAGAATTTTTCCTTGTTCTATCCATGTCATGTATTCGAGGTAATCCCTGTACTTCCTTATGTCGTGATAGACTAGCTCCATGTCAGAAATTGCAGTGCTTATGCTTGCAAGACCCTGCTTGATCTGAGCTTCTATTTGCTCCCTCTGCCTGACTGTCAGTTCATAGTATTCTCTGAAAACCGGAGAAACGAATGTAGCTTCGGTGATCTTGGCTCTGACATAACCCCACTTTGGTAGTTGGAAAAAAAGCGAATAGGAACCGCTTGTCCAACCTCCGATTTTCGTGGTGAAGTCGATTCTCATCCTCCCTTCCAGAGGGTACCAATTACCGGCCTCCCCCCTTTCGAATTCCTTGACTGTAAATTCTTCCCATGAAAGTGGTGGTGGACCGGAGGGAAGTTCTATAGGCATAATGATAATTTGCATTCCATTCTGCTTAAATTTTCTGTCGATTCAGAGAGTCATGAGCCAGATGCCGATTCCCATGAGTATTAGGCCGAAAATGACACCGCCCCTTCCCATTGACGCTGGCTGGTATTCGGTCAGCCAAGGGAAACCTATCACAATAACCAGCCCGACGAAGAAGACAATCCCTCCACCAATTTTGGTGAGTAAACTCATTCTCTCTTATAACAATTGCCAGCCGATGCTTATAAGTACTGGACCGCCGATTAGCTCGGCCATGAAGAACATGGAGTCTTTAGTAACCCAAGCTGCGAAAAATAGTATCAATCCTAAGGTAATCAATGCTGGACCCAGTATTCCTGCCATGCCCTTGTATTGAAAACTCAGATTTAAATCTTTTTAGCTTATCAGAACGAAATTATATTTCAGTGAAAGCATGCCAATATTCGCGAGAACCAAGCTTCTGATCGAGGACGAGTGCCTAGCTCCGCCGGGTGTGGTTTACATAACCTTGAACTACAATGGACCGAATCCTGACAAATTGTATGTGAAGATCAAAGAACTGATTTATACAATCTGGAAAGTTGAGTTGAACGAACTGCAAGAAAAGGATTTTTCGTGGGATAGGAGCGGGGGGGCTGAGAAGTTCAGCGTGAGGTTTGAAGTTACGAAGGACTTGGACCAGTTTTCGTACATGTATATCATAATTGTATTGAGCGGTGAGGCAAGACCAAGTAAGGAATTTGGAAAAGAAGGTTCAGCGACTGTGAGGATGGAAGGAAAAATGAGGACAGAATACCCTCAAGACACAATCTGGCAGAGGAGTTTCTTCTACGAGATGTTCAGAGTGTTTTACCATCGAGTGATTTACGAAGATGCGAGAAAGAGGTTCAGAGAAACATGCCGTGAAAATATTCTCACATTTCAAGATGAAGTGAAATCATTTTTGAATATATTACCGAAGGTGGCTTAGTTGGCGACTTGGAAAATCGAAGACGATTGTTTGGCACCAGGAAATAAATATAGGGTGGATTATATAGGACCGAATCCTTTTAGGATTGCAAATGCGATTAAAGGAATTCTCAGAAGGGTGATGGAAGTTGAGACCAAGGATGTTTGGGAGAGAGATTTCAGATGGGACAACACAGGAGATCCTCGCGGATTTTTCAACCGATGGTATGTGCTGAAACCAAGAGATTTGTATTCGAAAGTTTTTCTTGAGGTCACTCTTCAAGGACTTCAACCATCTGATCCAAACAAGGATGGAAAGTTAGTAATGTTAATCGGAGGAAGAGTCAGAACTGATTTTAATTTAAACTCAGCTTTCAAAAAATCTCCCCTGTACTCAGGAAGAACCAACTTAGGGGGACTTGGAGAAATCGGCGGTCTTCTCTGGTTCTGGAACAGGATTTTTTACAATGATATTCGAAGACAGCATATAAGATGGTGCAATTCAAAAGTGGATTTGGTGTGGAGGGAACTGAGGGGGATGCTGAAGATGCCGGTGCCTGAGAGGACGATATAAGATGGCTTTCCCGAAATTGAATTTGCATTTTGGAAAAAAGAAAGATGTCACTGATTATGAGAAGGGTTTGCCTCCTCTTCCTCCTTTGGATAGAAATCTCCCGTCGATGGAACCTCTTCCTGCCTTCACAAGAAGAGAGGTCACCATGGAATCTGCAAACGCGGACAACGTGAAGTCGAAGATAGATTTGATGACCACACAGTTGGATAATCTGAACATCAAGTACGAGACTTTGAATCAGAAGATTGAGCAAATCCAGAAGATGATTACTGAAATTTACAGAATGGCGAAGAGCTAGACGTAATAATAGTTTTTGGATTCTTTCTGTTCCATGTCGAGTTGGGAGTTGAGTTTGTTCGCACGCGGCCTGCCTGACTGAGGATCTTTTCTGAACGTCACTCCTACTTGGCTGAGGAATTTGTTGAAGGCGTTTTTAGTTGAAGTGATTTCCTCGACATATCCGTCCTTGCTTGATTCGCCTAGGAATACCATAGCCCGAGTCCCGATCTGGCTCAGGAAAAGGAGGTCGTGGTCGATGACAAGAGCGGATTTCTCATTTACTTCCACTAATCTGTTGATGAGTTTGGCTATCTCTAGCCTCTGTTCCACATCCAAAAAGGCAGAAGGCTCGTCAAGAAGATAGATGTCAGCAGGCTGGGAGAGGCATGCTGCTATCGAAACTCTCTGCAGTTCTCCTCCGGAAAGATGATTGATATTTCTTTCGAAAAGTTTTTCCAATTCTAGAGGCCTGACGAAATCTGATTTGAAAATTTCGTTCTCGACATCCCCGAAACTTGAAATGAATTCCCTGACAGTTTGCTCTGAACTCGTTTTCAAATATTGTGGTTTGTATGAGATTTTGACTGGGACGTCGATTTTCCCTTTGTCAGGTGTTATTTCTCCGGCCAAGATTTTCGCGAAGGTCGTCTTTCCTAAACCGTTAGCTCCTAAGACTGCCAAGACTTCTTTTTTCCTTATGTTGCCTGATTTGACCTTTAGATGGAATCCTTCAAAAGATTTTTCCATGTCGCCGAACGAAACCATTATTTCGGATGAGGCTGTTTTGTCCTGAAGACTCGAGAAAAATTTAATCGGTTCTTTCCTGATTCTGACGTTGTCTTCTTTAATATAGCCGTCGAGAAAAGTGTTTATTCCGACTCTAACTCCATACGGTTTGGAGACTATCCCGTAAACTGCAGGAGCTCCGTAGAAAATGTGCACCCTGTCTGCAAGAAAATCAAGTGCTGCGAGGTCGTGATCTGCAATTAGAACTGATTTGCCATGGCAGAAACTCCTGATTATCCTGGCCATCGACAGCCTCTGGGAAACATCAAGAAAACTTGTCGGCTCGTCGAAGTAGTAGATGTCAGCATCTTTCAAAAGAGTTGCCGCTATTGCAACTTTTTGGAGTTCTCCTCCGGAGATTTGATCAATTTTTCTTTCTAAGATATCTTTCATGTCGAAGGATTCGACGATCTCGTCCAATCTGTTCTTCTCATCCGCCTTTTCCAGAAGTTTCCTCACGCTTCCCTTGTGGAATTTTGGAATCTCGTCTACTCGCTGAGGCTTGTAGGAAATTTTCACTTGCCCTTTTTTCAAATTCTCAAGATAAGACTGGAGTTCTGTCCCGCGAAAAAGTTTTATCAGTTCGTCGGCGAAAATTTCTTTTTCCATCTGGCCCAAGTTGGGTTTGACTTCTCCGACGAGGATCCTCAAAGCCGTGGTTTTTCCAGACCCGTTCGGCCCGACTATTCCAACAATTTCATTTTTCATAGGGAAAGGGAGTCTGTATAGGACAAACTCATTCACACCAAATCTATGAACTGGAGATTCTTCAAGTTCGTGTGGAAGATTCACGATTGAAATTGCGTAATAACCGGAGTTGTCAGAAATTTTTATGCACAGTCCGCAGCCTATGCAAAGATTCTCATCGATAACAGGAAACCCCGTCTCTTTATCTACAAATATGCACGGCTGGTCTGCGCGGTTGATCGGACAAATTTTCATTATCTGGTTGTTGAAATCCTCAAGCCTGCGAGTATCTTTGGGAAGGATTTCTTTGTCTATAACAGCTATTCTTTCAATCATTAAATCACTGATTTGATGTCTTTTTCAGAAGTTCAAGATAGAAGTAGGTCCTTGCAAAGATGTAGAATGTGTAAGCGCCGGCTGCGAAATAGGAAATGAAAATTGAAAGCAGATATAAGTATGGATAGTTGTCGAGAATCACTCCGACTACCTGAATCCAGGCTTGCTTGTCTGAGGAAAAGGAATCGAAGCTGGAAATAGATGAAAGGGATTTGAACAGCACAGGTGTGATAGAAGCAGCTATTGAAAACGCGAGAGCCATGAAAATTAGAATTAAAATTACGAATAGAGAGAGCCAGAAGATCACTGTTTTCAGAATGTTCTTGCTGAAAAGGCTGATGCTTTTCTTGATAGCAGGAATCAGTTGGTAATTCTTGATCACTATTGCAGGCAGTGCGAAAAATAGAAGCAAGTCCAAGATTATGCGGATTATGTTCCCGATGACCGAGAGCTGGTATGCGATGAAGCCGATGAAGATTGTGATGAAAGACAAGGCGAGAAGCCTCCAGTATGCTGGCTGAGATTTTTTAAGGCTGAACCTGAATGATTTTTTCGAATATGCCTGATAAGTCAGGGCACCTACGAACCATAGGTTAACCAGCATCAAAATCAAGAAGAGAATTAAGATTGTAGTGAAAGTCACTCCGATAATTCCAAAAGAGAATTTGGTGAACTGTAGGGACAGAAGGTCTGGAAGAATCTTCAGAACTGGCTGCATGAATGTGAGTAACGCAGTCAGGAATACGAAATACAGGACGAAAAGTGGGAGTAGTTTCTTGCTAAGGAATCCTTCCTTCAAACTCCTGATTATAATGTGCGGGATGCTCATCATTTTAACTTGAAACTCATCGGTATATAAGTCTTGTTGCATTTATTTGAATTAGTATGTTGGAAGTCGGAATTGTCGGCAAGCCTTCGTCGGGAAAATCAAGTTTTTTCAAAGCTGCAACTCTGATTGACGTGAAGATTTCTCCGGTGCCGTTCACGACGATAAAACCCAACAGAGGGACTTCATATATCATCATAGATTGTGTTTGTAGAGAGATGGGAACCCAGTGCACGCCCAAGTACGGGATGTGTAAGAAGGGGAAGAGATTCATACCAATTCTCTTGTGGGATGTGGCCGGATTGGTTCCTGATGCGCATTTGGGAAAAGGGATGGGGATAAATTTTCTTGATGATATTCGCCAGGCCTCGGCTCTGATACACATTGTAGACGCGAGCGGGATGACCGACGAAGAAGGAAGAATGACTTCAGGTCATGATCCTGAAAAGGATGTGGAATTTTTGGAGAAGGAGATTGATCTTTGGTTTGCTAGTGTGATCAAGAAGGCTGTGACTAAGTTTGAAAGGCAGTTAGGAAAGATGTCTCATTCAGATTTGTTGCAGATGCTGTCAGAACAGTTGAGTGGGTTGGAGGTTGATAAGAAATATATTGAGGAAGCTCTGAACAAAGTTCCTATTGCTGAGGTAGAGAAATTTGCAGCCGAACTCAGGAGAATTTCAAAACCGATTATCATTGCTGCGAATAAGGTTGATTTGAAGGAGGCTCAGGAGAATTTAGAGAAGATGAAGATGAAGCATAATCTCGTGATCCCCACGTCTGCTGAGGCGGAGATTGCTTTGAAGAAGGCGGCTGAGAAGAATCTGATTGAATATCTGCCTGGAAATGATTTCTCAATTTCGGACCAGACTAAACTTGCAGGACCTCAGTTGCAGGCCTTGGAGATTATAAGAAAAGAAGTGATTGAAAAATACGGTTCCACTGGAGTCCAGACATGTATGAACAAGGCAGTTTTCGAATTGTTGGATCAAATTGCTGTTTATCCTGTGGCTGATGCTGGAAAGTTGACAGACAAGGATGGGAACGTTCTTCCGGATGTTCATCTTGTTCCTAAAGGAACTACGGTGAAGGAGTTCGCATTCAAAATCCACACCACGCTCGGAGAGAAATTCATCGCCGGTATTGACGCAAGGACGAAAAGGAGGATGGCAGCAGATCATGTGCTAAATCATAGAGATGTTGTGGAAATAGTTCATGCGAAATGAAGAATTTTTGGGCAACCAATTAATACCAGTATTTCTAACATTTATTTAGAGCAGGTGAACTCTTGTATTCTCAAGAAATCCAGTCATTAATGAAGAGTAAGAAACTAAAAATTGGAGACCGAGTGAAGGTTCTGAAGGATGGAAAAGAGTTCCAAGGTTTCTTGATGCCGAGGATAGAGATTGGAGATTTGAATTCTCTTGTAATAAAATTGGATAATGGTTATAACATCGGACTGAAGTATGAGAAGAGGTTGAAGATACAAAAGATGGGACAAGGAATTAAGTTGGGATCGATTCCTAGCAAAAAGTTTTCCAGAAAACCAGGACTTCCGAGCGTTTCCCTGATAGCGACCGGAGGAACAATCGGAACCCACGTGGACTATAAAACTGGAGGAGTTTTCATGGTCAGGACTCCGGAGGAAATTGTCGCAACTACTCCAGAACTGGAAAATATAGTGAACATGAAGACGATGCTGAGGCCATTCACAGTCGCTTCAGAAGACATGAACCACAAACACTGGCAGGAACTTGCAGAACTGGTGGCAAAAGAACTGAACAAGGGAGCGAGGGGTGTGATGGTCACACATGGAACAGACACTCTGCATTTCACATCTGCAGCTCTTTCTTTCATGTTGAAAAACCTGACGAAGCCTGTTGCTTTGGTGGGTGCGCAGAGGTCTCCAGACAGGGGAAGTTTCGACGGAGTGATGAACTTGATCTGTGGATCTTATTTCACAGGATATTCGAACATCGGTGAAGTTTGTGTAGTGATGCACGGGACCACAAATGACGATTTTTGTTTTGCACACAGGGGAACGAAAGTGAGGAAGATGCACACTTCGAGAAGAGATGCGTTCAGATCGATAAACGAGATTCCTCTTGCAAAAATCTGGCCGAATGGGAAGATTGAGATTGGGAACGAGAACTACAGGAGATTTGATGAAAAGAAAGTTGTTGCTGATACTAAATTCGAACCGAAGGTTGCACTTGTGAAAAGCTATCCAGGTTCTGACCCGGAGATCTTGGACTGGTATGTCCATAAAGGATTCAAAGGGATTGTGATTGAAGGGAGCGGATTGGGTCACGTTCCCACAGGAGAGAGCGGAGTGAAAATTGGAGAATTCGACCAAAAGTTTTCTTGGATTCCTCAGATCAAGAAGGCAGTTGAGAATGGTGTGGTAGTTGTGATGACTTCACAGACTCTTTACGGCAGAGTTCACCCGTTTGTTTACAGGAACTTGAGACTTGTTTACGAAGCTGGAGGAATTTACGGGGAGGACATGCTGCCTGAGGTAGCCTACATAAAACTTGGACATGTTCTCGGACACACGAAAGATGTGGAGAAAGCGAAGCAGATGATGCTCATGAATTTGGCAGGGGAGATAAACAAGGAAACTGACCCAAGAAGTTTTCTGGTGTGAAGATGGATTACAAGAAGTTGGGATTGAAAGCTGGGATTGAGATTCATCAACAACTAGATACAAGATACAAACTTTTTTGCAAGTCTTCTTCTGGAATGAGAGAAAAAGAAGTGGTCGGGCTGATCAGGAGGAAGCAGCATCCTGTCGCAGGAGAACTCGGGACTGTTGACATTGCGATGATGCACGAGATGATGAGGGACAGGACTTTTCATTATCAGCTGTTTCCGCATGAGAGCTGCCTGGTTGAAACTGACGAAGAGCCTCCTCATGAACTGAATCTCGAAGCTCTTGAAGTGGCGTTGAAGATCGCGTTGATGCTGAACTGCACTGTGCCGGATGAATTGCAGGTCATGAGAAAGAGCATTACTGATGGAAGCAACACATCTGCATTTCAAAGGACGATTGTAGTTGGTCTGGATGGGTTTTTGAAGTACAGGGGGAAGAAGGTGGAGATAACTTACATAAATTTGGAGGAGGATGCTGCTGCCATTGTCGGAGAAGAAAATGGAAATGTCACTTATAGGTTATCGAGGCTTGGCGTGCCGCTGATTGAAATAGGAACAGGACTGCTGCAAGGATTTAGTCCAGACGAAATTCAGGACATTGCGTTTAACATAGGGATGCTTCTGAGATCCACAGGAAAAGTCAAGAGGGGAATCGGAACGATCAGGCAGGATGTGAATGTCTCGATAAAAGTCGGGGAAAGGACAGAACTCAAGGGGATGCAAGACCTGTGGACGATGTCTAAAGCAATTCAGAACGAAGTCACGAGACAACTGACGATGAATGATATAAGGAGCGAGATGAGAAGGAAAGGTGTGAGGAGGATTAGAGAAAATTTAATGGAAGTCAACTCCCTACTTTCAAACACTCATTCAAAAATTTTGAGGCAGATGCTGGATTCAGGTGCAAGTGTTTTTGCAATCAAACTGAATGTGTTTGCTGGAATGTTGAAGAGGGAGGTTTATCCGGGAAAGACTCTAGGAAAGGATTTGGCAGAGTATGTTTCGGCATTCGGAGTTAAGGGGATTTTGCATTCTGATGAGGATTTGGCAAAATATGCGGCGGTTGAAGATTTCCAGAGAATCAGAGAGCATTTGCATGCCGGACACAAGGATGCCGTTGTTCTTATCGGAGAGCACAAAGACAAGGGAAAAGTTTCCAAACTCCTGATAGAAAGGATAAACGCTTTTCTTGAAAAGCCTGAAAGAGAGACAAGAGCGGTGGGAGATGATGGCCACATAAGGTTCAACAGGCCTCTTCCAGGTGCGCAGAGATTATATCCGGAAACAGACGTGATTCCTCTTTCAATTTCAAAGGAATGGTTGAAGAAGTTGAAGAAAGAGTTGCCGGAACCTTGGACGAAGAAGCTGGAGAAGTTCAAGAAGATGAAGCTTTCAGACGATTTGGCAAAGCAAATTCTCAGGTCTGAACATATGGAGACGTTTGAGAAGTTTGTGAAGAAGAGATTCCAACCGATTGTTATGGCGAATGTTTTCACTAATACACTCAAAGACTTGCAGAGGCAGAATGTCGATGTTTCCAACTTGACTGAGAAGCATTTCGAGGAAGTCTTCCATTCTGTATCTTCAAAAAAAGTCATGAAAGAGGCTCTTCCAGAAATTTTGAAGTATCTTGCTGAGCATCCTGCAGATTCTGTGAGCGTTTCGATCTCGAAACTGAATCTAAAAGCTCTTTCTAAGACTGAACTCGTGAAGATAGTTAAAGAGGTTGTGAGTCAGCCTAACATCCAGTTTGACAAGGCTGTCGGTCTTGTGATGAGCCAGGTGAGAGGGCGCGCAGACCCGCAGGAAGTAATCAGACTAGTCAAAAAGTTTAAGTAAATGAAACTGGAATGAGTAATGATGAAAATAAATTTCGGCGGCAGCGACGAGGAAGTGCCATTTGCCGACAAGGGAAAATCAAAGGTTTGGGTTTTTGGAGTCTTGTTTGACGGGACAAGTTCCTACAGGAAAGGATCAAGATACGGCCCTGAAGCAATCAGGAAAGCTTCGTCTGAGACAGAAATCTACGACATGGTGACAGGGAAGGAAATTTTTTCCAAGCCTGGGATTTTTGATGATGGAGACATTGAAATAAAAGATTCTAAAGACGTGAGAGAAGAGGTAAAGAAAAAGGTTCAGGAAATCCTTTCAAAAGGGAAAGTCCCACTGATGTTGGGAGGGGAGCATACAATTACTGCAGGAGCGGTAGAGGCTGTCAAAGAAGAATACGATGATGTGGTTGTTGTAAATTTTGATGCGCATGGGGACCTTAGAGACAAATGGTTCGATGAGAAGTTGGAAATGTCAAAAGACAGCCATTCGTGTGTGATGAGAAGAGTTGTAGAGCTGATTGGAAAAGAAAATCTGATCGAACTTGGGATAAGAGAAGTTTCGAAAGAGGAAGTTTTGAAGTTCAAATCGGTGATGATTGAAAGTCTGGAGATAAGGAAGGATTTGGAGGAAGTGAAGAAAAGATTGGAGAAGTTCGTGGAAGGGAAGAATGTTTATTTGACGATTGATATTGATGCTTTTGACGTGCCTGGGACCGGGACCCCACAGCCAGGAGGAATTGACTATTATGATGCTCTGGAATTGATTTCTGGACTAAAAAAAGCGAAGAAGGTTGTCGGATTGGATCTTGTGGAAGTTGCGCCGGTTCCAGAGACCAACTATACAGAAGCGTTTGCAGCAAAACTTCTTTTCCAGACTGTTGCGATCTTAGAAGGGAAAATCTAGTTCTGGCCGGTGATTCCAAGAACTGGGAAGACGTAATTGACAAAACAAAGCGCTACCAGAGCCGTGGCATACTTTTTCTTTGCGACGAAGCTTTTCGTTATCAATTTGATGTCTTTCATGTGGTATTTGTCGGAATATCCGTTCTCGTATAGAACTTTTAGACTCTTTTTCAGCTTGTCCGTAGCCTCTTCCTCTGTCCCGTTCTCGTTGTATTCGCATACTAAACCACCGAACTTCTTGCCAGTTGACTTGTCGTACAACCAGCCGAAAATAATCCCTGCAGTGGCTCTTTGACCCTTAGCTGCAGTTGAATTGGCCATTATCGACTCCAAAACAGAACCGTGGACAAGCTTGTCGTGATCAGGTTTAGGGATTTCAGTAGCGATTCCACTCAAAATTGAGGAATAAACCATAATGTTGCATTGCTCTATGCCTGCTTCCTTCAAGGCCAGGTGATAAGATCCAGCATGAACTGTGATATCACTCTCTCCGATCCCGGTTGTGATGAAAAAGTCCTTTGGAATTCGAGTTGAAGTGATGATTTTCAATTCCTGAGAGGTTCCTTCCTTCAACAACAACTTTTGAGAATTTTTATTCATTTTTCTAACCTTTTCACTTCTTTATCAGAAGAATTTTTGGAAAATTTTCTAAGAAATTGTCAGTAAGTGTTACGTTCCCTGTGAAATTTTTTAGTGAATAGGGTGAATCAAGTGAATGTTGAATTAACATTTTCTTTTCTGTGCGACTCCTACTATCAATTTATTATTTAGTGTTCAGTTATATTTAAATATTTATACTTTTTTGTATATGTTTTTTCAGAAAAATTTTCAGAAATTTTTTTCTGAAATTAAAAAATTGGTGCTCGCATCGGAAATTTTTACAGAAATCTTTTTCCCTAAAATATTTTCTTCACTTTCGACAAAAACATATTTGTAGCTGGAATTTTTCCCCAAAAATCCTTTTTCGACCCTTTCCGAGATGAAAATTTTCCCCTTCCAGCCTATCCACTGCTTGTTTTTCTCCAAGGAGATTTTTCTGGCGATTTTGTGGAGCTTTTGTGTGCGTTTGTTGATGTTTTTTCTGTCAATTTGGGGCATTTTTGCTGCTTCGGTACCCATTCGCGGCCAGAATTTCGATATGTTTGTCACGTCTGGTCTCACTTTTTTGACTAAATCGACGGTTTTTTTGAAATCTCCGTCAGATTCTGTAGGATAACCGACTATGATGTCTGTAGAAAGACAAATTTCGGGTATTTTTTCCCTGAAAGAGTCGACAAAATACAAGAAATCTTTGACTGAATAGCCTCTTCTCATGGACCTCAAAACCGAGTCGCTGGCTGATTGCAAGGGTAAATGTAGGAATTTGAAGATTTTTTCGTTGTTGTATGACTCGACGAGTCTTGGTAGAAATTTCTTCAAGTGAAGAGGATTCATCATCCCGACTCTGACAAAAAAATCTCCTCCGACTTTACCTATTTCTTCGAGCAAAACTGACAGATTTATGCCGTTTTCAAGGCCGTAACAGGAATTGTCTTGAGAAGTGAGCCAGATTTCCCTGAATCCAGAGTTTTTTGCTTCCCTGACTTCTTTTATGATTAAATCTAGAGGGTAGCTGAATAGTTCCCCTCTTGCAAACTTCGTCTGACAGAAAGTGCATCTGGAAGTGCATCCGTTCAGGATTTGAATGATGCTGACAAAAGGCTGTGTAGAAACTTTAGGGAGGTTGATTTTTGGAGTGCTTGGAGATGCAAGAGTGACGATTCTATGCCCGTCGAGAGTATTATTTACTGTTTCTAGAATTTCGTGAGCTGAATTCGGCGCTATCAGGCTTGCTTGAGGATTTATTTCTTCGATAACTGATTGCTCAGTTTTTGTCATACATCCTGCAACTACCAGCGGTTTGTTGGTTTTCGTCATTTTTTTAATCCTGTGGATCATTTTCTGCTCTGTCGGAGTCTTGACTATGCATGTGTTTATAATGTTCAAGTCCGATTCTGCCTCTGTTTTCACCAATTCGAAGCCGTTTTCTTTAAGAATTCCTGACATGATTTCAGAATCAGAAAAATTGGCAGAACATCCATGAGTTTCGATAAAAATTTTCGCCATACTAAAACTATATACAATAAAAATCTTAAGTTTAGATTATGTCTACTTTGCCTGGATTAATTAGGTCTATTTCTTCTGGAAAAGGAGGTATTTTTGCATCTGCTTATCTTGAACTAGCAAAGAGAATTACAGAACTTTTTGATTATAGGTTCGAACGTTTGAGTTATGAAGATAATAGAGTTCGGGAATCAGCACCGCCTGAAGGAATGTATACAAAAGATTTCAACATAAAACTCAAACGCTATGGAGAAAGAGCAGCAAAAGAAGCAGGCTACTGGCTCGCCGACATAGATCAGTTACTTCGAATTTCTGAAAGATACAACCTTATCGAAACAAAATACTTGAGACCAACAAGAGAAAATTTGGTAAAAGGAATGGAACTCATGTACAGAGGATACTGGCAAAAAGCTATTGATACTTTCAAGAAAAAAGTTTTTACCCCATTAAATAAGTTTGGAAAATATCTAAATCCTCTTCCTTCTTATGAACAAGAGGCCGGAAATCTAGGTAAGAAGAAAGAAAAAAGACAAGAATCTAATTTTGCCAGGGTAGCTCAGATGATTGCAGTAATTGGATTTTTTGCAATCTTCCTCTATTCTATGAGTCCTTCGACTACAGGAGCAAGCATAGCATTTTCTGGATTCAATCTGTATCTTATTGCAATATTCACATTCATCACCATTATTGCGCTATACTTCGTCTACAAGATGTAGTCACTTGGTGTGAATTTCTACAACATCCAAATCGTTCAACTGGAAGTCCAAACCAACCTTCTGGCCGCTGAATTGAGAGCTGTTGAAAACCCGGGCAAAATGAAAAGTTTTCAGAAAGTCTTTGTGTATGGACTTGGCTACTTCTTTGACTGTCGACCCTTTGCGGAGAGTTACCGGTGGGACTACTTTCTCTTTTCCTGGGGATTTGGTGTAAACTCTTATCAGACCTAAGCGATTCCAAATCTCCTCCTTCAACTTATTCAAACCAACTTTTGCAATTGCAGAAATGTTGATCATTCCCAGATGGGTTCTTCTCTCAGCTTTGTTCAAAACCCAAATGATCTTGTCGTCGGCTTTGTTTTTCAAGATGATCTTGTTCAGCTCCTCTATCTGGTTTCCGATCTCCTGTTCGCCGTCAATGAGGGCGATGATCTCATCAGCTGTCTGCATCAATGGAGTAGTGTCGGGATCGAATGTCGATGGGATTTCTATCAATTGGATTAAGACGTCTGCATAGTTCATCATTCCGACTACCGGCTCTTTGGTAGTATAAGGATAATCTGCTATCTCAACGTCGACGTTAGTCAATGCCCTGAGCAAAGTGCTTTTTCCGGAGTTAGTCAACCCTATTATGCAGACCTGGCCCGCACCCTCTTTCCTTATGGAGAATTTTGGCTTGGATGAGGATTTTCCTTTCTTTGATTCTTCCTTTAATTTTTTCAATCTCTGTTTCAGTTGGGCGAGGAGATTATGTCCACCCTTGTGCCTTGGTGCAAACTTTATCATCTCCTCTAAGGCTGCAATCTTCTCCTCTTTGGATTTGGCTTCAGAATATTTCTTTTCAGCAAGAAAATATTCTGCTTTTGCGTTTATCGGAATTCAAACCACCTAAAATAATTGAAGTTCATTCTCTTATATTTCTGAGTCCGTAGAAGGTGCCGACTACAAAAAAGATAGCTGAAAGTGAAAATAGGGTGACGAATCCGTATGAAGCTATCAACCAGCCTGATATGGAGAGGTTTATTGTCCTCGCAAAATGATATCCTAAGAGAAGAGTTCCAATGTCTGTCCCGTAAGATTTGCTGCTTGTGATTCTACTCATTATTCCCTCACCACTACTTGTGATGAAGCCGCCAGTTACGCCAATGAGAATAATCATGATCGAAAGTATTGTGCCAGTAAAATTCGGGATCATGAAAAGCAATGCAGCGTAAGACAAAGCAAGGGCCATTGCAGTAGTGATTTTTAATTTCCTAAACAAAAACACTGAAAATCCGGCTATCAGGCTTTGAAGACCTAGGAGTACGCCAATCAGCTCTGGAGAGAAAGAATTTTGTGAAAGGAAAAGAGGAAAAATATAGGCTGTTGCAAATCCGTCCGACAACCCCATGATAAACCAAAATATCATGACTTTTTTGAATACTGGCTCTTTTTTCATGAAATTGAGTGAAGAAGTAAGCTTCTTCAAACTTCCGCCAGAAGTTTTCTGATCCTTCAAAAAAAAGGCGAAAGGAAAAACAAACAAACCCATCAGTATTGCAAAAAGAATCGTATTGGGAAAGAAGAAATAGGCGATCAGAAATCCTGCGATTAAAATTCCTAATGCGCCAAATATGTAATCAAACATCCTCAGAAATATGAGACCTCGTTTTTTGTTTTCTGCATGATCAAGAACCATAGGACGATTGATCCCCCAAATACTTGCATCTTTAATTGACTGTGTAAGTTTTCCTGCAAGAAATTGCAATGGAGTGTACGCGAAGTAAAAAATAGTAGAGCTGAATGCTGTAGTTATTCCATGAAGAATCACGAATTTTTTTCTACCGTAATGGTCTGAGAGGGTAGCGAAAAAGAATCTCAGAAGTTGGAATGTGATTGGGAGTGATGCGAAGATTAAACCCATGGTGACAATGTTTATCTTCCTCTCTATCATCAACAAGGGAATGACAATTATCAGAATTCCGTCAACGAAAGCGTAGATACCTTGAATAAAAAGGATGTTTCTTATTTTTTGCACAGAACCACTATTCTTGTTGCTGCTCTTTCATCAGCTTGCTTCTCATCAGGCTTATTTTGTTTTTAATCATGTTGTGGAGCTCGTCAGGATTTTTCACTCCTTTGATTGTGATTTCTCCGCCTTCCTTGAATCCTCTTATATGGACAGTCCCGAAATTGAAAATCCTGCCGATGACTCCTTTGTGGACCTGGACATCAGCGACGCTCGCATACGGAAGAGTCAGTTTGTGTTTCCTGAAGAATCCTTCGAGTTTTATAATCTCATGGTTAGTGACCATATAGCTTCGAAGAATCCTCTCTATCGTCGGCTCTTCGATGAGATAAGTCATCACCAACAAGAAACCGAACCCTATCAAAGTTGATTGGAATTGAAAATATGTTCTGGGAAATAAAGTAAATTCCAAATTAAACTTCACCCAGACGAGGAAAAACAAGATTAAGACAAGACCGACGAGTATGTAATTTCCTACGTAAGAAATTCTAGAAGTCTTGTATACTACTCCTTTTTCAACATTTTCTTTCACAGTTTTCCCACATCCACCCACTCATGGGATAATAAATATCCGAAAAGTTTTCCATCCTTCGCAACTGAAGGAAATATTTCTGTCTCTAAACTTATTTTGGATTTTGTAGGATAATAATGGAATACTGATGGTTCCATGAGGAAAACTCCGGCATTGATTAGATAGGTTGAAGAAGTTTTTGGTTTCTCGACGAATTCAACGACTTGAGAGCCGCTGACTTTCACGACCCCGAACTTGCCAGGGTCTTTTACAGAGGAGAGGGCCATTGTAATCACACCGCCGTTCTCCCTGTGGAATTTTAAAAATTCTTCTAGATTGATTTTGAAATGCACGTCGCCGTAAACTACAAGAAAGGTCTCCTTGAGCTGATCTCTGAATTGTTTTATTGCCCCGGCTGTTCCAAGCGGAGAGGATTCAGGAATTATTTCAATTTCTTGTTCGCCTACAAGATTTTTTACAAGCTGGAAATTGGATTGGTTGACTGTGACGATTGTTCTTGAGATTCCTTCATTCTTCAACCAGTTGACTATCTGTTTGAGGATCTCTTCGCCATCAATTTTTTTCATAAAGTACTGCTTCTCGCCACCTAGAAGAATTATAGCTGGTATGGAGCTGTGCTGACCGAAATATGAATTCATTATCAAATTCAAGGCGTGGGATCTGCTCTTCGCCTTTCCAGATTTGACTCGCTGGTCGACTTTCCTCAGTAGCTCTTCCTCGATAGTTATCGTTACTCTCTCGATTCCCATATTTTATATTTAGTATGAAAGAATATGAAAAAGTATTTATACGTATTAAACCAATAGAAAGTATGAAAAAGTATGAATTTTGGAGGTGTGAACATGAGCAGGATTCCTGACCCGGATGATTCGATGCATGAAGTTGATCCTTCAGTTCTAGAAATTTGGGAAGACGGGAATGGTTGCAGGCACACATTGTACTCTGTAGGACGGAGAATGTATGAATCAGTTGCTGTTCCTCCTGACTCTCATAAAGAAATGGAAAATGGAACTTACAAACTTCAAAATTGGAGATTGAAAGGATGAGAAATTCGAAGATTTACTCTTATTATCGACACCCAGAAAACGATGGTCCTCCAGCGGCTCCAACCGACTCGGGTTCTTATGTTGGGGGACCATCGCCTACTTCTCAAACTTAATATTCGAAAATAGAGAAGGGAGATTCTATCAATTACCCAAATGCAGCAAAAAAATTTCTTGCCATATATGTTGAAAAATGTGGAGTTCCAGAATCCGTACATGAAATGGCATCGTTTCTTTTACAGAAAGTAGGTCAATACAACAGTGTTGTCGGTTCTTATGAATTGAGTGGAATTCCTGTCAGAAGGAAACCTGATAACTTAGGATTTGCATCTATGTGGTATTCTAGTGAAAAGCTTGGAATAAAATTAATGAACGGGATTTCATATGTAAAATTATCAGAAATGATGGGACTGAAGTACGCATCAGTTAGAGATGCTATATCAGATATACAAAAAGTAGATTCACTTATTCCTTTGCCAGAAAAATAAAATAAAGAAAGTAAAAAATCTCAGTCGAAATTTAGTTGCTCACGCTTCGGACTTTTCTTCCTCTTCTTCTTCGGATTCTTCGTCCTCGTCTTCGTCGTCGCTTGCTTTTTCGGTTTCAGTTTCGCTTGTCTTTTCGGTTTCAGTTTCGGTTTTTTCCTCTGCCACTGATTCCTCAGCCGCTTCGGATTCTCCTCCGACTTTCTCACCGATTGCGAATCTGTTTCGGACATCCTTGATCTTTATCTTCAGCTTCTCGCCTTGCTTGGCACCGTTCACGAAGACGACAAAGTTCTTCACTCTGGCGATTCCGTCTCCACGCGAGCCGACCTCTGAAATCTCAACGTCGTATTCTTCGCCGACATTGACAGGTTTAGGCAAGTCTACGCCAGGACCGTAAGATCTATCTCGGTCTCCAAAACCTCTTCTTTCAAATCTAGCCATTAATTTTACCTCCGTTTCACGAGTTCTGAGTTAACGTAAGAAATAGTTCTTAGTAACTTCGAATCTCTATTTTTAGAATTAAGTGGGCAGATATTTAAGCTTGATTTTGGCAAGCTTTTATTCTCTTCTGTGCAACAGAATTTTAATGGTAGAGAAGAGTGTCGAAGAACTTTACATCAGCTCGGCCAGGAACTTGAGGGCTAACTTCCCGAAGTTCGTTGTCTTCCTGGGGATGGCGTACATAGTCTGGCTGATTGGAACTACCTTTTTCATACCTTTGAACAAGGGGCAGTTCCTCGGAGCCATTGAGGCTAGCAGGTTGGATTCAATTATCATTTTAGCTGCTGTTGTTGTCTTGCTCTTCGCATCCTTCATTGAGATAGGGAATGTGTCAGATGGGGTGGCAGGAATGATTGTCGCTTACATACTCCACGGAAGTACGAAGATCGATGATTTGAGGTTGAGGAAGATGAAGAGGACTTTCAGGACTGTCTTCTATATTTTCCCTGTTACTGTTGCGTTCTTGATTTTCTCGAACTTGCTGAACGATATTAATCCTTTGACAGTAACTTTGTGGCCGATCTTTGTTGTGATTTGGACTGTAATCGGAGCGGTGATGATGACTATTGTAGTTGGATCTGAGGTCGAGGAAGCCGCGAGGGCGTTCACTGACAAGATGAAAAAGAAGATGAATGGAAAGAAATGAATTTAAGCCGCGTTAACCGCTGCTAAGGCGTCTATTCTTCCGTAACCATAAGATGTGTCATATCCAACTTTACCCAAATCTTTTGCAGTATTGAACAAAGCTGATTCAACTTGAGTAACAGTGTAAGTAGGATGAGCTGATTTTATTAACGCAACAGTTCCACTTACAACTGGGGTTGCCATACTTGTTCCACTAGCAGTTGCATATCCTGTTCCAAGCCAGGTTGAATACAAACTAACACCAGGGGCAGTGATGTCAACTCCCTTGCCTTTACCTGACCAACTTGCGACTTTATCAGTACTGTCAACGGCTCCAACAGTTGTAGAATAACTAATGCAACCTGGAATTGAAACTCCTGCACCACCGCTATTTCCAGCTGCAACAACTACTAAAACTCCTTTGCTTCTCGCATAAATTATCGCATTTGTCAAAGATGGCAAAACATTGTTACAGTATCCTTTGTATGTATAAGGAGGAGAAGTTCCCAAACTCATGCTAATTGCGTCTGCATTGAAATCATCTGCAGTTCCATAAACACCATCAGGTCCATCAACTGCCCAATAAATTGCTGCAACTACATCGCTAAAGTAACCTGATCCAGAAGCGCTCAAGACTTTTCCTGCAAGCACTGTAGCATCTGGAGCTACACCCTTTGCTCTTGAAACTAGCCCATCAGCAGTAATCAATCCAGCAACATGAGTTCCATGTCCATTATCGTCAAACGGATCATTGTCATTATTAACAAAGTCCTTTCCACCACCATAACTTGAAGACAATTCTGGATGATTGTAATTATAACCTGTGTCTAAAACTACAACTTTCCTTCCTGCACCTGTGTTTCCACCTGTGTGAACCAAATCCGCACGAATTTGGCTATTCGCTCCTGTGTCAACAGCAAAGACTCTAACATCTTCTTGCAGGTTTAATTCAGTTGCAATCGCCTCAGAACATTTCAAAACTATTAGTGATTTTACTTGCTTAATTTCAGTACATCCTTTTGATAAGGCAAGCGCAGCTTCGTCTGCTGATTCTGTAATTACTCTTTTTCCAGAATTACCAAAATTGAAATTATTAGGTAAAGCTAAAACAATAGGCAAGAGTAACAAAGGTAGAATCAGTAATGGAATCAATTTCTTGTTCACTCTCATTATCATATCATCTCATGGAAAACAATTTAAAGGTATCTATACGATGCCTAGCTGGAGTTTTGCTTCCTGGCTCATCTTCTCTGGTGTCCATGGAGGGTCCCAGAGCATCTCCACTTCGACGTCTTTGACTCCTTTTATTTGGCTGACCTTGCTTTTTATCTCATCCATTATCATTCCTGACATAGGACATCCGGGAGCAGTCAGAGTCATCTTTATTCCGACTTTGTTTTTGTTAATGTCAATGTTGTAGATCAACCCTAAATCTACGATATTAACAGGAATCTCAGGATCGTAGCATGTCTTCAGGACTTCGGTAATCTGGTCTTTAGTTGGCATCGAATCAATTATAACAGTGTTATATTTTCCTATATAAATCTTTCTCAAAATTGAGCGCCGAGGCAGAACGTTTAACTACAAGTTCAATATACTTACAAGAATGAGTTACTTGGGTGCGAGTTTTTTCACTAATTCTTCTATTCTCCCCATTTCTTTTTCGACAACCTTGCTTTCTATGTATTGCAAAGCAGCATCTTTGTGTCTCTCAAATTCAATCCTAACTGCCTCGATATCCTTAAATGGAACGTTCTGCCTTATTTTGTTAACTTCCTCTAAAAGTAATCTTCCTCTTTCAGGATCTGATTTCAAAGTTCTATACAAATTTCCCCACGCTTGTGCTTTTCCCCAGCTTATTAGAAATCCTATTACTGGATCGCTGACTTCCGAAGAGGTATATGGAACTTTCATTTGAGGATGCATTTTTATCACATCTCTTATAACTCCGGCACGCTCTCCATAGTCGTACAATCGGCGAAGAAAATCAATCTCATTTCTTTCTCGTTCCTCAGGACTTCTACCCCAACCTGATCCAGTTGAAATATATTTTAGTCCATAGACAATATCGTTTGGTCTACGCTGTCCTTCAGTTTGAATTGAAGGTTGAAGAGCAACTTCGGTTTTTAATGCGTGGCTTGAGGCTCCAGAACCAGCATATGCTGCTAAAACATAATCTGCATTTCTAACTGATCTCTGAAAATCTTCCAAGTATCTCGCAGGAATCCTTGCACGTAAAAGGGTATAATTTTTGTTTCCAGTAACTTTTTGGTCAATAACATAACCTCTGAAATCGTGTACTAAGTGCTCTGCAATTCCAGCCTGAGAATAAGGTGCTTTCAAATAAATGGTAGGAGTTACTTGTCCTAATTCTTTTCCTTCATATAGTGCCTGTAGATAGGCTTTTTCTCTTTGAACCCTACTGTCGTGTCTAACATTGTCAGAACTTGAGTTAAACATCAAAACAACACTAAACAGACTTGTTATCAACCCTATTGCAATCGAAAATATTGAACCAGCAAATAATGGTAGCACAAAATTACCTGTAACCGAATTAACTCTCAACAAAGAAAAAGTGAGGATTCCAACTATTGTAAGAAATAAGCCCAGAATAAAAAACCCTTTATTTTTCATATTCTGAATTTAGTTTTTTAGCTTAATCAAATAGCAAATGCTAATCAAAAATTCTGTGCTGCAAAATGTATATCAAATATTAAAAAGGCGCCGAGGCAGGGATTTGAACCCTGATGGGATTTCTCCCGCTGGTTTTCTTGAATAAATTCGAGACCAGTGCACTACCGGGTTATGCGACCTCGGCATATATTAATTGGTCTTTAAAGAATTCAAACTACTTCGACGAGAGTACTGCATTTTTTATTTCCAAATATCCAGAACTAGTCTTTGAATCCCAAATCTTTTCAGAATCAATAATTTCTATCTTTTTCTTAAAGAATGGAGCATCAACAACAAAAGTATTAGCTGATCCGCCTTCAAAAAGTATATCAAAGCCGAATTTCTCGCTCAAACGTTTCAAATCAATTTTAGTTTCAGAATCGAGTTTTTTCCCAATCCAGTCAGGTCCAAGTCCATCAACCGCCACATCTGTGATTCTTATGTCAAATCCAGATTTCAGTTCTTCATCAAGAAGTTCTTCACTAGAAAGTTTTTCATAAGGAACCAAAACTTTAATTCCAAATTTCTTCGCGATTTCTTTGACAGCATTGATCTGAGTCTTCTGCAAACCGACTCCTCCTAAAAGAACTGCATCTACTTTTAATTTCTCAAATACTTTGTTCAAAACATTTGCCTCAGTCTCGGCGCCGATGTCATCTGTCTTTGCAAGAATCAACGGAATTCCCATTGATTGAGCTTGTAAAATGCTCCACTCGACAGTCGGATAGTGCCAGATGTACGCTTCAGAATTCTTCGGCTTGATAGCAATCAATGCTTCTACATTATGACCGTTGTCCAAGGCCCACTTCACGGCCTGGCAGGAGTCCTTTCCTCCTGAAAATAAAATGGCTACTCTCATGTCTGTCAATTAATCTTTTCAAGCTTATAAGTTTTAAGCTTTGACTACGACAGTCTTGGCCAGGATGTCTCCCAATCTCTGTTTCTTCTCGGTAACAGCGATTAGAATCACACCAACTAGACCGATGACTTGATTGTCTATTATCCTCAGGATATTTCTGATCACAGACTGCTCCATGGTAATGTACTTCCTAGTCTTGTCATCTACAACCCTGATTTTCATAACCATCTTTCCGACTGTCTGGCCTTGTCTAGTTCCCTCGAAGTAGATTGTGTATCCGAATATCACGATGAACATCACAAGAAGTGTGGTGACTCCGAATACTGCTGCGAATGGATTTGCGGTCAAAGCTCCCAAGAAAATAGAACCAAAAGCCAATCCACCAAGGATACCTGCTATTATTCCGATGATTATCAGATCGACAATCCACGCAAGAATTCTTTGTCCAAGCGTTGCCAATGGTTTCTTCATGAAAATACTTGTAAAAGTATTCTTATAAATCAGGATTTGAAAATTGTGAAACTATAAGGGGGGCCACAGAGATTCTGCTATAGGGGCCTGGTATGCTATTGGTCCCTATTATTTCAGTTATGCCAGCTTCGGTTAATATTTCAACTGAACCTTCCAGCATAATAGGATGCGAACATACGGCAATCATTTTTTCTGGACTGAATTTTTTCTTGAGTTTCTTGGCCACTTCAGAAATAGTTGTACCGCCTCTGATAGTGTCATCCCTGATGAAATAAGTAGAAGCCTTGGGAATTCTTCCTTTAGCAACGACTTGGACTTGTGATTCGGAAATCCTTTTTTTGTAGAAAGACCCATAAGGAACCCCTAGCCTCCTAGCAAGAGCCACTGCTTGGTTTAGAGCATTTTCATCAGGAGCGATTACAGCTGCATCTCCGATATCAAATTTATTTAGTTCGTTGGCTATCAGTTCTGTATCGTCGAGAATTTTTCTAAATGGTGCACAATAAGTTGCTAAGGTTTTAGCGTCATGGGGATTTACGACAAACAAGCCATCAAGATAAAGATGTTTATTAGTATCTCTTCCATTAAATTGTCGGAGCTTTGATTCAGCAATGGGGACTTCATTGTATTTAAGATGAATTTCAGATTGGCTCAAGAAAGCGAGATAAGGAATAAATTCATAGACTTTTATTGCACCATTCCTCTTCAAGTAAGGAGGAAGTGCAGCAAGAGCATCAAACATTTTATGTTGATCATCTGGATAAGTCGATTGGATAATAAGAAATTCCTCTCCAGCAACAACATTTATGTTTCCATTATAAGATAGAGAAAGCTCTTTATCTCCATGACTTCCGTAATTGAAGAATAAAAGCTCGGAGTCCAATCCTTTGGCTACTTCTTCTGCCAAACTCCTTGATGTCAGAGCTATCGTTTTCATATCAAAAACATATCAATGAAATTTTAAATACTAGAAACCAAGTCTCACATGTATGGGTCTGCTCAAAGAGGATATTCAACCAAGAGACTACCAGAAAAATATTGCAAAGAACGCATCCAAAAAAAACACTCTGGTAGTTCTGCCAACTGGTTTGGGAAAAACTTTGATATCTGTTTTAGTCTCAATAGAAAGGCTCGAGAAATTTCCTGATAGTAAGGTTTTGATTACAGCTCCGACAAGACCTCTGAATGCCCAGCATAAGAAGAGTTTCGAGAAGGTAACAAATATGGATCCTGATAAAATAGTTCTCATCACAGGAAAAATAAAACCTGAAGACAGAGCTATACTTTACAAGAATGCGACAGTCGTGATCGCTACTCCGCAGACGATAGAGAATGATCTAGAAAACGGAAAGATAAATTTGAAAAACTTTTCTTTTGTTACTTTTGATGAAGCTCACAGGTCAATGAAAGAATATTCATACACATACATCGCGAAAAAATACAAAGAACAGGCTGAACATCCTCTGATAATGGGACTGACCGCATCTCCAGGAGGAACTGAAGAGAAGATAAAAGATATTACGAAAAATCTTTTCATAGAAAACGTGGAGATAAGGACGGAAGAGGAAGAAGATGTCAAGCAATACGTGAAGGAAATAGTGAAAGATTGGATTTATGTTGATTTCCCTGAAGAATTCCAAATGATTAAAGGATTTCTTGAGGAAGTTTTGAAAGAAAACATCTATTGGCTGAAGGAGCACCATTTCACTTCATCATACAAACCGAACAAGACTCAGTTATTGATGTTACAAAAAAGTATTGGGGCGAAGTATTCATTCGGGAAGAAAAATTATTCTCTGTTATTTCCAATGCTAAGGGTCGCAGAGTCGATTAAATTGATTCATGCGATAGAATTGCTGGAAACCCAAGGAATATCTTCCCTGTACGAATACATGAAGAAGCTGGAGATGAGCAAGAAGAACATAGACAGAAAGATTTCAAAAGACCCGCGAACAAGAGAGGCGATGAAGAGGGTAGAAAATCTTTATTCGCAAGGAGTAAATCATCCAAAACTTGTGAAGTTGAAGGAAATTATTTTGGGATTAGTTAAAGAGAATCCGAGAATCAAGATAATCGTTTTTGCAAATTACAGGACTACTGTGGATAAGATAAACAAAATGATTCTGGACGCAGGGATAAAATCGGACATCTTAATCGGGCAGACTATCAAGGCTGGAAGAGGAATGTCTCAAGACCAGCAGATAGAAACCTTGAAGAGATTTGGAGAAGGTGAGTTCAATGTTCTAGTAGGAAGTTCTATATCTGAAGAAGGATTGGATGTCCCGTCTGTTGATTATGCTATTTTCTACGAGCCCGTTGCATCTGAGATCAGGACTATCCAGAGAAGAGGGAGGATAGGAAGACAGACTACAGGAAAACTGATTTTCTTGATTACAAAAGACACGAGAGATGAAGCTTACTACTACTCGGCGTTGCATAAGGAGAAAAAGATGAAAGGTATTTTATATGATATGAAAGAGAAGATGGACAAGAAAGAGACTCTCAAGGATTGGGTTTGATGGAGATTCAAAAATTATTAAAGCCTACGAACAAAGTTGTGATCGTTTCTGATTTCAGGGAAAAAAAGGTGATTGACAACTTGAAGAGACTTGGAGCTTCAGTGAACGAACAGTCTTTGGAAGTAGGAGATTTCATCTGCTCGTCATCGGTAATCGACGGAAGAGTTTTCGAGCAGGCTGAAAATCTGAAAAAGAATTTCAAGAAGCCGATAATAATAATCGAAGGATATTCGAACAGGGAATTTAACGACAATGCCTTCAAAGCTGCGGTCGCAAGTTTGTTGGTAGATTTTGATGTTTCCTTATTGAACACAAGGAATGAATACGAAACGGCAAAGAATATTTTCTGGATAGCGAAGAAAGAACAGTCTGAAGGAAGAACAGGGGTTTCTATAAGAGTAGGTAAGAAACCCAAAGATGAAAATCAATTGATCGAGTTTGTTTTCTCAAGCTTGCCAGGGGTTTCGACTAAAACGGCTAAAAAAATAATGGAAAACTTCAATTCGCTAAAAGATTTCTTCTCGTCTTCTGAAAAGCAGATGGTAAAGATTTTGGGAAATAAAAAAGGTAAGAAAGTATGGAAACTTCTGAACACGAGGCTGAAAAAGAAGTGATGAGTTGCAGCAGCCAATCATAGTTGGTTTGGATCCGGGGATAACAGTTGGTTTGGCAATTCTTGATTTGAAGGGGAATCTTCTCTTCCTCACAAGCAGAAGGGACATGCAGAGAAGCGATGTGATAAAAGAGATAGACGAATATGGCAGACCAATCATAATAGCTTGTGATGTCAAACCTGCTCCTGATTCTGTGGAGAAAATAGCCTCTACATTCGGAAGCAAATTATTTTCTCCTGAAGATGATTTGTCTGTTAATGAAAAGGTAGAACTGACGAAAGGCATCAAACTAAAAGACGACCACCAACAAGATGCTCTTGCATCTGCGATAAAAGCATACAGAAGTTATCGGAAAGTAATCGAGAAAATAGAACAAACTCTTGAAAGGGCTAATCAGATGGATTTGTTTTCTGAAGTTGTGATTAGGATGTTGAGAGAAGGAACAGAAAATGTTTCTGATGTTGTGAATAAGATTCTAGATGAAAGAAAGAAACCTGTGGAAGAACCGGTTGTGATTCCGAAGAAAGTTCTCTCAACTCAAGAATTCCAGAATCTAGTGGACAAACTACAGAGGAAACTCTCACAAAAAGATTCTGACCTAGAAATAATGAAACAGCATGCAGAATCTCTGACTAAACAGATGGAATCACTGCAAAAAGAAATTAAAAATCTGGATCAGACTAAAATCGTCGACAAAGAGATAGACAGACTATGGCACAGGATTTCTATTTTGGAAAAAGAAGTTCAGACATTAGATAGAACGAATGAAGTCCTGAAGGGAATGAGAAGAATTGAAAATGAAGGAAACATCCCGATGGTAGAGATGGAAAAAATATCTTATGATGAAATTTCTGAATTAGACAAGAAGATGGATTTGAAAGGAAGAGTCTTGTTCACGAATTCGACAGATAACTTGAATCTCCTGAACGGATATGAGATTAGAGCTCTGGTAAGAATCACGCCTCTGGGTGAAAAAGAGCTGGAGAAGCTGGAATTCCCTGTCATCTCAGTCTCTGAAGACTTAATAGACAAGTCTGACCAAATCAAATTTATCAAGGAAGATGTTTTTGAAAGAGAATTCAAGTCTGCAAGGAAGAGCGGGTTAATCGGATGGTTGAAGAGGTACAGAGAAAGAAAAGGATAGAGAACCTGAAGAAAGTAGGATGGTTCATCATCAAGTCTAATCTACTCGCTATCCCTCTGTATGCACTTATATTCCTAGATTTCTCATGGCCGCCTCTCCAAGAGTTCATTGCATATGCCAGTTTTATTATTCTGAAAGGACTGCACTACCAAGTTGCTCTGGAAGGGATCACTATACTGACTGCATCAGCAGGAGAACTGAACAAAGTCGACATCTCATGGGATTCGACAGGCTGGAAGTCCCTTTACACTCTGGCAGCTCTAACCCTGGCAGTTAGCTACCCTTTGAGAAAGAAGCTGAAATTCCTGGTGTTTGCGCTTCCGGCTGTTTTTCTGATAAACATCATCAGGATAGTCTCTACGATCGCCTATTCCATGACATTCGGGTTCAAGTATTTCGATTCAATACATACTCTGCTGTGGAGGGAAGGATTGATTTTTGTTATTTTAGCCTTCTGGATTGGCTGGCTTCTAAAGGTTAAATATAATATTAGACAAACCCACATTCATATTTAGGGAGCATGTCAGAAACTAACCTCGAGGATAAATTCAAACTCACACTTCTGCAGATTGAGAAAAGATTCGTTGACCTAGAGATTGGTCTGAGCGAAATCAAGGACAAGATGAAGGACGTTTCACCTGAACAGCTCACTTCTTTGAACCAAAGGTTGGATGACATTGAAGATTTGACCATGGTCGAGAATGCGGCTGTGATAGAACTCAAGAAAATGCTCGAGGACATTAGCCAGAAGTTCTCGCCTGTGCCCGCTGCCATGTCCGAGATGCCAAAATTGACTGGAAGATTGGATGCTATTGAGAAAGAAGTTGACGAAGTATCGGCAAGGCCGGCTGGAATAGAAGTCGCTGAACGTGTGACTAAATTGGAAACTGAACTTTTGGGCATGCAGTCCAAGAAAACACAGATTCCTCCGGAGATGGATGAGTTACAAAAAAGAATCGGCGACATGAGCCAAAGACTGACAAACCTGAAGATGGAATATGAAGATGCTGCGAAGAATATAGAGGTCAGATTAAAGGGGATAATGAGTTCTGTTTCAGGGGTGCCTGTTGCTGATTTGGATTTCATTGATTCCAGATTGCAGTCGTTAAGAACTGCAGTTGACATGATGTCTGACAAGAAAGTTGAAACTGATTTGAAAATGGCAGGACTGGAGGAAAAGATTTTACTTTTAAATCAGAAGATAAAGGAAGCTATTTCTCAGAGGTTTGTAGACGAGATAAAGTCTCATAAGAGGGACATAATGGCAAATGTGATCAGAGTCGAGTCTGCTGAACGAGTGATTAAAGAGCTGAGCGCAGAGATGCAGGAATTGCAGAAGGCTGTGAGGAAGTTCGAAGGGTTCGAGAAACTAACTCTTTTGAACAGACAGGTGGAAGACAAACTGGAAAGATTCAAATTCATCGAGGACCAAACTGCCAGACTGTCTTCAAGGATAGAAGTCATGTACGACGACGTAAACAAAAACTTTTCAGGATTCAAGAATATGGAGAAGAGGCTCGGGGACACAATGCAGAATGTGAATAGACTAATGGCCGAAAAGACTCAATCGAACCTCCAAAGCGTCGGTGATTTGAGAAATTCTCTTAACCAGACGGTAAAAGTCGTGAGCGAGGTTGAAGACAAGGTCAACAGGTTGAACAGAGAAGTCCCAGCAATTTTTGTGGAAAAATCGGAGATCAAGAATGTAGTTTATGGGATGAGGGATAAAGTGAACGCCCTTGATGCGAGGACGAAAGAACTAAACCAACTCCTCGGAAGCATGAAGCCGGAGAATGTTCAGAAGTTCGGCGAGACGCTAAATAAAATCGGAGATTTGTCGCAGAGAATTGCTAATTTGGAGGAGAAGATGGACGAACTCAAGCTAACCACTCCTGACATAGCTGAAATGGTTCCGCAGAGTGGATATCTAGACGAGCAGATAAGCGAACTGCTAGGAAAATTAGTCTTCATGGAGAGCAGGATAGCTGCGATAGAACAATCTGTCAGCGACAGGCCTGGAATGCAACCGATAATTCTTGAATAAAAATACTTTTTAGATTAATAATTGATACTATGAAGTCTGATTATACTGTTATTATCGCTGAGAAGCCAGACTCCTCGAAAAAAATAGCAGAAGCACTAGCAGAAGACAGGCCTGTAAAAAAGGAAAACAACTCAGCATACTGGTTTGAAATCAGAAGAGGAGATAAAAAAATACTTGTTGTCCCTGCTGTCGGGCACTTGTTTGTTTTGGATACGATAAAAAAACGTGGATGGAATTATCCGACGTTCGACGTCCAGTGGGTCCCTACTCACACGAAGAAAGGTGGTGAATTTTCTAAAAAATATTTCGACAACATTCAGAAAATCGTTGAGTTGGGAAAAGAATTCATAGTTGCGACGGATTACGATACTGAAGGCTCTGTTATAGGATTCAATATTTTGAAAATGTTGGCTAAAAAAAACGATGGGAAGAGGATGAAGTTCTCGACTTTGACAAAGGATGAATTGATTGATTCGTTTGAAAATGCTTCTTCACATTTGGACTTTCCTCAGATTGAAGCCGGCCTGACAAGGCATTATCTGGACTTTTTCTGGGGAATTAACCTGACACGAGCACTGACTCTGGCGATGAAGAACGCTGCCGGAAAAGGTTTCACTGTTTTGTCGACTGGAAGAGTCCAAGGCCCCACGCTTTCGATTCTACTCGAGAAAGAGCTGGAGATTAGGAAATTCAAACCGACTCCGTTCTGGCAATTAGATCTCCATGTGAAGATTGGAGATGAAGAAGTAATCGCATCGTATGAGAAGGACAGATTGTGGAAGGAGGAAGAAGCAGACAAAGTCGTTTCAACTGCCAGGGGAAAAGATGCTGTGGTAAAAGATGTAAGGAAAAAAGAATATAATCAACTTCCTCCAGTCCCATTCAACACTACAGATCTTCAAGCTGAGGCATATTCTTTGTTCAGATTTTCTCCAACCCAGACGATGGCTGTAGCAGAGAGTCTGTATCAGGCTGGAATAATCTCCTACCCAAGATCTTCATCTCAAAAACTTCCGACAAGCATCAACTACCAAAAAATTCTGAGAGCTTTGAGGAATGTGAGCGCTTACAAGAAATTCGCAGACCAAATTCTTTCAAAATCCGAAATAAAACCGAACGAGGGAGTGAGGGAAGATTCGGCACACCCCGCTATCTATCCGACATCCGAAGTTGCAGATTTGAAAAGTTTGACGTCTCAGCAGAAGAAAATATACGATCTGATCGTCAGAAGATTCCTATCAGTGTTTTCAGATTCAGCTCTCAGGGAGAGTGTGAATGTCGTCTTGGATGTAGGAGGGAATAATTTTGTTGCTGTGGGTAAAAGAACAATCGAACCAGGATGGACGAAGATTTACGAGCCTTATCTTGATTTCGAAGAACAGATACTTCCAGAGTTGGAAATCGGAGAGAAGATGAATGTTTTGAACATGGAAAAATTGAACAAAGAAACCCAGCCTCCAGGAAGATATTCGCAAGGTTCAATCCTGAAGGAGATGGAGAAGAGGGAACTGGGAACAAGAGCTACGCGAGCGGAGATTCTCAAAACCCTTTATGACAGGGGATACATTTCCGGGCAGAGTATAAAAGTGACCAAACTAGGTGAAGTTGTTACAGAAGCTCTGCAAGAATATTCTCCGAAGATTTTGAGCGAAGAGCTTTCAAGAAAATTCGAATCTGACATGGACGAAGTGTCCAATGGAAAGATGAAGAGAGAAGAGGTCGTAGAAGGAGCGGAAAAAACTCTCGGAGAGATCTTGGAAGAGTTCAGGAAGAATGAGAAAGAAATCGGAAAGAAATTGTTTGACGGACTCGTGGAAGCTCGAAGAGAACAAAATACATTGGGAACTTGCCCGAACTGCAAGACAGGGGAGCTGAGGATGATGTTTTCCAAGAAATCAGGAAAAAGATTCGTCGGCTGTTCTAATTATCCTAAATGCGTGACAGGGTTCCCGCTGCCCCAGTTGGGGTTCATAATCCCGCTGGGAAAATTATGAAGGCCTTTCAGGATGTGCATCAATCACAAGTGCGTTACCAAAGAAGGCTGGGGAAAGAGAAAATCAAGCAAAAGCTAATTAATGGACAAAACAAATTCTGAATATGAAACTCAACTACATTCCGTTGATTGTCATGCTACTTTTGGCAGCTACGCTGGTCTTGACTGTAGTCTTGATCCCTATAGTAGTTATAAGTCTTGGTAATGTCGGTGTTCCAATTGTAACCATAATTTTGATAATTGTGATCACTACTGTTGCAAGTCTCGTATCTCTACTGATTTACATCATGCTTGAGAAGAGATAGTCACTTTTCGTTCTTGTCGCACTTGTTCTTGTATTCGCAGTATCTGCACATCCAGTTCATGTCAGAGACTTTTTTTGCCTCATCAACTGGAAGCTCGTCTTTTTTCAAGTGTTTGTGAAGAAAGGAGAATCTGTCAACTATTTCAGCGGATTTTATCTGGTCGAAGGGGACTTCAAATATTTTTGATTTGAGATTATTTTTGTCCACATAGAGAACCAGGCCTTCGTGGATTTCCAATGCCGTCATGTAGAAGAGAAGTTGCATGACGTGATTGTGTTGCGGTTTGCCAATTGCGTCGAGATTCTTGGTCGACTTCACCTCAATGAGCATTTTTTTCCCGTTAGAACTGACAATTACCAAATCATCGACTCTTCCGGAAATCATATAATCTTCCATCTCTATCTTGAACGGGATCTCAGATTGCAGAAGTTGGACTTCCTTGTTCTTCTCGGATTTCAAGACCTCGACGACAAACCCGTGGATGATGTTTCCTGCTTCGAATATTTTCAATAAATCAGGCTCGATCTTCTGCGGATACTTGTACGAATACCAGAGCTTCCTCAGGCAGTTTCCAATCTCCGAAGGGTAGTATCTGCCAATCTGCTTGGGTTTGTGCTCTCGAGCTATGTGGTCGTCGACCATCTTGTCGAAGTCGATCATATGATTAAACAGCCATCTTTCAAATAAGAGGTTGACTGCCCAGGGTTCTGTTAATTCTTTGAGTGTTTATCCAATTTTTAGTTATCTGTGGCTTACGATTCATCTGTGGAATTCGTTTTACAGATTTCTTGCTCAGGTATTAAAGATATTGTTTAAACCAGTCTATGGCCAATTGAACCGATTTGTCAAAATACTCTCCTGTATAGATATCGTAATGTCCGATTGGAAATGTAGCGAGCTTCTTAGGTTCTTTAGCTTTTTCAAACAGAATTTTGGATTCCTCCACTGGCGTGACTACGTCTTTCTCTGCTGCTATCAAAAGCAGTGCACTGGGAAAAATTTTGTCAACTACACTTTCAGGTTTGTATTCATATATTGCTTCTACAGCTTCCAAAGGCAGTTCGCATTTTAAGGTTGGAAACTGCTTTATAGCTTCTGTAAAGAATCTTACGGATCCTTGGTCATTTAAAATATGTAGCGGGCTTATTGTCGCGGATTTACCAGTTAGAATTCGGGTTTTCCTATCTTCTTCAAAGAACTTTGCTAACACCTGGAGTTCTTCTAAGCTTCTTTTCTTCAAAATCCTTTCAACATCCCCAAAACCAACTTGGGACACAATGACTTTTATCCTCTTGTCTATTCCTGCAGTATAGATTGCATTTGCAGCTCCAAAGCTAGTCCCCCACAAGGCCATCCTTTGTGAGTCAACTTCTTTCTGAAGTTGCAAAAAACTTATGGCATTTCTGATATCTGTAACCTGTTCATGAGGAATTAGGTTTCCTCTTTTCCCTTCGCTTTCACCAAAGCCTCGATAATCAAATATTAGGGAAACAAACCCGGCCCTAGCAAACCTTGACGCATAATCAGGCAGGATCAATTCCTTTATACAAGTAAAACCATGGCAGAGTACAATTCCCGGTCTTTTCTCACTTTCGTTAAGATCATCTGGTATAAATAGCGTTGCTGCAATTTTATTTCCATCTGAATAAAAATTTTCTTTTCTCTGCATATCTCACACTTTATTTTAGACTAACTTGGAATTTTTATATCAAATAGATTATTATTTTTGAAAGTCAACCTAACTGAAAAATCAATTTTACCAATTAACAACTTAACACAACCCTGACCCAGTTTTCCTCAAATAGTTTAGTTTAAAAGAACACAAAAGTTTATATACTTTTACACCCTAAATTTTAGGAGTTATGAAAGCAGAGAAAAAGGCAATAATGATATGCTTCTCCGTCAGGTCTGGAGAAATGGATTCCAACTACGAGAGGAACAAGTTCTTCAGGGGCCTGTACGGCTGGAAGCAGGTCATCAACAAGGACGGCAAGAAGTACGAGTATCACAGAGAGGGGATACTCACGGACATGCCTCACGAGAAAGTCGACCAGTCAAGCTTTATAGTCCCTGAGGGTTCATTCAAAGAGATGATGGAATTTATGCAGGAATGGCAAAATAAGGTTATGTGGAAGACATTCAAAATACTATTAGAAGGCAAAGATCCTTTCTCTGATTGGGAAGAGGAGGAAGAAGATGTCTGATACTGAAGAGCAGAAATTCGCGGTTGCGATAACTAGGATAGTAGACAAGAAAACAAAACAAGCCAGAGTAGAAATGAAGACTATGGGACAGGGAATTCCAATATCCGAAGCGATAATAATTTTGGAAGGATGGATGGAAAAGGTGAAGAAAGAACTGCAAAAGCCTTTCAATTTCGACAAGATGGTGTTCGAGATAGTTCCAAAGGAAAAGAAGGACGACGAAAATGGCTGATGAAAAAGAACTCAGATTGAAAGTTGGGGAGCTGACAGCTAGAGAAGAGGCTGGAAGAGGTATAGTAAGAATCGATTCGAACATCATGCACAGGCTCGGCGTGAGAGAAGGGGATGTAATCGAGATTGAAGGCGGGAGGAAGACTGCAGTCATCGCGGTTCGCGCTTATCCTGCTGATGTCGGTTTGAATATTGTCAGGATGGACGGGATAGTCAGAAGAAATTCTGAATCAGGAGTCGGGGAATTTGTCAAGCTGAGAAAAGCTGATGTAAAAGAGGCGAAAAAAGTTTCGATTGCTCCTGCTGAGAGAGGTTTGATAATCCACATTTCACCGAACTTGATCAAGCAGAACATTTACATGAGGCCTGTGACGAAAGGGGACATAATCGTTCCTTCGCCAGTGGTCAGGAAAAAGGCCAGAGGGACCATGTTCGAAGATTTCTTCGGTTTTGATTTTGATGATTTCTTCTTCACGCCATTCCCTGGAGAGACCAGATTCGTGGTCACAAGCACAGAACCGCATGGAATAGTGAAGATCGGAGAGGTAACTGATTTGGAAATTTTGCCAGAACTTCCTGAGTCCATGAAGATGGAAGAGACAACGGTTCCTTCTGCAACTTATGAAGACATCGGTGGGATGAAGGTAGTCATACAGAAAGTCAGGGAGATGATAGAGCTGCCGTTGAGGCATCCTGAACTGTTTGAAAGACTGGGTGTGGAACCACCGAAGGGAGTTATGCTGTATGGAGCTCCTGGTACTGGTAAGACTTTGCTTGCGAGAGCTGTTGCAAGTGAGTCTGGAGCGCATTTCATTTCGATTTCAGGCCCAGAAGTCATGAGCAAGTGGTACGGACAGTCTGAAGAGAACTTGAGAAAGATTTTCGAAGACGCCGAGAAAAATTCTCCATCGATAATTTTCATAGATGAGATTGATTCTATTGCTCCTAAGAGAGAGGAGGTTACAGGAGAAGTTGAAAGGAGAGTGGTTTCTCAGTTGTTGACGTTGATGGACGGGTTGAAGAAAAGAGGAAAGGTTGTTGTTATCGCTGCGACCAACAGACCAAACGCAGTCGATCCGGCATTGAGAAGGCCTGGAAGGTTCGACAGGGAGATTGAGATTCCTGTTCCAAATAGAAATGGAAGATTGGAAATTTTGAAGATCCACACAAGAAACATGCCGATGAGTAAAGACGTTGATTTGAATTGGTTATCTGATATCACTTATGGTTATGTCGGAGCAGACTTGTGGGCTTTGGCAAAAGAAGCTGCGATGTCTGCGTTGAGGAGAGTTCTACCAGAAATAAAATGGAAAGATGAAACAGAACTGCCAAGAGAAGTGATGGAAAAACTCATTGTGACAAAAGAGGATTTCGAGAATGCTCTGCACATGGTAGAGCCTTCAGCGATGAGAGAAGTGTTGGTCGAGATTCCGAAGGTGAAGTGGACAGACATAGGTGGATTGGAAGAAGTGAAACAAGGCCTGAAAGAAATGGTCGAGTGGCCTTTGAAATCTCCTGAAAGTTTTGAAAGATTGGGAATCCAGCCACCGAGAGGTGTTCTCCTTTATGGGCCTCCGGGAACAGGGAAGACACTTCTTGCGAAAGCTGTTGCAAACGAATCCGGAGCTAACTTCATCTCTGTGAAAGGACCTGAACTAAAATCTAAATGGGTTGGAGAATCTGAGAGACTGGTCAGAGATTTGTTCAAGAGAGCCAAACAAGTAGCTCCTACTGTGATTTTCTTTGATGAGATTGACGCTCTGGCTCCGAAAAGAGGTGGATACTATGGTGAGCATGCAACCGAAAGCATAGTCTCTCAGTTATTGAGTGAATTGTCTGGAATAGAAGAGATGAAAGGTGTGGTTGTTATCGCTGCGACTAACAGACCGGACATGGTTGATCCTGCACTACTCAGACCAGGAAGATTTGATAGGCAGATTCTCGTTCCAGCCCCTGATTTAGAATCCAGACTAGAGATTCTAAAAATTCAAACGAAGAGTATGCCTCTCAAGGATGTTGATTTGAAGAAGATTGCAGCTGAGACTGAAGGCTACAGCGGCGCTGACCTTGAATCTCTGGTGAGAGAAGCTGCGCTGGATGCTATGAGAGAGAACATGAAAGCAAAAGAAGTTAGGAAGGTTCATTTTGAAGAGGGCTTGAAAAGAGTGAGAGGATCGATGACAAAAGAAGTCCAAGCGCACTATGAGAAATTCATAGAAAGGCAGAAGAGGGTTAGAGGGACAGACGAAGAAATGAAAGAACAGTATGGTTACATTGGATAATTTAAAGTGCTTTCCATAAAATTTTAAAATACGTTCTCAAACTATCTGCAATTTCACTATTCTCTATTAAAATTCCTGTTGGTTCTGACCACATGATTATAGAAATTTTATCCCCATATATGTTAATCGCAATTTGGCCTACCGTATCTTTTGATAAATATTTGACCTTTGTATAAGGAAGTTTGGAAAGTTTAAATGCTCTGTTATTATCGTTTTTACTGAAAATCATTTTTATCGGGATTTTTTTATTTATTCTTCTTTTATGGAAATTAATCAAATAATTTTTAATCGGTTCTGGTGGTTTGTGAGCATGCAAAACTAAATTTTCTTTACCAGTAACAAGAATGTCGTTGAGCAATGATTTGACACCTTTAATGCCTTTGTGTATACTAACAAAATTTTCTTCCTTAGGAATTTGCTTGATTTGTAAAAGATCAGAAAGAATGGAACTTACGTTGACTTCTTTTCTTTTTAGTTTTTCCTTCTCTTCTTCCAGAATTTCCAAGAAATAATTGGGGTTAGAAGCTTTGAAATATCTCTTCTTATTTTTCACGATATAACCAACCAAACCCATCTTCATCAAATCATCAAGGGAGTCGTAGACATTCCTTCTGTGAACGCCAGAAGATTTTGCTATATTTTCAGCAGTAGAAGAACCTGATTTCAGAAGGGAAAGATAAATTTTTGCCTTATTCCTTGAGAGTCCAAGCTGTTCGAGTTTTTTTAATCTATCAGGCATGGACTAACACCTCCACTGGAGCAACAGAATTAGGATTGAACACATCAGCTTTAAGTCCAGCCAAGCGTGCTCCTCGTACCATCCTATCTTGATCATCTTTATATTCAATCAATTCAGGAGGCATTCTCATTCTGTCAACTAATTCTTCCCAATAACCATAATCAGGTTTTCTTACACCGATATCAGAAGGAATAAGAATTACATCAAAAGTTTGGCTCAAAGAATATTTCTTATCCCACCATTCTAACCATGGTCTGGGGCTGTTTGTAGCTAAACCAATCTTAAAATGACCTCTCAGATTTCTGAACCATTTCATTACATATGCGTATGGATAATGCGATTCAAGCACTTCATAATTTATTCGGTCCAGTTCAGAATCAGTGAATCCCTTTCCGTTTTCCTTAAAAACTGCATACCAAAAATCTCGTGGGGACATTTCCCCCAAAGAAAATGGAATCCAGTACTTATCTTTCGTTTGTTGTAAGACATCATTCTCAATGCCTAATCTTTTTCCAATTTTTGTTACTGTAGGTGGAAATCCGTCGTAAATACAAACTCCACACAAATCTACTACTACACCTAAGGTTGCTTCAAGTTCTAACATCCATTATTAGATAGTAAGAAAAACATAAGAGGTTTTGAAAAAATTTCTATTATGTAGGATAATTCAGAAAAAAAGTGGTGGTATAGGTAACCATATATTGACATATCGTCTCTTTTCCATTTAACAAACAGATAAAATGGGTGGACTGAAAGAGGCTCCTGGGATTGTTCCTGCTTTGGACACGACATTAGGAAAAGCGTTGTCACTCGCTTATGAACTCCGCGATTCCAAGGATAAAATAACTTTCTTGAAGTACGGAAGTTTCATCATGGATCCATGGGGGTATAAAAATTCTTTACCGCATTTCCAAGAGGTTGCTCCTGAATTGCCGATAGTGATAGACCGTCACAAAGGTGGCACGGATATACCGGAAGTTGTTAGGAATCAGGTTTTAGAAGTTAAGAACTATTCAAATGTCGTAGGGATGATTGCCGCACCTCTGGGTGCAGGAAGTTATAGAGACCTGAATGATCTAAAGAAAATTGGAACATTAGAAGCTTTTGTCGATACCTGTTTTGAACATCCTGCTATAACACCAATTATTGTTGTTGAGATGTCGCAGCCGGGAGCGCTTGCGTTCAGTGAGGAAAAGTATGCAGACAAATTATGCAAAACCTGTTTGGATTATAATGTCAAATATATTGTTGCACCTGCTACACGACCACAAAGGATAACGAATCATAAGAGAATAGCACACGAACTTAATAAAGAGGGAATTGAAATAATTTCTCCAGCCGTCGGACCTCAAAAAACTGGTGACCCGCTCAAGGACGCGATAGATGCAGTTGCAGCTGGTACAGATCATGTAGTGGCAGGAAGGTCTATTTTAAAAGCCTCGAATCCCAAACAAGCAACAATTGACCTTTACGAGGCAATATTGCCAGTACATACAGCGCGACAATAGACTAAAGAATTTTAACGAATAAAATGTAAAGAAGGATTTCATGGATTTAAGTTGGCAGGAAGAAAAGGATGCACTAGGTGAAGAATTAGTTAGATTGGCTTATCAGTCACGATGTATAGAAACAATTTTCAACACAAGAGATCCAGAAAAAAGAAGGAATGGTTGGACTCTGAAAAATGGAACAAACAGCATTTATTATATCAATTTTAGGAATGCTGGGAATTCGGCTGAATTCACAGCAAAGTTAGGCTATCTGATGGGAAGAGTTCTCCAAGAAGAAGTTAGAGATTTTGATTATGATAATGATGTGATAATAGGAGTTGACATGGCTGGTGTTCCTTTAGTTTCGGCAGTCTCTACGTCTATGTACTATAGAACAAATGGTAGAGTTAAAATAAAATGGGGGTATACAAGACCTCTTCCAGGAGAGAAAATAAGAAACGTCGAAGATGCAAGAACAGTCCTTGAAGAATTAAAACGAAAAAATCTAAGTCTTGGTGAATGGGGTTCTCACAATCTTATTGAAGGAGAAATTTTGGATGGGCATCGAGCACTAATTTTTGATGATATGGTTACAGATTTTGCAAGTAAACTAATTGCAAGGGAAGTAATCAGGTACGATGCAGATAGACGTAGAATAAGGGTAGTGTGCAACACATCAGTAGTTGGTGTAGATAGGGAACAGGGCGCAGACAAAACAGCAAAAGAAGAGGGAATGAAATTGTTCCATGGAGTACCAATGAAGACTAAAGGTATGGCGTGGCTTGCAGGTGCGATGCCTCAAGAGCAGTACAAGTATTTAATGGCGTTTGTCTATAAACCAGATTTATTTCAGGATATAGACAGAGATCCAAAAATAGATAAGGAAAAAGGAATAAGTTCTCCGGCCATGCGAGAAGCTCTTGAATTAGCTGCAAAGAGTGGTAATTAGGTATCACCACTTAATAAAATCTTCTCATATCCCCATTAAAAGCTACCATGACTTTGACAACTTTAACCTTGGAAACGGAATCAAGAACTTTGAAAGATGTCATTGCTTATTTAGGAACACCGGCTCTTTATCCATACAAACATGAAGAATTGCCCAATCCAAAAGTTCAGGAATATGTTGCTGAGGTTTCATTTGGGTTAACTAAAACTGTTAAATCAGAGATTCTGGGGAAACGTACATATTTCTTTGATGGACACGGCTCTAGGAACGGAACTGATCAATATGAAAAACTTAAATTGATTTGTGGCGGTATTCCTGATGGAGAAAATGCAGTTTTAGTTTTTGGCAGACCGGAAGATAATAAACCTGTTGGTATATTTATCCAAGGACTTGGGGATTTATTGGAGGCGTATCATATGCTTGGTATTTTGGGTGATAATGTCTTCTACTGGGACAGAAATAAACGTCAATTTGTCAACAAAAGGATAGAAAAACCGGAAGAAATGATTGAAATTGCAGATGCTATAAGTGAATTGAAAACCTTGGGTACAGAAGGAATTTTTGAATTCAGTTAATTTACCATCTTGATTTGTGAGCTTTTACTACTGCATCATTGATTCTCTCATCCATGTCAATTGCTGCATCTCTAGCTGCAAATTCAAATTTTTCATCTCCATACTTATCGAAATATTCAGGTTCTTTCCACGCAGCAATTATCCCTCTGGAAGAATTTACAAAAGCACCTCTTCCGTCATTACCTAAAAGGAAAGGTACATCTTCAGGCTTTCCTCCCTGCTGTTTTTTCTGTTTTAAACCAATGCCAGGTGATAGCCAAAGACTTCTAGGCATAAACCCCCTTAGAGATGGGCCGTCTACTGATGCATAAGTGAGTCCTACTACAGCACCAACTGATTTCCAACCTTCTTCTCCTTCCGTACCTTCACCCCATTTGTCTATATATTTAGCCACATGTTCGCAAACTTTCAATCCTGATTGAAGCTTTTCATCTTGTAGTTCAGTAGCAGATGGATTTGATGTCTTGTCTAAAACTTGTATTCCTTTTTTATGGGCAATAACGTCGTTCCTGAATTGTCCAATGGAATCAGTCATTAAATAACTATTAACAGTCAAACAATCTAGATCGTAAGATGGTACTCTTTCCCCACTCAATAATTTCACTCTGCCTAAGTGACCTTCAGAATATTTTTTTGCAGTCTCTTCAACTTCATCCCTCTTTCCGTCCTCTAATACCTGAAGACCTTTTGAACGTGCATATAATATAGCTTCGGCAAAAGCTCTAATCCCAGGACCTTGATAACATTCATAAAAAGCTATGTTGAGCTTAGCAGCAGATAAAAGAGGATGAAGGGCATCTATAAGTCGTTTATCAAATTCTAAAAATGCAGCTCCAACTGCTTCAAAACTATCACCATATTTATCTAAATACCGTCTTTTCAAATGCTCAGGAATAAAATCTACATTTGGATCCAAACCTACAATGACATAACTTTCTTTTTCGTCAATAGCACGAAGCATTCTGTCAGAAAAGCTGTTTACAATTACCATTCTATCTGCTAACTATTCAAATATTATTGAAATAAGTCTATTTGGTGATTTTCACCACCAAAGTTAAATCTTTAAACTACAAGTAAAAAACTGATGATACAAGAATATCTGAGAGAAATTGGACTTTCAAGGAACGAAGCTAAAATTTACCAAGTACTAGTAGAACTTGGACCTTCACCTATAGGAGAAATTAGTTCAAAAACAAAAATCCACAGAAGGAATGTTTATGACTCCATAGAAAAACTGAAAGAAAAAGGTTTTGTTTCATGGACAATTAGAAATGAGAGGAAATATTTTGAGGCAACAAATCCTCAGAGAATAATCGATATCATAGAAGAGAAGAAAGAAAAGATAAAAGAAATTATACCAAAACTGCTTGCGAGCCAAAAGCCTAGTGACAAACAAAATGTTCGAATCTACACGGGAATTGAAAGCGAAAAAAGAATCTTTGATGACAAGCTAAAATTTAAAGAAGAACAGCTTGTTTTAGGGGCTCACAATCCCTCGGATCATATCTCTAAACACCTCATGCTTTACCATAAAAAAAGGATTGCTAGGAAAATTCCGCTAAAAATGCTATATCCTAAAAATGAAACTAAGACAGCAAAAAAGTTTGCCAAACTCAAATATATGAAAATTAGAATCCTGCCTTTATCGTTTAATTCTCCAATCGCAATCAATGTCTACGGAAATAAAGTGGCAATTCTCACTGGCTCTGGCAAAAGCTCTCCTATTTCTATATTAATTGAGGATAAGAATCTCAGTAATAATTTTAGAAATTACTTTTATGCTCTATGGAAAATTTCTCAGCCACTTTAAAAGAAATCCTTTTTATACCCTCAAATCAAATTTAATGTAGTGATACAATGAGCAACATGATGAAATACCTACTAATCGCATTGGTAGTAATCGTTCTAGTAGTAGTCGTAATGGGCAACACTCTCGGACTAGGTTTCGGCCTATACTGATTAGAAATTTTTTGATTTTTTACAAATTTTTATCTTAATCCATAGAATTTTGTTAACTTGGATTGCGTCTTTCTGTTTTTCAGAATCTTGCTTTTATTAATCCACTCGTCCTTCGAAAGTATTCTTGATGAGATCACTTTCACTGCCTCTTCGACAGAATTGAACCTCTCGCAGGGTTTGTTGAACGCGTCTCTGACAGCTTCCCTCATCTGCCAGATTCCAACAGGGGCGAAATAATCAGATCTGACTTCTCTAATGATGATTATCCCAGCCTGTCTTCTGATTTTGTTCAGATATTCTAAAACTCCAAGTCTTCCAGAGTAGAAAGCCCCAGCAGTCTTCTCTGCATATTCCTTCTTCCCCCAATAAGGCTCGTAATCAGAATCGATCATGGCCCTTCCGTATAGATTCCATATCTCAACTAATTCATACTCGTAACTACTGGGGACTAGAAGAATCTGATAATGGTTTCCGATATATTCGTTCTTGAACAGCATGACTTCAGAAAGTTCCTGGAAATCCTTCATCTTTTCTCGGAGATGCTTGCCGATGATATCGTCTATAGCAGTGACACCCCATTTCGTCGGTACAAGTTTTCTCTGCATCTGGACTCCGAGCAGTCCTGCAGACAGCATCTTCTGGATCCTGCTCACAGGGATTCTGTAATTGTACAGAGCAATCACTGAATTCTTAGCATGAATGTCGACGTCAGAGACAAGATAATCAACTCTCTTCTCAACAGACGGATTTTCAGTCAGCCTCGCTTTGGCTATCGGAGCTGGATTTGCAATAGGGGAAGTGTGTAGATCGAACCTCATCCTGAAAGTAGGACTCTTCATCAGCTCTACCTCCACATCCACTGGCTTTTTAGTCATCGCGACTTCCTGTGTGGTCTCCATTAATTTTCCTTTGAAATTATTAACATCGGACTTGAATCGAGAATAAATTAGTTGTCCTCTTGTCTGCAAAATATCTTGAATCGAAGCATTCTGCTTATACCAAAGTTCAGGAGAGTCGAGTTGCTGAGCGTTCTCCTGATGCTGAGGAGGGGATAAAATTCCAACGAAAACTTTCGGATAGAATGCCCTTCCGACAAAAACAGAAGGAGGGGAGGTTCCAGTGAAATCTTTCGCAGCTTCGATAGTCTTCTTCCAGTAGCTCATCCTTTCAAGAATGCTTCTGACTTCAGGCCTCAAAAGACCACCAATCTAGATTAGTCAATCACTTATTAAGCCGCTGAAGATTTTTTATCTATTTTCACGCCTTCTTCGAAGGCAGATTTGTCCACATGACCATATTTTTCAATCGCTTCAGACAGTTGCATGTCACCCATCTTCTCCGAGCAGTCCTTACAAATGGTCACAGTTTTCCCAGTCTCCTCGTCACCTGCAGAAAAAACTAATCCATCTTTCCCACATATGTCACACTTACCTTCGAAGGTAGCAGAAAGTTTAATCTTCATCTACATTATTTGTCTTGGAAGAAATATAAGCAAAGGATTAAATCTCTGATAAATCTATTTTCATACCTCTAAAAGTTGGAGAAATCAAAAATTTCTTCCCTTCATCAGTCAACTCCCAAAATATTTTTCCAGCTAAAATATTTTTCTTTATAAATCCTTTTTTCAATAGATGACTGCTTTTGGAATAAAGATAGCTGTTTATTTGTTGCTCCTTACGTTTCGTAAGTACATATAATTCCTGACGGCTTAACGGTCCCTGAGATAGTAGTTTCAAAATTTTTATCGAAGTTTTTTGTTGATTTCTAGGAATCATTTTGTATGAATTTAATCCTAATTTAAGTTTGTTTTCTTTTTCTTTGGATAAATTGGCTAAACCAAACCTATGGAATTTTTTAAAATTATCATATCTTGTAATAATCACACAAAAATAGTTACTACTTCTGTCTTTTGCGACAATTCTACAATCAATATCAAATTTTTTGATGTAGTTTTCAATCACAGTTAAAATTTTTTTGTTAGTACTGGGAAGTTGAATTGAGTGGGGAATTTTAGGATTATTCTTTTCTGGAAGAACTGTTCCTTCTGCTGCGAAAAAACCTGATATATAACCACGAATAAAATTTTTATCGTTAATCATTCTCCCTAGGAATTCTGTGCTTAAAAAGTTCCGAAGAATTTTAGTAATGTACTTGTTTGTAGTTACTACTTTCATATTTCCTAAAACCAGTCTACCTTTCTTGTTAAAGTGATATTTTATATCAGAAGTTTCAACTTTTGTTTCCCAAAATTCCAAAGTTTCTTTAATTTTCTTTTCGTCGTTTTTTAGAGCTTCTGGTAAAGAAAGATAGAAATGAAGTGGGTAGGATTTTCCAAAAAAATTATTGAAACATTTTATATAAAAAGTTATCAAATCGGGATTTGAATTTGCAAAATCTAAAGTTCTATTTACTACAGAACCGTCACCTTCAATCAAACCCAAAAAAGCACCAAATTTTTTGGATAAATATGGGGGTAATTCATCAGCTACCTCCGCAATCATCAAATCATGCTGGAACGATCTATTCATCATTACCCTCGAAGAACTTCGTTATTGCAATATTTAAATCGGACGGTGTAATCATTAGAAGAACTTCTAATTCCGAATTAAATGTGGACGGAGGTAGCTAGTGAACCACCTTCAATTTTGATATTACTATTTAAAGTTTATTTTTTATGATGATGGTATGGAAAAATCCATTTTGTTGACGGAGATTAGAAGAAGAGTCAATCAGGCCGAAAAGAGAATAACCAACATAAAATATCTCCAACCTGTAAGAACTTTAGAAGATACCAATCAAATTGTGTCAAAGGTTGATGAAATTATTGATAGTTTCATGAAAGCTATAGAACCGTGGAAAGATTTGGAATCACCATGGAAAAGTGCTCAAGAGGATGCACGAGGATATTCCTATATTGCTGCAGACAAGACTGGGATAAGCAAAGAGTGGGAGGAAGCATTTGAGCGGCTTAGAAAAATTGGACTGGATAATGAAGTAATACAATCATGGAATACCGTTGGCTATTATGCTGCTTGGGAAGTCGTAAGGAACTTACCTAATTTAGAAGTAAATCCTGGGGAATTTTTATTACAATTATACGAATTGGGTTTATATCCACATTCATTCGCTGATGTAAATGGACAAGAAAAATATATTGTCGATTTTCCAATAAAACATTCCAGAAAAACCGTTTTTGGTTGTTATGCTCACAGGGATGGGCGCATATTATGGACTCATGAATTAACAGAAAATTGTTCAAATCTTAAATCAATTTTACCTTCCAATCGATCCCGCACTGTTAACTATTTTTTTAACAATGCTGGATTTATGGCCTACAAGGCGGCAATTCTTTCTAAATAATTTTGAATTATTCTGAAGCCATCATGACATCCTCCCCGGACTAAAGTCCGGGGTTTCCTTTGATATTATGTGACTTTCGACAGCATTCATCCGCGGACTAAAGTCCACGGATTTCTGCTCCACCTTCAATTTTACGAAAAAATATTTATTCTAAGAAAACAAATTATGATTATAATGTTCTTTGCTTTACACTTTTTTTATATTTTGTCCAAAACCAGATGAAGGCTATAGCTGAAAAATATTATCAGAAACCACATTAGAAAATTTTGGAAATCCAAATTGAACATGAAATAAAAAATTATAGATAGAATCAACGAGAAGAGAAATGAAAACTTGAACGTGTGTGTAATTCCGCGATGTTTTGTCGGGATGTTTTTGAAGAATAAATAAAGGACAACGAAGTAGACAATTGAAAGATACCATTCAGCTGATTTTAAAAAAAGAAAAACAAAAGAGATTGTTGCGGCTGAAATCACTGAAACAAAATCTCTTATTTTCGACTTTCTCAAATCAATGTCAGGAAGCAGACTTGTGAACATGGTTACAATTACAAGAGAGATCAAAACTTCAACAGAAATTTCAAACTGGAAAAAGTAAAAGAAACTTATTATCCCAGTTGTTAAAAGGAGTCCGAATATCAAATGTAGTTTCCAGTCGAGCATGATTTATTCACTCGAAAATTATTCTTGAATCGACTGCGATTGCTCCGTGCTCCCAGACAATGACAGGGTTGATGTCAAGTTCGACTACCTGAGGATTTTTTTCCAAGAATTCTGAAGTCTTGAGCAACATTTCAATAAGAGAACCGATAGAATATTTTTTCCCCCTGTATCCTTTCAATATTTTATATCCTTTCGTTTCAGCTATCATCTCTTCTGCATCTTTCTTCTCAATCGGAACTACTCTGAATGAAACATCGTCAAATACTTCTACAAAAATACCTCCTGTTCCAAACATCACAACCTGGCCGAACTGCTTATCTTTTTTTCCACCGACTACTACTTCCCGACCACTCTCAATCATCTTCTGAATCAGGAACCCTTTTATCTTGGCATTCGGAACTCTTTTCTTAAGATTTGGTAGCATCTTGAAATAAGATTTCTCAAGATGTTCTGGATCGTCTATGTCAAGAATCACCCCACCAACATCTGTCTTATGAAGTATGTCTGGAGAAATCACTTTCAGTACGACAGGAAAACCGATTTCTTTTGCAGCAGCGATTGCCTGATTAAGATTTTTTACTGCTTTCGATTTGACAACAGGGATATGATTGTCGAGTAGAACTTGCTTAGCTTCGTCCTCTGTCAGGCTCCATCTCTTTTCCGATCGCGCCTTTTCGAAAATAGGATGAGTCATAAGATAATATTTTATCCTTAGGACATTAAGTTTGAGTATACAATTTTATTTTTCCCTTTTGCTCCTTTTCCAGAGCAATTCTCCAATAACGGGAATGATTGAAACGATTATTATCGCATAAATGGCCATCGAAAGATTCTCTTTGACAAAGCCAAGGCTACCGAAATAATATCCGGCAAGAAGAAAGAGGCCCACCCAGGCAACTCCTCCAACCACATTGTAAATTAGGAATTTTCTATAATTCATCTTCCCAATCCCAGCAACAAAAGGGGCAAAAGTCCTGATTAACGGAATGAATCTCGCCAAGATGATTGTCTTTCCTCCGTGCTTGGTGTAGAATTCCGAAGCCATGACTAAATATTCTTTTTTGAAAAATCTTGCATTCTGCTTATTGAAAAGTTTGCGTCCTGCGAAATGGCCAATCCAGTAATTGACAGTGTCTCCAATTATCGCGGCCGCCGAAAGAAGAATGAAAAGCAGCTCGATGCTTAGAAAGCCGTTACTCGCAAAAGCCCCAGAAATGAAAATAAGTGAATCCCCAGGGAAAAAAGGGGTGGCGACTAATCCAGTTTCAAGAAAAATCACAAGGAAGAGAATTACATAAGTCCAGATTCCGAAAGTCTGTATCAGCCAACTCAAAGTCTGATCCACATTCAAAATGAAATTAATCAGAGTCTCAACAAGTCCCATTCTTTCAATTTACATTCTTTATGTAAAAAGAAATAGCCCCGCGCGGAATTTCGCTTTTTCAGTTTCGAACCGCGGTCTCCAGGTGTCTTTCTTCATCTGTAAATCCGCGCTTCAGACATGAAGTCCAAAGCCTGACATCCTTGGCCACTAGACGACGGGGCTGTGTAACTCATTCTTGATATATGATTTTGAAATCTTTAAATTCGCCTGTGAAATTCTCATTTTTCACAACCACGTCTCCGACTTTTGATCCAATCGGACCTTTCCTGCAGAAGGAGATAATGCTCTCAACTTCCTTCTCCTCCCCTTCAAAGACAGCCTCGACGTTCCCGTCAGGAAGGTTCTTCACCCAACCTGAGATGTGGATTTGTTTGGCTAGTTCCTGAACATTCATCCTGAAGAAGACTCCTTGGACCGAACCTTTAATCAGAACATGACTGCGGACTTGCATAGATTAAATCAGAAGTGAAAAAGGAAATAGATGATTCAGAGGGAAGGCAGCATGTCGATTACCGGGATGGCCTTGCAGACTACTTTTCCAGCCACGTCTTGACAGACGTTCAGGTAGGAGAAAGAAAGGTCTGCCAAAAAGTAAACGAATATCATGAAAGTCATTACGGCTAATATCCTGAATATAGCCGTTTCACCTTTTTCAGTTATCATTTTCCTACTTCTCTCATGCCCTTCTGGGTTATGGCATAGCAGCCTTGGCCCAAAGGCGACACATATGTGATTAACCCTTGGTCACTTAAAGCTTTGGTCACGGACTGTACATAAGAGGAGGGATTTTCGACCTTATCTCCCAAAAAGGAGACCAGTTCTTCCTTCTTCATGACCATCCTCTTGGCTATCTCCTCGAGTATCTGCCTCTGAAATCCGTTGGTTTCCAATCCTATCACTAACCCCAATTTTACTCCTATACAGCCTTTTTCTCTTTTGCTTTGATAGAAAAGTCGATCGACATACCCTTTATATTATAATTTGGGTTTCCCGAAACTAATAATTAAGCTTGTGAGGACAAAATATATAGTAGGTGTGGTTTTGCCGATAATCGGATATCATATTTCTTCAATAACTGCTGAAAGAAGGGAAATTTCTACAGAAAAGATAGACATAAACTCAGCACCAAAGATAAATTCAGTCGAGCAGAGAGACATGACATACCCGATCAAGCAGGCTGCACTGGCAATTTCCTTCGAATTCGAGACCACTTACACTCCGAACATTGGTGAGATAAGGATTGCTGGTGAAATTCTGTATTCGAACAAGAATCTGAAGAAAATTTCAGAATTTTGGGATAAGCAGAACAAGCTGCCAGAGGATATTGACATAGAGGTCAGGAATTTCCTGTTCAGGAAGTGCCTGTCTCTTGGTGTGAACCTGTCAGAGAACCTCCAACTGCCTCCTCCTGTGCTGTTTCCGCTGATTTCTGACTCGCAGAAGGATAACACTTACATAGGTTGATCGCGTGTTGAAGCAAGTCATAGTTGTGAGGAAGGATATCGAATGGGGAAAAGGTAAGCTGGCTGCGCATGTGGCCCATGCAGCTGTAGATTCGTTGATGAAAGCTGATCCTGAGGACGTAGAGAAGTGGAGAAAGGAAGGTGGGATGAAAATAGTCCTGAAAATCCCCACATTGAAGGAGTTGAATGCTGTTTCGAAGAAGGTTAAGGAGAGCAAACTGCCCTTTGCACTTATAAGAGATGCTGGAAAGACCCAGCTGAAAAGCGGAACCGTCACTTGCCTGGGAGTCGGACCTTCAGACCAGAAGAAGATCGACAAAATCACAGGAAAGCTCAAACTTCTCTAGGAAAATCTTTATATATTGTCACTTAATAGTAGTTACATATGAAGAGAATATATTGGTTGCTAGCGCTGGAAGTGGTACTGGCCTATTCGATTTCTGTCTTCTTTTCACTCGGATTCCAAGACCTTGTCTGGGATGACAGCCATTACCTGAAAACAGCCGAATACTGGTATGATGGAAACGAGGCTTTCAAGGATTTTTACCTGCAACCTTCACCTCACTTCAGATTACAGAACCTCTCGCCTTTGCTAAGCGTGATTGAATATCTGTCTTATCTGGTTTTCAACATAAATTTGGTTCCGATCAAGCTGATTTCTGCGGCGTTCCTTCCGCTTTTAGTTTTTGGCTCGTTCAAACTCGGTTCAATGATCGAAGATGAGAAATTCGGAGTGATAGTTTCTGCTCTAATGATTCTAAATCAGACGATATTTTTTTGGTCGACCAGACTTTACAATGATATTCCCGGAATTTCTTTATTCATTTTAGCAGCTTATTTCCTAATCAAGGGAACGAAAGAAGATTATAGAAAGAATTATTTCATATCAGGGATAATTTTCGGTCTGGCACTTTTGATGAGAAGCCCCCTGGCACCATTGATCGGGCTTTTCGGATTGTCATATCTTTTTTTGAACAAGAAATTAAATTGGAAGGTATTTTACCTGGCGAGCGTGTTGATTCCTCTTCTTCCATGGCTGATTTATTCCCAAATCCAATTCGGTGATTTCCTAGATGGTTTCAAGGGGTATGCAACGCCTCTTGTCTTTCAGCCAATGAATCCCATAATGAACATTCCAGTTTTCTTCAAGTCAGTAGACATAGTCTGGTTGTTCCTTTTTGCAATTGGAATTTTGTTTACAAGAAAGATATCAGATCCCAAGTTACTTTTGGCGATAATCAGCCTCGGAATATTTTTGATTACCCCATTCGGAGATATCAGATACACAATACCTGCGATTGCATTGGGATCTTTCTTGGTAGCGAAGAGTCTGGGCGAGTTCTCTAAGCTGAAAGTCGGAAATCACATCATCATTATCTCGATAGTATTCATAGTCTTCTTGAATCTGCCATCATTCATACAAACACAGAAAGAGAATTTCTACTGCGCCCAGAATTCTGCAGTCATCAAGGTCTCTGAATTCCTGAAAGACAACTCCAAACCAGATTCCATAATTTTCGCTGAAAGCTTCTGGCCGCAGATTGAGTTTTATTCTAAAAGGGACACTTACGGCCTTGTAGGAGAGACTCCATATCTTGATTATTTGATGAATCTAGACAGAGTCAGATACATAATCAGTATAAACCCCCAAAACCACATAAAATATTTGGAAGGTTTCAAGCCATTAGCTGAATTCAAAGATGGCTGCAGGACTCTATACTTATACGGTAGATGAACATGGAACTGTTGGATTTCGCATACTTTGCCAGCTATTCAATCATGATTTACTCTTCAGTACTTTGGTTCTCAGTTTTTCTTGCAAACAGGAAGAGGATGTGGGAGAATCCTTCTGTGAAATACACTCCGTCAGTCACTTTCCTTGTCCCTGCACACAACGAGGAAAATCTTATCGACAGATGTTTGGAGTCGATTGAGAATCTAGATTATCCGAAAGATAAGATCAAAGTGATTGTCATAGATGACGGATCCACAGACTCCACAGGTTCTGTTGCAAGTAGGTTCGGTGTCAAGCTAATCGAACAAAAACACAAGGGGAAGGCAGCTGCTGTGAACAATGCATTGAAGCATGTGAAGACAGAACTGGTCGCATGCCTGGACGCTGACTCGGTACTAGACAAAACGTATTTGAAAAAAATAGTAACCCACATGAAGAATAAAAATGTTGCTGCTGCAACACCAAGCTTGAAGGTCTCACATAAGAACTCCTTGATGAGAGACATCCAGTACATGGAATATCTGTACATGATATTTTTGAGAAGACTTTTCAACTTCTTCGACTGCCAGTATGTGATTCCTGGACCTGGCGGAATATACAAGACTGAATATTTGAAAAAAGTAGGCGGTCTTGACGAGAAAAATCTTACAGAGGACATGGAAGTTGCGTTCAGACTAATAGACAACGGATACAAAATCGAAAACAGCATTGATGCTTATGTCCATACTGAAGCTCCAAAAACTCTCAAAGGTCTGTTCAGGCAAAGAATAAGATGGTACAGGGGATATCTGCAGAATGTTTTCAAGTATTCGCACATGATTTCAAATGGAAAGTTCGGAAATCTAGGGATTTTCTTGCTTCCGATAAATTTCGTTTGGATGATTATAATTGGATTCATGTTCTTTGCTTTGCTTTTCACTAACGGTGCAAACCTTCTGTCATCATTCGTGGATTGGAGCTATATCCATTACTCAATCTTCACTCCAAATAATTTAGTGGATGTAATGTCGGTAGGGCTTTACTCATACTTTACAATAGTTTTTGCGATTCTGGGATTTCTAAACATTAATCTCAGCCTAAAATATAGTGGGGAAAAATGGAGAGTGAAAGAAAATTTGAAAATGTACTTTGGATACCTGTTCATATATCCGCTACTTATCGCCGCCTTCTGGATAGTCTCAATCTTCCAAGAAATTTTCAAGGTTGAAAGAAAATGGTTGCACGAAAATTAAAATTCGAAATATATTTGATCTCTGGAGCAATCACAGCAGGAATACTTTTTTTAGGAATTTTTTTCGGCGTGACAGTGAGCAAGAGCAAGGTAGACAACTTGCAATCTGAACTTGACAAGCTGAAGATGAGTCAAGAAGATCTGAATTTAGAATTTGTCTTGATTGCAACAAGCAGGAATCAAACATGCAATCTTATTTCTTATGAGCTTGACAAGGTAATCGACAATGCAGCACAACTCGGAGAGAGGGTGAGCCTGTACGAGACCAGTGAAAAAATAAAAGATGACAGATTCAGTTTCTTGAAAGATGATTACACGATAACACTGATAAGATATTGGTTTTTCTTGGACAGGATGAAGACAGAATGCAATAGGACAAATTTCGTGACTGTCTTATACTTTTATTCAAACGACAAATGTGATGACTGCAACAAGCAGGGTTTGGTCTTGAATGTAATTAAGCAGACATACCAACAGGATGTAATGATTTTTGCCATTGATTCTGACAGCAGGCTGAATGTCGTCGACTTGTTGAAGAAAACATATCAGGTTGAAACTGTGCCATCACTGGTTGTCGATGGAAAGAAGTATGACGGTTTGGTGAGTGTAGAAGAACTCAAAAGTGTTTTGTGTGAAAAATTGAAAAAATGCTAGGTCTGTGCCTGAATATTTAGTGCCGCCATCAAGAATCTTATAGTTGCCAAGTCGAAATCCTTGTGTGTTTTTCCCTGGATGTAGACCACATGCTCTCTGGCATCAAACCTGACAGAAGTTTCATTTGCGTAAGCCGGATGGATCAAAGCGATGATAGGATTCTGTATTTTTCCTGGAAGGTTGTCATAAGATGAGACTTCCTTAGCGGTGAAGTTCAGATTAACCGGAGGTCGAACGTTCGAGTAGGCAAGCTTGAGTTTTCCTACAATCTCAGCGCCTTCCAGAGTGTAATATGGATTCTCAGTAAGGTTTACGTTCTTGAAAACAATCGTGATATTCGTGACAAGAGGATGGATAATTCCAATTCTCAGATACGCATCTGGATTAGTTGAATTAGCGTCAGTGTACAGGGGAACTTTGGCTGCTTCCCTGATGTCTTGTCTGAATCCTATGACAACTCCGTTATAATTCAAAACAGTAACAGGTTTCCAGTGAGTGTTGTAGTAATACAAGAAATACAAGGAAGCTGCAGCCAGAACCAAAACTGAAATAGTGAGAATGATTCTTTTCTTTGTCAGTTTCATCTTGAATGAATTCTCTGCCATCAGAATTAGTTGGTTTTGAAATAATAAAAGAATATAGATTCGTCTTGAAAGTTTGAAGAAAAGAAAAAAAGGGAAAGAAGTCAATTTTCCCTTTGTGGTATAACGCCCTACATTGGGGTTACACCGGCTGCGCTTATGGCTGTTACCTTAACGGCTGTGGCTGTTGATCCTGCTAACAGTGTTGCATATTGTTGCAATACCTGAGCTGCCATTCTTGTGTTGTCTGCTTCCCATCCAGCGACTACCAAGACATTTTTACCTGTGGTAAACTTGTCTGGAATCACTTTTACGAGTGCTGCGTTTTCAGGAACACCTGAAGCTGCACCGCATGTTGGGAATGTCAGATTCATAGCAGCGGCAGTTATGCTGTTCTTGCATGATCCACCCACTACGACCAAATTGTGCGCCTTTTCGGCTGCACCCACTTCGGTATCAAGCCTTGCTACGGAAGACGTTATTGGAACGACTTGCATAACAGCTCCTCCTGCCGTGGTTGTTACACCACCAGGAACACCGACGAATGCATGCACAGTAAGGTCCTTAGATGGGAACCAGAATTGTACCTGGTCGGATCCACTGCTTGAGTCTGGACTAATCCAAATCAATCCACCATCGTCAACTACATCTTGAGATGACTTGCCAATACCGTAGTTTGTAGCTTCGGTAGTAGTGTTCAGCTCATTTTGTTCAGATGCTGCCCCAGTGTCACCTAATCTTGAATCAGGCGCCTGAGATGTAGACCATAGTGTCTTGTTTTGGAATGATGCGTTGGCCCAGTTTGTTGCTCCTGTACTTGTACCGAATGTCACACTTCTCCAAACATTTACATTAGAGTTTGGTGAGACAGTGACGTTGAGGTACCAGCTCTTTTCACCTGCTCCAGAGTAACTCAACTTGAATGGATAGGTCACATTGTTTGCTGCGGTTACTGAATAGTAGGCAAACTCGTCTGGGATTACCCCATTGAAGGTTGTACTATTCACTATCACACCAGATGCTAGGATTTTACCCTTGGCATTGTTGTAGAACCCAACCAACACTTGATATGTGGATGAGTTCTGTTGTGGTGCGAGTAACACATAAGCCTTGTCATATGTGTTTCCATTCTGAGCTAATATGGAACCTGTGACGTCTGTCGATATCTCGAGTCCGTACAGGCTACCTAACAACAGGGATGTGTCTGTAGTGTTGTTGTATGCAGACAAACCACTTACAGGCTTTACTGTTATTTTTGCGAACTTGCTCGTTCCATATCCTACGAAGCCTAAGACTCCATAGTTGTTTGGAAGCGATACTTGCTCGCCAGCCTTGTAATATGCTGTTGTATCAGGTTTGTAAACGACTTGGATCTTACCACCCTGTGGGATTAAACCTGGACCACCAGAACCCCATGATGCGACTTGGATTCCCCATTTGGTTTCACCTGGGAATCTGTCACTTGAAGTTCCTGTGGAACTTACATCAGCGCTTGTATCGAACTCGTGCTCAACAGTACCGGTTGGACCGATTACTAGGTCGGCTCCTACACATGTACCATCTTGCAAAGCTCTAGCAGCGGTGACTTTTATGGTCAATCCGGCAGAAGTGATGTCCTTGCTATCGTTCTTGTTGATTATCTGGGTATCAACTGTATTTCCAGACTTGTCTTTAACTACTACCTTGGCCCATGAGTTGTCAGAACCTTGTGTACAGTACGCGGAGTAATCTCCGTACGTAACTGGAGTTGTGGCATCAGCTGTTCCGATAGATCCTGTCAAGGCCTTAACTGAAGTTGCACCAACACCAACTATGGTGAACGGCTTACCCAATAACCATAAGTTAACTGGGTTAGTGTACTCTGGATTCGAAATTGTTCCAGTAGTTGTTCCCAAAATGCTGGTGATGTTCAACGAGTTGTCGAAGACATACTCGTAGAAAACGTCACCTGACTGCACTTCCATTTTCTCGGTTCCGTTTATTAAACTGGTTCCGAAGTCGTGTCTCATGTTTACACCTGAGACATCAACCTGTTCATGGTAAGAGTAGTCATTAGACTTGTACGAGAATGTGGCCGACTTTAGGCCTGAGAAGTGGGCGTTCTTGACTACTGCACCAGACGGGAATGCGTTACTGTACGACACTCCACCTGTTGCAAGAGAACTTCCACCAGAGGCTCTACCTATGCTGATTCCGTCTCTATCAAGGCCTGAAACTGATATTGTTCCTGAAGTAGTTACAGACTTTGCAGATACACTTGCAGCTGTCGCGGCTACGTCAATAGCTGCGGCTACGTCCTTTGGATCGGCTGTTGAACCGACTACGAAGTAAGCATCCAAAGATGTTACTCCTGCGGCGGTCACTCCCAAGAATCCTGGGAAGCCTCCAAGGTTTACTGCTGCAAATGCTGGAATTGCGAATGTTGCCATCGCCATTACTGCAGCCATGAAGGATGCAATAATCTTATTTTTCATTTTTATTCCTCTTTTGCTCTTTCTCTACCCTTTTCAGAGTAGATACTCGGGTCTTTTCTAAAGAGAAGTATAGATTTCTATGCTATATAAAAATGACTTGAAACGATTGATGAAAGGCTGCAACTGTTTCAGAAATGTCTATCAATTAGCGTTCTAAGATATTATTATCTTCCTAATTGTTTCTAAGAGTAATCTAAGTCTTTTTTATAGATTTTAAGCCAGATTTTAACTTAAAAAACTGTTGGAATCGAAAAAATACGAATTCGATTGTTTCAGATGGTTTTTGTGATTCTGAGCAAGGTTTATCTGGATTGGAAATCAATTCTAATCATGGATATAAATGAAACGAGGTAAGAAGATGGTATTAGACGTCATAACTCTTGTCTTGATATCGATGACCTTAGGTAGTTTTGGTCAAATATACCTAAAAATGGGTCTTAGGAGCACAGGGAACTTCGAGCTGAAAGACATTATAACCGAAAGGTTGATTTCTCTGATATCGAACAAGAACATACTGTTTGGGATAGCACTTTATGGAATTGCCACCCTCCTATGGTTTGTAGTCCTGTCAAAGGCCGAACTAAGTTATGCCTATCCTCTTATCGGACTGAGCTATGCGGTTACAGCCATTTTGGCGAAATTCTACTTTAATGAGACAATTTCTGTGGTCAGATGGGCTGGTATATTAATTATCATATTAGGCGCGTTTTTGATTACAAGGAGCTAGAGTTTGAACTTCTTTTTAACGATTTTGATCTTGTTTGACCTTCCATGCCTTTCTACTTCCACAAGACCTCTCTCTGAAAGGCTTTTTATGACCCTGCTCACCTTTGCCTTTGAAAGGTTGGTGTCTTGGACGATTTTCCGTTGATCTGTCGTCCCGCCATTTGTTACCAAAACATCCATTATCTTCCTCTCAAACTGATCTAGGACAGACAAGACCAGTTTTTGCGGTTCTCCTCTGAAGTATCTGAACCAGACGAATCCAAGCCCGGCTGCCGCAGCAGCTACTATAACTGCCACATACCTGAATCTTATGAGGAGAGGGAATACTTCACCAATATTCTCATATAGTAACTGGAACCTCAATTGGATTTCGGGTTCTGTGCCCTTCAGGTTCCAAATAACTATAATTCTCCTGCCGTCGCTCAGGATGGTCGCGTTGGCGGGAAACGAAAGTTTTGCAACACTGGAAGTGTCATTAACAAGGCCCATTCCCTCAGGCAACCTCACTGAAACATAGACTTGCGAAATCTTGGTATTGATAGAGAAGTCTGTACTGTAGAAAAACCTTTTGTCCAAAGGCTTGACTATGTCATTAGTGTCAAATGAAAGTTCAATGCTTCTTTTTTCCTCTGTCAAATCAAGGTTGCAAAGGATTGTGCTTAGGCCTGTTGATTCTACCGTGCAATTAATTGAGTTGCCAAGGCTGCTGTATCTTAGATTTTCGATTTTCCCGAGAAGAGTGAAATTGAACGTAGGCTCTGGTTTGACAAAAGTAATTGTCATGCTAACCATGGCTCGGCCATTGTCATCTATTGTCGTGTCCACTCCGTAGTATTGGACCTGAGCAGCAGCCAGAGAATTCACAAGAACGAACGATAATAAAAATGAAATTATGAATATTATTCTCACAATCAATATTGCGGACCGAGCCAATTTATTCTTTTACTATTTGTCGACGATGAAGTTTATTTTCAGGCCGCAGTTGGGGCATCTGTCCTTTGAAAGCTGGCTCTTTTTCAGAGCTCCGTTGCTCCTTTGAATGAGAGGTTCTCTGCAATTGTAGCAGTAGGTGTTGTTGGCTTCATGTTCGGCCACATTACCTATGTAAACGTATCTGATGCCGGCTTTTTTAACTTCGTCCATGCACTTTTCCAATGTAGCTATCGGTGTTGCAGGGAACTCGGTTGTCTTTGAACCTGGCTGGAACTGGACGACATGGAAAGGAATTTCTGATTCTAAATCAGTGGTTATTCTTTCAGCAAATTTCCTGCATTGTTCGACATTATCTCCAATTTGGGGGATGATTGTATTGGAAATCTCGACGAAAATTCTTTGCTTCTTCAGTTGGCGAAGATTCTGAAAAATTATTTCAGTGTTGTCAACAGTCATGAACTTCTTGTAGAATTCCGGATCAAGAGAGGCCTTGATTTCGACGACCGAGGCGTCGAGGTATTTGAAAATTTTCTTTATCATTTCCTCGGTCATGTAGCAGTTAGTCACCATGACGTTTGCTATGTTGCTTCTGTGAGCGAGTTTGGCGACCTTGTACATGAATTCGAAGTAGATTGTCGGTTCTGAATAAGTGTAGCTGATCGACCGGACGTTGCTCTCTTCGGCAAGTTTGACTATCTGCTCTGGAGTGTATTCTTTCCCTTCGACCTTGTCATGAGAGATCTCGTCTGGGCAGCAGAAGTTCGATTGCATGTTGCACCCGTTGGCTGTCATGGAAAGGGTTGAAGAGCCTGGATAAAAGTGGAAGAGGGGTTTTCTTTCTATCTTGTCGATGTAGACAGAATTAAGTTTCCCATAGTTCAGAGTTAATAATTTGTTGTCCTTGTTTACCCTGACCTGACAGAAGCCTTTCTTATCCTTGGTTATGAAACAATTTCTGGCGCACAAGTCGCACCTTATGCCGTTTCTTTCCTTGTGCCAAAAAGTCGCTTCTTGCATCCTACCACTAAACCTACCACTAAAAAGTCGTATATTATTATTGGTTGTGTTAAGTAATATAATTTGAAGCGCCTCGGTAGCTCAACTGGCAGAGCAAAGATATCGCTCATCTGCTTCGTAAGCAGTAGGTTGAGGGTTCAAGTCCCTCTCGAGGCTTAAGAATAAATAGCCTTGAAACTGATATTACAAAAACTGGTGAAGAAATGCAATTGCTTTTAAACATTCAATCAAAGGACTTTGGGAAACTGAAAGATGTTTTTCTCAAAGATGATACTGTAGGAAGGGCTAGCCTGACTTTTAAGGATGCGAAGATGTACGGAGGGAAGGAAGGATATTACATTTATGTCTCTGGACTCGACGAAGCTTGCAAGAAGGCTTTAGAACTTTGCAAAGATTTGGCGAAGAAAGTCACTGGAAAAGAGAAGGAAGGATTCTTGAAGAAATTGAAAGAAGAAGAGGACAGGGCAGCTGAAGGAATGGGTGGAATTTTCGGTTAAGCGGTTGTAGTCCAGCCTGGTAAGACACGAATTCCAAAAATGTAGTGGAACCCTGCCACGGTCGGGACCCGGGTTCAAATCCCGGCGGCCGCATCCGAATTTGAGAAAGATAACAAAGGCTTATATTAAGTGTAAAAGAATTATAATTTAGTCAGGTGAATCGATGCCTTTGTTCGGAAAAAAGAAGGAAGAACCAGTAAATGTTTCTCAGATGAAACCAGTCGAACAAAAGGAGCCTGAAGAAAAACCTTCCGAAGCTGTCGAATTGCTTAAGATGAATCTGCAAAGATCACAGATGCCTCAACAAAAGCAAGAACTTCCAATGCCGCAGATGACTGTGAAGATTCCTGAACCTGTTGAAGAAGAGCCTGAAGAAAAAAAAGAGCCTGCCCAGTCCGCACCACTTTTCATAAAGCTTGACAGGTACAAGAGCATCCTCCATCAGATGTCAGAGATTAAGATGACAATGCTGACTGTGAAGAACACTTTGTCTGTCATCAATGAGATGGATAAACTGAAAGCTGACAGCATGAAGATGATTCAAGACGCAGTTGCAAGAGTCGAGAAAAAACTTGTAGCGTTGGACACGGAATTCCTAAAACCCTCGGGATTTCATGAGATGATACCGCAACAGATGGCGAGAGGAGACATTCACAATGAATTGGATGCTCTGAAAGGACAAATCGAAGCTCTGAGATATGAGATGGAAGAAACTGCCTAACTTTTAAATAATAACTGATTCTTAGATAGTTTATGCAGGGGTAGCCAAGGCTGGTTAAAGGCACAGCGCTCAAGATTTTCTTGAGCTTTGATTCCAAGATGAAAAAAGAAACGCTGTCGGTTAGTCCGTTCGTGAGTTCGAATCTCACCCCCTGCATTTTTTTATTTTAAAAATAATTTTAGAGAAATCAAAAACTTTTTGAAAAGATTGTGGATTTATATTAGGATGTTGTGAAGGAGATTTCTGCCAGTAAAAAGAAAAGTAAGAAATCAAAAAATTATATCAAATTTACTTTTCAAGCAAGGCTTCGTATGCTATGAATATAGTTCCAATCAGCGCAAACAGGAAGCCGATTATTTCGAACACTTGTCCGAGAGGAGCAACTACTGAAAGAACTCCACCTGTGGATAGAGATGGAACTCCCATAAACACTGCTGAGAACAGGAAGAACGCTCCTGCGACAGCAAACCAATTGAATCCTTTCTCGGCTTTGTGTCTGAGTTTAGCCCATTCGGCAAACACTGGCGCTAAAAGGAACGCCAAACCAAGCCAAAGGACTTGTTCGAATACCATTTGTTCACCTTAATTACTATTTGTTAAGATACTCCATATAAAGGCTTCTACCACGTAGAAAGAGTCTTGTTATAAACTTGGAAAATAAAATTAGTTTTATGGAGATTTTGGAGATAAAATGTCCTAGATGTGATTCTCAATCAAAAGAATTGATTGAATGCGAGTCGTGTAAAAAAATCGGATGCGTGAAATGCATAACTCAGAGAAGCAAGCAGTGGTTGTGTGGAGATTGCAGATTAGGAAACACTTATCAACCGACTAATGATCCGTCTCCACTGTCAGCGATATTCGGTTAGAAAATATTTTTGGGATAAGAAGAAAAAATAAAATTAGAAAATGGTGAGAACAAACTACCAGTCTTCTTCAGACTCCTCTTCTCCCCAGTCGTCGCCGGTTTCTTCCTCGCCCAACTCATCTTCCAACATATTTTTCATTCATTCTTCACCTATATGTCACTAAAGCGTCGCAAAAGTATATAAAGTTAATCTGGAGAGAAGAATTAAATTACTAAATGATAGTAAAAAAATCACTTTTTCATCTGAGAATATTTTAACAGAGCGGAAAAACATTTCACAGCGACTTCTGGTGTAGAATAAACTGGTATGCCGTGTTTCTCTAATTTTCTGATGAGATTCCTAGTGAATTGGCTTCCGACTGCGCAGCAAATGATTGGCTTCTTGTATTTTTTCATCGAGCTAATGACCTCAGTGATCTCTTGCTCTAAGGTTGGGACTTGGAACAGAGTAATTACTACGGCGCCTGAATATTCTGAGCTGGATAAGACAGAATCCAAAGTTTTTTGGTATCTTTCGTCATTCGCATCACCTATTAGATCGATAGGATTATGAAGAATGACGTAAGAAGGAAAATGTTTTTTCAATTCAGAAATTATTTTTTGACTTGGCTCTGGGAGAATTAATTTTTGTTTCTCCGCTTCATCGGTTGCAAGTACTCCAAATCCTCCACCATCTGTTATGATTGCTAGTTTATTTGAAGATGGGAGAGGTTGTGTTGAAAAAGCTTTTGCGAAGTCAAAAAGTTCTTCCCAGTTCTCTGCTTCGATTGCTCCTGATTGTTTGAAAACTGCGGAATATATTTTTGCTGAACCGGCGAGAGAGCCAGTATGACTTGCTACTGCGCGAGTCCCTCGTTCAGTTTTTCCTGCTTTCAAAATTATGACAGGTTTTTTCTTAGAAACTTCCTTCAATTTTTTGAGAAAATATTTCCCATCAGATTTTATTCCTTCGAGATAAACTGAGATTACTTTTGTCTGTTTGTCTTTTGAAAGAAAATCCAAAAGATCAAGCTCATTGACGTCGATTGCATTGCCATAAGAGATGAACTTTGAAATTCCGATTGATTCTTCTGAAAGCCAGTCGAGAATAGTAGAACCGACTGCTCCAGATTGAGAGATAAAAGCTATATTTCCTTCTGTGGGTCTGCCAAGACGGTCTTGTGAAAGGAAGAGTGTGTCAGTTTTTGAAGAAGTGTCCAAAACTCCAATGCAGTTCGGTCCGATTATTCTTGTTTTTGAATTTTTCAAATGATGTTTGATTTCGTCTTCGAGAAGTTTTCCCTGCTGACCGATTTCTGAGAATCCGCCAGAGATTATTATCAATGATGGAATTTTTTTATGCACGCATTCTTTAACAATTTTTGGAACGTAGGTTGATGGAATGGCAATGATTCCTAAATCTACATTATCTGAAATTTCCAAAATGGATTTGTAAACTCGGAGACCTAGAATCGGAGATGTGTCTGGATTGACAGGATAAATTTTCCCTTTGAATTTTCCCCTGACAAAATTTTCGACGATTGCATATCCTACCTTTCCAGGAGTATGACTTGCACCTATTATGGCAACTGATTCTGGATTAAAAAAAGTTGAAAGGCTCATAAGAAGTTTTTGTTTGTGTAGACTATAAGTTTCCAGATTCGAAAAGATTTTAGGCTCACAAATCAATTTTTAGATAATGAAAGAACGGAGCGGAGTAAGGAGAGTCATTGCTGAGAGGGAAGAAGAGCTTCCGACTTCCGAGTTTGTTAAGATTGTAAAGATTGCTGAAGAAAGACACGATGTGATTTCTTTAGGGCCTGGAGAACCGGATTTCGACACGCCAAAAAATATTATCAAAGTTGCGAAAAAGAAATTGGACCAAGGATTCACTCATTATACTCCTATTGGTGGAAGAAGTGATACAAAGAAAGCTATCGCAAAAAAACTAAAAAAAGAAAATAAAATTGATGTCAATCCTGAAAGTCAAGTGATCGTGACTGTCGGAGCCAAGGAGGCCATTCTATTGTCTCTGATGTCACTAGTTGATCCTGGTGAAGCTGTCTTGATTCCAGATCCTGGGTATTTGCCATACAGATCTATGGCAGATACAATAACAGTCGAACCTCTCTCTGTCAGACTGAAGATGGAGGATGGTTTTGAATATGATATTGATGAAGTGAAAAAAGTAATTGAACCGAAAAGAACCAAAGCTATGATTTTGAACTCCCCATCAAATCCAACAGGAACTGTATTCACCAAGAAAAAACTTGAGGAGATTGCTGATTTCGCAATCGATAATTCTCTTGTTGTCATATCAGATGAGGCGTACGAGAAGTTTGTTTATGATGGATCAAAACACATAAGCATAGGAAGTTTGAATGGTATGCACAACCATGTGGTTTCGATTTTTAGTTTTTCAAAATCTTATGCCATGCCTGGATTCAGGATTGGATATGCATGCGGACCGAGAGATATTATCCAGGCCATGACAAGATTGAAGATGGGAACTACTCTTTCAACTCCTACTATTTCACAGTTGGCTGCTATAGAAGCTTTGAAAGGTCCTCAAGAATCAGTGAAAAGGATGGTCAAAGAATACGATAGGAGAAGGAGGTTCATGTGGAGGAGTTTGAACGAAATGGGAATGGAATGCTTGAAACCGAAAGGGGCTTTCTATATGTTCCCAAAGATTCCAAGAGGAAGACATAATTCTACAACATTCGCACATTCACTTCTTCATAAGACTAAGGTTTTGGTCGTTCCTGGAACTGAATTCGGAAAATATGGTGAAGGATTTGTAAGGATGAGTTATGCTACTTCTTATCAAAAGATTGTAAAGGCTATGGGAAGAATAGAGAAAGTTTTGAAATAACAAGAAGAATTCTTCAAGGAAATATACATAACTCATAATTATTTCTCAAATCAGAAATCTAATTCTATGTGAGTTTTGACACTTTTATCATACCAGCTCCTGAATTGATGTACATATTATCTGAGCTGTCTATGTCAAGAACTAATGGGTCTACTGGGAGGCTTCTTACAACCGGAATGATTTGTCCATTCTCTATTTTTACCAGTCTAAAAAGATCTTCTAGGCCACCCATAAGAAGAGCATATACTTCTCCTTTAGAATTTACAGCGATATCATCTTCAACAGCGCCCCGATCAACATCAAAATTGAAAACTGTTTGCTCTCCATTTTTAACAATTATTAAATCCCTTGAAATTGGACCTACATTAAAGTTAGTAGCATAATCCACTAACATATACAGTGTTCCTTCTTTGTCTACAACCATATTAGCGGTAAAACCAAAGTCTCTAAATTGAATGTTATCTTGCGTATACACTGTACCATCCTGTTTGATTCTCATAAGTTCGTTGGAACCTCCCAAAAACAAAAGAATTTCATTGGTGGTTTTGTCATAACCCAAGCTTGCTGGACCGCTGAGAGCACTGTAGCTCTCTTTTTTACGAATCATAGCTAAAAGAGTCCTTGAACCATCGCCAGAGACCCGCCAGATATTATTATTCTCCTCATCGGATTTGTTAAGACTAAGCACATAAAAATATGTATCATCTGTGACAATATCCTGTATTTTGTAAAATCCTTCAGCTATTGTCTTCCTATCGCTCATTCGCAAGATTCTTCCATTTTCCGGAGGATAAACGTTATCGTCTGAAATATAAATTTCATCATTTAGTATAGCCATGCCGCGTGAGCTAAAACCGTAGATTAGCATGGTTATTTTTCTGTCAGTAGTTATTTTAAATAAACCACCTTTAGCTGATGACGCAATATAAATTGTACCATCTTCGTCAATAATTAAATCAGAAGGCGCCTCGACAACTGATCCCGCAGAATACAAACTAGTAACGTTTCCGTTGTTTACCTTTGCTATGCCATAAACATTATCTGTTGAATACATCTGGTCATTTTTATCAAAAGCAATACTGAAGGGGTCATTGATAATAAACCCCTCAGCAACCACAGCTTTCTCATTGCCGACTATTTTGTAAATCTTTCCAACACCAGAGTCAGTTGTATAAAGGTTTCCCTGAGAATCAAACTCGATATCACTCAGAGAAACAAATCCATCCATAAATACTGTAGTTACGCCTTGAGGCGTTGTTTTCTGGATTTTACCTGAGAGATACGCAGTGGAATAGACATTGCCATCTTCATCCATAGCTATTCTAAAAGCAGGCACTTGAACCCATTCCTCCACCTTCTTGTCCTTTGTTATTTTGTAAATTTTATCATTAACAGTCCCTGCCAAAAGCCCGCCTTCTGGTGTAAGCAAAACAGCCTGTGGGTTTGCAGGCAGTGTTACATATTCTTCATAGTTGCCATCTGGAGCTACTTTAACTATTGAATTACGATCAGTCTGAGCAATGTAAAGGTTTCCCTCAGAATCACGCACTATATCGCTTGGATTTGCCAAGTTTGATTTAAAAATAAGTTCAGTTTTGTAACCGGATGCCACGTTCAAACCAAGGCCACTAACATCCTTCCCCTCTTGGGCACCTGTTATCCAAAAAACTCCCACACCTATAGCAATCAAAATCAACAAAGGGATTATAAAAAATAATTTTCTCATAATAAATTATATAGTATTATTAAACTAAATTCTGAAAGCATTGGTAACTAGAAAAAATCTAGGTATGTATCTTCAGGTATTTTGAGGTATCTACATTTTTCAAGGAAATATATATTATCAGGAAAGATAAAATTTAAATCGTGCCAAGTATCACTTATCGGTGTATCTTGTTCCTTGTAACTTGTTCAAGAAGATTTGGATATCTGCTCAACCACGCTCATGATGAAGATCCAAAACAGTCGGTTTTTCATGTCTTTTAATCCATTTAGCAATTTTTTGAGCAAGTGTTTTATGATACCTACCAACAACCTCAATTTGTAGTTTTAAACCGTGATAACTAGTCATAAGCACTGTTGAGTATCCTATATGGTAAACATCATCATAACCAAGCGAGTCATTGTGAAATCCAGCAACATTCCTACCTATAGTATCAAGATACTTTTCCAAGTTGGTAGTTGATTTTATATCAGTTTCAATACGTGTAGCTCCAATCGGCATAAGGTTTAGTTATTCATTAAAGATTTAAGCCTTTCTATCAACACTACAAACTTCAGTATTTCAATTTTTCTAGATGTATCTTCTTCAAGGAAATATACATAACCTTTAAATCCTACTCTATATCTTATTTCTTTTGCAGAAGGATAGGTCTGGGCGGTTAGGCCTCGCCTACATCGGCAAACGGTCTTTATGGCCGAACTGAACGCTGCCAGGAGGTTTGGTTTCGTTCGCTGACTCCAAATTTCCGACTGAGAAGTCTTGCCCCATGGGGCTGATTATTTAGCGAACCTCCCTAGGACCGGAAGGTAGCAAGGATAAACTAGATTGTTGGTGCTTGTGGGATACAGGATGGAGAAGGTATTTGGGATAAGTTAGTGAATGGCTCTAAATCAACTGACAGAGCTCCTTCTGCACTATTTTTCATTTGGTATAAAGAATCCAGATTCATAAATTATAAATCCTATCTGTGACGTTAATGTTTGATATGGAAAGGCTACTCGAGGTTTTAGTATCGGTATTGATCATCGTAGTGTTGGCTGTAGCCATTTTCCCAAACTCGTTCAAAATTCAGGATTTAATTCTTCCTAAAGAGAAACTCCCTCAGTTCTTATCTGTAACGACCACGACGATAATCAAGGAAACCCCTTCGACTCCTGAGATTGGTTCACGCGAGGTTTTGATGTATGTACCAGCAGTTGATGATAATGGGAACGGAACAGCTTTGGAAATCTCAGTTCAGGCAAGACCCGGAGAGGGGAGGGTTCTCACTGACATAAACAACCTCTTCTTTTGGGTAGACACGCAGAATTCGATTAGGGTTGCAGAAAGGGTCGCTCAGAATATAACAAAAGCCGACATTTCCAAGATAGATTTGATATACAATGTCAAAACAAACGCGAGTGCAATAGAAGGACCGTCTGCAGGTGCAGCACTGACGATTGCAACAATAGCTGCACTTGAAGATAAGGATGTCAATCATGATGTGATGATTACTGGGACAATTAACCCTGACGGGACTATAGGGCCTGTCGGAGGAATAGATGCAAAGGCACAAGCTGCAAAAGACATTGGAGTTAAGACTTTCTTGGTTCCAGCTGGGCAGAGCATACAAAGAACTTACAAACCAACCCAGGTATGTGAGACAAACGGATTCATCCAATACTGCACTACTGAATATACAGCCAAAGTTGTCAACATCACAAAAGTTTCTGGAATCGAGGTAAAAGAAGTGACTAACATCCAAGAAGCATTAAAATACTTTTTAAAGTAATCATTAGTTATGGAATTGAGCAAGGCTTTTACGACTACTGAAATAAGAGATATGGCCATATCTGTAATAGCTGTTGCTCTGATTTTTTCTTATCCGAGACTGATAGAATTTCCGATATTTCTTGTCGCAGTGATAATCGCGTTCTTGTTCCATGAGCTTGCACATAAGTTCGTTGCGCAGAGGTTTGGTGCTGTAGCTCATTACAAGATGTGGCCTCATCTTTTGGTTTTAGGGTTAGTGACTATGTTCACACCTTTCAAGTTCGTTGCTCCAGGAGCTGTCGTGATTCAGCCATACAGGTTCGGTAGATGGGGGTATAGGATCAAGCATCTCACACCCAACGAGTTGGGGTTGATTTCTGTTTCCGGAATTTTAGTTAACCTGTTCTTCGCTTTGACTTTCAGACTAATAGACATTCCTATTTTCCAGTCCATTGCACTTTTGAACGCATGGCTTGCTCTTTTCAATCTGCTACCATTTGGTCCGCTTGACGGAAGAAAAGTCTTGAGATGGAACATCATGTTTTGGTTCATTCTTATCTTGATTTCTTTCTTGCTAGTTGCATCGGCTTTACTCTTGTAGGTGATTTTAATCCAGATAATTGCTGATTTCCAGTTGCACTCAAAGTACTCCAGAGCTACGAGCAAGAATCTCAGTGTAGAAGTTCTGTCTTCTGGAGCGAAAAGGAAAGGGCTTCAGATATTAGGAACTGGAGATTTTACTCATCCAATTTGGCTGAAAGAATTGAAGGCAAAATTGAAGGAAGAAGGCGAAGGAATTTTTTCTTACGACAATACTCATTTCATGCTGACAGGGGAAGTTTCCACTATTTTCCAGGTAGAAGGCCTGACAAAAAAAATCCATCACATGATTCATGCGCCTTCATTTGAAGTGGTTGAACAAATCAATGAGAAGATTCAAAAATTTGGGGATTTGAAATCAGATGGAAGACCAATCCTCATGGCGACGGCTGCAGAAGTAGTTGAAGAGATAATGAGTGTGGACAAGAATATTTTTGTCTATCCTGCCCATGCATGGACGCCATGGTTCGGTGTCTTCGGTTCTAAATCAGGATTTGATTCTCTCAAGGAATGTTACGGGAATCAACTGAAAAATATTCATGCGGTAGAGACTGGGTTATCCAGCGATCCTGGAATGAACTGGAGGTTGTCTGCACTTGACGATTTCGCGTTCCTTTCGTCTTCAGATGCACATTCGGCAAACCCATGGAGATTGGGGAGAGAAGCTAATGTCTTTGATTTGGAAAAAATTTCTTTCAAAGAAATTCATGATGCGATTTTGAAAAAAAATTCCAAAAGATTCTTGTTCACTATTGAGACCAATCCGAATTATGGAAAATATCATTACGACGGCCACAGGAACTGCAATGTCTCATTATCTCCAAAAGATTCAAAAAAATACAATGGTTTTTGCCCTGTTTGCAAGAGGAGATTGACAATAGGAGTTTTGAATAGAATAGAGAGACTGGCTGACAGGGAAGAAGGATTCGTTCCTAAGAATGCCATTCCTTTCAAAACTCTGCTTCCTTTGTACGAGATAATTTCATTCGTACTTGGAGTAAACGTACTTTATTCAAAGAAAGTATTGGAAATCCACGACAAATTGATTGACAGATTTGAGAATGAGCTCAATGCTTTGATGAACGTGAACGAAGAGGATTTGAAGAAGGTCGTAGAGCCGAAAATCGCAGATGCAATTATCAAAGTTAGAGATGGAAATGTGAAATACGAACCTGGATACGATGGCGTTTACGGAAAACCGATTTTCAATGGAAATCCAGAAAAGAGATTCATCAGCCAGAAAAGCTTGTCTGAGTTCTAGTGGGCCCAGAGGGATTCGAACTCTCGATCTTCGCGATGTGAACGCGACGTCTTAACCGCTGGACCATGGGCCCTTTAGATTCTACTTATAGAATAAAATTACTTAAATTAAAACTAGACTGGAGGTCGTGGAAGGACGTTTATAGAAGTCGTGGCATCAGTGTAGTAGTTGTAAGACGTTGTTACAGAGATTGGAACTATTTTGAAAGTGTTAGTCCCGCCTGCTGAAATAGTGCAGTAAATTGTAGCACTTTCACCTTTAATCAGCCTCACATCGCTTGTTGGGCAAAAAGCTCCGCTGACAGAAATTCCAAGCCTGTCGAGTGAATTTACATCAGGAGATCCCCCAGAATAAACCCTCCCTCTTCCTGTGTTTCTGATTTCGAAGATGATTGGTATCTGCCCGCCAGAAATTGCAACAGAAGTTGCCTTTGCGGTTATCGAAAGGGGTCCACCGGTTGTCTTTTGCTGGACTATACCGCTCTTTGTCTTGGTCTGCTGGTAGTAATCAGCACTGACTGCTTTCATCTGAGCGTCCAAAGTAGATGTGTACGAATATGAAACTCTGACAGTTGCCTCATATGACAATTGTACATCTTTTGCTGGACCGGTCAATGTCCATGTGATAGGCCTTTCCTCGCCCTGGTTATTTCCTCGTGCAGGATCGGCACCAAACATGGAACCGATAGTCTGATATCTTCCAGGAGAAATTCCCCACTCGTCTGTCAATCCCAGAAGTTGGGCGGTCACTCCGTTAGCTCTTTGAGATCCTGTGTTTGCAACTATGAGTTGTAAAAGTATAGGTGCGTTTGGTTCGGCTGTAGAATCAGACGGTGAGAAACTTTTAACTATCACTCCTGCTCCTCCACCTCCACCGATGTTAATTCCAGAAATACAACCTGAGAGGAAAACTGTGAATACCAAGAAGAGAAGTTTGCTTTTCTTCATTTTTTGTCGACCTTATTATAATTTGAAAAAGGTTCAATTTAAGCCTTACCCAACAGGCACGACGGTTATTTTTTCAGTCCTGATGAACTCGTATGTATACTGATAACTTACTGATATGGTAGCTATCCTCTCAGCCTCTGGGAAATTGGCAGAGTTGAAGTTGCAGACGAAGGTTCTAGAACTTGTTTTTGGTATGTCGACGTCTATGTTCGCAGTGGCTTGCCCGTTTCCTCCGTCAAAATTGCAGTAAAGTTCTTTCGCAATCTCCACGTTAGAATATTCCAAGTGCACGTTCTCTTTCGAGATGTTTACTGGAATTATATCGCCGATTGAAGAATCCCCCTGATAAGAGAACTTCATCTTGATTTGGAACATGCTACCTCTCACGGCCCAGTGTTCCTGGACTATAGATTTTCCTTTTTTCGTTTCTCTTCCAATTGGAGCCTCGAAATCCACCTTCACGGGTCCATGTGACGGACTGCTCTCCTTGTAAGTCGATTTGGGCTCGTGAAGAGTTACGTCATCTATAATCGGAATATCTATCTCTCTGTAACCAGTCTGATCATATTTCACTAGAAAACTCAATGGAAAATCAGTTGGAGCTTTTATCAAATCAGATGACGGGGATTGAAGAGTGATGGCGAATCTCTTGAAATCAAGCGCATCTATCTTGTCGTAAAAGCATGTGTGGTCGTCTTTCCTCTGTCCACTGCTGCAATCGAGTTTCAATATCTTGAATCCAGGCAAGTCAAAAAAACTCACTTCAACATTTCTTGTAGGCTTGTCGATGGAGTTTTGAACATCGAATTGGACGGTCGTGGCACTGCCAGCATAGGGTTTGACTGTGGTGACAGAATAAGATTCCAAAGTTATTCCGTCGTTCTTGAATTGAGTAGCAGCTGGACCGATGCTTATGCAGCCTGAGAAAAACACTCCTAATATCACAAGCAAAATAATTTTTCTCATCAATTAGTTTTTGAACTTGAACGGATATTAATGTAATTAATGGTTGACATAACAGACTCGTTGAAATGGTTCTTTTCTGCAAAAGAGACAGGATACACGTTCGAGAACACTTTTCTTTATTCGATAATTCTGATCATAGCTGCCTACCTGGTGTTCGAGGTTTTGAAAAGACTGAAAGTGAAGATTGACAAGAGACTTGCATTGTCTGCAGCGCCTTTTGTGATCTGGGGAGGCGCACTGAGATCTCTTCAGGACGCAGGAACACTGAACTCTTATTGGTTTTTCACACCGGGAATATATTTTTTTGTCTTCTTCGTGATTTTCTCCACTCTGTTAATTTCGCTGATTTTGCAAAAGAAGTTCAAGATTCCATATTACAAGCCTGTGATTGCGATAGGAAGTTTTCTTTCAGTTATCACCATAGCTGAGATAGGTTTCAAAAACTGGTACGGATTACTATTGGTATCAGTCTTCATGGCACCATTCGTGATCGGATTCTTGTTATTCAGGAGATGGAAATTGGAAAACCGATTAGTCTCGATAACCCAGATGTTCGATGCGGTGACTACTTTTGTAGCTTTGCAATTTTTCGGATATGCAGAACAGCATGTTCTCCCGAATATTTTCATTGGAACTTTCGGCCCTGCTTCGTTCATTCCGCTGAAATTGGTTGGCGTGGTTCTCATTCTTTATATGATTGACAGATACTCTAACGAAAAAGAATTCAACAATTATATCAAGCTAGTGATTGCGATACTCGGTGGTGCAACAGGAAGCAGGGATCTTTTCAGTATGCTCTCTCTTGTTTAACGGCTTCTGACTATTGTCAAAGTGACATCAGCCAACTCGTAGGATGAGGCTTTGTCTAGAGAGAATGTAATGTTGTTCACATTCGGATTGAGAGGAATCTCTGGACCGAAATCTCGGATGAATGCTGAAGGAGAGATGTCTCTGAAGAATCTCTGATTGTTGATTGTGATGAGCATGGAGCTTGGGGTGGTTGAAGTGACGACTCTGAATGATAATCTGCCGAACCTGAACTTGGAGACGTCATCTGATGTTAATGAAAACTGGAAAGTTTTGAAAGAAGTTCCTTGAAAGTTTATGCCGAACTTTGCAGAGCTGATCTTGTAGACTGAAGTCTGCCAGAACTTCCAGCCGGGTCCTCCAGATGAAATGGTGACCACATTCGAATCTTTTATCTGGTCTTTGGTCAGTTGGATGTAAACTCTTCCTGGTCCGACTTTCTGGTTGAAGACTTCCTGGCCGTTAAAAGTGACGATTAAATTTCCGGCATCACTAGTGTCGTCAACTATTATTTCGATATAGCCGGAATTGGTGATTGCAAGCTTGTCTCCTTCCACGACACCGACCAAGTTCACCCTCGAGGTTCCTCCCCATCCGTTACTAACCTCAATATTTTTCTTCTGTGCAACTACGTCCGAACCCAGAGAATAGCTGACAGTAAAATCACCGAGATTTATAAATCTGGGAATGTCGTTGGCTGAGAAATTGGTTTCTGTTGAAGTAGTGTTGTTTGTTTCGTTTCCTGTCTGGGGAGTGTTAAAAGCAACAATCATGACTATGATTAGTATGAGGCCTGCTAGGAGAACGAATGCGAACTCGTCTATCTTACCTTGTCCTTTAGTCAAGAGCACACCTAAAAATTAGTTGTAGTTTATATAATAAATCTGTAGTGAATGTATGAGAATTCTCAGTTTTGATAAAGAAGACGGAGTTGCGAAACTTAAGGTCGAGACAGAATTAGATTTATGGCAGCTCCAACAGCTAATCAAAAAAGACGATTTTGTAAAATCGAAGACGATCAGGCAGCTTTTTGTTCAACGGGAGAGTGGAAGGGAAAAAGGAAAGAGAGAACTTGTTCTACTTGCAGTTAAAACCGAAAAGACTGATTTTGACAATAACAAGCATGAACTGAGGGTTCATGGGAAAATAGTAGAAGCGCCGAATGAAATTCAACGTGGAGTTTATCACACCATTGAAATTAAAACTGGTACTGTACTAGAAATAACAAAGAAGTGGACGCAAGAAGAATTGGAAAGATTGAAACGCAGCCAAATTAAAATGCAGGTTTTGAAGGATGAAAAAATTCTAGAAGATTTCTTCATGCATTTGAACAAGAACGACAGGCTTGTAACTTACGGATTCGACCAAGTAAAAATAGCGGGGAATCACGGAGCGGTGAAAGTTCTTTTGGTTTCTGAAGAAAAAATCAGAGAAAAGGAATTTGAAGATTTGGTGAAACTTGTTGAGAGCAAAAGTGGGGAAGTGAAATTGGTAGCGAAGGGTAATCTTTCCCAGAAGTTCAAATCAACTTATCAAATCGGAGCAATCCTCAGATATCCTATTGAGTGACTTTGCTGTATTGAGATGTTACGTGTCCGGCGATGCCGTTTCTGATTTTCTTGGAGTCCACGTTGACGTAATTCAACATGGTTTCCTTGTTCCTTTCAAAATCGTCAGGGAATTTGTCAGGATGTTTTGCCATCAAATCCTTTGCTATGTTCTTAATAAAAGAAGTCTTAATTCTGCCCATTCGATCACGGTGTGACTCTTGTCAGTTCATAATAGGTGACGTCTGATTCCTTGTCGACTACACCCCACAGGAGTGTGGCACGGATGTTGTGGGCGAGTCTGACAGCTCTGGACATTTCTGGAAGCGAGAAGGCCGATTCTTCTGCTACTGTATGGACAACCCATTTGGTATGTTCGTGGGGGGATTTTGGACCTCTTATCAGTTTGACGCCTCTTTCGTAAACTCTGAAATGAGCACCAAACTTAAATCCAGTCTTAACGACATAACCTCTCTCTCTTAGGTCTCGGTAAACGATGAATTGAGGATGGAATTCATTCACATTCTCTGCTCCAAGCTGCATCAAATCCTTGAAATTAAATTTCTTCTTGGTTTTCCCTTTTTTCACGACTTTGAGCTTTCCCTTTTCGACAAGATAGGCAGCTTCTATCAATTCTAGTTCAACTCTGTTCGGAGATTCTTCTGGGAGTGGTTTTCCATATCCATTCTCATCATAAAGCTGGACTGCATCCTTGCTCCAAATCATAACTCTCTTCTCTAAGAGCTCTCCTTCCCAGACTTTTTCTTCCATTTTCATCACTTGATAAGATATTATTGCCAGATGAGGATAAAAGTTAAATAATTTTTGAAAATCAAAAATGGGACAGGCGAGATTTGAACTCGCAACACCACGCTCTTCAGGCGTGTTCGAGCCAATTCATCATTGGTTGCTCTCCTTAACCTCATTAGAGCGACGATCGGGTTGAGCTACTGTCCCATGAAATCTAGTACTAGTTTTGGTTTTTATATATTCATACGAAAATTTAATTCTCAAGACTAAATCTATACTTCAATCCCTCTTTGATTATGTAAAAGAAATTTCCGACGAGCATCCTAGCCAATCTCCTAATTTCTCGTTTGCCGTGATAAACTATTGTAACAGGAACATGTTTTATTTTGAGTTTGTGTTTTACTACTGCCGCACGAAGTCCATTGTCTATGATATACCCTCCTCCGACATTGTTTTTTATCAATTTGATAGTTTTTATATCCATTCCGATAAAACCACTGTTTGTATCTTTTATGTCAGTTCCGAATAGCAGATTAAAAGTAAAGACCCAGATATGATTACCAATTCTATTTGCAAATGGAATTTTTGAGAAATTTCTATAGCCGATTACAAAGTTAGAACCTTTTTTCAACGCTTTTAGGATTTTAGCTGATTCTTCAGGTAAAAATTGAAGATCGCTGTCTACGATTACAACATATTTCGCATCTTTTTTCTTTAGAATGTATTCAAAACCAGTCCTGATTGCCTCTCCCTTTCCTTTGTTTCTTTTATGCCTAAGAACTATTGCTCCGTTTTTTCTTGCCAATTCAGCTGTTTTGTCTTTGGAACCGTCATCGATCACCAAAGGAATTAGGTGGTTTACTTTCTTCAGCCTTCTGAGAACTTCAAGTATATTCTTCTCCTCATTATAGGCTGGGATTAAAGCAAATTCTGTCATAAAACACTTCTTAAGAATTAAGTTATATAAACCTAAAGATATTTGTATTAGTTAAGCCCTCGAAACCTGCCCTCGTAGTTTATAGCGAGGAAAGCTCAGCGGTAGAGCAGCTGGCTGTTACTCACTGAGTAGAAACCAGAAGGTCGAGCGTTCAAGTCGCTCCGAGGGCGCTCCTTTCTATTGTGTTTTTAAGTTTTAATGTCATATGAAATTTATGGGTAATGAAAGCGTTGAAAGATATAGAATAGGAAATCTAAAAGTCATTCCTATGAATGGATCAGTACTCATTTACAATGCTAGTACTGGATATGGAAAATTCTACGACTGGGGTGATTTCAGCACTAAAGAAGGTAGTAGAAAAATATTCATGGTCTATGAGACTCAATCTGAAACAGATTTTAATGCTTTTAATGATTTAGTTTGTCAAGAAATCAATGAGAGAAAAAGGAAAGCTAGTCAATAAAGTCTCTGTTCTTGATTTTCTCAGGAAGATATTTTTCGGAAATGAATGTGATCCCTTTTGAAGAAAGTGCAGCCAACTCTGCCTTTGATCTCATATTTTTCATCAGCTTGAACTGCCTCTGCCAGTCCTTGCTGTTCTTGAACCAATCGTAGTTTGCAATCTGATCGAGTCTTTTGAAGTCGACTTCCTCGAATTTTATCAGATGTTTTTTCAAGTCGTATTTTTCGATGTCATCGGCTGTTAGTCCTAAGAACTTTGCTTCTGGAATTGCAAGTCTTTCTGAGATGTGTGCAAGGCTGATTGAACCGAATTTCAAAACTGAATAAATATACCATCCATAAGGATCGAAGTCTGTCAAGACGTAAATCGGTAGTTTGTGTTCTATGTGCAATCTCTGTAGAATTCTTCTTATCCCTCTTGTGGCTTGACCTTGCGAAGAAACTATCACGCAGTTCAACTTCTCCCAAACTTTATCTTCGTGCAGCCTCTCCCATTCTGCAGCTTTCTCCATGTAGATGATGAATTTTGCATTGACTTTTTTGAATTCTATCTCTTCTACATTGCTTGGTATCGACCAACCGCCGCTTCCAAGTTTGCTCCAGTCCACTCTGTCCCCTTTATCTTCAACCACAACCTTGCCAGCTACCGATCCCATCTTGTTGGCATTTATGTGGAGAAGTTCTCTGGAAGCATTCGAGATCAATTCCAAATCTTCAATCGCTTGGTTCGATTCAACCTGCTCGTCGACAAGGTTGATATTCGAGTCGGGGAGGGTTCTTTTCATTCGATAAAATGCTTCTCTCAAGCTCAGATGCTTGTCTACATCCAAAAGTTCTTTCGCAACTGCTGCTGCTTCGACGGTCTGAACGAATTTTCTCACGTGCGCGACATTGAAGAAATACCTCATGGCTGTCGCCTTCCCCATCGTGAGCATCTTGGACTTTTCATCAAACTTCACATTGCTCAAAGCTCTGATGGGAACTTCGAGAGATGGATTATTACCAGTTTCAATGTCTTTGAGTACCTTCTCTCCTACTTTTTTAAGACTCTTTTTTGTCTCTGTCTTGTTTTCCAGTTGAAACACCTTTCTTAATTATTTTTTCCAATTCAGAAATTATTTTCTGTTTATTCTCGTCGGTTAGTTTCTCTAAAGATTCTGCAAGTTCGGGAATATATTTTTCAAAGATTTCCTTCCTCAACTGCCCCTCTCTGAGATGAGTTTGTTCATGGATGTAGTGAGAAAGTTTTCTCCCGGCATCCTGAATCGCAAGTTTGATTTCTTTTATTATTTCTGGATAATCGGCGATTGCCTGCTTGCCTTCGGAAGTATAAGGAACCCAGACAGAAGCGAAATGAATCAAAATCAGTATCGGCCCTTGGGGTAAAGAACCAGAAGACTGGGTGATGCCATATCTTTTCCAATCGACATCGGAAGCGGCCTCGAAGGTTGCACAGTCAGACTGATGATAAAGAAGTGGAACTTTGTTAGCAAACCTTATTAGCTGCGCCGTCTGATCTCGAGGAAGTTTCCCTCCATATGCAAGGCCGACTTCTACTTGAAATGGATTTCCGCGATAGACTGTCGGCGGTCTAGACACTGCGACAAAATTGTCTGCTTCAATCTCTTTCTTAAGGCCTTCGACAAGAAAATTCTCGCCCATTGGCGAAAGGACGTCTGTCGGCGGAGAAGGGATCTTCACTGTTTGCATGGCGCGATAAAGTTTTTCTATGTCCTCATGCTTCAGTGAATTTGGTTTTGTCCTCGAATCTATCTTAGAAACTTTTATTATTTCATGCGCAGAAGACTTTCCTATTTTTGAAAAATCATTAGTGAGAAAATGCAGTAGATTCTTTGAAGAAGTTGTAAGGAGCAGTCTTGTCAAAATTCCGACCTCTACTCCATATGGATGTGGTTTGATTTCCTTAGGTTGTTTAGGTAGATCGTTCGTAGCCCTTTCGAAAACAATTTTTCCTCCAGGCCCATCATAAGTTATTTTTGCGTGGGGGTTTGCTATTGCAGTTTGCTTCAAAAATTCTAAGACCGACTGGCCTCTCTCTATGTACCTTGCTTCCGCCTCCATCTCGACAACTAGACCTGTCTTCCCTTCTTTGTTTTTTGTTATATCCTGTGATAGAACCTGAGCTAGGTTCTTGCTGACATCAATTCTCATCTCTACATCAGTTATTTCTTTTTCAGTTTTTGAAACTATTTTTGCTGGCTTCCCTGTAGTCAACTGAGAATAAAGAATTGCACCAGAGATTCCAATCCCTTGCGTCCCTCTGCTCTGTCTTAGTCTGTGAAACTTGCTGCCGTAAAGAAGTTTTCCAAAAGCGAGTGTTACGTTTTTAGAAATAATTCCTGGACCGTTGTCTTCGCCTATAATTCTAAATCTCCCGAGCGGAACTTTCATCAGTTTTAGTTCTTGGCCATTAGAAGAAATCTTGTAAACTTTTTCATCCTCGACTTTCGTTTCAGTGACAGTATAATTTTTTCCACCAGCAGAGTAAAAATATTCAATCTTATCGTCAGTTTTTTTTGTTTCCTCGAGTTTTGCGAAGCGATCTTTTATTTTTAGGATTGGTTTTCTTTCCTGGATTATTACTTCACCTAAATCATCTCCAACATTGTACATCACTTTTGTTTCGAGTTCCTTTATTGTGATTTTCATATTGGGAAGAATCCCTGCTTCGTCGCATGCATCTAGGGAATTGTCGACGATCTCCTTTAGGATTGTGACTAGTGCTTTGGTAGGATTCTCGTAACCGAGCAAGTGTCTGTTCTTCTCAAAGAATTCGGCGACGGAAACTTCACGCATCGCCTTTCCCATTTCTTCAGCAGAGAGAGTTTTTTGGTTAGCCATTCTTCTTCTCCTTCAAATCTCTTCTAACTCTGATAGCCTTTGAGCCGCATTTCACACAAACTTTAACAAATTCGTCGCCCTGTGCAAATATATTTTTAAGATTTGCAGCGAGTTGTGCCTCAGTATCACCCTCAATCTCCTCGCTCATCATGCCACAAGTAGGACAATAATACTCTAGTTTTTCCTTTGGCAACATCTCACCTCGTTTGGCTCTCTAGAAATCTGTATACGCTCCCATGGAGTCTTCCGCTCAAAAGCATCTCGACTGCTTCTCTTGCTATCCTCACTCGATCCCATTTCCCTATAATACTTATCGTTTTACCATATATTGCTAATTTAACTTCGGCGTATTTTTCGATTAAATTTTTTGATTTTCCTTCTTTTCCGATAACTCTTCCCTTTAATTCTATTTGCCTGTTTCTGGATTTACCTGAGAATTCTGGAACCTCTATTATCTCTAGAGAATAACTTTCGTCGAGAAGATTCAGGCAGTCATCAATCTCGAATCCACGGCCGAATGCCTTTAGGACTTCTTTAATTCTAAGAGTTCTTAGTGGGTCGTCGCAATCAATCTCAACTACGTCAGAAAAATGGAACTTGCATGAGCACAAATCCTCAAGCTCTTCGCAGATTTTCTTATTGGATTTCAATATTTTTAGTTTTTCCTCTGGAATGAGAACATAATCGAACATAAGATTCTATCCTAATAGAATTATATTTTGAAATAACTTGAAATTGCCTTTTTCAGGCTTTGATGTGGGACTTTCAACTCATCCATGAGAAATTCGCGCGGCGTAACCCACTTTGCCTCTATGTCTTCATTGCTCAACTTGAATTTTCCACCAATTTCTTTGCAGATAAAGTTTGTAAGAACTCTTTCTTCATCTCCATCAAATGATCTGAAATTCCAAGTGCCTGCAACTTCACCAACAATAATTTCTAATCCTGTTTCTTCAAACACTTCTCTTGTCAAAGAATCCTCAGGAGATTCGGATATTTCCAATCTTCCGCCTGGTAAAGTCCATAAATTGTATCTACGATCTTTCAAAATCAAAAATTTGTTCCCCCTCATTATTATTGCTTTAACAGCTGGTCTTACTACTGTCATACTCATACCGAGGAATTTGTTTTCATGAAACCTTTTCTCTTAAGCCAGTTGGCTTGAGTGTGAGTGTAGATGAAAATGAGGTCCGCTCTCACATTCGTCTGGACAACCCAAGGCTGGACAAGCACCAAATCATTCGGTCTAACCCATACTCTTTTTCTCAATCGCCCTGGGATTCTCGAGATCCTGACATTTCCATCCTCGCATTTCACTCTGAGTTTGTCTGCGCCTAGCATCATCTCTACAATTCCTAAGACTTCGCCTTGCCTGGGAATCCTTATTCTAGAAACCTCGAGCTCTTCGGGAGAAATTTCGAACTTTTTCTTTCCCATTCAATCGCCTAATGAAATTAGTATGGTATCTCTATAAACCCTTTTACCTTTTAATTCCCCAACTAGTTTGCTTGTCCTCTTTACTGTCGCCTTGTATTTGAGTTTGATGTTTCTCGATATCTCGACTGCTGCTTGTTTGCTCCCGATGTAGAAGTTCTTCCCATTTTTTTCTTCTTCGGTTTTCGAGATGAAAGCGAGTGGGTCGTTTCTGTTCATGATTTTGAGTTCTTCCTCGACTTCATCGGAAATTATTTTTAAAAGTGGATCTTTTGCTCTCAGCTGGATGACTGACTGAAAGTAACCTATGTTTTTCTTTGAACACGATTCACAGATTATGGATTTGGAGACGATGGATATGCTCTTGCTCTCTTCCTTTTCCAGATCTTCCAACCCCATCTTCAGGGTTACATGAGCGACGTTATCTTTGATTTTATAAGTGGCGCTGCTTATTTCTGGAAGACTGATAATTTTAGTCAGTGAATAATCGATTGCAGATTCCAAAGAGAAGAAAGTCTTGTCTTCGTAGTAGATTTTGCCGCAGATTTTGCATGTTTTTATCAGGATTTTCGATGGAAGTTTGTTTATCACAGAGAGTTTTTCAAGGAAGCAGTATTTGCAGACTCTTCCGTAGAATTTGTCAGCTTCCCTCCCACACCTCGGACAGAACTTCTTTCTCATAGATGAACATGAAACTTCTAATGTTAAATTTTTATATGTAGGTCTGTTTTTATTATAAGATGAACATGGAAGAATTTGTTGAAGTTGCAAAGACAAAAGACATGAAACCTGGAGACTCCAAGGTTGTTTTCGCAAACGGAAAGGAATACGCCCTGTTTAATGTTGGAGGGAAGTTCTATGCAACTCAGGAAACGTGCACGCACGAAGAAGGTCCTTTGGGTGAAGGTTTTTTGGATGACAAAGTGATTACTTGTCCGTTGCATGGAGCCATGTTTGATGTGACGACTGGTAAAGTTCTAGGTCCTCCAGCTACGAAAGATATCAGGACATATGAGACGAAGGTTGATGGGGAAAAGATTTTCATAAAAGTTTGAGATGTTTTACAATAAAATTTGTCCTGTCAACTCAATTTCGAAGTCTGAATTTGACAGAGGAAAGCTTAAAAGAGAAATATTCTTAAAGGCATTTAATCATGTAACAGATATGCCACGATAGCTCAAAGGCAGAGCAAAAATAGAGCTTAACTGCCCTGTAAGCAGTAGGTTGAGGGTTCAATTCCCTCTCGTGGCTCATATTGTCCCACATAATTCGTTCAGGGTTATGTAGTCAATCTCAGAAGAGACATTCGTGTTGTTAGAATTCAATTTCACCAAAACAGAATCTATATTTTGAATAAGTTGAGTTAGATTCTCGTAAGTTGCTGGATATTTTGTTTGCAGTTGATGTGCCTGAGTTTTCCACTGGCCATAATAATCGTTTATTCGAGAAAGACCTTCCTGAACTTTATCTGTTTCATTGAATTGAATATATCCGCCTATGTGTTCTATCTCGTGAGGAATGCAAACTTCGTAATTGCCTATCTGAATGTACCTGTACAAATCGTTTAATGAATGAGAGGCATGCTGAGAGATTCCATGCTGAACAAACCATAGAGAATCATTTGCCAAATCTTCGGCTATAGGATCTCCTTTGACCATGCTCAGGAGCTGTGAATAGTCTTGTATGTTCAGTTGTAGTCGATAATTCAATGTTTCCAACCTAACAATTTCCGAAAGAATGTGTTGGTTGCCGATTATTCCAGTTGGACTAGAAGGATTCCTCGAAAAAAAGTATATTCCTAGTATTGCAATGATCGCGACAGGAATAATAAAATAAATGTAATTGATTGACTTTTTCTTTGTCGGCATTAAAGGAAAATCAGTTTAAAAGTATTTAAGCCTTACACACTTTGTAATACTTAATCTTTGCCAATCAAATCCACATCTACTAGTGATGCAAACCTTGAAAGTCCGAACTTGTTGAGCATTGAGAAAACTAGGGAATTGTCCTGGAATTTGGATATGACACTCTTCAGCCTCATACCGTTCTTTATCGGTCTAGACAACTGTGACTTCCACACTTTGTCGTAATTCTCGTAGAGAAAAGTTTCAGAAAAGTCATTGGCTTCCAAAGATTTGACGCATGCCTCGCCTGCTATTCTTGCTCCGAGCTGGCCGTAAACGAGACCGCCTGCGGAAAATGGTTTGACTTGGGTTGCAGCATCTCCGACGAGGAGAACTCTGTCAGCAACGGATTTCTCGATAATCCCGAACCTGATAGAATCGCCGATTCTATTGAAAACTTCTGTTTCTCCTATCCTTTCTTTAAGGAATTTTTCCAGAAATGGTATCGGATTCTTATCTGTCATTAGTCCGACTCTCGCGTATTCGTCATTTTCTGGAACTACCCATGCGAAAGATCCAGGAGCTATGTCAGAACCAAACCACAGTTCGACAACCGAAGGATCGAATGTCGATTTCACATTCACTTGCATTAGCAGGAGTTTGTTCTCAGGAATTTTGAGATTTTTGGATTTCGCGACAGTTGAGTTAGGACCGTCAGCTCCAACAAGAATTCTTGTCTTGTGTGTTGTGATGTTTGTAAGGACATTATCTCCCTCGAATTGCTGATATCTGGTAGAAAATCTGAACTGGACGCCTGCTGCGAGTGCTTCACCGAAAACGAACTTATCAAAACCCAGTCTGTCCATGAGTATCATAGGTTTCTTCGCCTTGACTTCAAAAGATGATTTACCAGAACAGAATCTTGCTCTGGCTATTTTATTTACTATAATATCATCTGGAATTTTTCCAATCTTCTCACTCACAAAACCTGTACACTGAGTCGGTTTTCCTGCTTCAGGATGCTCCTCGATGACAATTACTTCATACCCTTGCTTTGCAACTATCTCTGCTGTTCTGCAACCCGCTGGACCTGAACCTATTACTACAACATCTGCCATGTTACTTGCCAAAGTTCCTTTCAATTGAGTTATACCATTTGATTGCTTTTACAAGTTCTTTCTTGGAGAAGTCCGGCCATAGTGTTTTGGTCACATAGATCTCCGAGAATGCTGCCTGCCAAAGAGCAAAATCAGAAAGACGATTCTTTCCACCAGTTCTGATCACCAAATCTATTGGGACTGGAAGCAAAAGATTTTTTTCAATCTCTTTTGAAGTGATTTCTATTCTTCCTGCTTTAATCATTTTCTGCGCGACCTTCTTCATCGCCTGAGTCAAATCGAACTTACCACCGTAATTGATAAGGATATTCAGAACCTTTTTCTGGTATTTTGCAGTTTTAATCATGACTTTTCCCATGAGCCTGACAAGTTTCGGTGGCAATCTTTCAAGGTCTCCGACAAACCTTACCTTCACCTGATACTTGTCAAGAAAATCAGATTTCTTCTTCAAAAGCTTCTCAAGATAATTTTCAAAAATTCTCATCAATTCGCTAATCTCTTGCGGTGACCTCTCTTCAAAATTTTCAGTTGACATGACCCACGCCGAAACTTGAGGAACATCTAATTCGTAACACCAGTTGAAAAATTGATCAAGCGTGTCTGCACCTTTTTTATGGCCTTCCCAAGGAAGCATGTCTCTTGCAGTTGCCCATCTCCTGTTTCCATCGATTATCACTGCGATATGGTTGGGGACTTGCATAAAACCTATTTGTTTAATTAATAGAATAAAACATTAAAATCTTACTATGAAGGACATCAGGAAGCTGGCCTATCTGTTCTTTTTCCTGTCTCTGCTTTTCGGGATTATGTGGTATACGCTCGGGTCGATTGACAAATCTATTTTCTGGCAGATTCTTACTGTTCTCTCACTGGGGTGGTTTGTTTTTGAAGCTGAAAGAAATTGGAAAGACAAGAAAAGGATAAAAAAATCTCTGATGATTGGGTTGCTTCTCTTCATCGGAACGTTCTTCTTGGATTATTCTGGGTTATTGAATCAAGGTTATACCATAAACAGAGATTACAGTTTATTTGCTGTAGGAGCTGATCCTATAGAACTGCTGCTGATAGTATTCTTCGGGGGAAGCGCGTGGTTCATGCAGCTACCGAAGAAATTTTCTTTGGGATATTCGATCGCTGATGTTTTTTTGCTTGCATTCTTCGGGACGATTACAGAAATTATGCTGAACAGATATGGGATTATGGCATATCTCACTGTCGATTCGTTCAATGCCTTTGTCACATATTCCATGGTATGGGGTATACTGCACCTTTTGAATTACAAAGTCTTTAAATAAGAGTTTAATGATATAGTTTACAAATTTAGTTAGTCGGGGTCGTAGTCTAGCCTGGTTCAAAAAGCAGGAAAGGACGGGTGGCTCCAGATTCATCGAATCATGGAGAATTGAAGAAAAGATGAAAGCGAAACCACTTAGCGCGCGTTCAAAAGGCATATGCCTGAAATTCGCGCCGACCCCATTCTATTTTAATTTTTCCCCAATTGTTTTACCAAAATGGCTGTAGGCATCTAACACATATTCAGCACGTTTTAATTCTCTTTTAAATTCGTCCCACTGTGTTGGTGGAATTGACGCATCAAGCAGTGTATATTGACCATTTTGAGTTTTCCTTTCAGTGAGTACATAACCATGAAACCTGTGGACAAGAGCGCTGGCTCTATCACCTAGCCCATATGGAACCTTGAGTTCTGCTTGAGGGATGTAATGCATTTTTTCATCTCCCAATTTTAATAATTCGCGCTGAAATAAGGAAATATGTTCTGGTGAATCAGCAGGTTTGTTAATTGCGCCAACTTGCTGAGTAGTAAACCTAAAACCAAACAGTCTAGCTAATAAAACTACTGTTCCTATTGCTAGAATACCAGAACCGCTGACAGTAAGGAAGAAGTATCCTGTGGGAATATCGACCATGATAATTCTTTGGTTTGATTATTTAAGAGTTTATTCCTTAAATCCAAATTCTCCAATTAAATTAACGAACAAAACTCCGCCAAGATTTTTCTTAATTAATTTACCATCTTTCTTTTCAAAATAGTAGAGATCTTGATATCCCCCTTCAGGACCTATAGGTGTGACGATAATTCCACCAATTTTGATTTGGTCTATCCATGGTTTAGGAATATTTTCAGGGCTGCTTGCAGAAGAAATTATTTTATCAAATGGAGAGAATTCTGACAATCCTTTAGAACCATCGGCAAGAAATAATTTAACATTATCATATCCGGCTTCCTTAAGATTGTTTTTCGCGAACTCATAAGTTTCTGGAATTATTTCAGTACCGAACACTTGGCCTTTCTCCCCGACGACTTCTTTCATGTATGCAAGAAGAATACCTGAACCTGCTCCGATTTCTAGAACCTTATCACCATCTTTCAATTTCAGTGCAGACATGAAAATTGCATGCATGTGAGGGGCGGAAATACTGACATGACCGGGGATTGGCAATGGATAATCGGCATACGCATCAGAGTACCTATCCTCGGTTACGAACATCTCCCTTTTCACTTTCAGCATGGCTCTGCTGATAGCTTCGGTTTTAACGTAACCCAATTTTTCCAGTCTTTCCACCAACTTCACTCGTTGCTGATCAAAATCCATCAATCTTTAATTGAACATAAGTGAATTTCAATTTATGGATGTTGTAGAAAAAACTGTCCGTGACATTAAATCGATAAAAGTTCAAGGAGCTTATCACATTGCAATTGCAGCCGTCAAGGCGTACATGAAGGCTAAAGACAAGAAAAAGGCTGTGAAAAAACTCGTAGCTTCACGGCCGACTGAACCGATGCTAAGAAATTCACTGATGTATGTGGAGAAAATGGGTGGTGGTAAAGAACTCCTAATGAAACTCGAAGAAGATTTAAAAAAAATTATTGAATACGGCTCTGAAAAAATAAAAGACGGGATGATTGTTTATACACACTGTCATTCTTCGATTGTAAATGACATTTTAATTCATGCAAAAAAATCTGGAAAGAAGTTTGAAGTTCATGTTACTGAGACAAGACCTTTTTTTCAAGGAAGATTAACTGCGAAACAATTGTCAGCTGCAAGAATTCCTGTAACTCTTTTTGTTGATTCTGCTGCAAGATTGGCCTTGAAGAAAGCAGATCTGATGATGATTGGCGCTGATGCGATAACAGCAGAAGGTTATGTCATAAACAAAATAGGAAGTGAGTTGGTTGCAGATGTTGCAAACAATTATCAAATTCCAGTTTTCGTGTGCACTCATTCGTGGAAGTTTGATCCTAAGACAATTTTCGGTTTTGATGAGGAGATTGAAAGGAGGGAAGCAAAAGAAATTTGGAAGAATCCTCCGCGTGGAGTAAAGATTAGTAATTACGTTTTCGAGAAAGTTAATCCTGAAAAATTGACTGCGATAATTTCAGAGTTGGGAATTTTCAAGCCTGCTACATTTATAGTAGAAGTGAGAAAAAGTTACGGTTGGATGAATTAGCTTGGATTCACGTAGTAGGTGTTGACGAGTACATTGAAGTCTGGATTCCATACGAAAGTGATGACTCTTACTGACCCCCCTATATTCACGTCATAATTTGTGTAAGGTGAATTGCTCACCACCAACGACTGGCTTAGAATGTTTGCATTTCCTAGTGGAACTATAAAGGTGAGAGACTGGTCTGCCGCTACACTGTATTGATAGGATGCCAGGGAAAACTGTTGGTTACCTGTGCTGGGACTGCATGAACCTAACCAAGGATCACAGTTCCAATTTGGTGGGCAGCCGCATTTGTTACAATAGTCAGTGAAAATTGAATGCCCGACATTAACACAATATTTAGGTGGTTTTCCAGATAAGCAAGATCCTACTTCAGCAACATCACTACCAGATTGGCATTTCGGAAGTTGGATTGGGGGCAGGGTCTGCTGGTTGATACTACAACACATTTTTCCCCCGGCAATTCCACTTTGTGGGCATAATCCTTGCAACGGGGATTCACCATTTAGGCAAACGGTTTTGCATACTGCATCTTTCAAACTGGAGCACGGTGACAAACTAGGAGGCGTCGTAGTTGGTGTCGTGCCTGCGGGAACACAACAAGTTTTTCCTCCAGTTATCCCGCCTTGAGAACAACCGAGAGCACCCAAGTCCTGTTCGCCGTTCAAACAAACTGTCTTGCAATTTCCTCCTTTCGATGAACAGGTAGGTTGCGGAGGAGGTTTGGGCTTGCAAGTATTTGTTGTAGAATCACAACCGCCATCGCAATAAGTAGTTGACATAAAGCTAATATAACCGCACTGACCTTTTGGGCAATTGTCTCCGGCATTACCAAATACTTGGCATCCTTTGCCATAACTGTTAAGGAAATCTCCATCACATTTTTTGATGGTGGATGTATCTGCAAGACAATTCTCGTACCCGTTTAGTCGAGGGGAGCATTGCCCTTTAATCGGGTTACAGTACATATCAGATGGACAACTGCAAGTATTACAATCGTCTCTCAAATAAGGAGAGCCATATGGGTTTGAATAGCATCTTGCTGGTTTTGTTTTGGAACAAGTGCCGACTGAAGTTCCGTCAGAACAAGTTTGTTTTGATGGGGAAGTTGAAGTAGATGTTGTGGTTGTAGTAGTTGCTCCACATGCACTGAAACATGTGTTTTGATTCGTGTAACAATTACCCGTTAAAGCACAAAAGTAAGAACCGGAACTGCATTTGACACCACCGATTGCATTGCAGCCTTGTGGTGGAGCAACTGTTCTGCAGAAATTATCACAAAGAGTTGATTGAGGAATGCAGCAAGTTCTTTGACCTTCCTGAGGTTGAGTACAATCTACACCGCCTACATCTGTTTCACCACTGGAGCAAACTGTTCTACAATTGCCACCTCGAGACGCACACTGTGCACCTTGGCCTGATGTAGTTGTTGTAGTGGTTGTAGGAACGCAACAATTCTTTCCATCCGTAGGATTGCAATCATAACTTGATACGGGAGTAAATCCAGATGGGCATGTTGTCGTTCCCACACATTGTGCAGTTGGTCCCCCACCTCGACCGCATGATGGAAGACATTGTCCGTTTTTTACATTCCAGTCTGGATAGGGTTTATCAGATGGACATGTACCGGGTGTTGTAGTAGTCCCACTACATCTGAAACAATTAGTTGAAACATATTGGCATGTACGACTATTTGCTTGACACTCTACATCACAATTCCTCCGATCTGTGAATTCACATTGGGGCTGGGTTGTAGTAGTCGTTGCATAACAGGGAAGATTGCCTGTATAAACACATTTTTCACCACAGCACCTGTAAGTTCCAGTACAAGTTGGTCCAGCACCTCCGACTTGTGTGTTGTCAGGACGACCTTTGCAAACATCAGCTGAAGGAGTTGAAGTGGTTGTAGGACTCACAAAACACTGTGAATTTGAAGAACAAGAACTTCCAGCTTTACCACCTGTACAAGCGTTCGTGCATCTTCCACTCTGGCATATACAAGTAGTCGAACTTATTCCACAAGCTGAAAGGCAAGTTGATGCACTACCATAACATTGGTTAGTAGCAGCACAATAGTATTGACCGAAACCGCATGAAGCTCCGCCAGAACCTTTGCAATTTCCTGTGTAACCACAGTTAGGATTGCATGTAGGAGCACTAGGAGGAACTGTAGTGCTAATACCACAATCACTCTTGCACCACGCCTGACTTCCTCCAGAATAACATCCGTTTGTTTTTCCACAATAATAATAACCCCAACTGCAAATGACTCCACCACTTCCAGAACAACCTTGTGATTGTGCTGTGGTTGTACATGTCGGATCGCATGCAGGTCTTCCTCCTGTTCCTGTAGCAAATGTTTGTGGAGCAAAAATATTCTGGAACCATTGGAACAGATTAGCCTGACCCGTAGCTGGTTGAGTTTGCGAGGGGAATAAAACATTTTGCAATGCTCTAGATAAATCGTCAAGGGTATATCCAAAAACAGAAGCACTAAGAGCTAAGAGAGAAAAGGAAATAGCAAATAGGAGGATAAAAGTTCGGTTGGAGAATTTACTTTTACAATTCTTACTACCTGATCTAACAGACGTTCAAAATCCCCTAGAATAATATTCACTTTTTAAATATAATACTTCTTTCACTTATACCTGAACAGAATTTGAAGCTCTGATACTTGCGTCAGGCAAATCGCAGATGAGGCCTATGTAATATGTAGTTCCAGGGCTCAATCCTGTGAACGCGCATGTTCCTGAATAATCGGTGCTAGAGCAACTTTTCGCACCTGGAGAAGTTGCTACAACTCTGGATTGTCCGCTTGTCAGAGCGTTCGGGCATGACCAATTACATGATATGCTGGTTCCATCGCTGCCCTTGTTGCATGAAACAGATGCAGAACCTCCACCGGTGCCTCCTGAACTACCTCCCGTACCTGTAGTCCCGCTGCATGGAGAATTGGAATTGAATCCATAGTATGTGAACCAATTCTCATCAGTCTTCAAGTTGCAGGTTCCCTGATCAGGGAATATCTGTTTTACTTTCTGATTAGCTTTAGTCACATCCTGATAACTTTGGTAGTATGCCGAGCACAATGTCTGCACGCAATCTTGTGGTATGAGTTTTCCGTTGTCAGTTACACATGGAAACATGTTCATGCAATAAATGGCATTCTCACACGCCTTGAAGCCTAGCAAACCTTCTGAATCGATAGAATCAATTCTACCATTCCTGTTCAGATCTGTATCACCTGTCAATTTTGTTGAACACCATTTGACGATGTTCCCTTCTTTGCAGAGCTGATCACAACCCTGCTTGAATTCCCCGTACTGGAGAGATTTTCTTACATCACTCAGACCTCCGAGTCCGCTTGTCTGATTCAAAAATAATCTGATGACGACGAAAGCTACTACAAGTAGTATCAAAAGCCCGATTATCATTTCAAGACTCATTTGTCCTTTCATATTCTCACTAATCGATTGGTCTGCATTCTTGCCTTGTCACATCAAAGCTATCCCAGAAACTCCAAACAAGTGGCTGCAAGCCTTTTGATGAAGGTATGTTAAACTTGTTATCGGTGAGTTTGAAGTTGACCAAGACTCCGCCTAGACTGCTTCCTGTTTGTGCGGAGACGATTTTTCCACCCAGCGAATCAAAAACATTTGTCTTCAAACCAGAAGCTGAAGTTTTTTCATAGCAGAGATTGTCAGCAAATGTAGATTTCTGGCATGGAGTATTCAAACATGCAACAGGATTTGCAGTGTCAAGACATTTTATTTCATAAGAGCATTTCACATACTGGGGATCCTCTTTGAATAATTCTTCATAGTGTTTGCATACATTCTGGATTGCAACTTCAATCTTCTGCGGCATTGATGTAGGACTGGTGCATTGATCTCTTATGGAAGAGAATATCACTCTGACTGGAAGATTATTTTTTGTATCGTCATAAAGTCTGTAATATATCCACCAGAACCTGTTATTTGTGTTGTCAACCGCCAAATCACCTGAATAGGTTACAGAAGCAGGACTTGTAACTGTAATCACTCCACCTTGAGTCGCAGTTGATTTGAACGACTCGCATCCTTGAGAACTTCTCTGGTTGCACGCATCCTTGCCATAATCGTAGATTCCATTACATTGATATGGAGAGGCGGTAACACCGAGCTGCGCAATCTGGCTGTCTTTCAAACCTTTAAAGTATGTCTGCAAGTAGACATTGGATGTGTTACTCATGGAAAAATGAACTTCATTTGATTCTGGAGGAACTGGCTCGTTGTTGCAATACCAAAATGTTCTAGATGCCTGACTTCCACCATTTGCTGCTACCTCAAGTGATGCGCTTTGAGTAGAGTAAGACAAATCCTGACTCAAGAATCTCTTCGCAGTTTCGAGTCTGGTAATTGCAATGTCTTTTGGTCCGACATTTGAAATTGTGCCGGCGAACTGAGTACCGGATGAAAGATTGTTATAAGACCATACAGAGACCATCAAGACTCCAATCAGTGCAATGATTACGATTGTGGCATATGCGATGCCTTTCATAAAATAAGTATGGTTCGAGGGGGGTATAAAAGTTTACTTAGGCCCATTCATAGATATTTGCTGTGGTGTATACTCCTGCAACTGCGACTGGTACAGGAAAGTTGACAGCCCTGATGTTTTTTGTTCTCTGTGCAATTTCATATCCTGCTCTGTTCCCTGCTTCAAGAGCTCCAGTTCTTTCTGGAGTCACTTTCTCGATTACATCCTTAAGGGCGCTAGCCAGGTCGGATCCTTTGCTCAGATCGTACATCTGCCCTCCGGTTGCAGTCGCCATTTCTGTCATATATTGCGTGACAAGTCCGCTGCACTGGCATTGTAATTGCGTAAAGTCATGATATGTTTGACCTTGCCAGATTACGCAGATGTTACATTTAGCGTCGCAGTTTGAACACGATGGGCAGCATCCACTCCCTGGATCGGCCTTTATCGGAAATGCAAAAACTCCGTTCTTTTTAGCGACTTCGATTCCTCTGAGAAGGCTGTTGTGCTGTTCGACGTAGCTGCTCGGAGTGCTCGCACAACATCTTGGATTGCCTGTGTCAAGTCCGCATTCACTGCCTTCAGGAACTTCATCAGAAATTGGGATGACCACTCTCACGCTGAATTTCTGCCAGCCTTCAATAGGACCTGCTTCAATTGCGCATGCAGTTCCATGTCCCCAATCTTCGGAAGGATCTCCTCGCCTCTTGTCTTCGCATTGAAGTCCTCCAATGTTAGAACATCTCAGATACTGAGATTGAGGGAACTTGTCGCAAGAGATGACATAAGGTTGGCTGGGATTAGAACCTATTCCGCAACAAGGACTGCCGCCTTCGAGCAAATAAATCGTTGCAGTCACTCTTTTGCCTGCAGCTCTAAGGTCACTTATCAAACCGGGCAAAACTTTTCTGAGATTCTCAACGTCATCACACAAACTTGAGGAAGTGTCTTGAATGAAAATAATTTGGATTGCAGCTTCAATCTTCGGATAGGGAACTCTCATATACCAGTGGTCTTTCCCATAAAGAGCATCAAGTCTCCAAGTGATTTCCTGAGGAACATCCACGTAACTGATTGAAGGTCCGAAATCTATCGTGTCATTTCCGATGTATGCAGCGATCCCTACCAACTCTTGTAGAGATTTTCCACTCTTTGATTCTGTCATTGAAAAAAGTGCGTTAGCGCCAGCACTCACTCCTTCCCTCTCGTGTCTTTCAGCTAGGGTGAGAATGGTTTTTCCAAAACTTCCTATGCTTGTAGTCCTCAAAAGAATAATCACTGCGATTATTGCTATAGCAAGCATGACAAAACCCATGACCTCAAATATTTGCCCTTTCATTTTACCACAAGACTCCCCTGCAAATAACTTATCGTCCAGACATAATCACCTGGTGCTTTGATGTCCTTGATAGCAAGAGGGCAAGACATGACTCTGCACGATTTTTGTTTAGTTCCGCTGCAGAGCTCGTTTGTAGATTTGTAATAGCTGAGTGGGAAACTTGTGTGTATGCCAAATGATGTGGCATTCAGTCTCCCGTTTCTAAACAAGTCGCACGACCAGTCAAGAGCGCCTGCTATGTTCTCCAACTCTCCGTTGACAAGATAAATGTAAATGTTGCCTGGAATGACATCCTTGTCAGAATATCTGATTGCAATTGGCATAGAGGTGTTGATATCATTCTTGAAAGCAGGACCTGTTGAAAAATTCTTGGCACCGAAAGACCAAATCTTAGATGGAGTCTGTGGATCCTGATTAATCTCGACGACAGTCGCCCTCCATCCGAAATTATAATTTCTCGCACAAGGAGGTTCGATATTTTTGAAATCGGAGGCCATCTGTTTCAATTTTGTCACGTCGACGATGTTGGCATAGAGTCCATCAGTCGCAGGAGATCTGTAAGCAAGGCAATCTTCCGAATTTGCAAGAATGAGAAGGATGTTCGTGGAAGTGCTGATCAGGTTCAGAGTTTTTGAAGCCTGCCTCTCCTTTGCGATGGATTCAGAAATCGAGCTATACAAAAACAAGAGCAATGCTATTGTCATCACCAAAGAAATCGGTTTCAAAATGTAAGACATCTGGCCTTTCATTCAAGCACCTGGTATGATACATTTGAAACCTTGAGGCACGCCTGCCAATGCGCACAGTTCGTCAATATGGCAATCTACATTCGTCTGCTTGCATCTAGAGTTTGAAGGATTCCAATTTCCGCCGCACCTCACACCTGGTGGAACTGCGTAACCACTTTTTCCGTCAGAACTTATTCCATCGTTTAGAGCGTACAATCCCTTGTCATTCCACCAAATGCACATGACATCACAGTCTGTTTGATCTAGGAAAGTCACAAATTGGCCTGTTGCATCAAGTCTCAACCATCTGTTGGCGTTTCCATTGCATTCATTCGGCCACAATCCGGGTTGGTTTTGCAAATCGGGATCACATTTCATTACTACGAATGCATGCCTTCTACAATCTCCGGCAATGTCAAAAGTTGTGTAAGCGTCCTTTGCAGGAACACCGAGAGTCCTTAGGACTGACAACACTGCAGAGGCATGGTCTGCACAGTAACCAACTCCGCAGCATTCGCTTCCGATATAAGTTGCTCTGTCGTCAGGACATTCTGACAAACAGCAACAAGTGTAATCCTCTCTTTTGTAGTTCTCGTTTGCGGATATCGTGAAACCAGCAGGCTGAAGTCTTTGGCAGGCTCTGATGTATCTACTCGCATCGAAAGCCCAGCCTTCAGGTGTGCGAGCCCTTATTGTTTTTATTACTTCGTTGATATCCCAATTTCTTCTGTCCAAGAATTTCTTAACTTCTGAGTCGCAGATGGAGATTGTTCCAGGCTGCCAGCTTGGCTTGTCTCCTGTTCTGGTACCTCCTTGGAAAACATCTTCATAGCAAGCGGATGAAGTGAAAGGTCCGCCTGTCTGGCATGATGGTTGTGTTGCTTGACCGCAATCCTGAGGACAAGTGTAATTTGTCTCCCATTTTGTCTTGTATCCTTCAGGCCACCCGTATTGTGTGCCGGGTCTCCACTCGCACCTCCCATTACCACAGCAGTCTTTCCTGCAAATATTATCGCCAGGGCATGCCACAAGTCCAGCACAGCAAGGGTCTGATCCTGTTTGATTTTCTTTTGTACAAACATTCTGGCATGCACGTGAATCTGGACAGTCAGGGTCGCAGATGTTTTTTGAATCTTTACAATCCAAGTCGCAGATACCGTCTTTTAATAAAGTTATTTTAGAAGGAGTGGAAATTGTAGGAGTTGAGGCTGTTGTGTTTATACAACCTGTGTAACATTTTCCGTCTTGTACTTTGTATTTGACTCCATCTTTATCTATTATTTTACTCTTGGCAGGGCAGTCTGGATCGCAGTAACCTGTTTTGCTATTGGGATATTGGTCGTAACAATCTAAATCACAAACTCCTTTTTTCAATCCTTCGCAATCAGGACTGCAAATGCCATCTCTTTCATTTTCTTTAATGCAATTCTTCTCGCACACACCTGTCTGGTATCCTCTATAGCAATTTTTGTCACAGATGCCTGGATTTTCTTTTGCGCAGAATGGGTTGCATACGCCAGTGGAGTTGTCATTCACACATTTTGTATCACACTTATTTTCCACATTGCATTCGGGATCGCAAATGTTATCATTGGTATTGCAGGAACATGTCTTGTTGCTGATATAGACGCTGTTGTCATTGACGGTCTTGACTATGCAGAGCGACTTGGGATTTTCAAATGAATAGGGACCGGATTTAATGAGGCTTGAAAAGAATGTTCTGACTGAATTCTTGTCGCCGTATTTTATTATGAGTGCTTTCTGATCGATGTCTAATCTGAATCTGAGACCTTTTGGAATGTCTATTTGCATTTGAATATTTCCTGCTGTTGCTGCAGCCCTATCTATAGAAGTTGAAACGTCTCTACCGAGAGCCTCGAAAACAGATTCGTAAGTTCGCTGGTTCTGTTGAGAGAAGACAAGTTGAACTACAAGGACGATGAGAATGAAAGAGATGAGAATGGCTGTAGTCTCCAACATTGTCTCGGACAGTATTACAGACCCTTTCACAGCACGACCTCTTAGATAATTTTGATTGTGGTATATAATATTGGTGCCTATTGAGAAGTTGTAGTAGTCGTTATCTTTTCTCCGATAGAACGTTTTGCAGTTATGTCAACGAAACTGAAATCTGTCTTGTTTATAAGAACTTCATATTTGAAGACTGGCGAACCTTCTGATAGTCTCGCAATAAGTGAGGCAAGATCGGATTTTTGAGATGGGGTTCCGAAGTAAGTCATATTCACACTGCAAGAGAGAGGTTCACATCGAGGTATGTTTTCCTCAGCGAATTTAATGCAAAAGAATTTTCCAATGGCCATTGAACCAGAAGAGATGAGCACAGAAACTTTTGCTGGCGGTGGTTCGTCGCTTACATTCGAAATGTAAATAGCTGTCACTGATTCTGGCAGTGCGATCTTGTATCTGTAGATTTCTCCGACTCCTCCTTTGAAGCAGACGTTTTTGACTTTGAAATAAATGTCGGCGAAGTTCTCAATAGCTATTTCTTTCTGAGTAGAGCTGAGCTGGTCTAGAACAAGTTTGGATCCAAAAACTATTACAATAATGGCAAGTACGACACTCATCACGATCCAAATCCATGCAGCTACACCCTTCATATGTATAATTTTGTTGCAGATTGTTATAACTTTAGAATCTAAGGTTCAGGCGTGCCGACGAAAATGGCCCTTTCATACCCATCATAAGAAATCGTGAAGTTCTTATCACTAGTAATATACCACTTGACTTTGTCCTGATTTGGATACCTCTTCGAAACACAGGAACTACAATCTCCAGATGTGCAATTGTTATTAGGAATGTTCTCGCAGTTTAGAGATTTGGTGACGTCAAATTCTGTAATCGTTGAATTAGAAATTATGTTAATGTTCTTGCAAACAGAAGATTTGGGGCTGAGACCATTTCTGTTTTGATCCCAACATGTCACTATGTAATTAGCAATAGTAGACGCGATTTTCTGTTTGTCTCCAGAAAGATTCACCTCAGAAGAATTTTTGAATCCACCGGTGAGTTGGAAGACTAGGAGTAAGAGAATCAATGCGACTGCTATTCCGGCAATAATCTGAAAAAATTCGGGGATTGTTTCGAGTATGCCTTTCATCTCAAGACCATTTCTGTTTTAGATTTTCATATTGATGGGAATTTTTGCGCCTCAGCAAAAGAAAGACCAAAAGAATAACTGCGACAATCAAAATAGCTAGATAAATGTAGATTGAATAAGATGATGATGTCTGAATAGGTTTTGATACGCCAGGTAAATCTTTTGAGAAAATTATTTTTGACTCGTGTAATAACTGCAATTTTGTCGCGCCTTCAGGTGCCGGAAGTCTGAAAACCAAATTCTTGCTGGTATCATTAAATTCAACGGGTTTTCCTGAAGTGGATATCCCATGACCACTGAAACCTATTAGAAATTCTTTCTCGAATAATACTGAATTGGAGTCTGATACCAGTCTTATCTTATATCCAGTTCCTAACAAGTTCTCTACGTTCGGAGTTCCTTGGGCTTCTCTAAGTTCATTCAGTTGAACTGAATCGTTCTTGTAAACGACGATGTCTAGAAGGAATATTTTCCCATAATCTTGGGCTGAGATAATCTGAAAAGAAATGAGAATGAAGATTATGAAAACACTTAATTTTTTCATTGTCCACAACCATCCATATAATCTTTTAGTTCATGCTCTTTTAACCATTTGTAGCTTCCGGCAGAATATTTTGTTTGTGCACCATAGCACATCATCCAGCCATCCTGATAACTTCCTGTGCATGCCCCTACGTTTGGATTCGGACAGTAACTGTCTTGCCCCACTCCCCTACATGCACATCCAATCATTGCGCAATAGTTTGGATTAGAAAGTGGAGAAGGATCACATTCATGACACAAGTTCTGAGAATGACCGATCTCGTGCAAAACAGTATTTGTATAGCTCGCCCAAGTGACGCTCTGGTCTGAAGGGATGTCTCTGGCTGCACCTATACACATACCACCGCTGCCGTCACATGATATCGGACCACGCTGGAAAAGACCGACGACCTTATTGTAAACAGTTGCATATTTGCTTTTTTTGGCACAAGCTAAGACATTGTCATTGCAAAGGGGCCAAAGATAAGGACACGAAACACTACATTCGCCTGGTTCGACGAACACTGCTTCTACTCTGCTCTGCGGATTTCGACATTCACTCAACGGACTGAGTTTAATAAATAAGTCGACGACTTTTTGAGCACTGGCTTTGAAGGATGCTGCCTGACCAGAGCTGTAATCTATAGGAACAAATAGTAATTTGTAAGTTTTTCTAAAGAAGCAATCCGTCCCGTTCCAGATTTTTCCTTCGGGACAACAATGGCCTGAAGTGTCGCATTGAAGATTCGTCGCACATTGGCTGTTGCAGTTACATTTGCTCTTCTCTTTCAAATCTTTATTGACAGTACATCCGAGTGAGTCAGCTTTTCCATCACTTGGGCAGCAGACAAAATTGAAATCGCTGCAAGTTGTTCCTGCTCCAAGGCAATCTTTACTGCAAGACTGGCAGTTTTCACTGGCAGTTGTATTGCAGATTCCATTCCCACAACATTCAGTTCTTGGACCCTGAGCTCCTGATGGGCAATCTGGATCATTGTCGAATACGGTACAGGAAGGCGAACACCAGCTGTTGCAAGTCTTATCACAAACGAAACATTTCGAATCGGTGGTTCCGTTGGGATTTCCAGGATAAACAATTCCGTTGCAGTCAGGATCGCAGATATTTTTATCTTTTATACAATCCTGATCGCAAATTCCGTCTTTCACGCCGTTTGAATTTGGGTCACAAATACCTCCATACTTCTGCCTGAAAGTCTGGTCAGTCAACTTCAACCATTCGCAACCGGGGTCATAGGCTTTCAAAGGATTCAATCTATCTGAATAACAATCTGGATTGCATTTTCCATCAGAAATTCTTTTATTGGAATCATCTATGTCAACCACTCCATTGTTGTTCGAATCTATGCAAGCAAGATTGCAAGGAATTCCATGGCGCTGGCCATCGTCACACACAGGATCGCATACTCTCTTCAAAATGCAACTTGCATCACAGATGTTGTCTGTCGGATCGCAACCCTTGATGGCTCTGGCTATGAAAGTGTCTGGAGAAGGAGATCCCTGCTGCCACATGTCTACGAAATCAAAAGTTTTTAGGGGATAGTCACCTTGGTTTCCTATAATGATCAGTGCTCCCACACCGAGAGGCTTGGTCAGATTGTAAAAAATTAAATTTCCTCCGCCTGCGATACCTGAGAGTTTACTTATCCTGATTATGTCTTCTTGGGTCAACGAGAATGTGAGAGAAACATTTGCGTGAACGTCTCCGCACTGACCTTGATAGACAGCCTGAAGAAGTGTCTGGAAGTCTTGTATTGAAATTTCCTTACCAGCATATGCCTCGCAAATGTTGTAAGGGGATGTTTGAATGACAGTACTTACAAATTTCTTGAACACATTTCCAAGTTGAGTTGGAATCTGTGAGCCCAGAGTTAATCCTTGAGATTGTATGATGAGAATTGAAACGATGATGATTACAAGAAACAGGGCTATAATTCCAATCAAGTTAATTGTATCAGCATCCACTAGACGGCCACCTCGATTCTATGAAAGAAAGAATTGTAATTTATGAAAACCGAAGTATCGTTTAAATTCACTCTTCCACCTGTCCAATAGATTTTATTTTGTTTTCCGCAATCATAGGCTTGATTCTCCAAATCAAGCAAGTTGTTCTCAAGGAATGAGCAGTAACCTTTTGATTTGAGGACATCCGTTATTTCTTTCTCTCCGAACTCAGAAGGAACATTTTTAATCAGAATCTCGTAGCACTGAAAAGATATTCCTACTTTCCCACTGTTGGTTTTTTCCTTCCAGCACGTCCACACATAATCCGCAATCTTAACTCTCAAGTCTGAGCTTGAAGTAGGCCTTAAGATGACATTTTCTTTTGTAGGAGTGATGTTGCATTGAGATACAGAAGGTTTCAAAGATTGGGGTAGAGGGATTACAAGAATTATTTGATAGAGTTTGCAGATGGCTGGACCTGTGTAGTTGGGAAGAAACATGTTCATCGCGGTTAAGATTATCCAAACTCCCACTAGTGCAATCAAAACATCTGCGACGAGCTTGAATGACATTCCTTTCATGGAGAGCTCACTATTATTTGGGGACCTAACTCTTTGAATTCTATCTTGACTATTTGGCTGTTGAAGTTTGCGGTTATCGAAGTTCTTTTCTTCACATCAGAAGGTAGGCTGCTCAGTATTGTGTTAGCATCTGCACTGAAGTATGGAGGTTTTCTGGCTAGCAACAAGTAACAAACCGTATCCTTCTGATCTGGAACTGGAAGATTTGAGTTGCAGCTGTCACAGCTTTGAATATACGCGGAGATTTCAGAAGATATGAATGAATCCTTCTCAATCGGTTTCTTATCTGGACAATTGGCCTCACTTGGGCAATTGAAGAACTTGCAAAGGAATTTGTTTATCGAAGTCTGGATGTCCCTGGAGAAATTCAAAATCAAACCTATAATGACTGCAACGGTTACAAGTAGAATGATTATTCTGAAAACAAACTCCAGCGCGAGAGCTGCTCCCTTCATAATTTAACTAAGGATTTCTTATAATAAATTAGAATAACATGAAAGGTATCGCTGTCTGGATATGGCTCATAGGCGGGATAATTGTCGGAATGATCATGTTTGTTCTTTTTTTCCAGTTGATGAGCTACCTGACACTTAGCAGGGCAAGGGAGGATGCAAGACAGAGTTTTGATGATTTAACCAGCACTGTCAATGCTCTGTGCGAGGGTAGACCTGGTATTCAGTCCTCGAAGAAGTTTGTCTTTCCAGATTCTGTATCAATAGTTTATTCAACTTCAGATCCGAAGACGTATGTAGAGAAAAATAATCGTACTTATGGAAAGTTTGCTTGCCTTAAATTCCAAAAGGAGCAATTTTGCGAAGGAGTGAGTTGTGATTTAGAGTTTCACCCAATAAAGGCGGAGGAAAACCTTTTAGGAGTAGTAGACACCTTGTTAGGAAGATCAAGCTACCAAGAATATCTGGTGAAGTTGACCAAGACAGAATGTGGGGTGTCTGCTTTGAACGTTGGAGAAAACCCATCTTCAACATGTGGGCTATGTAAAACTGTATCTTTAATCAGATGCCAGACGTCAGTTATCTTGGGGCTTGTAAGTAGAGACGTCCTTGTCATAACAGACATGTCAAGACTGAAAGAATGTTGCACTATAGATAACAGTATAATCAAGTTACTCAATAATGCGGCAGGTTATCTTGGTGGAAAAAAGATTTTGATAGTTTGGGAACTTAACCAGTATGATCCTTCCTCTCAATCTAAATTGCCTATAATAAATTCATTGAGCAGTTCTGGATTCATGGTCGGTTTCCTGAGGCACACAACTCAATTGACCGATGACATTTTGAAAAATTACGATCAGCTCTGGCTTTTCCGACCAGGCTGGTGCCTCCCTCAAATAGTTGAATGTGGTGGGTCAGTAACTTGGAGCAATTCAGAAATAAATGCAATTGGAAACTTTCAAAATCGTGGAGGAAAGATTTTCTTGTTTACTGACACTTCTGCTGGAAATGTCCAAGACCAAGACATGGTGAACAAGATACTAAAACAGCTGAACACGACTGCGACTGTCGATGGAACAACTGTGTGCGGACGCGGAGATCAAACCGTCATGACAACAGATATTACAAAGAACTCTGTAACTAAGGGTTTGGACAACTTTAACGTCACTGCTGCGACGAGAATAATTTGTTAGGCAATTATCACAATCTTGTTTTGTACAGTATCGTACTTAATCAAAATCAGCCGCTGATCGTTTATTACATTTCCTGAAACTTGCCAGACTATGTTGTCACTCCCTCCGCAGTTCCCAGAATAGTCGGAGAGTTGTCCAGTTGCATTGATAATCTTGGAATTTTCAAGGACGTCGCAGCCATTTTCTCTTTCAATGATCTGTGTCATGTATGACTCTGTAACAGGTCCGAATGAATCCTCTACAAACAGGTTGTAGCAGACAGTAGAATTAGTAACCTTAATTCTTTGGCCCTGCCAACATGAAATTGCAAAAGCAGCAATCAATCTTGCAAACTCTTCTTTGTTCTCTGCTGATTTGTCGCATCCCTGTCTGCAGATGGAAATTGATGTAACAGGCTTGTTAAGTCCTTTACATAAATCTGAAGTTTGCTTCAATGTGTTCTCATAAAAGTAGCAGAAAGTCTTTTTCATTGTATCTGAGAACGGACCGACTAAGAACATTAGTAAGACGATGATTCCGACAATACCTACAGTGAGGTATCCGATTGTGTTTAATTCCAGACCTTTATGTCCCAACATTTGAAATTCCTCCTAGGGTATCTGTGTCGAAAAAGCTTCCAGAGATTACTATCCCGACAACAAGGACAATCGAATAGAAGATTAAGGCCATCATCACGCCCTTTCCTATCAACACATTTCTTGTAGTCTTGTCGAAACCATTCTTGATTCCGTTCAAGAAGTATGATAGGATGACAACTATTTCGAGCATGTAGATGCCGACAACCAATTGGAAGACCGTGGCAGGAATGACTTTTTCTATGCTAGCAAAACTTAGAATCTGGCCGAACTGGACGGTGCCGCCATGGATGAAAGAGCCTGACAAATTGAACGTTTCTTCGATGCTCTTCATGAATTCAGATAATTTTCCCAAAAGTCTGATTATGAAGGTAGCCATACCAGCTACGATACCTGTTATGAATGGGGCGATGAAACTTGACTGCAGTTGGATTGCAGCTGAAACTTCATCGAGCAGTTCTTTCAGAAGATTCTCAACATTCTTTGTTTTCATCAGGAAGGAAGAGATTGTTTTCGATGCAGTGGAGAGGATGATGGAAGACTTTTCAGCGGCAGAGACGATTATCGACATGACATCTTTTATCAGGAACGATGGATACCTTCTCATCACTCCATATTGCTCGTCAAAGATTGCCCTTTTTAGTGTCATGCCGAGTTCGCGAATGTTCTTCTGGATGTTAAGGAAAAATATGAACATGGGCGAGTCTTGAAGCTTGTACTGCCTGTATTTGTCGAGGGTTTCTTCAAGAGCCGTTTCTATAGGAACGCCAGACGAGAGAACGTCTCCCAAACGGAAAAGTCCTATCTGGAATTCGTCCTCTATGAGCTTGATGTCGTTTCTTATCTTCAGCCTCTGATAGCTGGAACCGTAAAAGTAAATCACCAATGCGAGACCCATCCCCCAGATACCGCTAAGACTGTAGAATGTGAATGAAAGAGCGTTGTCATACTCAGCTTTCATTTCAAATCTCCATCTGTCAGCGAAATCAGGAAGGTCTTTAACAGCAAAAAATTTTGATGTCAGGACGTATAGATAGGTGAAAGTTGGGATGAGCAAAAAGAACATGATTATGAGTGAGATCGGCAATATAGGAACTAGATATTTTTTTCCTGAGATTTTCAAAATCAATTTTCCTTGAGGAGGGAGATCAGGATGATGAGAAATGTCTGGATATGCAAAGGCTCCAGGACGTTTTGCAATTGTCCTTCTAAGATAAAAATAATTCAGAAGGGGAAGGACGACAATATATCCGAAAATAAGGAATCCCGGGTTTAGGTCTTCGCTCAAGAATATAGCAATCATCGGGAACATGACCAAACCCATGATCGGAAATGTAATTCCCATTGTGTGAATAAGCATTATCGGAGTTCTCAGTTCTCTGGAGTAGTCTTTCATTTTTTCATAAGTAGAATCAAGTACGAAATTAAGAGTCTTGTCAAGAGTCTTCTCCCTTGCCTGCTCGTTGGTCTCGAGAGCGAGGGCTTGGATGAGGTTCATGGCTTCGACGAATTCCTTGTCCCACAGCAGCCATTTTTCAATCTTAGAGCCGATTGCCTGATTAATCGTATAGTATTTCCTTATTTCTACGTCCCAGATTATTTTTTTCAGATCTTTTCCTATCGGTCCTGAGGCATGTGCGGCTGCGAATCTTATCGCTCCTTCAACTTGGGGATTGAGTCTGAGATAGATTACCATGTATAGAATTACCTTAACTGTCTCGTCATTCGCTTTGATTTTTGTTACTGCAGACAAGTAGGCAGGATAGGTGTAGAACAGATAAGCGAAGATGAAAGGGAAGAAAGGTAAGAAATATCCCAAGAACGGAAATACTAAACTCAGAGGGATGGAAATTCCTAAACCGATAATTATTGTGAATACTGTGAAAGAGAGGACCTCGCTAGGCGTCACATCGATGTCTGTGGTGAGCAAATGTTTCGACAAAGAGTTCGAAATGCTCTGTGGGGCTTGCATTTTCAGAGTTTTGCCCGCAAATTTGCATCCACTTACGAAGAAGCCTGTGAATCCGCCTTCGTCTTCAGGATGCTCCTCTTGAATGAACGTCTTATAATCTTGAGAAATCCACTGCTTTGCCTCGCTTTCTACTTGCTCTTCAGAAGGTATTTTCTTGAAGAAACGGTCCAAGAAACTCATTAAATTGTATTTCGGTTTCCTAAACTTTAAAGGTTCTTAAATTAAAATTATTTCATGGGTTATGATTGGTACCTTGATTTTGTTGATTTAAATTACAAGCCTTCCAAGACTGATGTTGTGTGTGAATTCAGAGTCGAGCCGGCCAAAGGGTTTTCAATGAAGGAGGCGGCAGGAAGGGTTGCAAGCGAATCTTCTGCTGGAACATGGACAACGCTTTTCAATCTGCCAAAACGTGTGAGGAAGATAATGGCCATAGCATTTGACATAAGAGGCAATTTTGTCAAGGTGGCTTATCCAATTGAGCTTTGGGAACCTGGAAATGCTCCTCAGTTGCTAAGCGGTATAGCAGGAAATATTTTTGGGATGAAAGCATTAAAAGGTCTGAGGCTGATGGATGTCTCGCTCCCAAAGGAATATTTGAAACATTTCAAAGGTCCTAGTCATGGAGTGAAAGGAATAAGGAAAATGATGAAAATCAAAAAGAGGCCCATAACAGGAGCTGTGCCAAAGCCAAAGATTGGATACAGTGCCGCAGAGCATACAAAGATCGGTTACGAGACGTGGATGGGCGGTTTTGACATTGTCAAAGATGATGAGAACTTGACATCCACTTCTTTCAACAAGTTTGAAGACAGAGCGAAGATGATGGCCAAAGCGAGGGAGAGGGCAGAGAAGCTCACTGGAGAAAGAAAATCAGCTTTCTTGAATATCACAGGAGAAACTAAGGAGATGATCAGAAAAGCCACACTTCTTCATGATTTGGGATGGGAATTTGCGATGATTGATGTTGTTACATGTGGGACGGCTGCTGTTCATACACTGAGGGATGTGTGTGCAGATCTTAATTTGGCAATTCATGCTCACCGGGCGATGCATGCTGCTTTTGACAGGACACCAAATCATGGGATGACTATGTATTTCCTTGGAAAAATAATGAGAATGATTGGTGTCGATGAAATACACGTAGGAACTGCTGTTGGAAAATTGGTGGGAACAAGATACGAAGTAAAGTATGTTGCAGATATGTTAAGAGAATCGCATGTAGGAAAAGATAAAAAAATTTTGGAACAGAAATGGTACCATATAAAACCGACGTTGCCTGTTTCATCTGGCGGACTCCACCCAGGACTGATCCCTGAAGTCATGAAAATATTAGGAACAGAATGCGCTTTATTGGTAAGTGGGGGGATACATGGCCATTCCAAAGGGACTCGCCAGGGAGCCAAGGCTGCAATGCAAGCAATAGATGCGACCATGCGTGGGATATCGTTAAAAGATTATGCGAAGAAACATGTAGAACTCAAGCTTGCATTGGAAAAATGGGGAACTGCTACACCGATTTAGTGGTTTGATGCGAACTGGAATCTATGTTGTCATCATTCTTCTGTTTTCTATCGCTGCAGGTGTATTTTTGGTAGACTTTTTGAAACAAAAAAATCCTATTATAGAAATTCCTGCTGAAAATTCCTGCTCATCTGATGGCGAGTGTGATTGGGGGATTACTAACTGCTGTCCAGAAAATGCAGGTGCCAAATGGAATTGTTTGAATGCAGACAATCGACAAGCAAGAACTTGCCCGTCATCGGTGATATGTCCGCAAGTTATTTCTCCAAAACCAAATAAAACATGTGTATGTATCAAAGGAATGTGCGAAACTAAATGAAATTGAAAATAAAATTCCTCGATCTTGAGGCTGGAGGAAAACCAGTAATCATCTTGAGTAAAGATGACGCTGAGGAATTAGGAATAAGAAGTCTGGGTAGAGCAAAACTCCATTCTGGAAAAAAAGAAATGAATGCCATAGTGAACGTCACGAAACATGGGATGAAAGGATATGTAGGATTCTATGAGGAAGTAAAAAATTATTTTGGTCTGAGGGAACATACGGAGATAGAAGTAGAGACGGCGAAGTTCCCTGTATCTTTGCATCATATAATAAACAGGCTCAAAGGAAGGAAGTTGGCTGCTGAAGAGATCAGTGAAATTGTAAAAGATGTAGTAGAAGGAAATCTCAGTGAAATCGAGATTGCAGCTTTCGTGACCACGCTGAATAATTTTGGATTGGATTTGGACGAAGCAGCAAATCTTTCAATGGCCATGATAGAGACTGGGGACAGGCTAAAGCTCAATAGAAAAATTATTTTGGATAAACATTCTGTAGGAGGAGTTCCAGGAGATAAGACGACGATACTGGTTGTTCCAATAGTTGCTGCCAATGGGTTTACTATTCCGAAAACTTCCTCTAGGGCGATAACTTCAGCTGCCGGCACTGCTGACCGGGTAGAGACACTCATGCCAGTTGAATTGAGCGTGGACGAGATGAAAAAAGTTGTTGAGAAGACAAACGGATGCATGGTATGGGGAGGCGCCCTCAGACTCGCTCCTGCCGATGACATATTCATACAAGTCGAATTTCCACTTTCGATAGATCCGATGTTGCTGCCTTCGATTATGGGAAAAAAGAAAGCTGTGGGAGCAACACACCTTGTGATTGACATTCCGACTGGAAGAGGGACGAAGATGAAGACGATTGGTGATTCGGATCTTCTGGCAAAAGATTTCATAGCTTTGGGAAGAAAATTGGGGATAAAAACTCAGTGCGCTTTGACCTTCGGTGAACAGCCTGTTGGCCATGCAATTGGTCCGGCTCTTGAGGCTCGCGAGGCCATGGAAATTCTAACTAGAGAAAAATATGTTCCAGATGTTATTGACAAGGCTGTTCACATAGCTGGTATGCTTCTAGAGATGGCAGGAAAGAAAGACGGGGAGGCTTTGGCAAGGGAGACGATAAAATCTGGAAAAGCCGAGAAGAAACTAAGAGAGATAATTGCAGCACAGGGAGGGGACGACAAGATAAAACCGGAAGAAATGAAGATTGGTGATTATTCTTTGGATATACACGCAGAAAATTCAGGGGTAGTGTTGTGGATAAACAATGCTGACATAGTCGAAGTTGCAAGAACAGCTGGAACTCCAAAAGATCATGGCGCTGGTATTTACATGTATAAAAAACTGGGAGACCGTGTGAACAAAGGTGATAAACTGTTTACTATTTTTGCAGAGAAAAATAGCAAATTGATTTCTGCGAACAAATTGTTGGAAGAACATGAGATAATGGGGATTGGAGACAAGATGGAGATGCTGATACATAAAGTGACAGAACTTCATGTACACAAGAAGACTTTCATTTTGGAAAGATAAAATATTCACTTCCCAAGTACGATTTCTATTGTCGAAACATTTATTTTTGTCTTGTCCTCTAGTTCTCTTTCTTCTGTACTAATCTGAATGTCTTTTATTTGAACGTCGGTGATGAACCTTCTTCTTACGATTTCTGCTACGTCTACTGCTCTTGAAATAGATTTTCCTCTTGCCTTTATGTGAACTTCTGGTTGGCCACCGCTGAATTGAGTCATTACTCCAAGAACATATGCCATGGAAGGTTTCTTTCCGACGAATATCACGTTGTCTGCTGCTCTCTCTGACATCACCACACCTCCTGTGAACGCTACTGTTGACCGATGATATTAAACTTGAAATGCAAACTTATTATAGTTTTATCTGGACCATTTCTTGTAAAGATCTTCGTAAGAAGCTTTGGATGAGGATTTTGATTTTCTTTTCCTGGTCAACAGGAAGATTGCAAGCACGACTATTATTATTACGATTATGATTCCGAGCCAAAGACCAAGATTGGAACCGCTACTAGGAGGAGGGGTGGTTGTTGTTTCTGTGTCTGTTGTAGTTTCAGTTGTAGTTTCTGTGCTAGTCTCTGTGGAGGTAGATGTAGAAGTTGTATCGGTTTGAAGGACGTCTATTCTGTTGCAATCTGATTTAGTCAACCTGTCATCACACAGGACTCTTCCATAATAAGCACCGAATGAATCAGGAGACCAGATAGCTGCGTTGGCTGTAAAAGCTGTCTTGAAAACTGGAACCCCAGAGCAGTCTGATGTTTTGTAGACAGTCAAAAATCCTGAACCGCTTGGGCATGTGTTTACGTTACAATTACAATTTCCAAGCTGGCACGGCAGACATGTGACTGTTATCGCTGATACAGAAAAAACTTGTATTAAAAAGAATGAGACGAATAATGCTAGAAAAGTGAATCTCAAATTATTTTTTTTCATTTGTGTCACCTAACTGCAAACAAGAGTTTGAATTTCTGAAGCAATCGACCAAGCTATCGGATTCACTTGCGGACTATCGGACTGCCTGTAAGCTTGCCATGAGACATAATATGTGCCAGTTCCAAGAGTGTTGCAATAGAAGTTTTGAGTTGGGACTTGTCCTTGAGTTTGCGGAAGGGTGAATGATGTTGCAGTCTTCACAGCTCCTGAATTTTTCAATGATACAAGATAAATCAAAATCACATTCTCGTTTAGACCGTTGTTGTAATAAGCATCACATTTGTAAGCTCCGGTTGTCCCAGTGAGTTGCGAACAGACAAAATTATTGACTACAAAAATTCCAGTGAGAGGCGGTGTTGTGGTGGTTGTTGCCACATTGATGTTGACTGTTGTTGTCACGAACTTGGATGGAAGTGGATCTTTACATGTAGCTGTGACATCAACCTTTCCTCCTTGGGTGGCTCTGAATGTTGCAGCGAAATTCGAGCTGGTTATCTTGAAGTTGGGCGGATTGCCTTGGATCGGAGTTCCTTGACTGTTGACCATGAAGATATCACCAGAATTACAATTCTTAGTCACACATGTACAGTCAACTCCTGCGTTGCAGGAATCAGGGCATGTCAAAAATTTGGCATTAACAGTGACAGTTGTCGAATTACCTTGCTGATTTTGTGGATCAAAACAAATAGCTTTCACTAAAATTGTGCCGGAATCATTGGCTACATAATTCATTGTGTATGGAGGAATTGGAGGGCTCAATGCTTTTGTTAGTGGGGTTCCTTGACTGTTGTCTAAAAACCAGGATCCGGTGTTGCAAGTGCCGCTAAGAGAACAAGAACATGATAGACCGGCTTCACAGCTTCCACATGATATCGCAAAGATGGATTGTCCTATACAAGCACCATTCGAGCATCCGTTCTGACAGTTCTGCTGAGGTGTCCACTGACCGTTAACACATTTCTCAACTCCATTATTTCCAGTGTTGCATCTTGTGGTTCCTTCTTGGCATGCTTGGTTGCTGCATGTGGGTGGATTGGTAGCTGAATCGCAACCATATTGGCAGGTTTGAGCGAATGACCACTGACCGTTAGTGCATCTTTCCAGATTGTTACCAGTACATCTATATGTCCCTTCTGTGCATGCTGGTGGAGGAGGAGGTGGAGGTGGTGGAGGAGGAGGTGGAGGAGTTTGGCATGTACCACTTTGACATGTTAAACCATTCTGGCATTGGTTTCCTGTAGTACAACACTGTTGACCTGCAGCACCACAATTTTGCTGCTGCTGAGCTCTATAACATTTCACAGGTCCGTAAGCAGTTTGAGGATCGATTAAAGTAGCCCCTGCTGGTTGGTTTTCAGCACAAGAGTCACCTCCAGCACGTATGCAATCTCCTATAAGGTTAGGATCATTGGTACTACCACTGCCGCTACAACCAGTTGGATTCGTTGCAGCCGTGTAACAATTTCCTCTTATTGTCTTGCAACAATTGTCATTCGCACAGCTAATTGTGCATGTGGTCGAACCACATTTGTAATCTCCAGACAATGGTTTGAATAAATTCTGGTTTGCATCATAAACAGATTTCGCCACACAAAAAGCAGTAATTTTATTTTGATCCATACAAGTTGTATCGGAAAAACATCTACCCACTTGTGTACATGGATCGGCTCCACCGCCGCTAAATGTTATAGTGACTTCGTTTGAATTCAGAGTGAAACCTGAACCTCCTGAAATTCTGAAAACATAAGAACCGGCTTGTAAATTGGTGACAACTTGGTTCGGAACTGCGGTGCCTGATACTGAATTACCAGATTTCGTTAAAGTTCCGACAGTCATCGAATTTCCAAAATCGGAAAATGAAGTTTGCGAAGAACTTCTGTACTGGATTTTTAATGGATAAGAATCTTCTGGTAAAGTATTAAAAGCCATAGTAAATGTAAAAGTATCTGAAGTAGATCCAGAGGATGGAGTTACAGTTAGAGTTATTAGAGTTGGAGTTACACCTCCAGTTACTACACACTGGCCATTAGAATTACAAGTTTTTCCAGAACCACATGAATCTCCTTCTTGTCTTTCATCACATTCTGGATCAGCACCACAAGCTAATTCAAAACATCCTTGGCCTATTCCACCAGAACCTCCTGCTTGTTTTTTCCCACCACACTGTCCATTCCAAACTAAATATCTAGCTTCATTCCCAGTATATGGAAGGTTCCCGTTGCACGCAGTTCCTGCACCAGAATTGTCAATGGTTCCAGTTACTTTCTGATCACAACAACATGTTGCTCCGAATCCAAACAACCCACAATCTTGACCTCCCTTCGTGACATCACACCAACCGAACGAAATGCATGCAGAAACTCTATAGCCATCTCTTGCGCATGCATTATCACATTTTGGACCAGCATATACTATCACGGAATAAAAAATAAAGGAGTTAATAAAAATAACGAAACCTATTAAAAATAAGAACTTCTTTCTTCCCATTCTCTCAATTGTAAATATTAGTTCTGAGGGTTAAAAATCTTGATTTTAGCAATTTTTTAGGCTACTAAAACGAAATAGAAATAAGTTGAGATAATGGTTATCCATTACGGAGGTTGTAAAGATCATGGTTGGCATGATGTAACAAGGACAAATCAACCTTGCCCGGATTGTCAAAAGAAAGAACGAGAGCTAAAACAGCAGGAAAAGCATCCTCTAGTTCCAATAGGATGGCTTTTTGGCGATAAACCAAAGACACTTACAAAAAAATGCAAGAAATGCGGATTTCTTGGTGAATACAATCCTGGTGAAGATAAGTTTTGCATGAAATGTGGCGCACCATTTTCCGGAATAGCACAACCACGACCCCCACAACCCACTCCACAAGGTCCTCGCCAGCCGATTCCTAAACCTCCAAATCCATTAGGCTGGATTTTTCTCATAATAGCAACTGTTATTTCTTTGCCATACGTTCCAATTCCAATTTATTTGAAGATAGCTGCTGTGGCTGGTCTAGGAATTCTAAATTTTCTTTTAAATATGGGAAAAAGTCTGAACGGTTTTGTAATTTTTCTTTTCATAGTTTTGATTGCATGGTTGGTTTTGCAAACTGAGTTGGGCCAGTCTGCATTAGAAGAATTAGGATTCACTTCTTACCTCACGGACGCCACACTGGGAGTTAAATACGGGACTTGTTATTTCACCAGTGCATTTAATGTCAACGTTCTCAGCACAGGAAATCTCGAACAGTTCTGCCAGAAACAAGTTTATGGCTTCAGGGCTGAAAAAACAGGATGTATAGAATGTGTTACTTTCACTCCGAGACAAAGGACTACAGGAATTCCATCGAGAGACCAAATCATCGAGGTGGAGACATCTCTTGACCCTACTGCAACTGCTGCAGCAAACAAAATATCAGTCAGGGTTTTCGACATAGAAAATGGAATTGAGGCTGCTTCTTCAAACGACAAGTGCACTCTCGACAAGCCTTGCCAGTTGACCATCTATGACGATCCAGTAGTTTCAAGATTCAAGCTGCCACTTCCTTGCAAGGATTCCCTTCAGTACAAGGCGACGGTAGCTTACACTTATTATGTCGAGGGGCAGAGCGAGTTCAAGATTAAACAGGGGGATTTCAGAACTACTACGAAGAGTAATTTTGATGTAGTCAATGGTAAATCAAGTTCAGGTCCTTTGAGTTTTGCCATCAAATCAGATTCTCCGGAGTATATCGTCGGTGAAGACAGGGACGTGTATGTGAATTTCTATCTTTACAACGAGGGGAGAGGAACTATCAAACCCATTTCCACTACTGTTACGCAAACTCCTCCGAACAAAAATCAGGAACTAGAACTGGTAGCATGCGAGGGGAGTCTTAAAGCAACACAAGAAGGAAAGGATAAAATAATTTTGGAAGGATTCGATTCTATTCCTTTCAGCGGAGCAGATATTGTCACATGCCATTTCAAACTGCCTGCATCAATAAAAGCTCCTTTCCTGACATACAAGTTCATTGGCGTGACACAGTACTACTATTCCATGGACAAGAAAGACACTGTTCTTATTGATTTGATAAATTATCCGTGCAGATTGACGAATAGCAGATGGAAGATATTCACTCAGGGAAATCCTGGAGATTGGACGAATCCGAACTACAATGATGAAGGATGGGGTTTGAAAGACCTTCCTGACAGTGATTGGAGCTGCACTAATTGTGACAAGTATTACAGAAAAACTATAGTTTGGAATAATCAGACAGACATCTCTCTGAACGTGAGCAGCGATGATGGAACAGCATGCTATCTTAACGGTGCTGTGATTCCAGAAATTAATTCTTTAAGCGAAGCCAGAGCGTGCGGACATGGGAAAAGAAGCTGCTTCAATCTTTTCGGAAACTGTCTAGATCCTAAATGCAAGCAGGGATGGGACTATACGGCTGACATCACTAGTAAATTGCAGAATGGGAAGAATGTGATTGCTTGCCAAGTGCACAATATAGATGGGCCTGGATGGTTTGAAGTTCAAGGATGATTACTTTCCAATCAGGCATCCGCAACTCTTGTAGCAGTCGTCCTGGCCAGGAAGGCCTATTCTGTTGCAGATTTCTGAAACTGTGCAATCAGGACTATCTCTTCCGCAGAACTTTGCTGTCAAAAATACTGCCTTGTCGAAGGCATTTGAATTGCATTGGCTGTTGACTATCACACCGCATGCCTTTCCTTTGGCACCTGCGGCGTCAATCACCCCAACTCCTGTATAACCTCCGAGGAAAAGCGCGACTAATGCAAGAAGGACTATGATCCCAATGATAATAATCACGAGCATGTTTACAGGGAGTTCGAGACCTTTCATGGCTTTCAAATAAAATTTGGTTTCATGAATACTTAAAAGTTAGCTCAGTGGGACTGTTATGGCAGTTATTAATCCTGCTTTCCTACTTTCTGAAGTGGAACTGAAAGAATTGTTTGCGACCACTCTGTCACCCTCTATAGAGAGAGACAGAACAGTAACAGAAACTTCGACATCAGAATAATCATGAGATGGATTATAGTTTCTCTTCAGTTTGTCCAAGAAAGTTGATTGAAGTTGGTTGTTGTTTAGAATGTCTGATGGTTTGAGTTGAAGGTCTTTTTCTGTTTTTTGCACTGCGAACTTCAGAGACTGTTGGGAATTCAGTTTTGCGAATTCTATGGCGTTGATCATTTTGTAGCTCTGGCCTGCTATA
>JAGVVV010000010.1 GCA_018304615.1 Candidatus Aenigmatarchaeota archaeon
CCTTCTCATTATAGCACAATAATGCTGGGTATCAAGTGGGGTTATGTAAAATATTGAATTAGAAACTCCTCCCCTTTCCTTAACTACATCTGCGAAACCAACTTCAGAAATTTCTCTTGAGAGGTTGTACAAAGTTATTCCAGCTGCATTTAATTCTGAATCTGACACGTGTTAGATATAAAAGATAAAAGATTTAAATTAAGTTAATTTCGACTAAGGAAACTTAGCCATACATTCCGCCGTACTTTCTTCTCATCATCCTGTCCAATTCTGTTTCCATTTGTGCGTCTAATTCCCTTTGCGCCTCTGAAATTGTTGCGAGAGGACTTGGAGATAATTTTAATGGACCAATGAATGCTGCAGGCGTACCAGAATCTTTCAATTCTGGAACCGTGACCAAAGGCGAAGATAGAATTGCTTTTAGAATTTCCTCAGAAGGGAAATCGCTTGATTCCATGTCTTTTTCATATCTCTCAAGCATACTTCCATACGCAGGTCTGATGCCGAAATTCGGAGGGGAGACATGCGAAGCTGGGATTTTTACATTCTCGATCTTCACTCCTACTCCCATCGCAGTGGGTTTGTACAGAGTGTCTGTTTTGATTTGCCAAAGAGTGCTTCCATGCTCCATCAAAATATCATAAAAGCCTGATTTTCTCCCAATCGAGACGCTCCATCCGTGCTTATCATTTTCATATTCTCTGGCAGCGTCTTCCCTTATTTCTCCAGGGGATCTGATTTTCATACTGATAATAATCTAGTTAAGAATTTAAAAGGTTCTTCTAAGGTAGCTTACTAGAACCAGGAAAATTCCCTGTTAACAAAGGTTTAAATCATTATTATCATAAAGATTTGTCTCATGAGAGATGTATTGTACGGGGTTTTGCACGGAGCGACCAGTCTAGACGATGCAAGATACAGGTTTCATGTACGGAGAAGTGGACTGAATCTCCCGAAAACATTAGATGAATACTGTAAGTTGGCCCAATGCGACGATGTTGATTTAGATTATAGAAGATTCATCCACTCTGCTGCAGAAGGGTTGTCTCATTGGCTAAATCATCAGATAGACATTTTCGGATCTGTTGCATTTCCCCAAGAAAATTATTTTGAAAACATCGATGCCCAAAGTGTGAAAGCGACTTTGAAGGATCCTTCTGAAATTGCAAAAATGATGCTTCAGATGAGATTGTATTATCTTAGAATTAACCAGAGGATATTAGATCATAGGATAGACGGAAATCCTGCACCGCTTATTGATGTCTTCAATGAAACCATGAGATACTACAAAGACGAGATTTTGCCAGAATCAAGAAATTTGTTCAAGACTGCTGCTGATGGATTGGAAAAAAGAATTCCAGAATTAGTCGATGATGTAAAAACAAGAATAAAAACAAATACAATTTAATCACTTTTTAATTAATTGCAAATGATTAATCAAACTGGTATAGTGCATTTCAACTTGTCCAACTCATAAACTGAGAATGATATTGGGTCAGAATCTTTCAACACCTGGAAGATCTTGCAGCCTCTCGAACTCTCTCCTGCCCCTAAAACAAATCGGGATACAGAAGACAAATTCAACTCTCTGCAATCATAAGCTGTGATAGAATTGTCAGGAAGGACTATCCTTTCTATATGCGAAAATCCCTGCGGGCTGTATGTAGAATTTCCGGAAAGCAGGATAATCCGGCCTCCTGAAAGATCGTCAGTCGTAGTTCCTTCATTTGTGACAGTGATGTCGAGGATCTCGAATTTGTAATCGGTGACAGCAGGCTTCAGCGAATCGTTCCTATAGTAACCGCTGGCTTCGATCACAGAATTGATGGCAACCTGCAATTCGCCGCAATTCCATTGGGAGACTGTCGGATTTGTGACAGTTGTTGATGGAATTTCCCCTTTTGGTGACAGGTAAAAACCAGCGACAGCAAGTAGAACAATCAAAATCAGTACACTGGCGATAGTTAGATTTTTATTGTTTTGAAACTTTTTGCCATTCCCCATTGAATTTAAATGAAGTTTTCAAAATAAAAAGGATGCCGACATGGTAAACTTTATTTCTTCTTCAACTTCAAAGAAACTGAATTAATGCAATATCGCAAGCCAATCGATTCAGGTCCATCGTCAAAAACATGCCCGAGATGGGCTCCGCATTTGTTACAGATTACTTCTGTTCGATGCATGAAAAGTGAGTTGTCTGAATGCTTGCCGACGTTTCCTTTCTTCATCGGTTTAGTAAAACTTGGCCAACCAGTTCCAGAATCGAACTTGTCTTCTGAGGAAAACAGATCATTCCCACAGCAAACACATTTGTAAACTCCCTTGTCTTTAGTATGAACATATTCCCCAGTGAAAGGAATCTCAGTGCCTTTCCTTCTTGCCGCCTCATATTGTTCCTTAGTTAATTTTTTCTTCCATTCTTCGTCTGATTTTGTTATTTGCTTCATGAAAGTCACGCATACATAGCGGATGGAGGAAAAACTTTTGCATCCACTCTTAAACAATTCGAATCGACGCTTGATGATATTTTATGGCGCATGCCAACAAAATCCAGCATCGCAGCTTCTGAAACCTTCAGAACGTATTCTGTCATTTGCGGATCGAACTGGCCCTTTAGCAACTGGGCTACGTGGAAGCCATTCTGATATACGTTGATTGCGCTCTCCATTCTACAAGCCTGCATTCTTGCTACCATGTTTTTTAATACTGGCCTGTCTTCTATAGAATAATCTCTGCATCTCTCATCAAGAGTTGCTGTTGTAGGAGAGGCAATGAATTTGACAAGCTGTGATTCTGAAAGAATTTTTGAAGTGATTTCATAGGCTTGGTATAGAGACTGCGAAATTTTATAAAGGACATCTCTTAAATCTGAAGGGACTCTTTCGAAATTGTGCGGAGGTTGTACTTTCACACCGCCGAATATGACAAGCGGCGGACCGTAAATTGCAAAGTCTGGAGCTAGAGTTATCATGCAATTAATCTCCAATAAATAAAGTTTTAAGCTTTATTATAGAGACATCATTCCAGTTTTTTCTTCATCTCTTCTACTATCTTGATGAACTTATCGGCTTTGTCCATGGTAAGCTGGAATCCCTGTCTCGTCGGTCCTTTGTATCTGGCTGTGTTCAGCCACACTCTAAAGTCAACTCTGTCTTCTCCCTTGTAATTGGTCTTCTTAATCACGAGAACAGCCCCTTCTCTCAATTCTATTTCTCCCAGTTTGATGTCTTTAGTTTCTACTTGTTCTTCTGGCTCTTCAGCAGAATCTATTTCTTTATATTCTTTCTTTTTCGTTTATTCCCACCTTTCTTGCTCAAATCGAACATTACATCCTCATTTCTAAATGCAGAATTGTCAATAGCAGGATAAGGAAGGTCCTTTCCGCTTTTTACTTTCCACTTAATTTTTCCGAATCTAAGTATTCCAAGTTTTGCAAGAATCTCTCTTATATTCATAAAATTAACAGTTATATTGAGAATAAGAAGTTTCATTCTTTCCATTTGATTGAACATCCGATTGAAGGATCGAAGTCTTTCTCCAGTTTTTTCCCGGACAGGAGAGTGCTGATGTTCTCTTCCATGACATTTCTTGTCACAGGAGACTCAGGCGACATCGCATCATTGATTCTGCCGTGAAATATCAATCTCCTTTCAGAATCGAAAAGGAATGGATCTGGAGTGCAAGTTGCTCCATAAGATTTGGCCACATCCTGTGTTTCGTCAAAGAGATAAGGGAAATTCAATTCCCTTTCTTTAGCAAACATTTTCATGTTATCAAAACCTTCTTCAGGATAATCAGGATCGTTGCTGTTTATTCCGACAATTTGGAGAGAATCCTTGAACTTGCTCTGCAAATCCTTGAGGGCCTTTATCTTTGCTTTCACATAGGGGCAGTGGTTGCACATGAAGACGACGAGAAGGAATCTCTTGTCGAAATCTTTCAAAGAATACGTCTTCCCATCTGTGCCTTCCAGTTTGAAATTGGTGGCCGTTTGACCTGACTTCATCATGCGAGAACTCTCCATGGTCATGATATGATTTCCAAGAAGCATGGATTTAAATTTTACTAAATGTGTTGCATAATCTATGGGATTCCTCGATTGGGTTTTCAAACGAGAAAAAAAGGAAGAAGAGCCTAAGGAAGTAAATAAGCAGGATCTTGCCTCTGTGGAGAAGATGCTGAAGGAGAAGATGGCTGAAGGCCAGAAGGCGATAGAACCTGAGCTGAGAAACTATCACAAAAAACTTTTAGAGATGAATGAGCAACTTAGAAATTCTCTCGAAGCATTAGACTCGGCGGTCCCGAAAGAAAAGATGGACGAGAAACTTCTTTTTGCAGCGCAGACTGGGAGACCGACTTTCAGGAACAAGATCTCTAAAGTTTCAGAGGCGATAAAAAAATCAGTCGATTTCGATTTCCATTCGTTCTCAGAGTACTACAACGGGTGCGTGTTTGCTGTAAATCAGGCAAATGCTCTGGCCATCACAGAATTCAGATTCATTGGAATTGTCTTCAAACGAGAAGGGCATGCAGTAGTAGACAACGTGAGAAGATTGAAGGAGTATCTGAGTGATATTGGCAACAGGATAAAACAGCATCAACAGATGGCAAATCCATACGAAGAAGTTTTAGAAAATATTTCGGAAATGAGAACGATGCTGGACAAGCTGGCTGTCGACAAGATGAGGGAATATGAAACCAGAAACGAGATCGAAGAAAGGCAGAAGCAAGAGGAAGAAACTAGGAAATCGGTAGAAGAATTGTTGAGCTCTGGAGAATGGAAAGGATATGAAAGAGAATTGGAAAGGAAAAAAGAGATGAAGAGGAAAGAATCTGAACTGAAAGCGAGATTCAATGAAACTATTTATTCACTGGAGAGGCCGATGAAAAAGGCGAAGAAGATTATCGACGAAGACCAAGAAAGTACGGAGCCGAAAAAAGTCTTTGAAGATTACCTAAGAAATCCATTTGAAACTTTCCTGAAAGATGACAATGAGCAGGCGCTGAAAGAATTCTTGAGCAAAACGAAAAAATTCCTAGAAGAAAAGAAGATAGATGTCAACGAAAATGTCAGAGAGAAATCGATTGGAAAGATAGATGAGTTAATTTCGAAGAACTATCTGAAAGAATGGAAAGAAGAATACGAATCGGTAATTAAAGAAACTAATGATGAAGAGAGCCAGTTGCCGATAAAGAAGTCGGAATTGGAAAAGAAACTTCGAGAGATTGGGGCAGTGATTTCAGAAGACAGGAAAAGAATCGAGACAGTTGGAAAACAAATAGAGCAAGAGAGGAAATTGATAGAAGATAAAAGAAAAGAAGTGGACGGAAAGCTTAAAGAGTTTGGCCACCACTCGGAGTTGGAGGTTAATTATTAGACGAACTTCCCACATATACAATATATGGAACTACAGAAATTGGATACTGAACTGAAACTCCGCGGATTTTCTCCAAGGACAGTCGAAGCATATTTGTACTGGAACAAGAAATTTCTAGAATTCTCAAAGAAGAACGAACAAGAAATCACTGAAGACGACATAAAGAATTTCATCTCGACAAAACTTTTAACAGTTTCTCCGAAGTCTGTAGTACTGATCAAGGCGGCGTTGAAGTTCTACTATGACGAGGTCCTGAAAAAAAATATAGTGAATCTCAAGACTCCGAAAACTTCCAGATCTCTCCCGACAGTCATGACAAGAGACGAAGTGAGGAAACTTCTGGCGACCGTGCAGAATGAAAAACACAAGCTGATTATATCTCTGCTATATTCCTCAGGATTGAGACTGAGCGAGCTGATAAATCTGAAAGTGGGAGATTTGGAGACTGAGGAAAAAATAGGATGGGTGAGAAGCGGGAAAGGATCGAAGGACAGGATGTTTCTGCTTTCAGAAAAATTAATCCCTGATTTGAAAAATCATCTCAGAGGAATGAAAGATGATGATTATATTTTTCAAGGATGGGATGGCAGAATCTCTCCTAGGTCTGTCCAGAAAATAGTCGGCCTGGCTGCGAAGAAATCAGGAATCAACAAGAACATCCACGTCCACACACTCAGACATTCCTTTGCAACCCACCTTCTAGAATCCGGAGAAGACATCAGGAAGATACAGGAACTTCTCGGCCATTCGAATCTGAACACGACCCAACTATACACTCACGTCACCACAGAACAGCTGAAGAAAGTGAAGAATCCTCTTGATTCACTTTGAGCTTCTAGGTCTTTTCTTTTTCTTCAAAACTAATTCAGAGTAGCCTACCTCAAAGACGATGAAGATGGCGATGATCACGTTGAGGTAGAAGAAGATTGCCGAATTTATGAGGTAAGAGTAGATCATGATCGCCACCACTCCTGCTAAGTCGACGAACGCAAATTTCAAATCTATCTGCATCTTGTGCTTGTAGACCTCCTCCCATGTTTCGTATAGCCAGGCGATTATGAACAGGGCGCTTCCAAAAATTCCGATGTAAAGTGGGTCCATAAAATAAATTTGGATTCAGTTGAATAAGAACTCAATCTTCTTCCTCGTCTTCGTCTGCGTCTTTCTTCTCGGCTTGCTCTATCTCAGGATAAGGATATATGCCAAGATTCTCGTCTTTCTCTATTCCAAGCCCTTCTTCCTTTTCTCTTGGATCCTCGGAGACGTCTCTCTCTTGCTCGTCAAGCTCGGTCTCTGTCTCTTTTTCCTGTCGGACAATCCCTCTCTCGAGTCTCCTCAAAGCTTTCGACTGCTTGAGTTTTATCGGAAATTCCTCTTCCTCAAGAGGAGCGCTGAATTCCTGCCTCTGGATTTTCGTAAGAGATTTCCTGGTTTTACTTGGAATTTTCTTTCTAACTACGGATTTCTTACTATTAACCATGATTTTTATTTGGCCAAATGGTATTTAAATCTTTTGGACATGGCAGCTTTTGCAAAATCAACGCTTATATTCGAGAGAGATAAATACATTTGTAAATGGGTGGTATGAAAATGGAGAAAATGCAGAAAAAAAGTTTAAACAGGCCTGATGAAGTACGTACATTTGAAAAAGGTAAAATCGATCTTGCAAACTTCGGCGACTTGACTGTTGGACGTGCAGCCTTCCAACCAGGTTGGAGCTGGGAAGAGTGTGTAAAGCCAATTGCTAAAACCGAGAGTTGCCAAGCTCCGCATACTGGATATATAATTTCAGGAAGAATGAAAGTCACGATGGACGACGGCTCAACAGAAGAGTTTGGTCCAGGCGATGTCATGTTAGTTCCTCCGGGACATAATGCGTGGGTTCTTGGTGACGAGCCTTGTGTTAATGTTGACTTTACTGGCTTGAAAGATTACGCAAAAAAAAGTTAGAGACAAGCACGATTTTACTGGAATTTCTTATAGAATGAAAAATACAGACGTATCATTCACAAGACAGGTATATCCCAGAAACCAATGGGATATTACGGATAAGAGTTTTTCGGGACTCTTTTTCCTTTTTTATTTTGGCGTGAGAGAAATCATGTTGTTTGATTTGAAAAGTTCTTCCATCTGATTGGTCGGATCTATCACAAGCTTCAGATCTGTCACTTCATTTGAGACGAAGAGGTTGCTGATAGAATAGATGTATCCTTGCGCCGGCTTTATCGAATCCAGAGGAATGCTCTTAACTTCCTTCCCATTCGCGATTACAGAAACATTGGTCGGTTGAGAATCTACAAGACCCTCGTTCTTAATTGTCATGTTCAAGTAAAGATAGAAATTCTTCTGGCTTGCAGATGCGTCAAAGAAATACAAGTCAGGTTTTGCCGGATAAGAATATAGAGATTCTATTGTGTTCACGATTTCTGGAGTGATTTCCTGGCTGCACACTTCATACTCGTGCATCACGCTGCTTGGATTGTCTGAATGATCCAGCCCTATGACATGTCCCATCTCATGTATCGCAATGATTGGTCTGTCGCAACCTGTCGTCGAAGTGAAGAGATAGATCTTGCCTTTGGTAGTAAGATTGAAAAGTCCTGTGTCATAGACTGACGAAGGGCCTCCTTCCCCCACTTTCTTGATTATTCTTCTTCCTTCTCTGATAGAACTCGAATCCTTCAAGCAATCGACAACAACATCCGCCTGGCTGGGAGAATTGGAATCTGTGAAAGAAATTATTCCATTGGTCTTTTGGGTCCAGATGTTTTCTGCATCTGAAACTTCCTGGACTTGTACAGCAGAGCAGTTTGACGATACCACATAAACTGATATCGGCATCTTCGCCCATCGTATCCTAGGAAACAGAAGCGGAGTGGTCTCATAAGTTTTCGGTGGCTTCGTGCTGGTGGTAGTCGCAGTCAGATTAGAATTGACTTCATTTATCACAGGGATGACTGTTCTAGATTGTCTAATATAATAGAACGCGTAGACAGAAGTCAGGATGAGAAATATCAAAACGAAAACGCTTGCGATCGACATAAAAATTATTTTATTTTTTAATAAGAATTAGCTGCTCTTTTCCTTGAGCTTGGAAAGTTTCATCATGCTTCCCTCTATGGAATGCGCGAGTTCCTGCCCGTCTTCGGTCAATTTAATAATTTTTATCCTTCCCTTCTTTTCAAAATCCACCAATCCGTAAATCTTGAACTGATCCAAGACTTTCACAGTATGAGAATAAGTGCAATCCACTTCCTTCGACAGGATAGTCGCATATTTCGGTCCGCTTTTCAAAGCCGTGAGGAGCTTTACTGGTTTCATGCGCAGGAAAAGTTTCGAAATATTTTTTTCTTTGACCAACAAAACCACTCAGCTATTATTAATTTCTCTGGACACCATATTTATAGTTTGAATAAATATGATAAGAAATATGGGTTACAGTATATAAATAGTTTCTGTACATGTGGATTCCAAAAATTAATCCATAAAGGCACAATTTGATGATTAGAGGGAACCTGATGTTGATAAGGCCGCCTGCAGTTGCGGGAGAAATGTACTCGATAGAAAAGGGGATGCTGAAAAAAGAGATAGAGAGCAGCTTCAACCATCCGAAAGGTCCGAAGAGTTTCAAAAGACAGAAAGTGATCGCAGCTGTTGTCCCGCATTCGAGCTATCTGACATCAGGACCGGTTGCGGCGTGGGTTTATTCAAGACTGGAACCTTCAAATTATCTTATCATAGGAACGAATCATTCAAAAGAAGGACCTAATTTTTCAATATCTAAAAAAGGTATGTGGAAGACTCCCCTGGGAGAAGTGATAATAAATGAGAAATTGGCCGACACTCTGGCAAGCGAATCTAAAATTCTTGATTACGATATTCTTGCCCATGAGAACGAATATTCTGTGGAGATGCAACTTCCGTTTCTCCAGCACAAGTTTGGAGATGAGTTCAAGTTCGTTCCGATTGTGGTGAGGAATGATTTCCCTGATGAGGCACTCCTGGAGAGTTGCATGTCGCTTGGAAAATCCATAGGAAAAGTCTTGAAGAAAAGCGGGGAGACATGGACAGTCTTGGCGAGCAGTGACTTCTCAAGAGACCTCCCATCAAGACTGGCGAAAGAGAACGACAGGGATGTGATAAGATCTATTTTGAAACTGGATGAAAAAAATCTTTTCTCAAAAATTGCTGCGAAGAACATCAACATGTGCGGATACGGTGCTGTCGCGACTACACTTGCAGCAGCAAAAGAATTGGGAGCAAAAAAAGGGAAATTGCTGAAATATGCTACTTCTTCGGAAATCACTGGCGAAGACGTGTCGGCGATAGGATTTGCATCAATTATAATTTATTAAACCGCAATTCTCATTAGAGAGCATGAAAGATCTGATACTCAAACATACGCTGATTAATGCTGTAGAACACCAAGGGAGAGCTGACGTCCAGTCGGTAATTGGAAAGATCATAGCCGAAGATCCTAAATCCAGAGACAAGATAAAAGAACTGATTTCTCAGATTAAAAAAACTGTGGAAGAAGTGAATTCATGGGATTCTGAAAAACAATCTAGAGAGCTGAAAAAATTCGGTAAGATAGAAAAAGGAAAACCTAAGGAAGGTCTGCATGAACTTCCGAATGCAAAGTTCGGAAAAGTTGTGATGAGGATGGCACCTTACCCTTCAGGACCGTTGCATATTGGAAATTCCAGGATGGTGATACTGAACGACGAGTATGTGAAGAGATACAAGGGAAAATTGTTTCTAGTTTTCGACGACACGATAGGATCTGAAGAGAAGTTCATAATCCCCGAAGGTTATGATTTGATTTTAGATTCTTTGAAATGGCTGGGAGTGAAGCACGAGAAGCCGATGTACAAATCAGACAGGCTTTTCATTTACTACAACTATGCAAAAGAATTGCTGGAGATGGGAGATGCATACGTCTGTTTCTGCGATGCAGAGACTTTGAGAAAAAACAGGAAAGACGGAACAGCATGTGAGCATAGGGATCAATCAGTACAGGACAACTTGAAATTCTGGAAGAGCATGGTCGATGGAAAATATCACGAAGGAAAGGCCGTGGTCAGGTTGAAGACAGACATGAATAATCCTAATTTTGCTTTCAGGGACAGAGTCTTGCTCAGAATAGTTGAAAGAAAACATCCGAGAGTTGGGACTAAATACAAAGTCTGGCCTCTGCTTGAATTTTCTTGGGCGATCGACGACCACCTTCTCGGGATAACTCACATACTGAGAGGAAAGGATTTGGTGATTGAAGATCAGATGGAGGAGTTCATCTGGAAAAAATTCGGATGGGACAAGGCTGAATTTGTTCATTATGGTTTGCTGAGTATAGATGAGATGAAACTCAGCAAGACTGAATCGAGAAAAAGCATCGAGAGCGGCGAATATTCAGGATGGGACGACCCAAGGACGTGGAGCATGCAGGCGCTGAAGAGAAGAGGGATTCAACCTGAAGCGTTGAGGAAATTCGCGTTGAACATGGGGTTGAGCCAGGCCGATGTGAGCATTCCCGCTGAAATCCTCTATGCAGAAAACAGGAAGATAATTGATTCGGTTGCGAACAGATATTTTGCAGTCTTGGATCCAGTCGAAATAAAAATCAGAAACGTTCCGGAAGTGAAACAAACTACCGCACTCATGCATCCTGATTTCCCGAAAAGAGGAAAGAGAAAACTTGCAGTCGGGAATAAAATTTTCGTGGAGAAGAACGATTTGGAAAATTTGAATGGCAGAGAAGTCAGGCTGATGGATTTGTATAATGTGGATTTGAAGCGCGCGGTTTTTGTTGACAAGGAACTGAGAGTCGAACTGCCGAAGATCCAGTGGGTCTCAGAACCGAATGTGAAAATCAAGATAGCGATGCCTGACGGAACTGTGAAATCAGGAATAGCCGAATCGAATGTTAAGGATTTAAAGAAAGACGAACTAATCCAGCTAATCAGGATTGGATTTTTTAGAGTAGATTCAGTCGGTAAAGAAACGGTTTTATACTTTACACATAAATGATATAAAATAGATGAGGTGGTCAGATGACAAAGAAGATGGAACTACCGAAAGATTTGACAGACAAAGTGTTACAAGCACTGGAAGTAGCCAAGAATACGGGAAAAGTTAGAAAGGGGACTAACGAGACTACAAAGGCTATAGAGAAGGGGATTGCCATGCTGGTGATTATCGCCAATGACGTGGAACCTCCAGAAATAGTCATGCACTTGCCGCCGCTCTGCGACGAGAAGAAGATTCCTTATGTCCATGTTCCGAGCAAGATGGAGCTTGGCCGTGCAATAGGGATTGACGTTCCTTCTGCTGCTGCAGCAATCGTAGAGGCAGGGGAAGCTAAAGAGACTGTCAAGACGATTATCAAAAATATGCAAGAAATGGCGAAGTGATTGAATGGCTGATGAATCTTATCCTGCTGAAGTTCTCCAACTGCTAGGAAGGGCTGGGGTCAGGGGAGTCATGCAAGTGAGATGCAGGATTCTGGAAGGGCCTGACAAAGGCAAAGTCCTTACAAGAAACGTCATGGGACCAATAAAGATCGGGGACATATTGATGCTGAGAGAGACTGAGATGGAATCATCTGGAGGAATGCAATCCAGGTGATCTCATGAAGTGCTCTTTTTGCGGATCTGTAATCAAACAAGGGACAGGGAAGATGTTCGTCAAGACAGATGGGACTATTTTCTATTTCTGCTCGAGGAAATGCGAGAAGAATCACTTCATGGGAAGAGATCCAAAGAAGAGAAAGTGGTCCAGGAAGAAATAAAACTTATTATTAAACCAAAATCCAAAGATTAGTTAATGGGCCGATAGGTCAAACAAGTTGATGTCATGCCGTATAAAGACAAGAAAATGGAAGCGGAACACTTTAGGATAAGGTATCATGAAGACCCAGATTTCAAAAGAAGAAGTAATCTGGCCACATTAAAAAGAAAAAAATTACAAAAAAATAAAGCAATTCAACATTTAGGAGGAAAATGCAGTAAATGTGGTTATGATGAGCACCCCGAAATATTGGTGTTCCATCATGTAGGAGGAAAGCAATTTAACATAAGTCATCGACTTAAATTATCTTGGGACAAATTGCGTATAGAATTAGACAAATGTGTTCTACTATGTCCTAATTGTCATGCATTGGTTCACATCAACTGGACTAACGGTAGACCGCCTGCATAGGATAAACACGCAGAAGGCATAGGTTTTTACCGTCAAAGCAGGAGGCTCCGGGTTCGAATCCCGGTCGGTCCACTAAAATTTGAAAAGCTTAAAAACTATTTCGACAGATATATAAGATACTATAGAGGGATAGAATGGGTTCGACAAGATTAAAGGCTAAACAAGAGAAAGGCGAAGAGAAACCTAAGAAGGAAGAGAAGAAAGAGAAGCCGAAGGTCGAGAGAAAAGAGCAAGAAATTAGACAAATTGTCAGAGTAATCGGTACGGATCTTGATGGGGCAAAGTCTTTGAGGATGTCTCTTACCAAAGTCAAAGGAATTGGCTTCTCGATGAGCAATGCGATCTGCAATGTCACAGGTTTCAATCCGAGGATGAAACTCGGAGACTTGAACGAACAGCAATTGCAGAAGGTCGAAGATGTGATTAAGAATCCTGCGAATTATGGAATGCCAGTCTGGATTTTCAACAGGAGGCACGACCTCGCGACCGGAGCTGATTTACATTTATCGGGGCCTGATTTCGACATCACGAGAAAATTCGACATTCAGAGGATGATCGATTTGAAGACATACAAAGGTGGGAGGCACATGCTCGGACTTCCTGCCAGAGGCCAGAGGACTAGAAGCAAGTTCAGAGGCGGAAGATCAGTAGGAGTTTTGAGAAAAGGGGCGAAGATCCAGGCAGCGGCAGCTGGTACAGAAACCAAGAAGGAAGAGAAACCAAAAGCTCCAGCAGCGAAGGAAGAGAAGAAGTGAAAAGATGATAAGACAGAAAAAATCTTACAAGACTCCATCCCATGCATGGGACAAGGAGAGAATCGAGAGGGAAAGAGAGATTTTGAAAAGTTATGGATTGAAGAAGAAGGTAGAAATCTGGAAGGCAGAGACTTTCCTGAGGAAGTTCAGGCATCTTGCAAGAAAATTAGCAGCGACGAAGGACAAGGAGACTGAAAAAATTATTATTGATAAATTATCCAAACTTGGTGTCTTGGGAGAGAACGCGACAATAGATGATGTCCTCGGTCTGACTTTGGAAAAGGTTCTCCAGAGAAGATTGCAGACAGTGCTTGTGAACAGGGGGCTGGTGACGACTTCCAAACAGGCAAGACAATACATAGTCCACGGACATGTGATGATAAACGGAAGAAAAATAATCTATCCTAGTTATATTGTCCCGAAAGACGAGGAGACGAAAATCCAACTCACGATAATCCCTCAGATGAAGAAAGTTGAACCGCCGGTGACGCAATGAAAGAGAAAATAGAGAAATGGGGAATCGCGCACATCTTCTCGACTAGTAACAACACCATTGTTCACATTACCGATATCACCGGGTGTGAGACTGTCGCAAGATTTTCCGGTGGAATGATGACTGACAAGGACAGAGAGGAAGGGATGCCTTTTCCAGCAATGCAGGCCGCGAGAAAGGCTGCAGAGAATGCGATTGCAAAAGGACTCATGGGAGTCCACATAATGGTCAGGGCAAGAGGCGGCCACCACAACAAATCTCCGGGGGCTGGAGCTCAGCCTGCGATAAGGGCTTTGGCAAGAGCCGGGCTGAGGATAGGGATGATCGAAGACGTCACGCCGATCCCGCATGACACCACAAGAAGGGCTGGCGGAAGAAGAGGAAGAAGAGTATAAGTTTTAAGCCTAACAAAAAATAATGTGATTAAATGAAAATACAGATTTTGACCAAGGACGACAAAGAGATGAGTTTCTCTGTCGAAGACATCACTTCTCCTTTCGCGAATGAGTTGAGAAGAGTGATGATGCAAGAAGTGAGGACGATGGCTGTCGAGTGGGTCGATTTCAGAAAGAACGATTCTGCGCTTCCAGACGAGCTTGTCGCAAACAGGATAGGGCAGATTCCTTTGACTTTTGACAAGAAGGCGTACAATCTTCCGGAAGAATGTGAATGCGGAGGGAAGGGATGTGTTAATTGTCAGGTGGAGTTGGTTTTGAAGAAGAAAGGGCCTGGGGTGGTGTATGCATCTGATATGAAGACCAAGGCGAAAGATGTCCAGCCAGTTTTCGATAAGATTCCGATTGTTGAATTGTTCGAAAACCAGGAGCTGCAGTTTGAAGCGATCGCCCAGCTTGGAACTGGGAAGAAACATGTGAAATGGCAGGCTGCAATTGTCGGTTATAGAAATCCCCAGACTGTCACGATTGACACGAAGAAAGTTGAGGAGGAAGCGTGCAGAAAAGCAGTGGAAAAATACACGAGGAAGAGTTTGAAGGATGCGAAAGACAAGATTGTCATCACAGACCCCCAGACTGCGAATTTGGTAATGCAAGCAGTAGATATCTGTCCCCCTGATTCCATCAAATCCGAATTCAACGAGAATGTTTTTGTTTTCAACGTTGAATCTGTGAGCGGTTTGGAACCTGAACAGATTGTGGAGAGCGCCGGAGAGATTCTAGAAAAGAAGATGTCGATCTTCGAGAAGAGTTTAGGAAAGTTAAAGTGAATTAATAGGAAATCTACTTACGATAATCACCTATAGTTCTGATTTCATAATTTTAATGATGAAAATGTTCAATGAATACATAAATGAAATCAGAAAAGACAGATTTACCAGAATATTTAAATTAGATGATAAAATCCTTTGCAAACAAATTACAGGTAGAAAGAGATTGATAACAATTCCTTTACAAAATTCTCCAGACTTGTCATTTTTGGCAGGAATTATAATTGGAGATGGTTATTTGGGATCAGAAAAAAGGAGAATCCAAATTGAGATGAGTGATAAGAATATATTAGAAGAAATTTTAAAAGCTTTTTATTCTATTTTCGGAATAAAAACACGATTACGAAAGGTTAAAAAACAGAAAGAGAATTATCTTCAAACATGGAGAATAGTTTTTGAATCAAAAGAAATATCTTTACTTTTCAATAAAATATTTGAAATACCGCTGGGTAAAAAAAGTGATAAGGTAAAGGTACCATCAGTTATTTTCACGTCTAATTCGGAATGTAAAAAATCATTCATAAGAGGATTATTTTTTGCAGACGGTAGTTTCAAAAAGAAGACGATAAGATTCAGTTCAAGTAGTCAAAAACTTTTAGAAGGACTACAAAAATTATTTCAAGAGATGGGATTTCAAAGTGTAAAAAGATATTATAAAAATAAAAGATACAATAAGTACTATTTTGAATTATTTTTAATGACAAATGAAGCAGAAAGATTTAAACTCTTATTACCAGAAATACAATTAAAATTGCGGGAGTCGCCTAGCCAGGCAATGGCGCAGGACGCAGAATGTGCGAAACTTAAGGATCTAATCCATTAAGTTCTGATGGAAAGATGAAGAAATCCTGTGGGTATCTTAAAAGACCACAATAGTCCCTTCGTGAGTTCGAATCTCACCTCCCGCATTGATTTCCAACTTTTATATCGGAGGCATGAAATGAAAATTCTGAAAACTGGAACAGCATTGACCGAAGCTGTGGAAGTCCTGAAAAATGGCGGGGTTATAATTTATCCGACTGACACAGTCTACGGGATGGGCGCGGACGCGACGTCTGCAAATGCGGTAAAAAAAATATACAGGATCAAGGGAAGGAAGTCAAGGAAGCCGTTATCGATATGTGTATCAGATTTGAAGATGGCGAAGGAATATGTGAAATTCGACAAGGTTTCCTTGAGGATGGCCAGGAAATTCCTTCCAGGTCCTTTGACTCTGGTGCTCCCTCAGAAAAGAAGGATAAAATTCGTGTCCAAGGACGGGAAGATTGCGATAAGGATACCGGAAAATAAGTTCGCGCTGAGGCTTGCGAAAAAATTCGGGAGGCCAATCATATCCACTTCTGCAAACATGTCAGGGAAGAAACCTCCTGTGAAAATTTCCGAGATCGAAGGAAAAGTGAGAAGGAAGTGCGACTTGGTAATCGACGGAGGTGCTTGCAGGTTCAAGAAGCCGTCAACGATAGTGGATTTTAAGCTGAGAAAAATAATCAGGGAAGGTGCTGTCAAATCCTCGGAGCTTCGTCTTAAATAGTTGGGAAATTTCTTATCTAATTATGCAAGTCAAGGATTTCATGAAAAGGAACGTGCTGTTTGTTCATCCGGACCACAGCATAAGGAGCGCGGCGAAGCTGATGCTTAAATACGGGATAGGGTCCGTGCTGGTCATGGACAGCAAGAGGGAAGTTGTCGGGATCATAACCGAAAGGGACGTGGCACGGCTAGTTGCAGAAGGGAAGGATGTAGAAAAGACTTTTGTTAAGAACGCCATGAGCAAAAATGTTATCTTTCTTAAGGAAGACGACACGCTGGACGACGCGGCAGACCTGATGATAGAGCATGGGATAAAAAAACTTCCGGTCGAAGACGAAAAAGGGAATCTTACTGGAATAATAACATCCACGGACATTATTTTGGCAGACTTCAAATTTGTAAATGTTTTCAAGAGCATGATGGAAGCGCAGAACAAGGAAGAGCTTGAATTGAAATCAAAAGTTTCGAAGTTCGAATACGATTTTTAATACTTTGAAAACAAACACATGGAACAGATAAAATGGTTGACATAATTTCGATTGTAGGTTTGGTAGCTGCATTCGCATCAGCTGTCGGTTTCATACCTCAAGTGATAAAGACTTGGAGGACAAAGAGGACGAGAGATTTATCATTGCATATGATCGGACTCTTCATCACATCGTCAATCACTTGGATCACATATGGTGTCAGTAAAAATGATGTTTTCATAATAGGAACGAATTCATTTATTTTCGTGTTAACAATAATTCTTTTATTCTTTAAATTGAAATACAGGGGGAAGAAATAGAATGACTTTGGGAGGGATATGCCAGAGTTGCCACAACTATTCGCCAGGACTTTTCACATGCCATTCATGCTCATCAAAGGTGTGCCCGAACTGTGTGCTTCCTGGGACTGCATTCTGCAAAATATGCAGAGGGATAAAGATGATCAAATGAATTCAGGGGATTTCATCAGAATAGATTATGTGGGAAAAATTAAAGAATCAGGAGAAATCTTCGACATAACAAAGGAAGACGCAGCGAAGCAGGAAGGGATTTACAACCCCCAGTTCAAGTACGGGCCTGTTCCTGTGATAATCGATGCTAATTTTGTACTCCCAGGGTTGAACGAAGTGTTGAAAGAGATGAAAGTTGGGGACAAGAAAATTATTGAAGTGCCTCCTGAAAAAGGATTTGGCAAAAGAGAAGCAGACCTGATAAAATTAATCCCGGGATCGAAGTTCAAAGATCAGGACATCGATCCAATGCCAGGAAGAACTGTCGAAGTGAACAAAATGAAAGGGACGATCTTGAGCAATGACGGAGGGAGAGTAAGGATTGATTTCAACCATCCGCTCGCAGGCAAGACACTTGTTTACGACTTGGAAATTATGGAAGAGATAAAAGATTTGGAGAAAAGGATAAAGGCGATCATATACTATTTCCTTGCCATCGAGGATGTGGAGTCTGAAGTGAAGGTGAACGAGAAAGAAGTTGAGATAATGTTCAAGCAAAAATATGACATTTTGAACGAGACGAAGCAGGCAATGTCGAATGTGATGATAAAATGGGCTGGCGGCATAGAGAAAGTGTGGTTCAAGGACGCCTTTGAACTGGTCGAGAAGAAGGACTAAACATATATTTTTGCTTTTAGAATTATTTACAGGGTTCTTATGGGGATAAAACAGTTAGGTGAAAGGGGTTTCCAGCAGGAGAGCAGGTCTCCAGATGCAGACCAAGAGCTAAGGCAGATTTTAGAGAGCAGAAAAACTCAGATAAAAGTAGTCGGGGCAGGAGGGGCTGGAAACAACACAATCACAAGGTTGATGCAGGTTGGAATTGTAGGCGCTGAGACTGTCGCAATCAATACAGACGCACAAGATTTGCTTTATACTGATTCGGACAAGAAAGTTTTGATTGGGAGGGAGCTGACTTCAGGCCTTGGAGCGGGAGCAGATCCAAAAGTTGGGATGGAAGCGGCGAAAGAAAGCAAAGATGATATAAAGAAGGCACTGCAAGGAGCCGATATGGTATTTTTGACTGCAGGATTGGGTGGTGGGACTGGAACTGGAAGTCTCCCAGTGGTTGCAGAGGTTGCAAAAAAACTCGGAGCACTAACTGTCGCGATTGTGACTCTGCCTTTCAACATGGAAGGGAAGCAGAGGATGGCAAACGCAAGAGAAGGATTGGAGAATCTTGAAGGACAGGTGGACACTTTGATTGTTATTCCAAACGAGAGGCTGGTCGAGATGGTCCCTGACGTTTCTTTAGGAACGGCATTTAAAGTTTGCGATGAAATATTAGTTAACTCTGTGAAGGGGATTGCAGAACTGGTTACAAAGCCTGGTCTGGTCAATCTGGATTTCGCGGATGTGAGAGCTGTTATGGGAGAAGGTGGATTGGCATTGATAGGAATGGGAGAAAGCGATTCTGAGAAAAGAGCAGTTGAAGCAGTGGAAAAAGCACTGAACAACCCGTTGATTTCTGTAGACGTAGAAGGAGCTAAAGGAGCTCTAATAAATGTCATAGGCGGACCGGACATCACAATAAGAGAAGCGCAGGAGATTGTAGAAGCGGTTGCAACGAAGATTTCTCCTGACGCGAAGATAATCTGGGGAGCGCAGGTAGAGAAATCATTGGGAGAAACGATAAGGGCGATGCTGATTATCACTGGGGTGAAATCTCCTCAGATATTCGGACCTGGGAAGCTGTGGAGCAAGGAAGGAAGAAAGGGAATTCAGGAAGACCTTGGAGTGGACTTCGTATGATTAATTTGAAAGAGACTTTGTCGAACTACAGGAGAGTCCTCCAGGTCACGAAGAAGCCTGAGAAGGATGAATACTTTTTGACCATGAGGATTTGCGCGATTGGAATTGCGATCATAGGTGTCATGGGATTCATTTTTTATTTCATGTCTGTTCTTCTGGGTCTGTAGGTGAGGATGATTGATTTACACTGTGAAAACTGTTGTCGGTAGAGAAAACATTGTCATCGAGTCTATTTCTTCGAAGGTGAAGAACCAGTCTCTGAGCATACAGGCATTGGTCCATCCTGAAGAAATCAAGGGTTATATTTTTGTTGAAGGGGACATCAAGGACATTGAGAAATCTGTCCAGATGGTTCCACATGTGAGAGGTCTGATAAAATCACCGATAGAATTGAATCAAATCCAGAGATTCTTGGAGCCGAAGACCGTTGAAATTGAACTGAATAATGGGGATCTGGTCGAAGTGATCGGCGGTCCTTTCAAGGGAGAGAAAGGGAAGGTTGTGAGATATGATAAGACAAAGAGAGAAGTTACTATTGAACTTGTGGAAATTGCTGTGCCTATTCCTGTGACCGTTTCTGTCGAACTTATAAAGTTAATAGAAAAAAGTGTGTAGTATGTCTGACAAGGAAATCATCGATACTTTGGTAGATGGTGGGAAGGCGACACCAGGGCCTGCTTTAGCTCCAAGACTGTCTATGATGAAAGTGAACATCCAGGAAGTTTTCAAGAAAATCAACGACAAGACTAAAGATTATTCCGGGATGAAAGTCCCTGTGAAGATTATAATTGACAAGAAAAGTAAGGATATTGAAATTGAAGTAGGAACTCCTCCTACGACTAGTATTCTGAAGAAAGAGATGGGAATAGAATTGGCGAAGATAACAGAGGAAGAGAAGACAGCAGGAAAAACTTCTGTTGGGAATCTGACCATGGAGCAGATTGTTAAAGTGGCAAAGATGAAACAGGATAATCTTCTGGCTGCAGATTTCAAGAACGCTGTCAAGACGATAATAGGAATTTGCACGTCGATGCCTATCACGATCGAAGGGAAGAAGCCCAAAGAAGTTTTGAAAGAGATTGACGAAGGGAAATACGACGAACTTTTGAAGTAGGCTTTTTATACTTTAGATGTCAAAAGAAAATAACCCGTAACGACTGCTTCGGCAGGAGGGAACTAAATGAATGAAAAAATACTTAAAGCGGTAAAAGAATCGAGGGAGAAGTCCAAGAAAAGGAATTTCTCTCAAACTTTCGACCTTGTTGTTTCTCTTAAAGAATTCGATTTGAAGAAACAGGAAAATAAATTTACTGATGATGTCATTCTCCCCCATGGAAGAGGTGACGAAGCACGCGTATTGGTCTTCAGCGACAACATAAAAGGCGACGGCTTCGACGTCATGACTAATTCTGATCTGCAGAATCTTTCAAAGAACAAGAGAGAATCAAAGACCCTTGTCAAGCAAACGGACTTCTTCCTAGCAGAACCAAAACTAATGCCAGTTGTAGGGAAAATCCTAGGAGCATATGTTGGTCCTAGAGGAAAAATTCCGAAGATTCTGGCTGGTGATGCGAATACTCTTGTGAAGAACTACAAAAAATCAGTGAGAGTCAGAGTGAAGGACTCTCCTGTCATTCAATGTCTTGTTGGAAGCGAGAAGATGAAAGACGAAGAGGTGGCAGAGAATATAGAAGCAGTGATGAAATTTTTGGAGACAAAGTTGCCTAAGGGAAAAATAAACATTGGAAAAACTCATCTCAAGCTGACGATGGGCCAGCCAGTGAGGGTGGAGATGTAAATGGTAAAAGAGGAAAAATTGAAAGCAGTTGAGGAATTGAGGAAGGCGATTGACTCTTATGAAGTAATGGGAATTATCGACATGCATAAACTGCCGACAAGCCAAATCCAGCAGATAAAAAAGAAAGTGAGGGGCCAGGCTGAGATAAGAATAACAAAGAAGGCAGTTTTGCTTCACGCACTAGAAGGAGTGAAGAAAGAGAATTTGGAAGAGTTCAAGAAACTCCTTCCTGTAATGCCTGGATTGATTCTGACAAGCATGGATCCTTTCAAATTTTACGGAATCGTTGACAAGCTGAAATCTCCTGCATCTGCAAAGGAAGGCGACATCGCTCCTAATGACATAGAAGTGAGCGCCGGTCCAACAAACTTGCTGCCAGGGCCTGCTATAAGCGAGTTGGCGAAAGCTGGGATTCAGGCCGGAGTGGAAGAAGGGAAGATATCAGTGAAGAGAGACACGGTCGTAGCCAAGAAAGGGGCTGTGATTAATGCTGTGGTTGCGAGCGCACTTAAAAAGTTGAACATCCTGCCTATGCTAATAGGGATGAAAGTCGTCGCTGTCTACCACAAAGGAATGATCTATGGGAAAGATGTCTTGAGCCTTGTTGGAGAACCATACTTAAACAAATTGAAGGAAGCTTTTGTACATGCTTTGAACTTGTCTGTGGGAATTTCATACCCGACGAAAGAGAATATCGGATATCTGTTATCGAAGGCTGAATTAGAGGCGAAAGCTTTGGAGAATCTGATAAAAAAGCCTGAAGAAAAAATCGAAGCTCCAAAAGAAGTTGAAACGAAACAAGAAAGTGGAGGTGTAAGTTAAATGGAAGAAGTATATGCAGCCTTAATGCTTCACAGCGCTAAACAACCGATTAACGAAGTGAACTTGAAGAAAGTCTTGCAAAGCGGTGGTGGAAATGTCGACGAAGCGAAAATCAAAGCTTTGGTCGCAAGCCTTGAAGGTGTGAATATAGACGAAGCGATAAAGCAAGCTGTTGTCGCAGCTGCTGCGCCTGCTGCTGAAACAAAGAAGGAAGAGAAGAAGACTGAAGACACTTCGAAGAAAGCTGAAGAAGCGGCTGCCGGATTAAGTGCTCTGTTCGGATGAAAATGAGAGAGAAGAAGAAAACTGCACAGGTGTACATTTCAGGTTCCCTGATTCACACACCAATGTCTTGGTGGAAAATATATGAGAAAATAGGGAAAGTGGTAGAGGAAGCTGGGATGAAGCCTTATGTTCCTCATCTAAACACTGCAAATGCTGTAGGGTTTACAGACAAAGAAATAATCGAAGGATTGGCAGAACATGTTGTTGACAAAGTCTTTGACACAGACAATCAGGCTGTTGAAAATTCTGATATTATCGTTGCAGAAGTCAGTAATCCTTCACTTGGATCGGGCATAGAAATCGGTTGGGCCTTGAATAAAAACAAGAAAATAATTTGTCTTACTAATGATGTTATGAATGTTACGCCATTAATTAGAGGGGCTGCTAAGAAAGGATTGATAAAACTTATAGAGTATGATAACGAAGAGGAAGCATTAAATAGATTAGGAGAGATGTTGAGAGTGATGAAGTTATGAAAGAATTCATAGAGCTTGCACAGAAGATAAAAGACAAAGAATTGAGAGAAAAAGTAATAGTATATATAAAGAATCCTCAGCCTACTCACAAGGATTTCAAGAAATATCCGAAAGAGAAGTATGAAACTGCAGGAGCTCCGTTCAGTGCAGGCGGCCCTTCAGTCGAAAGGGATTTGATAAAACATACGGTCTCTCTTACAGAACTGTGTTTCGAGACTGCGAAATCTCTTGAGAAAAACTTCGGACTGAAAATCAATTCTGATTATATCGTAGCTGCTGCTCTTCTCCATGACATCATGAAAATATACGAATGGAAGAAGACTAAATCAGGATTCGAGCACACAGGAGTGATGCTAGACCATTCGTTCTTAGGAGTGGCTGAACTCTACCAAAGAGGATTTCCAGAAGAGATAATCCACATAGTGGCCTCGCATTTCGGAGATAACGGACCGACCCCGCCGAGAAGTTACGAAGCGCTGATTCTGCATTATCTTGACACGATGCTGTCGCTTGTCGAATATCATTATCTCGGTGTGAAGAGGATGCACGACCAATCTAAGATAATGCTCTTTGACGAAGATATGATAAAGAAGTTAATCGGTGAAAAAACTGAAAAGGAATCTGAATGAGCTTTACTCGCGAACAAGAGAATTCGTCGGCAATCTGAAAGAAGATGATAGAATTCTACTCATCCACCACAGGGATATGGATGGGATAATATCTGCTGTCCTGTTCCAGAAATTCCTGGAAAAAGATGGCATATCTCCTACTGAGATTGTCAGTTGGGCGAACGAGGATGCTGAAGACAAGGTAGAAGACATAAAAAATTTTGACAAGGCTGTAGTTTTGGATATAGACATCTCTTATCTCTGGAGAAGATTGAATGAGTTGGACAAGGAGATTCTTCTGATAGACCACCACTCTCCTGTAAAAGACATGAACAACAAGAAAATAGTTTACATGAATCCGAGATTGGTTGATGAAAATATTTACAAACCGACTTCCTATCTTGTCTGGAAAATTTCTGAAGACAATGAAAGGAAATGGTTAGCAATTGTTGGGACGATTTCTGATGCCGGGTTCGACGATTGCAAGGATTTGCTGAAAGGAGAGATAAAAGCTAAGAGTAAAGACGACATATGGAAAAACAAATACGCGAAGATTGGATTCAGAATAAATGCAGCGCTCACGCAAATCGGTTTCGACAGAGTCAGGAATATTTTACTAGGTATTGGTTCGTTCGAAGAGCTGGAGAAGAACGAAGAGATAAACGAATGCTGGAAAAAATACTTGGAAGAATACAATGAAGTGAAAAAGAGGTTTTGGAAGAACCTTGAAGAGTACAAAAAAATTAAACTGATGATTTCGAAAGTTGGAAAAGTGGACAGACCTTTAACATCATCGCTTGCTACGGAATTGAGTTTCAAGCACAAGACCAAGATTGTTGTAATTCTCAGAGACCAGGGGGATTATTATGCGGTGAACACTCGTTTCCAAGGGGATGGGGTTCATTTAGGGAAATTGCTGAGAAAAATCTCTAAAGGACTGGATGGCGGAGGTGGTCACGACCATGCAGCTGGTGCGACGATAAGGAAGAAAGACATCGGCATATTCCTTAACAGACTGATAAGGGAACTGGAGACAATTTTCAAGGTCAAAAAGGCAAAATAAGCTTCTAAACATACTGAAATAGACTCAAAATAGCCCTTTTTCTAACTTCACCGGAAGTCTACTTACCAAACCAGGGTATACGAACAAAGCCAATTCTAGTTAGGTGATTCAGGTGCAATGCATAATGTGCGATTCGCCAAAAATGATGAAATTTATAGATGGTTTCGGAAATAACAGGGTCTACTGTAAAGGGTGTGGTAGAAGTTTCCTCGAGAATAATTTCTCTAAATTGAAAGATCAGACAAGGCTGATAGAATGGAGAATTGATTCCATACATAGAGGAATAATACAGAGGTGAGAAAATGGAAGAGTTAGGAACGATTAATATTACGTTGATTCGAGACCGTGGTTTTCTTAAAAGGAGGATCAACATAGTGAGGAAGGATAAGATAGTGGGCTGCCTTAAACCCCTCAGTGGAGGAAGTTAGAACAAATCACAAGGGAGTTTTCCCGTTTAATTTTTTAGCCGTTCTAACTTCTTTCTCTATTACTTTAGATAAATTGGACAATTTTTTTCTTTCCCTTACGTTAATCATCCTGTAAACATCTACAAAATGCCCAACAGGAAAAGGTATCCATGGAAAATAAGCAGACCTTGCCCAGATAAGATGTAATTCACTTGAACGATAATTGGGAAACCCATAATCGTGAGAAACAAACCTTGCAGTTGGTTTTAATTCTGAAAATATTTTTGGTTCAATTAATTCCATGGCAAGTGGAGACAGATATCCAGTTACTACATCAGCATCTCTTAAATCAAAATCAAAAATATCTCCATTGACGATGCCAACTAAATCGGCTAATCCTAATCGATCGACTTTGTTTCTAGAAATTTCGGCCAATTTTGGATTTATCTCTATACCTTTGCAATTCACGCCATAAATTCGAGCGGCCTCAACAACGACACGGCCATCGCCTGAGCCAATATCATATAGCATCTCTCCTTTTTTTATTCTGGAGAATTCCAACATTTTGTGCACTATTCTGATTGGTGACGGCGCATAGTCAGCTATCGGCATTCTCATATTTTCCTAAGCTGGAAATTAACTTATTTAAGCTTGCAAACAAGACACTTTCGGGCTAATTGTCTCTTGATTTTTTTCATTACCGTTGGCAGCTTAGTCAGAGAATTTATTCGGAAATCGGATTTCGCTTTTTCATTCCACAATTTCACAGTTTTGATACCCAATCGTCTCGCACCAAGAATTTCATCCTTTGAATGGCCGACAAAAACAGTTTCTGAAGGAGTTGCATGAAAATACTTCATTACTGCGTGATATGATCTCTTATGAGGTTTGGAATACCCGATTTCATTTGATGCGAAAATGTAATCTATGTGAGTTGTTAATTTGAGACCGCCAAAAAAAATCTTAAGAAGATTCTTAGGCCAAACTACATCTGTCAATATAGCTAATTTGTATCCTGACATTCTGAGCCTTTTTAAGGCATTTAAGACCCCCCTATAAAGTTTTATTTTAAACAACAACTTTCTATCCAAAGCCAGCACGTCCTTCACATATTTCGGATGAATTCCAACCAAGGAAAAAATTCTTCTGTTCGCTTCGAATTGAGAAATCTTACCGGTCCTTGCTTTTTCGGAAATATTAGTCCATAATTGACCAGTTTTATCGAACATGTGTTCTTTTTTATGTTTTTTAAGAAAGTTGTAATACATTTTGTTGAAATGCCTCATACCACTATCGAACAAAATGTCGCCTGCATCAAAAATTATTAATTTTATTTTTGCCATAACAATTACTTCATCTTACAAACGAAGAAACCATGATCTCTTTCATATGGATCCAAGGTAACAAAATCTAAAATTTCAAAATCTTCTTCCAGCATCTTCTGGGATTCTTTGTAAATCTGTTTTGGATCTTTTATTACGTCAATACTTCGTGATTTGATCGCAATCATTCCATATCCTTTTGGTTTCAAGAATTTCTTACAGTTCCTTATGAAAATCTTGACTTCTTCAGGATCGGCAACATCAGCATACACCAAATCCACTTTTTCTAAAACATTATTTTCATAATCTTCAGGTTTTCTCGAATCTGCAAGAATTGGGATTATATTCCCACGTTTTTCTGCATGCGAAATCAAATCCCTCAAAACCCTTTCAGAAATATCAATTCCATAAATGATTCCATCAGGACCGATGATGTCGGAAAAGTGTGATGCTGTAGTCCCACTTGCGACTCCTAGATATAGAACTTTCATTCCTTCCTTCAAAGGAAATTCTTTCAGGCCTTTCTTAATTGCGGCTGCGGGTTTACTTCTGAAATGATCCCAAGACCTGTATTGAATTTTTTTATCATTAATTAATTGCTCGCCATAAACTTTTTCTCCAGGAACCAAATTCACAGTTGCAAGATTTTTATCTGCGTAGAAGACGCCAGAAAATTTTTTGTGAGGTTCTATCTTCATGAGCGCTTCACTATTTCTTTGATTCTTTCTTCAAGTTGTTTCTTCAATTCATCAGCCTTGTATACTTTGGAATAGAAATCCATCTTCGCGGCAATCGAGAGTTTGGAAGCGAGTGTTCTTGCGATTTTCCCTTTCTGGTCTTTGGAGGCGTTCTGAATCAATGGATGATTGAATAGTATTCCAAACTTTGGAGAGCGGCCTCTCCCATGAAGAAATCTGAATAGAGCTTTCTCTGCACCCAGAAGTTGGACTGTCGAAGAAGGCGATCTTGCCAATTTCTCGAGGCCGCCTGCCTTTGAGATAAGTTTTGCTGCAAGGAGAGGACCTGCAAGTTCTCTGATATTCGGAGCGACCTCCTTTAGAGTAATATCAAGATATTTAGAGACTTTCTCCCTCATTTTGTAAAGGGAATTTATTTCCGAAGCAAAACCTTGAATAATTTTGAAATCTTCGTCCTTCAAGTCCATTCCCATGCTCTTCTCTGTGAATTGTTTTAATTCTTCGTCATCTATTTTTTCCCTCTGCCCGAACTTTTCAACAAGAGTCGCATATTTCTCATGACTGTCTACAATTCTGTTCATCTCAGGGAAATGAAGTCCGTACCACTCCCTCAACCTTTCCATAAGAACATTTATGGATCTGTCAAGTTCTTCCAGAGCTCCGTTTGCCTGAACTACCAGACCGTCTCTGCCCATGGCCTTTTTGATTTTCACCTTTGTGAGTTCCAAGTTGATCTTTGTAAGAAGATTGTTGAATTCTGCCTGGTCTCTGACAAACTGCCTCTCGACAGCCAGTCTCCTCAGATTATCTTTGATGAAAGCCTCTTGATCAGTTCCAGTTTCTATGTGCCTTGCCCCATTTTTCCTGAAAGGAAAGATGAATTCCCTGAAACCTTTCTTCCCAAGTTCATACATCATTTTCTTCTCGTCTTCGGTAACCTCAAACTCAGAAGTTTTGTATTTCTCCGCAATCATTGACGGATCCTTAGGATAAGGTTTAAATGAGACTATCTTCTTGTTCTCATCCACTGCAAATGTTCCTATGAAAGTTGCAAGAATGTAAACGCGCATAGTTTTTATATTATTTAGACAAGCTTAAAAATGGAAAAGGGTAAAAGCTAGACTGCGGAGTATAGTAATATGAAAAAGGGAAGCTTGGTTCTGCTTGTGAGAAACGACAGATCTTATCTTGTCGAAGCTGGCAAAGGGAACTTGAATCTTAAAGAGGGGAATGTAGATTTAAAACAATTGTTGAAGAAGAAATTTGGGGATGAGATAAAGACGCATATCGGTAAAAGACTATCGATAGTAGAGCCGAATTTGAAAGATGTTTTAGAAAAAAAAGTCAAAAGACTTCCGCAGATTATAACTCCAAAGGATGTAGCTCTGATTTTGGCTTATACAGGGATTGGGCAGGGAGACAAAGTGGTTGACGCAGGAACTGGCTCAGGATTCCTATCGATAATCATTGCTAGCTATATTAAACCTGGAAAAGTTTACACGTACGAGAAGAACAGGCAGTTCTACAACCTAGCTAAAAAAAATCTTAAGATGGCGGGAGTTGAAAAATTCGTCGAATTGAAGAGGGCAGATGCGACTAGGGGAATAAAACAAAGGAATGTTGATTTAGTAACATTAGATTTAAAGAATCCTGAGAAAATGATTCAGCATGCCTACAAGTCTCTGAAGCCAGGAGGATGGTTGGTTGTATATTCTCCGTATGTAGAACAGATGAGCAAAGTTTCAAAGGAGATTAAAAAGAAAAACTTTTCTAGTATCAAAATTGTAGAGAATATTGTCAGGGAGTGGCAGGTTGAGGAGTTCACAAGGCCAAGGACGGTTGGATTGATGCACACTGGATTTTTGACATTCGCGAGGAAGATGGGATGACAGAATTTTATCTCGCCGCAAGTCAGAACTGGATTTATTTGTTTTTGTATCCAGCTGTTTTGTGGATTATACTGTTAGTTTACAGAAAAAGTTATAAAAAGGTCGGTGAAATAAAGAAGCAGATGGTTTTTGGAATTGTAAGTGTTCTACTAGGATCGATGGGTGATTTCATAGGGACGAATCTCAATTTATGGCATTTCCCTGACGGGGACCTGCCGGCAATAATTGTTATCGTTTATTTCTTTGTTGGGATGGGTGCCTACAATATAGTGAAGTTGATAGACGAAAAGATATGATAACAAAAATGGCAAGACATGAATTCGAACCGACTCCAGAAATAACTCCACAAATGATCAGAGAGATGTTCAAGGTCCTTGACGAGAAAGGAATGATTTACTATACGACAGAGGGGGCATATGTCCCGACTGAAAGTGGATGGAAAAAATTGGTTTCCACTAAAAATGTCAAGGAAGAGATCGTTGCTTACGGCCATCCGAATATTACTGCGACTCATACAACTACATTTGAGATAACAAAATCTCCAGAATTGGGCAAAGAAGGAAGTTGTGTCATAGCTGTGAGGGCAAATAAAGCTTGCGCTGATCTCAGTGACGAGTTCAGGAATGCTCTGAAGGAAGCGAGAAAATTAGAAATAACTCTTGAAGCTGGAGGCGTGGAAGACAAAATTGTCGCTTATGGCTCTCCAGCTTTGAGACTAAGCCATCCTGAGGACATTGTGATAAGGACTAGTGACTTCATAGATGGGAGAACATTAGCTATCTTGTCAAGCAAGTCGGCAAATGAGATTAGCCAAGATTTGATAGAACAGTTGCGAAAACCAGAGACAAAACTAAAAATAACTCTTGAGTTAAAGTGAATTTATGAATGTTTGGCATAAGCTGCTGGGAATTGTTGGTCTTGCTATCTCTGTCATAAGTGTTTTCTTTTCAGTCACATATTCGTTCCATTACTGGTACAGTTTTTTTATTGTCGGAAGTTTTTTGTTTTTTGATTATTTGGATTTAAAAATTAGGAAAGATTCAACGCTAATGCATCCCAAAAGGTTTCTGAAAATATATCTTTTGTTTTCATTGGTAGGAGGAGTATTTGATGTGATTCTGGCCAGAAGGATTGCAAACCTTTGGGTGTACCCATACCTAGGCGGGATTTTGAATGTTGCAGTTCCAACATTCGTCTACAATCCGTTCGGTGGCTTTTCTATTTATGAGATGTACCAGGTAGCAAACCAGAAGCTAAGGAAGCTGAGCAAAAAAATTATTGATTTCGGAGTGATAGAAAAAATAGGCAAATTTAGATTGTCTGTCACTATGCTGATAACAACATATTTTATTCTATATTCATTATGGCCGGGAAAATTAAGCCTGTTCATTTTCAGCCCTATTTTGGTTATTGCCGTTCTTATTTTAATCGCGAGGGCAACAAACAGAAAGGCAAGTTCAATTTTTTCCTTGCTGCTAACATCATGGAGTGCTGGGTTTTTGCATGAACTACCAAATATTTTTTCCCAAGAATGGATTTATTTCCCGACTATTGGCCAATCAATACTGGGCATACCTGTTCTCGTATATATAATATTTGCCGGGTGGCCGCTTTTGTTGTCTGCAACAATAGTGATTTATCAAAAAATAAAATAGGGGTCGTAGTCGAACTTGGTTAAGACGCCAGCCTCGGGCGCTGGAAATTCTGGGTTCAAATCCCAGCGATCCCACTAGTATTTCTTTAGAGTTGCCTGCTTCTCGTCTTTACTCTCTTTACCTTCCAGCTGGTTCTTCACAGATTCGGCGACTTTTCTTCCGACGATTACAGACAGGCTTTCTATCGGAACCTTCCTAAGATCCTCAAGAGATTTCAGTCCTGAATTGAAAAGCTTCCTTGCCCTAGCTCTACCTATGTTCTTCAATTTTACAAGTGGGAGTAGTTCTTCTCTCACACCGTACATGAGGCGAACTCTTACTTTCCTAACTTCCTTCAGAGTACCTTTCATGCCGAGAAGCAGTGCGAGTTCATTGATCGAATACAAGAGCCAATCAGCATTTTTCAACCTATTCCTCAGTTCGCCTGGAGCAACTCTGAACTTCGCCAAAATCTCGTCTTCACTTGCCTCGTTGAGCCACTCTTCAAACATCATAGCAGTCTTGATGCTTTTCAAAAAGTCATCGAATTCCAAATCCCATTCTTCTGGGATTTTTTCTAAGATGTGCCTCTGTTCTTTAGTTATGAATGAATAGATGTCTGTAGTCTCAGAAGTTCTTACATTTAGAAAAGGTTTCATCTCATCAGTATGGCAGATTGTCTGAAGGAAGCTGAGATGATTAATATCTTTTTTGGCAGACTCATGAAGACATTCGATAAACTTGTGTGCTGTCATTGGATCTACGTAAAGTTCTGAAACTCTCTTTCCGATTTTGGTGGTAGCCAATTTATTATTTTTCGAGATTATGAAACCCCATTCGATCAAATTGTCAAGAATGTTCTGTATCTGCTCTTCTATCATAGACATCTCTCCGTACTGGAAGGCGTAGAAAGTCTTTGCGAAAAATTCCAAGAGAGTTTTCTCTGATTTTACAAACTCGCTTGAGATTAGTGAAAGAGTGTGCATGCGAAGGGCTGACTCCATCGCTAGTTTGGAGCGAATGTCTTCAGGCTCGCCCATGATGAAATGATCTGTGAGATCTTGAGCATCTTCTTCAGATCTTGCAATAAGAATTGATTCACCGAATTCGTCGTACTGCGGTCTACCTGCCCTTCCAACAAACTGCTTGTATTCGAGCACTGGGATGTACATTGCACCAATGCCAGAATAGAACCTCTTCACATCTTTGATTACGACCCTGAAAGCTGGGAGATTCACACCGAGAGCAAGTGTTGGCGTGGCTACGATAACTTTAACCAATCCTTTCCTGAACTCGTCTTCAATCAATCTTCTCTGTTTCCCTAATAGACCTGCATGATGGAACGCAGTCCCATTTTTCAGACATGCGGCGAGTTTCTTGCATTGCCTTGTAGGATTATCTAATGTGTACAATGCCTGGTCTGAAATAGTCTCCAATTCAAAGCTCTGACTCCTTGGAAGTTTTAGTCTGACCAACTTTGTCAAATCCTCGGCAAGTTTCTCAGCGCTTCTTCTAGTTGAAACGAAAATCAAAACTTGCTTGTTCATGTTAAGGGTGTTCTCAACTATTGCGGCATCAGTCTCCAATTTAGAGAGCTCATATCCGTTCTTTCCGTAAAAGAAAATTTTGGAATCGAAAGCCACTCCTTCGTACAGTTTCACAGGCCTATAATCGCTTATTACTAAAGAAGCGTTCAACCACTTTGCAAGCTCATGTGAATTTTTTATAGTGGCAGACAAACCTAAAATTTGCGTTCTAGGGATTATCTCCTTCAAATTGGTAATAAGTATTTCGAGAGTGGGCCCTCTCGAAGTGTCATTCAACAAATGTATCTCGTCTACTACAATCAGTCCTGTTTCTTTCAACCACGGAACCGAGTGCCTTATCAGGCTGTCAAGTTTCTCTGTGGTCGCGACGATGATGTCATAGTTAGCCAGCCATGGATCTGCAGAATCCAAATCGCCAACAGATATTGCGACTTTGAAGCCTAATTTTTCATATTTCTCTTTGAAGGTTTGGTACTTTTCATTTGCCAGAGATACAAGAGGGACTATGTATATGGATTTCTTTTTCTGCAGAATAGTTTTCAAGATAAGGAAGTCAGCACAAAGGGTTTTTCCGCTAGCTGTCGGTGCAGAAATCACAACATTTCGTTCGAAAAAATCTCCCTTGGTTGCAAGCTTCTGCATTGGATTCAAGTCTTTCAAATCATAGACATCGAGGATTTTCTGAATGATCTCCTTCTCAGGCATGTTTCTCACCAAACCACTATCCGTTAATTTAAGGTAACAAGAATAAAAATAAACAAAGGTCGATTTCCTATTAATAATTTAAAAATTAGAAGAGCGAAAGTTACTGATTTGAAGGTATTACAGATCTTAAATCAAAGTCTCATCCAGTCTGACAAAAAAAGTGATAAACTGCTCAATGAAAAATGGTCTTACAATGAAGGGAGAAGATTCCTTAAGAAAAGGATTGCGAGTAAAAACTCTATTTGTTTGGTAGCAGAATTTGGAAATGAAATCGTAGGCTACTTAGTTGGGTCGGTAAAAAAAATGGAATCTTGGAGACCTGTGAGGAGAACTGAAATAGAGGAGATGTTCGTCAAGGAAAATTTTAGAAGTAAGGGCGTCGGGAGTAGATTGGTCAGACATTTTCTCAAATGGAGCAAGGAATCCAAAACGCAAAGAGTTTTGGTTTTCGTATACGACTCGAACAGTAAAGGCATCAAATTTTATAAAAAGATGGGGTTCAAAAAAGACAGATTGGCTATGGAGATGGAAGTAAGATAAATCTCGACTCTAAACTTAAGATGTGGTAAAAATGATTTCGCTTGGTATCGAATGCACGGCTCACACATTCGGTGTTGGGATTGTAGATTCTGATGGGAAAATTCTTGCGAATGAGAGGGATATGTACAGGCCAGCACTAGGGAAAGGAATTATCCCAACCGAAGCTGGCGAGCACCATAGAAAAGTAAGCAAACAGTTATTTGAAAGAGCTTTGGAGAAGGCCGGGATAAAAATTGAAGATGTGGATGTGATAGCTTATTCGGCAGGCCCGGGCCTCCCGCCGGCTTTGCTCGCAGGTTTTGAATTCGCAGAATCCATTTCTAAAAAATATAAGAAAAAACTCATGCCTGTTAATCATCCTGTTGCGCATCTTGAAATAGGAAAGTTGACAACGAACACGAAAGATCCTGTGTATGTATATCTCTCAGGAGGAAACACGCAGATAATCGCATTCGCAGAAGGCAGATATAGGATTTTCGGGGAGACGGAGGACATCACAATCGGGAATTGTTTTGATGTTTTTGCCAGGGAAGTTGGTTTGCCGATGCCTGGGGGTCCGGAAATTGAGAAGATTGCCAAACATGGAAAGTATATAGAGCTTCCATATGTAGTGAAGGGGATGGACCTTTCTTTTTCTGGAATCTTGACGAAATCTCGGAGATTGTACGAAGGTGGGGCGAGAAAAGAAGATTTGGCTTTCAGCATGCAGGAAGTCTGTTTCTCCATGCTTGCCGAGGTAACTGAAAGGGCCGTTGCTCACATGGACAAGAAGGAAGTCCTTCTCGTTGGAGGAGTAGTCGCTAACAAGAGGCTCCAGGAAATCATGGGGAGGATGAGTGAAGACAGGGGAGCTAAGATGTATGTGGTCCCGGAAGAATACTCAGGCGACCAGGGAGCCATGATAGCCTGGGTCGGAATTCTGGCCTATAAATCTGGTTGGAAAGATGGTGTAATTTCAAAGGAAAAAATAGATGGAAAATGGCGCATTGATGAAGTCGAAATCACGTGGAAAGAATAAAAAATATGGAAAGTTCAAAGACTTCTAAACAAATCACAAAATATAGTAACTGGTTTAAAGAGCCTTCTGATTGATCTTACACGAGTTCGTTCTCGCTGATAATCACGAAGTCGCCTATGGACTTGACAGCGCTGAAAGGAATCAGGTTCCTTCCCTTTTCATCAGATTTGAGATTGAGATCGCTCAAGTGCTTGGTAGGCTGCTCAACTACGATGTTAAGGAGCTCACCGCTCTCTGTGATGAAGTCAATATTACTGACGACGCCAAATTTCCTGCCTGTTTCTTCGCTGATTACGGATTTGCCGACTATGTCAGCCGCTCTTACTTTTGTCTCTGGCATTAAATCACTATAATTTATTGGTTTTTAACATTTTTAACCCTTTTCAGGCATACTTAATTTATGGTAAGGGTTTTTGTCGGAATTCTTCTTCCAGACAGTTTGAAAGATATTGTGGCTGGATTGCAGGGAACCCTAGGAAACCTTCCTATGAAATGTAAATTTACAGAAAGGGAAAACTTGCATATAAGTTTAGATTTTATTGGTGAGATCGAACAAGGAAATTTGGAATCGATTAAAAACAAAATTTCTGACATAGCCAAGCGTACGAATAAATTCCAAATAGAATTTGTAGAGATGAAGCTCATCCCGAACGAAAGATTGGTAAGAGTTATAGGGCTGGAGGTGAAATCGCCAGAACTCGAAGCCCTCGGAAGGGAGATGAAAGAAAAAATAGGCGGTGACGTGAAACCCCCACATCTGACTCTATGCAGAGTAAAAAACATTTTGCCGAGAAATGGATTTATTGAGATGTTTCAAAAAATAAAAAAAGAGAGAATTCCTTCATTCGAAGTGAAATCAATACAACTAATAGAGAGCCGACTCAGTAGTAAAGGACCTGCCTATTCAGTGGTTTCTGACTTTTCGCTTGCCTGAGGAGCAGCGTTTCTTCGTATGAATTCCTTAAGTTCTTTTGTTTTTACTTCTGTTTTCAACAACTGGGCATCTATTTTTTCTCTGAGCGCTTTGAAGATTTCTTTCTTAGTGAGATCCTCGACTTCTTTCTCTGTTGGGGCCCTCACTATGTAGTCGATGTCGCACAGCTGCAAGGCCTCCTTTATTATCAAGTCACCGCCACGATCTCCATCAACAAATAGGGTTGTGATTTTTTCTTTAGAAAGATTAACCACAGCTCCGGGAATTGTTGTCCCACCAATGGCAATTGCATTGTTGATCCCGTTCTTCAAAAGATTCAAGACGTCTGCCCTACCTTCAACTAGAATTACTTCGTCAGAAGTCTGGACGTCTGGGCCTGAAGGCAATCCCATGAAATCCAAAATCTGTGCTGTCCTGACGTCTTCCTTAATCTGTTCGGTGATTGCAGTTGCTGATGGTTGCTCTACCCCGATGAGATTTTGCAGGATGTCCTTTGCCCTGCCAATCATAAAGTCTCTTTTCATCACCCGCACGTCTTTCACGACAGAAACTTTTACCTTCGCATTTGACGGACCTATCCTCTCTATCGTTTCAAACGCTGCGGCAACCAGCGCGGTTTCAGAACTGTCTAGGCTGGAAGGTACATAGAACTTGCCGGAAGTTTTTCCTTCGATTGCTTCTACTTCGACGTCTATTCTACCTATTCTTCCTGTTCTCTGCAATTCTCTCAGATCTAAATCCTGGCCAAGCAGTCCTTCTGTCTGACCGAATATAGCTCCGATGACGTCAGGTTTTTCGACGGTTGCGTCTGTTGTGAATTCTACTTCTATCAAATATTTTGTTGTTGATTGGGCCAATTTCCCCGTAGTAATCATCCTCCGTGAATTTTGTAAGAGATTTCATTTCTTCGATCTTGTGAATTTTGAATGAGTTCTTGAATTTTCTCCTCAGAGATTTATCGACAATTATGTCTGAACTCTCGAGGAGTTTTATGAGACGTGAATTCTTTGATTCGCCTTCAGCATCGAAATCGGTTAATACTGTAACAGATTTCTTGCCGAGGGTTTCTATGAAATCCGTGAATTTGTGAAGTGAATTTCCTGAGATATCAAAAACATTTTCAAAACCGAAATTAGTCAAAGCAATCTTGTCGTTTTTACCTTCTACGATAATAGGGACGCCGGAGAATTTTCTGATTAAATCAAATTTCACACGATAACCTCCAGAATGTCTCTCTCTGTGATGAAACCTTCTAAAATTCCGTTCCCGTCTGTGACAGGAAGCCCGCCGATGTTTTTTTTCTTCATGGTTTTTATCGATTCGGATACATCTTGGTTTTTATCGGCTGACAAGACATCATCTATAACAATATCCTTCAACGGATTTTGCAGACTAACGAAATTATAATCATTTTCTTTTATGTATTCCAAAATATCAAACGCGGTCACTATCCCTACCAATTTCCTCTCTGCAACGAGTGGGAGTCTTCTGTATCTTGTGTTCACCATGCTCTTCAAACAGTCTAAAATGGAAATGTGTGAATGGACGAAAAACGGTTTCTTCGTCATCACTTCGCCGACAGAAAACCCGAAATTACTTTTGTCGAAGTGTTTTACAATGTCTCTCTCGCTTACCATACCTTCCAGTTTGTTCTTGTATGTGACTGGGAATCCACCTCTTCTTGAAATCTTGAACTTCTGCAAGAGGAGGCCAATACTGTCATCAGAATCTACATGCTGAACATCCCGAATCATGATGGAAGAGATTTTTTCTTTGAGATCCTGTTTCCTCAAATATGCGTCAAGAAAATCCATGAGGGTTATAATTCCGACTAGAGAATTCGATTTGTTGACGATTGGAAGTCTCCTGTGACCGCTGTCGAGCATCTTCTTGATGATGTGTTGCATGTCCTCGTTTTCAAAAGAAAAAACTGGCTGCAATTTTGTGATGGTGTTGATCTTGTTGAATCTATCCAATCCGGATTTCTCTAGTTCTATTCCTATGACTCCAATTCTTCCTTGCAATCTTCACACAACCATTGGCCGTTCACGTTCTGAAGGCTGTCTGCATAAGTGCCGCAGTTCTCGCATATCCCTGATGTCTCTTTCTCCATGATTTCAAGCGGACTTTCGAGAGGAGTTTCTTTCGATTTCAGTCTGGATTCTAGCAAGTCGAGCATCTCAGGTGAAGTGACTGCAATGTCAATCGCAGAGATTATCCCGACTATGGATCCTTCTGTAACCACCGGAAGCCTCTTCACATTGTTCCTTTTTAATTTTCTGGCAGCCTCGACCAGTGGATCTCCTGGTTTCACAGTAATCAATGGAGAAGCCATGATTGATTTAACTTTGATAGAGGAAGGCTTTTTGTTAGAGCTGACTACTTTGTTTATTATGTCTGTGTCGGTTACTATCCCGACGGCGTTGTTCTTCCTCAAAACAATGAGCGCACCCTTCCTGTGTTTCTTCAAAAGCGCCGCGGCATCTTTGACGCTCTTGTTCTCATCTATGGCGATGACCTTCTTCGTCATCACATCTCTGACAGTTACTGGCAAACAACCACCTACTAATTATTGGTGGGTAGTAGATAAATTTTTACAAATGAGTTGAGGTCCTGTCCATCATCTGTTTTAACTTTTTTCTGTGGTTTTAGAGCTCTGATTTTACCATAGCCGAAGTCGACAATTAGAAAGAAAGGGAAACCTGCAAGAGAAGATTTCATGTAACCGTCATAGTAAAGAGTCTTTTTCTTGGTTGATTTTACCTGCAGGAGAATGCACTGCCCTTCTTTAAGACAGATTAGATCAGCCTCTCCAAGGCTCGCCCCAGCCCTCACGACATCCCATCCTCTGTTCTCGAAAAAGATCCTGATTTTCCTTTCTACCATATACCCCTTTCGCTTCATAAATGGCATTTAATTAAATGTAGTGACAAATAACAAATATCTTCGCAGACAATTAGTACATGGTGTTTTGATTGAACGTTCTGACTATTGGGGACATACACAACGATGTTGAGAATATCATAAATTATGCTGACAAGCTTTCTATGCTGGATTTTGATGTAATAGTCTGCCCTGGAGATTTCACTGATGTTCCTCCTAGAGGATTCACTTCTGTCGAGATTGCAAAATTAATCATAGAAGAGCTGAGAACTTTCAAAAAACCTATTCTGGCTGTTCCAGGGAATTGGGACGATAAAGTGTTAGAATATTTGGAAAAGGAAGATATGAGCATCCATGGAAGAGGAAAGGTTGTAGGTGATGTTGGCTTCTACGGATTCGGAGGTGCGAAGACTCCATTCAACACACCGCTCGAACCTAGCGAGGAAGAGATAGAACAGGGGTTGAAAAAAGGATTTTCTAAAGTAAGTAACGCGAGATATAAAATTCAGGTCACACACATCCCTCCTGCGCGAACGAAAATTGATACGACTTACTCTGGGGCGCATATAGGATCTGAAGCTGTAAGAACTTTTATCGCAGAAAATCAGCCTGATGTTGCGGTGTGCGCGCACGTTCATGAAGGAAAAGGCACTGATGAAATCGGAAAGACAAAATTATTGAATGCCGGAAGATTCCCAGAAGGATATTTGGGTATGATTTCGTTGAAACCGCAGGAAGTTTCTGTGAAAATTGTCAACTTAATCTGACTTCTTTGCAACCAAAAAGCTTTATTATGCCCAGAATGAAATTATTAAATCCTAAGCCCACGGAAACGGAAAGGTAAATTTAATCAGCTTAGTGTAACCACGGAAAAGGAAAAGGAAAGGTAGAAATGACTAGGTTAGATTCAGTTATAAACATTTCTATAGAGCAAGATATAGAAAAGACTGTAAACGAATTTGCCGAAAGGTTGGACTTTTTGGATGTGCAGCTGTTGAGGAAATTCTATGTCACTAATTCTCCTTTCCCTTATGATACGCAACCATACTGTTTCCCCCTTCTTTACAAGGAGATGAGGGATGTCCATAAGATCAAAATCGGCAGCGAAGCCTTGAGGAAGAGGCTTGATAACCTAGTCAAAATTGGTCTTCTAGAAAAGATTAGGAACTCCAACCCTGCCAACTATTCGCCGGTTAGGGGTAGGGAGAATTTTGTCCGCGCAACTGTTATGAAATTCTTCATGCTCAGTGGGTTACAGAAATATTTATGAAGTTTCTCTTATGAGTTTTTGTAAGTGTTCAAATTACAATTAAACTTGTATAGTAGGATTTAATTTTTTATGAAGGTTCACTAAAGGGAAATAACAATTACTGTGAACGTTCAAAGGAAAAAATGCGAACAGTTAGAATTTTAATATGATAATATAACATATAATAACTATCATAATAATATATAATATAACAAACAATATTTTATAATGAAAGAAGCCACACTACGAGTTCTTTTTGAAAAACACCTTGCCAACAACAACACAAAATTTACGAGCGACCTTAAAACAAATGCCGGACTTGTCGACTATGTAATAGAGTCTGACGGGCAATTACACGCCATTGAAGTAAGGGGATCGCGGGCAAACACCAGCAACACAATAGGACATTTGGTCAACATCCATAGAGCCTTTTCACACGTATACCTCTTAGCGCCCCCAACACTCATAGAAAAGGTCGATAAAATCCTTAAAGGGGCCAGGGTTCTGCCGACACTTGGTATTATTACTGTGGGCAAAGAAGGCCCGGTCTATATTAAAAAACCAAGCCCAGACAGGTATTATTTCAACAAACCAGAAGAGGTTAAAACAAAAAGTATTTACAAGGCACATCATCTAATCCTAAACGCCACCGACAAAGAAATATTGCAACATTTTAAAGAAATCCCTCTGACCGTTGCAGAAGTGTCGAAAACTCTTGGCACCACAATGCCAAACGCCTACCGAAGAATCTTGAGATTGAAAAGAGCGAAACTTATCGAAGAGCTTACAGACGGCTCTGTTTACCCAAAAACCTATAAAATTGTGCCAAATCTGAAAATAGACGAGATAATTTCGCTGGACGTCTAAACCAACCATTTTCAGAATCATTTCAAAAAATCGGAAGTTTTGCCGAATAAAACCCAATTCTCGCCTATTCCCCCAACAGAAGCCACTTATTCAACAAAACCAAGTCGGATTAAAGAATAAATATGACAAATCATAAAAATTCTGTATGAAACGTGGAAGGCCAGCAATCCGCAACCTCATGCACGACACTATCCTTTCAGTTCTTACCGAAACACAGGTCCCTTTAACAGTCTCAAACCTCGCCAGATTCGCATCTGAAAAGACAGGGAGAGTCCTGAGTTGGAACACGGCTCAGAAATATGTCCAAGAATTAGTAGAAGTCAACAAGGTCCAGCCAATCACACTACCGCATTCTAAAGAACCAGGTAAAGAAGGCCTGACAGTTTATACTCTGAAAAAGTAACTTGGTGGTCGCGTGGAGAGAAATGAAATAGTCAAAATTTTCCTCGACAAAGGGTATATGATAGATACAACCAGCCTTGATTTTTTTTCTGAAAACCAAACAATGGTGCAGCCATTTCTAGATTATTATTCTGACCTGGAAGACAAGACCGGTTCCATCGACATCAATTTAGTCCAAGAGATTTTGAAAATAAAAATTTCAAGTCTGCAAATTATAAAGACAGCAAACAAAAAACAAAAAATATCGGTATCAGACCAATCGACGTTTCTTAACAAAAGATTCGACGCAATTAAAAAAATAATGAATAACCGGCTAGATTTGATAAATCTTGTATCGATAAACAAAATCTCGCAGAAAAGTAAAAAATTCTCCCTGATAGGCATCGTCAAAAATAAAAATGATGAGACTAAATCTCTTATCCTCGAAGACACCACAGGTGAGGTAGAGCTATTTTTTTCAGAAAATTTCTTTTCTGATTACGATTCGATTCTTCACGATGACATTCTAGGGTTCATTTGTTCTAACGAGTTTGGGCGGTACTATTACATAAAAACAGTTTGGCCTGACATCCCTCTGACTCGCGAAGTCAAAAAAACAAAAGAAAATTACAAATGCATCTTCGCATGCATTTCCGACTTGAACGAAGTACTTACAGATTGGTTAAACAAATCTGCAGACGAAGAATCGGCAATTTTCATTTTCCCAGTTGGAGACAACAAGAACGTAAAAAAAATATTTGAAAAACTACCCCATTCATCAGTGAAATATTTGGTTGATGGCACTTCTATCATTTCTCTTTCCGGATTAACGTTTTTCCTTTCAAACAACCAGATCTACAAAAAATACCAGGAATTTTTTAAAACGACCCCTGAAGCAACTTTGACGAATCTGGTAAAAAGGAGAAATATGAACCCAAGTCTTGACTTTGATAAATCAGTTTACGATGATGACCCATTCATTCTAGATCAAGTTCCGGACGTAATAGTTGTCAGCACCCTCGACGAACAATCTGTTTCCAACTACAAAGGCACCAACGTCCTCACTATAAAGGACTTCGCACTAGGAAATTCTGTTCTTGTTCTCGACACGAAGACGCGAGAGGTTATAAAGATTGGAATATTATAGATAAGATATGGAACTGGTTTTTCAGGTAATAGACTGTGATTACACAGAACTGAACAACTCGCCTCTTGTCAGATTATTTGGCAAAACAGAGGACGGGAAGACAGTCTGCGCTTTCTTTGAGAATTTCATGCCTTATTTTTATGTCAAAGTTTCCAACGAAGAAGAACTCATGGTGTTTCTTAATAAAAATTTTAATTCTCTGGTCAGTAATGTTGAAAGTGTGAAAAAATTTCTTCCACTTGGCTATCAAGAAGAAAAAACTGATTTGCTCAAGATTGTGCTCAAAGATCCTGCCCAGACTCCAGTAATCAGGGACGAACTGAAAAGGCACAAATTCGTAGAAGAAATTTACGAAGCTGACATACTTTTCAAATACAGATTCATGGCAGACAGGGGGGTCTTTGGGATGAGGTGGGTTAAGGTTGAAGGTTCTCCAAGTTCAACTGTCACAGTCAGAACCGACAAATTTATTTCTGCCAAGAGTGTCACTACAATCGAAAATAATTCAAACGTCCCGCTAAGACACATGGGTCTCGACATAGAGGTAGTCCCAAGCACCGAGGTAGTTCCAAATGCTGTAAAGGATCCGATTGCCATAGTCAGCCTCTCATTCCTCCCCTCCTTTTCTAACGAAAACACGCTAGTACTTGTCGCCAAACCTTCCACGAAAAAAGAAGATGGTTCTCTTTTTTTCAAGAACGAGAAGGAAATGCTCGAGAAATTAGTGGAAATCATCGGCGATTACGATCCTGACGCGATTGTAGGTTACAACATAAACAATTTTGACATGCCGTATCTTCTCGAGAGATTAAAGCAGAACAAACTATCAAGAGTTCTCGGTCGTGACAGCGAGAAAATCGTGATGAGCAAAAAATTCGGGAACAAGACAAGGAACAACATTCTAGGAAGATTTGTCATCGATGTTTATGAATTGATAAAAGAATCTGCAGGCAAAGGCCTGCTGAGATTAAAAAGATACGGGCTCGGGGACGTTTCCAGAGAACTCATAGGTGAAGACAAGGTAGACATCGCGCACAGTGAAATTTCAAAGCATTGGAATGGAGACCTAAACATGCTGTCCAAATTGATTACCTATTCTAGAAAAGATGCAGAGTTAGTTCTAAAACTTCTGATACAGAAAGACATGATAGAAAAATTCATAGAGCTCTCCAAAGTCAGCGGCCTTTTGCTTCAGGATGTTTTAGATGGAGGCGAAGCAAACAGAGTCGAGAACGTTCTTTTGAGAGAGTTCAATCGACAAGAATTCGTCGTCCCGAACAAACCCGAAGGAAGCGTGATGGCTAAGAGAGATCAAGAAAGGGAATCCAAAGGACTGAAAGGTGCGCTCGTCCTTGATCCGGAAATCGGCCTTCACACAAAACCTGTCATTTATCTTGACTTCAGATCCATGTACCCTTCAATCTATGTCGCGTACAACATTTGCCCCACAACACTTCTTACAAAAGACTTACCATTAGATTCTTACAAAACATCGTTCGGGTCGAAATTCGTCACTCCCAAAATCAGAGAAGGAATAATCCCAAAAATTGTCAAGCAACTAATAACAGACAGAGATGAGATCAAAAAACAAATGAGAAAGGCAAAAAACGAAAAAGAAAGGAAGATGCTTGAGGCTAAACAGATTGCGATAAAATATGTCACAAATTCCTTTTACGGATACACTGGGTACGTCCGTGCTAGATTTTACGTACTCGACGTTGCCAGCGCAATCACCAGTTGTGGTCGTGAACTTATCCAGAAGACGAAGAATAAAGTCGAAGAGGACAAGAACTTCAAGGTGATTTACGGGGATACAGATTCTATAATGGTCAGGACACCAGCCTCTAATATTGACGATGCAATGAAGGTCGGTCTAGAGATAGAACAGAAGATAAATAAGGAGCTTGAAGGTGTAGTCCAGATGAAAATCGAAGGCATCTTCAAGAGCATTTTGATATTGGCCAAGAAAAGGTATGCCGGCCTTAGCAACGAGAAAGTAGACGGCGAGTGGCAAGAAAAGTTAGTCATGAAAGGAATCGAGACCGTGAGGAGAGATTGGTGTGACTTGGTCTCGAAAACACTTTACGACGTATTAGAAATAATTTTGAAAGAGCAGGATCCGAAGAAGGCTTTCAAGTATGTGAAAGGAATTTTAAGCAAACTTGAGAAGAACGAGATTCCACTCGAACAGCTTTTGATAACAAAAAGCATCTCCAAATCTTTGGGCGAATACAAAGGCATGCAGCCCCACATTGAACTTCTCAAGAAGATGAGGAAGAGAAGCCCTGCGACTGCTCCAGGTATAGGCGACAGGATAGGTTTTGTGATAGTAAAAGGTTTGCAGTTGATGTCAGACAGGGCTGAGGACCCGGAATATGTGAAGCAGAATCATCTTCACATAGACTCTAAATATTATGCAGAGAGCCAGATACTTCCGCCACTGGAGAGAGTCTTCGAGGCCATAGGAATAGATAAAACTGAGTTGCTTGGCCTCGGTAGGCAGACTCTTTTGAGAGACATGTTCAAGAACAGCATCAAAAAAGCACCTGAACCTGAGAGCCTCACAGATTATTCAGGTCTAATCTGCGGAAAATGTAACAAGACATATAGACGATCTCCTTTGGTTGGCAAGTGCTTCGATTGTGGTGGCGAACTGATGTTCTACTCAGGCGAAACAAAATCGAGGTTTGTCTCAGCATGAATTTTTTTGACATCGACTTAGAAATCCTGAAATTCATTAATCAACCATTCGTGCCTACCTTCAACTTCGCTTTCATTTTAACAATTTTTTCAGTTTACGGGTATCTTGCCTTTCTTCTTTTTTATTTTTTCAGAACGAAACAGAAAGACAAGATGTTCAGGATCCTAATAATTTCAGTCGTCGGGATACTTCTTGTGAACGCAATCAAATTTTCTGTGAACAGGCCAAGACCGTCCGCAGCCATAGAAGGCGTCAATCAAATCCTAATAAAATCTGATCCGTCATTTCCATCATCCCACACATTCATCGCCATCCTGTGTGCCTTCTTCACTCCAAAATCATTCTCGCGCTTCCTACGGATCCTTCTCAACTTCTATCTAGTAATCCTAATACCAATTGGTCTAGTTTACATAGGAGTACACTACCCATCAGATGTCCTAGTAGGAGGGCTTCTTGCTTTTCTCATTGTCAAATTCTTCAATGAGAAAAGGGCAAACTCTATCAAGTCTTCCCTGAAGTTAAAGTTTTGAAAAGCTGTTTCATTAACAACTCGTCTAAAAAGAATCCGGCAAGAAGGACGAATGCCATCCCTCTATATCCGATTATCCCAACCAATATGCTTCCTAGCATCACTATCCTAAAGAAATTCATCAAGCTCATTATCTTCTTGTAACCTACAACAATATGCTTGTGCTTTCCTTCCAACCCTTCGAAGTACACAAACAATGTCAGAGCAGAATATATTGACAGGAAACTTATTCCGATTAAAACAGGGTAGTCAATCAACAGCGTTATATTCAAATATTTTGTCATCGCGACTAGAAGTCCGACGCTGATTAGAATTTCTAACATAGCCATCACAAACATCAAAGAAACCACCTTGATCTTCTTCGTTTTTGAATACGTGTAACCTAGAACAATAAGAGTTGATAAAAATCCAACTCCCAAAGTTCCGTACAAGACAGTTTTATTTACAGTAGGTTCAGAGATGGTCTGCGATTCAAGTTTCAAATCTGCAGGCAGCGACCCAAACCTTAGCGAGGAATAAACCAACCTTCCTACTTTATACGCATCTTCGGATGTCTGTTGGATGCCGCTGATTGCAGTGATCTCATTCCCAATCAGTTCTACAGGAATTGCAAGCGAGCTCACTTCTTCGTCATCGATATAATAATTCAACCTTGCATTAAGAACCGTCCCACCACCAGGAACAAGAGTGCTTTCGGCCTTCCTAATCACTTTCGTGAGTCTTTCATTCACATCAGGAGCCACACTAATCTGAACGTAATAAAAGTATAAACCGCTTTTAGTGTCTTTCCTGACTATCACCTGCGAACTAGGATTAGTGACTGTATCTTCTCCTCCGTGCAAATCTGCTTCCACGTTAAGAGTCGGTCCAATCGTGTCCACAAAATGGAAAGTCACATTTGACAATTGGAATGGCTTGTCTGCTTTGAAATCTGTTCCATTTATCGAAATAGTTTCGTTCCCAGGTTTTACTATGTAGGCAATGTTGCCGACAATTATTTTTGCCGCACCCTGCTCAAGAGTGAAGCTCTCTATAACAGTTCCACGGAGCTTGCTTTGCCTGACAATGGAATTAATCTCATCTTCGAATGGCGTAGATATTTTTATATTACTTCCTGTTATCTCGACTCTTGTCTGGGGCAAATCATAGAAGTTTATCCTGTCTTGTATCACTTTTTTTATCTTCGCTAGCGTGGTCGAGTTTGAGTTATTTGCAGAATACACGAAACTCTTAGATTCTGATATGTCTGGTCCGAACATCAGTCCTCCTGAAGAAGATTCCTTTACTGTGAACCCCAAATTCCCATCGGATAAAGCTCTGCAACTGCCAGGTCCTCCGTTGACTACCATCGCAACATAATCCCCTGTTTTGACAGCCGATTCAGCAGATGAGAAGTCAGAACTGCTTCTTATGATTCTAGATTCAACACTTACTATTCTGTCCCCTATTTTCAGAGGCCCACAATCAGAGCTGCTATCGATTGAACCGACTGTAACAGATGAACTTCTTGTCAAGTACGAGCCGGCCAATGAATATCCGCTCAAAACTAAAAGCAAAATTAGAACAGATATCAGCGAGTAAGTTACAACTTTCATTTCGACACCGTTTTAATAAATATGCTTGAGGTTTTAGTTTAAATATATATGAAAGATGTCTCTGTGATAATCCCAATAAAGAACGAACCCTTCATCTCTACACTCGTAGGTCAGATTCACAGAACTCTTGTGTCTTACGATCACGAAGTCATTGTCGTCGATGAGAGTTCTCAGCCAGTTACGCTAAAAAATGCCAAAGTCATCAGACAAAAATCTCATGGTCTCGGCAATGCTTTCCTTGAAGGGCTTCGCGAATCAAAAGGCAGGTACATAGTCTTGATGGATGGAGATGGGCAGCATAGACCTCAGGACATTCCAAAACTGTTGTCCGCCCTTTCGTCTTACGATTTTGTCTTTGGCTCTAAATTGGTTGAAGGAGGGCGGGCGTTTTATTCTGAAGAACGTTTTTTTATTACAAAATTCTTAAGTAAGTTCGCCTCTCTCGTTCTGGATTTACCAATTAAAGACAACATGTCAGGTTTTTCAGCAATGAAAAGGCAAGCAATCTCCAGAATCCGTCTAAACCCACTCGGATATAAGATAAATTTAGAGGCGGCATACAAGTTGAAACAAAAAGGGTTCAAATTGGGAGAAGTGCCGATAGTTTTTTTGAGAAGGCAAAAAGGCAGGGCAAAAATCGGTTTTAACCTCGAAGGTATTTCAGAGATGTTCAGAATCTTCAGGTTGATAATTGAATTGAAGCTTGGTTTGAGATAATGAAAGTTTCCATATTAGGAATGGGAAGAGTAGGCAGTAGTCTAGGTTATCTGCTTGCTGGAGAGAAAAACATAGACGAATTAGTTTTTGTCGACGAAATCAAAGGACTTTCAGAAGGAATTTCTCGCGACATATCAAATGCCTATCCTGAAGCCAGCCTGAAAATAGTCTCTGGTGACATTTCTTCTGCAAATAACTCAGACATCCTTGTGATCGCTGCCAGCGCCCCTACCGACCCCAAGATAACAATCAGGATGGAATTGCTCGGTGCGAACAAGCCTGTCATCGAAAAAATCTTTTCGAATGTGAGGCTGAAAAAATCTACAGTCGTAATCATGGTTACAAATCCTGTAGAACCTTTAGTTTACCACTCTTTGAAAATTTCAAGGATTGACCCAGAAAAGATTATAGGATTTGGCAATTCCTTAGACACTGCCAGACTCAAGTCGATCCTGTCTAAAAAAACTCGAGTTCCATCAAATAGGATTGACATTACAGTTTTAGGCGAACACGGAGAGAACATGCTCCCTGTTTTCAGTTCAGCTAGAATAGACGGAAAACCATTTGAATTGTTCAACCTAAATGCAGAGAAACTTACTGATTCCTTGAAGGAAGAAGGTCGAAAGATTAGGCATCTCACTGGAGGTGTAAGGTTCGGCGCTGCCAGACACCTTTCCAATCTTATTCAATCCATAATCAAAGACAGGAATAAAATAATTCCAGTCTCTTCCTATGTAAAAAGTAACGATTACTATGGCGTTGACGATGTTTGCATCAGCCTCCCGTCTAAAATTTCGTCATCCGGTATTTCCGAAATAGTTGAAATTCCTATTAGCGATGAAGAAAAACAAAAAATATCCTCCATTTCTAAATCTTTAAAGGAAATACAGAAAAACTTGTGATCATTTTACTATTTTCATTATTTCAAATACTTTATCTATAATCCTATCTGGGTTTTCATTTTTCAGTAATTTTTTTCCTGTCACTCCAGATGTTACTGCAACTGTATGTATGCCAGTCTGTTTTCCACCTCTTATGTCAGCAACCGCATCACCAACAATCACACATTCATTAGGTTTGAACCCATGTTTTCCAATAAATTTTTCTATCAACTTCTTCTTCATCAAATCGTGGTCCTTTCCTGCAGGGCTCTCTTTTATCACAAAAACATCATCGACATATTTATCCAATCCGAACATCTCAAGTTGCTTCAACAGGAAACTTTCAGATTTTCTTAATGAAGTTATGAAAACCATTTTTCTATTCTGTTTTAATTTTGTCAATGTGGATTTTGCCTTTTTGAACGGTTTGTCCAGATTCCTGTATTTTAACGTCTCTCTGAACTCCCTCCTTTTCTTCTCTACAAGGGGGAGCTTCTTGTGCGACCCCAAAACACTTTGCAGTATCTTGAAAGCGTTAATTCCGTTTCTTCTTAGTTTCCATATTCTTTCTTCGTCAATCTTATTGAACCCATAAAAATCTAATGCATCATTGATGCCCTTACAATACCCTTCTCTGATATCCAGCAAAGTTCCATCAACGTCGAAAAGAACTGCCTTGATGTTTTTTAATGATTTTACATATCCCATATGATTCTCTTATTTTCTCAAATAAAGTAACTAATTTTTATAACTCTTTATCGCGTTCTTTATTATTTCATCAACCTGCCTATAATAAACGTCGATGTCGAATTCTCTGGATCTTTTTATGCACGCTTCCTTCATTCGAATAGCTTTTTCTGGCGTCATTGACTTCACCGCTTTTATCAATTCAGCTTCATTTGGCGGGATTATCAAACCAGTTTTTTTGTTTACCACAGTCTCTATCACACCACCTTCGTTTACTCCTATTACAGGTTTGCCTGCTGCCATGGCCTCTACAGGCACAATTCCATAGTCCTCCATTTTCGACATAAAGACGAAGGCTGTACATCTTGCATACAGCTCGATCAACTCTTTTCCGTAAATCGGACCTTTGAATTCAATGTTTTTGTTATTTTTCGCCAGTTCTTCGAGATATTTTCTTTGCGTTCCATCCCCGACAACAACCAATTTTTTGTCTGGCATTTTCATGAAAGCCTTTACTATCAACTCCACCCTCTTGAGAGGTTCTAGTCTGGAAACTGTAAGATAGAAATCTTCTGGATGCCTGTAGTAGAACTTTTTCGTCTCCGCGGGAGGGTAAACCACAAATAAATTTTTCTTCCTTTTATAAAGTTTTTCTATATTTTCCTTTTGAAATTTGCTGACCGCCAATATGAAATCCAGATCATTTTTTGTAGCATTTTGATTCTTTTTTAGAAACAGTTTTCTGAATAGTTTTAAACCCCATTTCCTTTTCAGGCTTCCAGGTGAATCATAGTATTCCTTTAAATAAAGATTTTTTGGCGGTGCTCCTGCGACCCAGACATTTGGATGTAAATGTTTTCCTGCCAGTATCGAATACCACCCATACATAAGATAGACATCATAATCTTTCTTAGGTTTCAAAGTTTCAAAAAATCTTGCAGCACCGACCTGTTTTAAAAAATTAGTTTTTATTTTCAAATTAGAAGTGTAGACCCTGAAATTTTTTATTTCGTCGAACGTTTTTGTCTTGTCCCAAAAATATGTGTAAATATCTGCATCATATCTTTTAGCGAGAGCAATCACTACTTTTTCCCCACCCCCAACACTTGTAAAAAAATCATGGAGAATTGCAACTTTCATCTATCAAATCACGTCTTTCAATATCTTAACTATCTTCTCGCTCGTCTTTCCGTCTCCGTATGGATTTTCTATCTGCTGAATCTTCTTTTTGAGCTCTGTATTCAAAACCATCTTTATATGATAATCAATAAGTTGAGACTCTGTCCCGACAAGGAAATTGGCTCCTGCAGAAATTGTTTCCCACCTTTCAGTTGTTTCTCTGAGTGTCAGGCAAGGAACTTTCAAAGTAATCGCTTCTTCTTGTACCCCACCTGAATCTGTAATCACCAATGACGCGTTCTTCAAAAGTTTCAGCATATCTAAGTAGCCGACAGGATCTATCACTTTTATGCTATCAGGTATTTTGAATCCAAACTCCATGACCCTCTTCTTGACTCTAGGATGAATGGGTAAAATAATCTCCCTTCCGTTCGCAGCAAGAGCTCTTAGTATCCTCATGAGCTTTTCTGGTTTATCGACATTTTCTGCACGGTGAATCGTGACCAATATATATTCGTCTTTTTTTATCTTCAGTTCGTCGAGTATCTTGCTTGTCTTCTCCGCTTCTCCCAGATATTTCAAAGTAGCATCTACTACAGAATTTCCAACAATGTATTTGCTTTCTTTTATTCCCTCTTTATCAAGAAAGGAGGAAGTTAATTCTGTAGGTGTAAATAGAATGTCACTGTTGTGATCTACAAGCACTCTAACTAATTCTTCTGCCATCCTCTTGTCATAACTTCTTAATCCAGCTTCTATATGGATTATCTTCTTTCCATACTGCAAGCCTGCAAGGGTAGCTGCCAGCGTGGAATTCGTATCCCCATAAACAATTACATATTCCGCTTTCGAATTTTTCAGTTCTTTTGCTATTGACGGTATTAGTACTGAGTAATCAGACCCAACTATAGCAGCTGTTTCAGCTGCATGTGGCGTTAAAATAGAATCAGGTTTCCTCAGCTTGAGTTGGTCAAAGAATATTTCGACCATTTCCCTTGAAAAATGTTGGCCTGTGAAAACAAACCGGTGATCGAAATTCTTATCCAATAGAGGAATCATTTGAGACATTTTTATTATTTCAGGCCTAGTTCCAAAGAGCGTAATTACTTCTGTCATATCAATAATTAAGACTGAAAGAAAGCTTAAATTCTTTAGTGTATTCTTGTTTTCTATGGACCCGATTAAAGCTGGTGAAATACAGTTCAGTGGTTTAGAATCAGTAGAAATTGCCGAATTTTATAACAGGTAATGGAAACCTCCAGATTACATAGAGGAACAAGTAAGGGTAAATTGGGATAAAGCAATCTTAGCCTCCTTGCTAAAAAGAGATGCATCTTTATACCAACAATTCTTAGGAATTGTAGAAAGCAATGCCTATGATAAAAGGTCTGAAATTTTACCTAGTGTCGAAAAGGCAGCTGGATTATTTAATGGCCCTCTTATTCGTGCTAGGCACATGCGTCAAGACGGAATGGCTTTGAAAATAGATGCAGAGTTATCTGACTATATGCATCATGTTGCAACAAGGTCAAATGAAAATGTCGATCAAAGAGCAAATCCTCTTTATGCAGCAGCTGTTGTCTTTACTGCCGATGGGCAACTTTTGTTTGGAGTGAGTGGAACATCCACTGAAGCTATATATACTGGGCGAAGAAATATTCCAGCAGGTCTTGTTCATCCTGTATTAGATGCTGTTGATGGTAAGCCTTATGTTGCGATGTCTCTTCAAAGAGAACTTTTAGAAGAAGCAGGCCTAGTTTTTGAAAACTTCGAAAAACTACACCCGTTTTTTGTAGTGAGAGAAGACGAAATGCGCCATCCTAGTGTTATTTATGAAGGTCGCCTCTCTATAGACGAAGAGAGAACTTTGAGACGATTCGAAGCACAGAAACAAAGAGATTTATTTTTGGGTGAAAGGCCAGAATTCGATCAGTTAGTATTTGTCAAATTCGATAGAAACAGCTTACAAAATGAAATAGAAAACAATAGAAGTTTGTATCATAATAGGGTTCTGATTATTCTTAAACATCTTTTGTCATCGCTTTAATTCCTTGAAGCATAGATAATTCCCATGCCAATTTTCGAAGGTTTAGTAGCTTCTACTTTGAAACCATTTTCACCCAAGAATTTTATCATGTCTTTGTAATTTCTTCCTTTTATTCTATGGTATTCCATTCCGATTCTTTTTATTTTTGCCAGCATATTCTTCGTTATTTTAAAAAGAATGTCATACTCAGCCCCTTCACAATCCAACTTCAGGAAATCGCACTTTTCTATTCTTTTTCCTCTTAAAATATCTGTCAAAGTTGTGATTCTAACATTCTGTTTAGATTCAAGCTTAGGAGAAGGGAAAATACTATGCCCTCCAACATTTTCCTTCGAAATGAAGAGAGAAGTCAAGCCACTTTTTCCTCCTACAGCCAAATTAAATGGATGTATTTTTTCCTTACCATGATTCAATGAAATATTTTTATTCAATAATTTGAAATTCTCTTTCTCAGGTTCATAGCTGTAAACAACGGCTCCCTTTGAGGCAGCATAAATCGAAAATGCTCCGATGTTCGCCCCTATATCAATTACAGTGAACCCGTTCTGTATTGGAGAAAATTTGTCATACGATTTTCTGGCAAAAATATCATTGATTATCGAGTGGTCTGTTGTAGCCTTCCTGAATATCAATCTGATTCCATCTCTCGTCTGGCATTCAGCCATTCCAGTTCCTAGAAAGCCATATCTCGCCAAAAGCATTTCATACCAATTCTCATAAATGAGAATCATTTTGATTAAGGTTTTTACTTTATCGAGAATCATACAAAAGAATTTGATTCCCAATTATAAGTATTATTTTTAATCTATATTCTTCCATCAATTAATTATCTTTATGAAAATCTGCATAGCATGCAGCGCCGGTGGGCATCTGATGGAAGCTTTGCAACTGATGCCAGCATTGCAAAAGAATGAAATCTTCTTCATCACAGTCGATAGGTCTCAGTCAAGAGCAGTTCTGAAAGGGAAAAAATCTTACTTCATCGAAGACACAGAAAGGAAACCAGTAAAACTTTTCAAGAACTTCACTCATGTCTTGTCAATCATTTCAAAAGAAAAACCAGATGTCATAATTTCAACAGGGGCTGCAGCAGCCATCCCAGCTCTTTATGCCGGAAAACTCATCGGTTCGAAGATAATCTTCATAGAATCAATGGCTGCGATAGGCAAACCTTCATCGTCAGGAAAAGTCGCCTACCATATTTCAGATCTCTTCATAGTCCAATGGAAATCCATGCTAAGATACTACAAAAAAGGAGTCTACGGTGAGCAGTTGATATGATCTTTCTGACAGTCGGCACTCATTCACAACAATTCAACAGGTTGCTAAGAAAAATCGACGAATTGATAGAAAACAAGGCCATAAAGGCTAAGGTGGTCGCCCAGATAGGAAATTCAGATTACAGACCTAAAAATTACACCTGGTACAAATTTGTTGGCGAAAGAAAGATGCAAAATCTTTACAAGAATTCAAGGCTTGTGATAATGCATGCAGGCGTAGGGAGCATAATTACGTCGCTTGGGTATAAAAAACCCACAATAGTCGTCCCACGCCTTGAGAAGTTTGGCGAGCACATCAACGATCACCAACTTCAAATAGCTAAAGTATTCGAGCACCAGCATAAAGTTCTTGCCTGCTACGACATAAACGATCTGTCCATTGCCATCAAAAAAGGATTCAAGTTCAAACCAAAAACATCAAAGAAACAGCCAAAGATGATAAAGATAATACAAAGGTTTCTTCTCGACTTGCAATGACTACCTTTTATAACCTTTTCTTCTTGTAATAAGATTATGAAAATTTTGCAGGTCGGCAAGTTCTTCCACCCAATCGAGGGCGGCATAGAAGACTATTATTACGAGCTTTCAAAGGAGCTTGTCAAAAGAGGAAACATCGTCTCTGCATTTGTCAGCAACACAGGAAAAAACGATTCGCATGAAACTGTAGATGGAATCCATGTTTACAGATTCGGCATTACCAGCAAAATTTTCAATGCTCCAATTTCACGCCCATATTTCCATTTGATACGCAGAATTAATCCTGACATAATCCATTTGCATTGCCCAAACCCATTAGCAGAAATCAACATCTTATTGTACAAACTACTAGGAGGTAAAGCCAAGGTAATCGTCACCTATCACTCAGACGTCATCCCTTACACGATAATTTTGAGAACCTTAAACTTCATACGTTCTCTTTACCTGCTCCCCCTTTTGAAACTTTTCTCTTCGAAAGTAATCGCCACATCAAAAAACTATATATCCAAATCCGCAATCCTGCAGCTCGTGGAAGATAACGTTTCTGTGGTTCCACTCTTCGTGGATACTGATATCTTCAAACCAAGGACTAAAAGGAAATCTAGAAAAACCACCCTCCTTTTTGCAGGAAGGCTCGTTCCATATAAGGGATTGCAGTATTTGCTCGATGCCATCAAAAAAGTCTCTCGGAGAAGGCCTGATATTTTTCTATGCATAGCAGGAGATGGGATTCTCAGAAAAGAACTCGTTGCCTTGGCAAAAAATCTTGGAATCTCCAATTCTGTGAAATTCTTAGGAAAAGTCCCAACCAAAAGATTATTAGATCTTTATGACAAATGCGACATCTTCATCCTTCCTTCAATTTTCAGATCCGAAGCCTTCGGCCTCGCGCAACTTCAGGCAATGTCCTTTGGGAAGCCAGTGATATCAACTGACATTCCTGGGAGCGGTGTCCCTTTTGTTAACAAGAACGGAGAAACTGGCCTTGTAGTGAAACCAAGAAACTCTCTTGCCCTATCCGAGGTCATTATTTATCTTCTAGACAATCAAAATATTAGAAAAACATTCGGAGTTAATGCAAGAAAGAGAGCAACAAAATTTTTCAGCAAGAAAACCATAGTTAACCAGATATTGTCTATATACAAAAATTCAAGGTGATTTAATGGATGCAAGAAAAAAAGTATTTTCTAACGTCGCTTACCTTTCCTTTGACTGGGGATTTGTGGCCCTGATATCCCTCGTTTTTTCCTTCGTCCTATGGAAGACTCTTTTACCCAACCAATACGGAATTATAGCAACAACAATCAATTTTACCACTATAGTTTCCACATTCTCTCTTCTTGGATTTTCGAGTGCTCTCCCGAAGTTGATATCAGAATATCTCCAGAAAAAAAACTTCAAAACAGTCAATGAGCTCATCAGATTTTCTATAAAAATAATCCTCGTTGCCGCTATTTTGCTTTCTGCCTCCATACTTCTTACTCTAGATTTCGTCTCGAATTTTACCAATTTGCCTAAAGATGCCCTATTAATTGGAGCTGTGTCAGTTTTTGTCTTCACAGTCTACAGTCTCTTTGCATCTATCCTCTCTGGTTTTCAGAACATGCGTTTGATTTTCGTAACAGATGTCGTCGGCTATTCTGTCAGAATTGTCTTGCTGCTCCTGTTGATTTTCATCGGCATGCAATACATGGGAGCCTTGATAGCAGTCCTAGTTTCATTCGCAATCATTTCTATCCTGCGGTTTAAAACAAGCTGGCTTCGAGGAGAGAAGAACCACATTGACAAAAAAACCATCCTATTCGATTATGCGTTCTCAGGTTTCGTCTCCTCCATCGCTCTTCTGGTTTTCTTCAATTCACAAACAATCATCCTCTCTGTTTTGAAAAATCTTACAGAGGCTGGACTTTTCGGTACTGCCTTTACAATGGCCGTTCCAATTTATTCAATACCAAACATTCTTTCCGGTGGTCTTTTTCCCGTCACCTCCCAACTGTCAGCTAACAAAAAGGGAGGAAAGCAACAGAGCCAGCTGGTAAACTTGGTTTTGAAGTATTCACTTTTCATAGTCGTTCCATTGATTGTTATTCTAGTCTTCTTTTCCAAACCGATAATCCTTCTTTTCTCTAGACCAGAGTACCTTGGCGCTTCCCAGCTTCTTCCGATTGTCGCATTAGCTTCATTGGCAAACGGTATAGGCTCACTTTTCCTAAGCTCCCTGTACGCAATCAAAAGGCCAATCTTGTACAGGAACATAATAATTTTCAGTTCTCTAGTCTTCATCCTATTGGCGATAACCATGACAATACTCTGGTCATCTTACGGATTGTCCGTAGCTTACCTTGCATCGACTCTGCTGATGGCTGGCATCACTTTCATTTTTCTGAAAAAACATCTGTCAATGAAATTTCCATTTTCAGACATTGGAAAAATTATCCTTGCCTCTATTGCATTGTATGTAACTCTTTTTTTGATTGATTTCCTTTCGGTATCTACCACATTTAAATTAATTCTGGCTTCCATAGGCGGGCTGATTTATTTAATCTCGTTAATTCCTCTGAGATTCTATGGAGAGAACGAAGTCCAAATTCTGAAATACGCGTCTGACAAAATGCCAAGGATGAAGAAGTATTTCAACTTTATAATCAGGATTATTTCAAACAAAGTTCCCCAGGATTAAAACAAACATCAATCCCGAGGCAACAATCTGGACAAGCATCATGACCATCGTCACACTTTCTTCTTTCATCGGCCTTATGTTAAGAAGAAGGTGAGTCCAAGAATAGATTTTCTTTCCGTATGGCGGATCTAATTTCCCATCAGATCTCAATTTACCAAAACATTCGGCCTTGAATTTCGATCTCGCTTTCAAGAAGAATTCAATCACAAATGGAATCAGCACCAGTGCCGCAGCCTTTTCAAAGTTTCCGATTATCGCTGAGACTATTAAAACTATACCAATCATGTGGGTGAGAGAATCTCCAGGCCATATTTTCGCCGGATACCAGTTGAATGATAAAAATGCAAACAGGCTTGCTGCAAAAGAGAGGAGCAAAGTAGCTACCAGATAGTTCCCACGCAAGAGCGCGAATATACCCAAGGAAATCGCCCCGATAGTTCCCATCCCTGCCTCCAAACCGTTAAACCCACCAAGTAAATTGACCGATTCGGAAGCGAAGACTACCATAAGAGGAACAGCAACCAATGGGTAGAGTATTCCGAAATTCACTGGTCCGAAAAGAGGGATGTTTACAATCGTCGATCCAGCACTTACGGCCATTAAAGGCAGTGCTGCTGGTAATATCAAAAGTGGCCTCACCCACTGCTTGAATCCTATCCTCTTGAATTTTTTAACTCTATCCTTTATCAAAACAGTTAGGTCGTCAAATATTCCAATCAAAAGCACTATAGTTATCGAGAACAGGGCAGCAAAAACACTAACTAACAAATTAGGACTAACATGTATTGAAAAAACATAGAATCCTATCGTCAAGAACATGGCCGCGATTATTCCTATGAATACAGGCGGTCCTCCCATCTCCGGTATGTAAACGTCTTTCTTGTGCGCGTCCTTACCAAAAACATTAATGTTTCGTAGGAATCTGATGAATATCCTTGTAGAAAAATGGGTAATGAGAAACGCCAGGACAACAGAAACAATCAATACCAATATTTCTATCATAAACAATAATTGAAGCCTCGAGCTTAATAGATTTATTTTTAATATTGGTATCAATTGGTAGAGTGGTATTGTGAAGAAACTATTGGTATCGGGAGCGTCAGGATTCATAGGCAGTAACCTCTCCCGCCTGCTGAAAGACAAATATAATGTGATTGGTTTAGTGAGAGACGCAAGCAAAATTGAAAATGAAATAGGTTCTTTTCAAATAGATTTGACAAAACAGATTGAAAATTTACCGAATGCAGATTATTTAGTCCATCTCGCAGCGCTCATAAGGCTGGAACCTCCTCAAACTGACGAAGATCTTTACAAGGTAAATGCAATCGGAACTTTCAACTTGTTGTCTGCAGCAAAAAAATCTGGAATAGACAAAATCATCTACATATCAACAGTCGGTATTTACGGGAACAGAGAGTTCAATTCAAAAGAAGAAGACAAACCAAATCCCAGCAACACATACAGCTCTACCAAACTCATCGGAGAGGAGATCTGCAAGATTTTCGCTGAAAATTTTAATTTCAAGGTCATAGTTCTAAGGTTTAGCGGTGTTTATGGGGGAGGTAGAACTAGAGGAGTAATCTACAACTCGCTCTCGCAGGCAATGAAAAACGAGGACATAGTAATCGAAAACACTGAGAACAGCACTTGGGATCCCGTCTATGTAAAGGATGTCGTTAAATCCATATCAAAATCCCTAGATTATCTAGATGAAATGGATGGTAATTTCATGATTTTCAACATAGGTCTTGGGCACCCAATCACCATAAAAAAAATAACCGATGAAATCGTTTCTATCACCAATTCGAAATCCAAAGTCAGTTTTCTTGGCAGAGCTCCAGACGAACATTTTTCGATGGACATAACCAGAGCAAGGGCACTTTTGGAATTTGAACCAATGTCGATTGAGGAATCATTGAGAGATTTTTACGAGGAGCTGAAGCATGACTGAAGTAATAGTTTCCATTCACCAGCCAAATTACTTGCCATATTTAGGATTTTTTGACAAGATAAAACAGTCTGACGTCTTTGTGCTTCTCGATAACGTCCAGTTTCTAAGAGCTGATACAAAACATGGATTTTATCACAGGAACAGGATAAGGACACCTCAAGGTTGGATGTGGTTGACTCTTCCTATAAAACGAGAGTTTAAAGTTAACATACACCAAGCAAAACTTGCCGACGACAAATGGAAGGAAAAACATTGGAAGGCAATTAAATTCAATTATGAGAATTCTCCTTTCTGGTCAAAATACTCGCCTTTTCTTCAAGACTATTATCAAAAAGAACATAAGATTCTCAGTCAGGCAACAATACCTGTGATAAAGTGGATGGCTGAGCAACTAGGAATAAAGTGTAAAATACTAATCGCCTCTGAAATGGACCTGGATGAATCTTTACACGCTACTGATCGTTTGATAGAGATTATTAAAAAACTCGGTGGGACTACATACATAGCAGGGAAACTAGGAAAAGATTACATGGAAGTAGACAAATTCCCACAGAATGGAATAAAATTGGTCTTTCAGGATTACAAACATCCGGAATATAAACAAAATTTCTCTGGCTTCGTTCCATATTTATCTGCAATTGATTATCTATTTAACACTGGTGGGACTCTGTGAAAATACCTGGTGCAAGACCTTCCTTCAGCAAAGAAGACATAAATGAGATAGTCTCTCAAGTAACAAAATCACTTGAAAGCGGGATACTCTCTTCAAGTACAAACGTGAAGGAGTTCGAAAAGCAATTCTCCAATTATGTCGGGCAAAAATATCCAATCGCTACAAATTCTGGGACTTCAGCACTAGAGGCTTCTGTCAGAGCTCTTGACATCAAGAACAGTGAAATAATCGTTCCGACAAACACCTTCATAGCTTCTCCTAACTCTATAATCAACTCCGGAAACATACCAGTTTTCGCGGACATGGAAGAGGACAGTTTTGCGATTAATCTTGGCAGTGTGAGGGAAAAAATAACGAAAAACACAAAAGCGGTGATGGTCGTACACATAGCAGGGCTTGTCCACCCTAAGATTGAAGAATTGAAGGAATTTTGCAAGGAGAAAGGACTGTATTTGATTGAAGATTGCTCACATGTAGAAGGTGCAGAGTTGGGCAATAAAAAGGCTGGAACATTTGGAGACGTCAGCTGTTTTTCTTTCTATGCGACAAAGGTCATGACTTCAGGTGAAGGAGGAATTGTCCTTACCAACAATGAAGAAATCTACAACCGAGGTAGGATGTTCATCTCCCATGGAAGAAACTTTCAAAGCGATCAAGAGGAGTACATAGAAGTCGGTACTAACTTGAGGATGTCAGAACTCAATGCCATAGTCGGACTACAGCAGCTCAAACACCTCGAGGAATTCATCAAAAAAAGAAATGAGATAGTGAAAACTCTGAAAGAAAAACTCCAAGGCCTCCTTACATTCCAGGTTCATCCATCAAATGCAAAGCATTCTTACTACAAACTTCTAGGCGTTCATCAAAAAGAAACTTTGGATTTAATAAAAACGATGAGGTCGAAATATGAAATAGAAGTCGCTTCACTTTATTATCCGCCTTGCCACCTACAACCTGTCTACAGAAAACTAGGTCATAAAGAAGGCGAATGTCCTGTCGCAGAAAATGTTCTTAAGAGGCTGATAGCACTTCCTATTTTTGTTGACATGACAGAAGAGCAGATGGATTTCTTGTCGTCTTCTATAAAAAAAGAACTTGCCTAAACGAGAATCCTGTGCACTTGGAAAGCTTCTGCGGCCTTTACCCCTACATCTATTCCTCTCATCTTCGCCAGAGTTCTAACTGCTTCTTCACTTATGTACTGTGGAAATGGCCTTAGCTGTGACTTGTAAAATGACAAAGCCTGACATTTGAAATCAATGAAATTTTCTATGTTCAAATAAAAATTAGGTTTGAACCCATCGCTACTAGCCCATTGGTTCTGGCCATATTCGTATGAAAGGACAATAGACTGAAAAGGTTTCAGTTCAGCTGGTCTTGGTCTGCATGCTCTCAGTGCAGCCTGATAGACAACCACATGATCCTGATGTGCGCTAGGAAAAGGAATTGCAACGATGTCTGGCTTTATTTTGTTCAATGCAAGCTTACTGTCCCGTTCTATTATGTCCATGAGTTTTAGTTGATTTAGAGTATCCAGTTTATTGTTGAATTCAGGCCCTAGGTTTATTTCGTAATCATCAATATTCATGAACTTCATCGCGTCTGCAGTCTCTTTCAAGAAGCCTTCAAGATTGTAAGTGCTTCCATAAAGAGGAGACACACCAGCTGTCATTATCAGGACATAAACTTTCCCGCCTTCCTTCTTGACTTTGCCTATCAGCCCACCGCAACCCAAAACTTCGTCGTCTGGGTGCGGAGCTACTACAAGCAACATTTTGTTTTTAAAAATTTCTTCCATATCATCGTCTCGTTTTAATGAATCTTTCAAACGTATCTATTATAAAGTTTATTCTTTCGTCGTCAATTCCAGGGTGTACTCCAAGGAACAACCCATCACGCAGTATCTTGTCCGAATTTTTCATCTCCCCGGCAACTCTAAATCCATTCTCGAACTCTTTTGCCGCTTTGTGTTTTAAAATGTTTCCTGCAAGTATGGGTCTTGGTTCTATCTTGTGCTTTTCCAACCATTCAATCAATTCCAATCTACTGAACGGTGTTCCGTCCTTTATTATGAAAGGAAAACCGAACCAGTTCACATCTGAATTTTCTGGCCCAGAGCAAAAAATGAAATAATCTCCTAGAGAAGAAATTCCATTTACAAGTTTTTCAAAATTGTCTTTTCTTCTTTTGGTAAAATCAGGGAGCTTCCTCATCTGCACAAGTCCCATAGCTGCTTGGAATTCCATCGGCCTCACCTTGTAGCCGAATGTGTGAAAGGAAAAGTTCCTGTGAGTGTCTTCAGGCATTCCTTCATAAATTGAAAGAAGTTTGTGTGGGCAACTTCTCGTATCTACAAAATCATTACACTTGTCGCACCACTGCCAAACTCCACCGTCCCTCATTGCTCTCGCATGTTTCATAATTTCTAGTTCATTCGTCACCAAAGCCCCTCCCTCCCCCATTGTTATGTGATGAGGGACGTAGAATGAAAAAGTGCTGACATCTCCAAAAGATCCCACGTTTTTCCCATCGTACTTGCTTCCTAGAGCATCGCAACAATCTTCCATCACAACCAAATTCTTTTCTTCAGCAATATCCATAATCAGTTTCATATTGTTAGGGATTCCCATGGTATGCTGTGCAAGAATCATTTTTGTCTTGTCTCCTACAGAGTCTTTTAACTTTTCCTCATCAAAATTCAACGTCTTCAAATCCACATCCACAAAAACAGGTTTTATGCCATTATTCACCAACGGCCTGAATGTCGTCGGAAATGTTATTGGGTTTACAATTACTTCATCCCCGTCTGTTATTTTTCCTGTCTTTATCAGAGATTCGATTGCCAGCAGATTTGCCGACGAACCAGAATTTGTCAAAGCGCAATATTTCTGTCCGATGAAATTTGAAAGATTTGATTCGAACTCCTTCCCGTATTTTCCCATCGCAAACCAGCCATCCAGTATGGCCTTGAACATCGCGTTTATCTCCTCATTATCGTAAGTGGCTTCTCCAATCTTTATCACAGTCTCTCCAGGCACAAATTTAGAATCCGCCTGTCGCTTCATCCACAACTCATTTACTAATTCATATATCCTATCTTCTTCCATCTATGAATCACATACTTATTTTAAAATTTATTCGTGAGATTCTTCTTGAACATAAACTTAACGGCACACCAAGAGTAACTTAGCGCAACTTGACGTTTGAGATAAGAAGGTCTATCTGTCATGATGCAATTAGAAGGAATCTCTTCGATCCTCATCCCCTTGCTCACCAAATCGCTAATCATGTCAGTTTCCACTAAAAATCTGTTAGACCATTTCTCTGGTTCCAACTTCTTCAGCGCCGCTTTTGTAATCGCATGATAACCTGTCAAGAAATCTGTCAAATCATATCCGGTTGCCATCCTCCAAAGAAATGAAATCATTTTATTTCCCACACTCCTTCCAAATGTCATGGACTTCTGGTCACCCTTGAACCTCGAACCCAAAACATAATCTGCCTTGTCTTCAACCAACGGTTTTATCATAAGAGGAATCTCTGCTGGATCATGTTGCCCATCCCCATGTATTATGACTGCGATATCGCAATCACTTTTCATAAACTCCTTGTAGCCAGTTTTTATCGCTCCTCCAAGGCCTTTGTTTACCTTATGCTTTACAACCTTGACCCCCATTTTTTTTACTACATTTATAGTTTGATCTTTTGAGCCGTCATCTACGACAACTATTTCATCGACATATTTTTTTATTTTTTTTAGCGCTTTCTCAATCCTAGGCTCTTCATTATACGCTGGAACCAATGCAAAAACTTTATGACTCATTATCCCACTCACAGCAAATCTTTTTCTATCGCATCCGCCACTCTAATTTTCGGTTCATACCCAAGAATTTTTTCTGCCTTTTCAAAACTAATCTTGTAGTTCTTATCTGTCATGTCTCCAGCTCTAGCTTCTTTTTGAATAATCTCGACATTGTATCGTCTCTTGACAATCTCAGCCAATTCCATTATTGTTATGCTTTCAGGCCCGCTTACATTAAATGCTTCCCCAATTGATTTTTTGTTCTCAATTGACAGCATCGTCGCATTAGCTCCGTCGCTTGCATGAGTGAAAGTTCTAGGTTGCGACCCTCCTTCTACGACTAGCGGCTTGCCTTCCTTCCCATTGTTTACAAAAAGATTGATTATTCCATATCCATGTGGTCCATACATGTTCGAGAATCTAAGAATCGTCACTGGAATACCAAAGCTGTTGCTGTACGAGATAGCATATTTTTCCTGGGCAACCTTCGTAGCCCCGTACAAGGTGGTAGGATTGAGTGGATGATTTTCATCAATAGGATTGTATAACCCATTTCCGTAGACATGATTACTGCTTCCGACTATCAGTCTTCCTATGTTGTTTTTCCTTATCGCTTCCAGCGTATGGAGAAACCATTCTACATTCACATTATGAAACAAGAAAGGATTTGTGATTGAGTTTGCAACATCTATCAGGGCAAGGGCGTTGATTGCAACATCAGAATCTTTCAAAACAAAATCAAGACTTTCATTCGAAGAAATCTTGTCATGTTTAAACTCTGCATTATTCTTTCTGTAAAGATCAGCAGCTTCATTTGGGTATTTGTCCGCCCCGTCGATTATCATTCCTTTAACTTCAAAACCCCTTTCCATGAAAAATTTACTCAGGTTGATGCCTGAGAAACTCCCAGCACTCAGGATCGATATTTTCATCTATACATTCTCCTTTTCTCCTATCGGACCCTTCGTGTAAAGCGCTTCTTGCATCTCCTTCTTCTTGAAAAGATACTTGTAATTGCTATACTTGGAAGATTTCCAATTCCTTATTGCACCGCTCTTGAAAAGATGAGTCATCTCATCCCACGTGTCTTTGAGCTCTTTCTTCGTCGCGAATCCGATAGAATTCATTTTTTCAGTTGATGCAGTATAATTTCTTTCATCAACAACCTTGTCAGAAACTTCATATTCCAAATCAGGCGCATGTCTTTTTATTTCCTCTACGAGGTCTTTTATCCTCATGTTTCTCCATGAGATGTTATAAACTCCGTTGAGATTGTTGTCTAGCACAAATGCGAATGCGGCTGCTGCATCTTCAACGTTTATCCATGGCCTGCACTGTTCCGATCCGTACAAGGTTATTTTTTCCTTGTGGAATGCCTTTGCCATGAAAAGATTAACGGCCAGATCGAACCTCATTCTAGGCGACACACCGAAAGCCGTTCCTAATCTAAGTATTGCAAAATTTTTCAGGTTGTTAGTTATCGCCGATTCAGACATGAGCTTAGTCTTTGCATAAAGGCTCAACGGGGTGTTTTGAGTAATCACATCATCCTCCTTCATGTCTTTCCCAGGATTATTCCCGTAGACAGAAGTTGTAGATGCAAAAATCATCTTCTTTCCGTAAATGTTACACAAATGGGCAATAGAGTTTGTTGACAAGAAGTTTATCCCGATTGTCGCATCCTGATTCAAGTCTGAAACTTCGTCTCCGACGATGCTAGCCAGATGAATCACCACGTCTGTGTTCTTGATTTCGTTCAGGAGCAGTTTCAAATCCCTTACATCCCCCTCAACGATTTTTACCTCTTCTGGCAGGGCCGTTTTATTACCGTATAGAAAATTATCCAAGACAGTCACTTCGTGTGAGTTTGCCAACTGCCTGCTAAGCAATTGACCTATGAAACCTGCTCCACCTGTGATGAGAACTTCCATTTTTTCTACTCCGAAAATTCAAGCAATAATTATTATGAGTTATTAACTTTATTAATTATCGAGACATCGTCCTGATAAACTACTGTGCAGGAATAATTTTTGGGGCATGAGGATAAACTATAAATGTCCTTTTTCCAGCCATATGTGTAAACATTTTTATATTCGCCAAAGAATTTGTCGCTGAAGCTGGCAGATGTCTTCTTTCCTGAGAACATGGAAACCTCAGACCCCCTTATCGAGACTATCACCGACTGGTCATCAACATTATTTTTAATCCAATCATAGCTAGGGAAGAAATTCCTCTCATTTTTATACCCTGTATACAGTCTGAATCCTACGAAAGCGAAAAACATCAAAGAAGTCAGGACTAGGAACACAAAAACTAGCTTATATTTCAAAAGCTTGTTCGCTCCTACTGCGAAAAGATAGCAGAACATGGGAATTGCGAACGTCGTTACTCTAGGAACATATCCAATCCCCCAGTTGCTTGTCAGGAATACAATTGAAAATCCGGCATATGCTAGCAGCCAAATTATCATTAACTTTCCTTCATTGGTCTTGTTGAAGCCTAAAGCGAAAAACAAGAAGTAAACAGATGACAGGGCTAAATAACCGAGTAAAATCTCGTTGACATAAGGCAATGAGATTGAAATCCCCTTCTGCTGGATGAAGCTTTCTGATTGGACAGTATCCCAGAATCTCACAAAATATTGCTGTGGATTTGTTCTAAGCGCATCGATTACAACTTGTGTCGGAGACTTTTCTGTCGGTTCCCCTTTGTTGAAATAGAGAGGATTCCCGGAGTAGGCATAATTTCTAAGATACCATGGTGAAGCTATCAACAAGCCCATGGCAAGGACCGCGATGAATTTTAAAATTTGTCCTCTTTTTATCGACAGCTTCCACAAGAAGAAAATTCCTAGTATCACGAATCCTGTGAACTTCGAAAGCAAAAGCAGTCCCAAAACTCCGGCAAGGAGCAGAGCATATTTGTTTTTTCTGGTCTTTTCCCAGAGAACAAACGCATATAGAGAAAGGAAAGTGAAGAACACAGACGTTGCATCAGTCATTATCGTAGTGCTCAATCTGAAATGCAGAGGATAGATGGCAAGAAAGAAAGCAGCCAAAAGCCCCACCTTTTCATTGGCCATTTTCTTAAAAGTCAGATATGCTAGAGGGAGAGTCATGATCCCGAATATTGCCGAGATGATCTGAAGGATTTGTATATTTGGAAGAATGCTGTAAAAGAACGCACCCAAGAAATGATACGCAGGAGGATACCAGATGAAAACTCCTATCTGCAAGGTATCATTAACAGGTATCTGGTTAGTAGCCACGATTTCCTTTGTCAGTAGAGCGTGATTCGTCGAATCTGTCTCCCATCCGTCTATAGGGGTTATAGGGACGTAAGCAAGTCTGAGAATTGCCCCTATAATGATGATTGCGACAAGAATTTTTTCATTTGTTATTTTCATTTATAAACAAAATAGTCAATCAATTATAAATTAGAAAACAATCTTGTAAATGGCAGCCCCGTCACATCCTCCTGACCTTATACAAGTGTTCCAATCGTCGCCACTCTCATAGATTTTTACAAAATTTTTAGGGTTGTTCTCCAAAATTTGTATGAAATTCACATTGTAACTCTCGGAGAGATATTGATCGCTCAAGCTGAACTTCTGGACAAAAATAAAATCTATTCCATTCACTCTTGCTGTATCCAGAATATGGCCAACATCCGAACTCACAGATACGTCTGCCATATTTCCAACAGTGTTCCTCTGGCAGTTGAATGTTGTGTGGTGCACCCACACTGTTATTATCGTCGAATTTACTGGAACCTGATTAGGATTGCTCTTCACCCAGTCGCATGCCTGGAAGAATGCTGGAGAGAACTGCTTGACTGTTTTCATGGCACTTATCTTAGCATTGAAATTTAGATATGCCATAACAATTACAAAAACGAAAACTATCAATGCCAAATATTTTTGATATTTTTTAATAAAGTCGAAAACTTCGCTGAAATATCTCCCCGCGATTAATGCAACAATAGGCGCCCATCCGAGCGTGTATCTGGCGGTGTCTTCTATCCTGACAGTTGACTGGTAGAAAACCAACAGGAGCATGAGCAGACTTACTATAATCACTAAATCGGCCTTCTTCTTCTGATATATCGACAGCAAGAGTCCTGCAAAAAATCCCAGACCTATGAACCATACGTTTCCGTATGCAAAATCGAAATAGTTTTGCAGTCCTACCTGAAGCAATCCCTGCTCCGATCCTGTCTGCTGTGTCCTCCCTTCGAACTGCAACGTTTCTTTGAAATTATTCATGTGGCAACGATCTGCACCGAAAATTTTATCGACAGGAGACAAGTAGCAGAAAGGATTTTTATAGTACCTATACAACCTCAGAGAGAAAGGACCGACTATGAGTAAGGCTATCACAAATATCGGCAGGTATAGCTTCACCAGATACATCAATTTCTTTTTCTCTTTCAGGAGACTGTACAACAACAAGATAACAACCATGGGATAGACCACAACACCAGGAGACTTTGTCATGAAGGAAAATGCAGCAAAAACTCCTGACAGGATTGCATATTTCTTGCTTTCTGTTTCAAATGTTAAGATCAAAGTCAAGACAAAAGCTACGAAGTAAAAGGTAAACATAGTGTCCGTATAGAAAAGGACTGCGTATGTGACCACTGATGGAATAGTCACTGCAATTATAGCAGCCATCAATCCCATGTTAGCATTGTAGATCTTTTTCACAAGAACGAAAACCAAAAATCCTGTCAGTATCGTGGCAATGAAAGGAGTTAAGAACTTCACAATTCCTGTGTTGAAACCGAACAGATAGTAGAAACTTCCTTCTAGGATGTTCCAAGCTGGAGGCCTCCAGAACCCTTCTCTTATCAACTTAGTTCCTTCGAATGGAACCCAGACAGGATAATCTGTGGTCTGAGCGAAGTATTGGGCCATCCTCGTGTGGTAGCCCTCATCACCGAAAGCAATAGGGCTGCTTATTGAAACCTGGAATTCTAGATAGAAAATTGCTATCAAGAAAGCAGTAAGGACAATCAATTCAGGCCTTTTTATCTCAAGTACAACCTCTTTTTCTGCCAAACAATCACAGCTCTTATTTTGAGTATGTTCCCAGGTCTTATATATTCCAAACAGGCTGGTTCTCAGTATAAAATAGCTTCTTCAACTGAACCTTTTAAATAGTTCAACATCATCGATATTATAACACCGTTATAACTTTAAAAACGCGCAAGTCAAAAATAATATAAGTGAAATCATGAAAGTAATGCTCTTGAACCCACCAGCCCAGGTCAAAGTCTCTAAGGATAGCCGTTGGCCTGAGTATACCAAATCAGGAACTCTATATTATCCTTTCTGGCTGGCTTATGCAACCTCAGTTCTCATGGAAGATAAGAGGCATAAACCGCTTCTCCTCGATTCAATAGCAAAAGAGATAGATTTCGAAGAGACGATAAAGATGGCAAAGAAATTCGGTCCTGATTTGCTTGTTGTAGACACTTCAACTCCTACAATCTACAAAGACGTCGAATTCGTTGAGATGCTGAAAAAAGAGATTCCTGATGTGAAAGTCATGCTAGCGGGCAGGCATGTGACTGCTCTTCCTACAGAATCCTTGAAAATGTCCCCGGCAATTGACATGGTCGCAAGGCAGGAATTTGATTATACTGTTTTAGATGTGGCTAACACTCTTGAGAACGGCGGTCATCTCAAAGACGTTACAGGGATTTCATTCAAAGAGAACGGTGAAGTAATTCACAACGCTCCACGGATGCTGGAGCAAAACCTAGACAAAATCCCATTTGTTTCCAAAGCTTACAAGGAATTCTTGGATGTCAAAGATTACCGTTATGCCCTTGCAAAATATCCCATGTTACAAATTTGGAGCAGCAGGGGTTGCCCGGCTCACTGCACTTTCTGCGACTATCCTCAGGTTTTTACCATGCATACCTTCAGGATGAGAAGTCCGAAGAATGTTGTAGATGAAATGCAGTGGATACACGAAAATCTTCCAAACGTCAAGGAGATTTTCCTAGAAGATGACACGTTCACAATCAACAGGGAAAGAGTTCTGGAAATCTGCAAGTTAATCAAAGAAAGAGGACTTGAATTAACCTGGTCATGTAATGCCAGAGCTAATCTTGATTACGAATTATTGAAGGTCATGCACGACGCTGGTGCAAGGATAATGATTGTCGGTTATGAGAGTGGGAATCAAAACGTCTTGAACAAGATCAAGAAAGGAATTTTGATTTCACAAGCAGGGAAATTCACTCGTGCAGCTCAAAAGGCAGGGTTGAAAATATTCGGCTGTTTCATGATTGGGCTCCCAGGAGATACTGAAGAAAGCGTGTGGGAAACTTTCCAGCATGCAAGAAGAATGAATCCAGACATGGTATTTTTCCAGCAAGCTGTGCCATTCCCAGGAACAGAGTTCTACGCTTGGGCAAAAGCTAACGGATATCTCATCACAGAGGATTACAGGCAGTGGCTGGATGAAAACGGAAGATTGAGATGTTTGGTCAATTATCCTTGGCTTCCTGCAGAAAAGATAGACCAGCTAAGAGAAACTCTGATGGTGAAATACTACTTCAATCCAAAACATATGTTTTATACTTTGATGAGAAATTTACATCCACATGAATTCATCAGAGTAGTGAGGTATGCAAGAGACTATCTGACTTACTTGCTGACTAAGAAGTTTTCTGGCGGATCTGTATCTGTGGAAGCGCCAGCACTTCAGGACGTAAAAGGTCAGTTTCTTTAAATTAATTCTCTTACTTTAATTAGTGGTTTAATGGCATTTCCATCTGTTACCGTTCATGTTACTGTAAAGAATTCTGCAAAGACCATCAAAGCCTGTATAGACTCATTGCTCAAATTGAATTATCCTAACAAGAAAATAGTAGTCACTGACGCATTCTCCACAGACGGCACATACGAAATTCTAAAAAAATATGGGAACAAAATAACCTTAGAGCAAGTCAGAGGCGTTGCTCCCCGCGCACATAATCATATTCTTCAAAAAGTCAACACAGAGTTTTATGCGATGACTGATTCTGATTGTGTAGTTGATAGGAATTGGTTGAAGAATCTCATCTCTGCATTCAAATCAAAACAAGTCGTAGCGGCAGGAGGACTAGTGAAAACTCCCAAGAACGTCAACAGGTTGCAGAGCCTTATCGGTCGTGAATTAGAGAACAGATACAATCATTTTCCAAAAAATGTCTCCAGATTCCCGACGATGAACATGATTGTCAGGTCTTCAGTAGCAAAGAAAGTAAAAATGAATGAAAATCTCAGGGTTGCTTTCGAGACAGACTGGGGGTTCAGATTGGAAAAATTCGGCCAGCTTGTTTACATTCCAAATGCAGTAGTTTGGCACTACCACAGAGGAAATTTGATTTCATTTTTCAAACAGCAGATGAACTATGCCAGATTTGTTCTACCAGTTTATCGAAAGCATCAGTCGAAGATCAAAGGCGATTATATTTCAACTACATCAATGCTACTCCAAGAAATTTTATTTTCATTTACATTTCTATTTGCGTTTGCATCAATTTTCTCTAGAAACTTTGAGACACCTCTTTTGATCTCTTCGTTCATCTTACTTATTTCTTATCTAGTTTCTGCGTACCCAATTTCTAAAAAACGTGGAGATGTTACTTTGTACGTCCTTCTATTTCTCATAAGAAACATAGCATGGTCAGTTGGCTTAGCAAGGTCAGTGTTTGAAAGATGAAAAAATTAAAAATTCTTCTAGTTCAAGAATTCTTTCCTCCTGATGTAATCGGTGGTGGAGAGAGGCTTTTCCTTAAACTCGCCACACTTTTGAAAGAACAGGGTCACGAAGTAAAAGTTTTATGTACCGGAAATCCTTCTGAAAAATCTTATGCAGGGATAAAAACAATAAGGATTCCTTTGAACAGATACCTGATGAATTTGTTTTTTCCTTTGATAGTCTGGCACGCTTCTGACGTTGACTTGATACAAACTGCTAGTGGCAACATGACATTCCCTTCTTGGATGGCAGGAAAAATTTTGCGAAAGCCTGTTGTCTGCTATATCCATCATATAGCTGGGAAGAACTGGAAATACATTCGGGGCCCTCTTCTCGGACCAATCTTTAAGTTCATGGAAAAATTATTTTTAGCCAGAAGCTACGATGCTATAATATTCCAGAACAAACATTCAGAATCCATTGGAAGATCTATTGGAATCGAAACTTCTAGAATGAGAATGGTAACACCCGGAATAGATTATAAAGAATTTGATTCTAACACAAAAAAAGAAAATTTCGTACTTTTCGTCGGCAGTTTAATGATGAACAAGTCTCTTGCCAATGTCAAAGGCCTCAACTATCTTCTCGATGCCGCAAAGAAATTACAAAAAATAAAATTTGTGATTGTCGGTGGTGGCGAATACTTGGAAGAACTCAAACAGAAATCCCCAAATAATGTAGAATTCACAGGACCTCTTATAGGCAAACCTCTCAGAAATCTTTTCAAAAAAGCCTCCATCTTCTGCCTACCTTCACTTGCAGAGGGATTCGGTTTGACAATCCTTGAAGCAATGGCATCAGGTTGCGCCATAGTTTCTACTATAGACGTTGGTCAGAAAGGATATCTGATTAAACCAGAGGATACAGAAGAAATCGTCAGAGGGATCAATTACTATTTCAATAATCCAAAAATAGCATCATCTCACGGAAAAAAAAACAAAGAACTGGCAAAAAGTTTTACATGGCATAGATTTATTAATAGCTTCAGTCGAATTTATGAAGTATTAACTAAATAGTAAAGCGAGTGTTTCGATGAATTTGCGTCTAACAAATCAGAAATCCAATCTTTTGGTTCTGTTGTTCTTTCTTGGAATAATTGGCCTAGCAGTTTATGTTAGATGGAGTACTATCGATGCTAAAACAATCCTTGACTATGACCCTTGGTGGTATTACAGGCATGCGCAGGAGATAATGGACAATGGGCTTGTTCCTCCAAAGTGGGACATTCTCTCATATTATCCGCCAGGAAGACCATTCGACAAGCAGCTTGGCTGGGAATACATAATCATTCTCTTCTACAAGATTGCGAGCATCATCAAGCCAGAAATTACATTCTTCGAACTTTCGAAGTTGGCTCCATTAATTATCGTTTCTCTAGGAACTATTCCAGCCTTCTTAATAGGGAAAATATTATCTAACAAGTGGGGTGGTTTGATAACTGCACTGTTCGCAGTTCTTGCCCCCACGTTCATCGGAGTTTCACTTGCCGGATATCTGGACAACGATCCTGTAGTCATGTTCTACATGTATTCTTCGGTTCTTTCAATGATCCTTGCCATATCCAAAAAATCTGAAAAATTATTTTCAATGAAATCAATGATTTACATCCTCTTCGCCATTCTTGTCAATTCACTCTTTGTTTTCACCTGGGGTGGTGGGTGGCTAGTCTTACTCCTTTTCACTGCGTTCATCCCTACGCTTTTCATCTTCAGAATAATCGAAAGTATGATTCACTCAAGAAGTTTGAAAATAAGTCTTCCCATTAAAGAAATCAAACATTATATAATTCTGATTGCGATTATCATCGCTGCTGTTAACGCCTTCGCCTTTCTGAGTGGTTTGGACAACATGTTAAAATCGGTCTCAGTACTTTTGGGATTCGTCAACCCTGGGCAAGGTCTTTTAGTGAATATCTCGGTTGCTGAACTCCAGCCAATCAACATCTTCTCGAGCGATGGATTCTCATCTGTCGCAGGCAGAGTTGGAATAGGTTCGTTCTTCCTTGCCATAATAGGCCTTCCTATTCTAGTCTTGTACAAACTCTGGAGGAAGACCCCAATAAACTTTTTCGAAGTCTTCATGTTCCTCTGGATATTTGCAACTTTCTACATGATCCTCCATGGTGTCAGATTTGCACTACTTTTCGTAACAGCCTCTGCTGTAGCTTCCGGATATGTCATCGGTAATGCCGCTCAACTTTTCAAAAGAGATGTCATAGGGGTGAGCTTCTTCGGTATAATCTTGGTTTTGGTTCTCATGTTTATTTCAGATGCAATGGTTATCGGCGCCCAATCTGGAGGCGGTTTCGAAATCAGCCAGAATTGGGTGGATGCCTTGACATGGCTGAAACAGAATGCAGACAAGAATGCACTGATTTCGACATGGTGGGACCCAGGGCATATAATCACTGGCTTTACTGGATTGAAGGTTCATGCTGACGGTGCTCACTGCGGTCCTGATGAATGTTTCCCATATAACCACAATGTCAGAATTCAAGACATGGGTAGAATCTTCTCTACTTCAAGTGAAAACGAGTCAGTTTCTATTTTGAAAAAGTATACTTTCTTGACAACACAGCAATGCCAAGAAGTCAAGAACATGTTCGGTTCTGCGGTTCCGTCAAATGCATGCAATCCTGTAACTGAAGAATATCTCATCGCAAGCAACGATTTGATTGGAAAGTACCATTGGATGAGCTTCTTCGGTGGAGGCACTGCTCAAGACTACATCCAGCTTCCTCTTAACAATGTAGATCAGCAGAACGGAATCTTATCATATTTGAACGGAGAGATAACTCTCGTGAGAAGGAACGACACGTGGGTTCCAGTTTACAACAACAAGCTCATAATCAAGGAGGTAGTCTACTTCGACAACAACCAAATGAAATATGAAAAAAGCAATTCGACTGATGCGATAGATGGATTGGTTTGGGTGCAGCCAGACTATAGATCTATAATTTTCATGCAGCCCGAGGTCAGAAACTCAATCTTCACAAAACTCTATTTCTTCAATGGCCAAGGGCTCAGCCACTTCAAACTTGTTTATGCCAATGATGAGTTGAAGATATTCAAAGTTATTTTCTAGGTTCAAGTTTATATCCGAAACATTCAAAATAAAAACTAGGTGGGAACCATAGGACTTCCAAGAGCAGCGTTTGAAAGAATTCTGAAGAAGGCAGGAGCGAAGAGAGTGTCACATGAAGCGATGGAAGAATTCGCCAGAGTGATGGAAGACAAGATGCTCAGGATTGCGATGGAAGCCGGCATGCTGGCCAAACACGCTGGAAGGAAAACCATAATTGATGAAGATGTCCGTCAAGCAAGAAGGAAACTAGGATTTTAGTTTAAAATATTAGAAGTTGAAGAAATGAAAACAAAAATAGAAACTCCAAATGCTCCTAAAGCTACTGGTCCATTTTCACAAGGAATAATAAGTGGAGGTATGATATTTACTTCAGGACAAGTGTATCTTACCGCGAATGGAAAACTTCTCGAAGGTTCGATTGAAGAACAGACTCATCAAGTAATGAAAAATTTAAAAGCTATCCTTGAATCTGGCGGTGTTACCTTTAATGACGTTGTTAAGACTACCATCTACGTCACCGATATGTCTTTGTATGGGAAAATTAACGAGATTTATGGAAGCTATTTTTCCGAACCATTTCCTGCTCGTGAAACAGTATGTGTAAAAGAACTTCCATTAGGGACTAAACTTGAAATAAGTATGGTCGCTATCAAGTCTAAGATTTAATTAGTAAATATTCAAAAGGGACTATTTCACCAAAACTGGTTATCTCTATATATTTCTAAATTCTCTATAATAGTTCGGTAATCGTGGAATCTGACGAAGAAGTTCTGAATAATCTGCAAAAGTTGACTAATGTTCCAAAAGAATTGCTTGTTGAAAAAATAGAAAACAAGAGGAAGGAGATGAGAGGGCTTCTTTCGTTCGAAGGTGCAGCCCATCTTGTAGCAAAGGAGTATGGAATAAATCTTTTCAACAAGCCCGAAAAAAACTTGCAGATTAAAGATCTTGTAAGCGGGATGAAGAATTGCAATTTTGTCGGAAGAATCTTCAAAATCAGCAACACCAATGAGTTCAAAAGGAAAGACAACTCCTTGGGTAGAGTGGTCAATCTTTTCATCGGCGATACTTCAGGATTCGTCAAACTCGCCCTTTGGGACAAACAGGTGACTCTTGTGGAAGACGGAACAATAAAAATAGGAAGCCAGATAGAAATTGTGAATGCGATCGTCAAAGAAAACACATTCGGAGATTTGGAAATTTCCGTCGGAAAGTACGGCGCAATCAAAATGGCAGAAAATGTCCATCTTCCTAGTTTTGAAGAAATGAATGAAAGATTTCTTTCAGGAAAAGTCTCCCGTGTCAAGTTGAAAGATCTTTTCCCAGGATCAGTCGAGATAGCAGGGACTGTTGTCGACGTCTTCAGAGGTAATTTTATTTTCAATACATGCTCCATTTGCGGGACTAAAATGACAGATCAAGAAGGGAAACTAGTCTGCCCTTCTCACGGAGCAGTTGAATCAAACCCAGCCCTTGTTCTCAGTTTCCTAATTGATGACGGGACCGAAAATATAAGAGCTGTTTCGTTCAAACAGTCGGCTGAAAAACTTCTAGGAATAACTGCAGGCGAGCTGAAGGAGCAGGAAATCGAAGACCGAAATAAATTTATAAGCGAAAGGTTAATTGGTAAGCAGTTACTTTTAAAGGGACGTGCTAAGAGGAACAAAATTTTCGATAGAATAGAAATAATTGCCGACGAGATTTCAGAAATTAATCCTTTAGAAGAGAGTAAGAGTTTATTGGCAGAGGTGGAGGCCAAGTTAACCACCGGAGTGAGTGGCTAAACGAAATCAATAGGATAAAACAAAAGTGATTTGATGGTTAAGAAAGAAATTCAGCTTGAAGACATCCCTGGGGTAGGGGAGAAGACTGCCGAGAAACTCAGAGGAGTTGGCATGTCAGATCCCATGGCTCTTGCCGTGAGTTCTCCTGGAGAGCTTGCTGCCATTGCAGAAATCGGAGTCGACACAGCTGCAAAGATCATTCATGAAGTAAGAGGGATGCTTGAGATTGGATTTGAGACTGCTGACAAGATCGCTGAACGAAGAGCGAATGTCTCCAAGATCACAACAAAATCCAAGAATCTCGACCAACTATTAGGTGGTGGAGTTGAGACTCAGGCGATCACAGAAAGTTATGGTGCTTTTGGTTCAGGGAAGACACAGATAGGTTTTCAGTTGGCTGTCAGCGTCCAGTTGGCTGCTGATAAAGGTGGTTTGGGCGGGAATTGCCTTTGGGTCGATACTGAGAACACTTTCAGGCCTGAAAGGATAATCCAAATTTCAAAGGCGATGGGCCTTGATCCAGATCAAACTTTGAAAAATATTTTTGTCGCCAGAGCTTTCAACTCAGAACATCAGATGTTTCTTGTTGACAAAGCAACCGACATGATCGAACAAAACAATATCAAACTGATTGTTGTCGATTCTCTCACCTCTCATTTCAGAGCTGATTTTGTTGGTAGAGGAGAATTAGCATCTAGACAGCAGAAGATGAACAAACATCTCCATGCACTTCAGAGATTGGCAGATGCGCACAATCTCGCTATCTATATCACCAATCAAGTCATGTCAGATCCGGCGATGTTATTTGGAGATCCTACGAGGCCAGTTGGTGGACATGTGTTAGCTCACCAAGCTACTTATCGTATGTATCTAAGAAGAGGGAGAGAGAACACCAGAATTGCGAGACTGGTTGACTCGCCAGGTCTTCCTGAAGGTGAGGCAGTCTTCAAGGTTTCTGAAGGCGGAGTCATAGATCCTTAATTCAGTTAAATCTTAAATAATTAGTTGAAAATTCATTAAATCTTTTCATTAATAAACTTTGATTATAATAATAAAATTATGCAAAAAACTTTATCCAAGATAGAAGTTTACGTACAACATTGCAGACCATCTGTAAGTGATACTGTTTATATAGTGGCTCAAGAATTAGGTTATGTTTTCATGATACATACAATGAATGACGGTCAAAAGTATTCGCAAGTCACGCCACTTAAAATTGACAATTCCGCTGGTATAGATACGCTACGTTGGGCTAGAAAAGGAAGTCCAGGACACTATTGGTTCTTACCAACAGTTGGAAATATGTTGAACAGTAGATTGTTTACCAAACATAAAAAAGTTGAGGTGCCACCTGAATTATTGGATAAGTTTTTAGAGAATTTCGATTTACCACATCTAATTAAAGATGATGGAAATCCTGGAAACAACTTGGTAATCACTGGTATAGATGTTTATGATACAACTCGTGATTTTGTTGAGGAATTAAGACAGCATGATTTGTTCTAAAATTATTGACTGAATATTCAAAGTTTATTAACCTATTAATAGGAAAAACTTTTAATTATTTTTTGTAATAAAATATTGCTTAATCAAAATTTTAATGGAATTCCAATTAAATCTTAAATATTTAATATCTCAACTTGCAAATTTCAGGATGCTCGTTCCCAAATAAAGAAACAATGAAACATTGAACATCCCATTTACAATTGCATACGGAAGATATTTGAAAAAATAAGCATTATTGAAAATGAACGTCAGGACTATGTTTATTCCAACAATTGCAACAGACAAATATATTCCCAGATTCACAAATCCTACCGCCTTCATTGTCCCAGCCAAGAATCCTATGGCAATATATTCAGGTATAGTCCAAACCAGATATGTTGACATCCCATATCTTCCTATCAGTAGATGAAGAATCAAAAGAATCAGTCCGACTGTCATTCCAGTTCCAGGTCCCCAAACAAATCCAACTAAAATTGTCGTGAAAGTAACAAGTTCTATTCCTATATGCTTCAGCGGTGGCATGAAAAGTATTGCAAAAGCAAGTCCTATAGTCGCAATCATCATGAAGAAAACAAACACAGCTTTGGAGAATATAAGTCCAATCACGAGAAAAGGAATTATCACAAGCAGAAGCTGGAATACCCTCGACCTGTTCAATTTCTTAAGTTCCATACAGAATAATTATTTATGCAAATTATATATCGAGGTGCAGAGGCAGTCATTTATCTTGACAATTACGACAACCAGAAAGTCCTGGTCAAGGAAAGGATTAAAAAAAATTACAGATTGGACGAGATTGACACAAAAATAAGGAAATTCAGGCTGAGGAAAGAGGTCAGACTCCTCACAGAGGCGAGAAAGAACGGAGTCCCAACCCCGAAGATATTTGAGACTGATGAAGTTTCGAACAAAATAATCATGGAATATGTCGAAGGAACTAGAATAAAGGATTTACTGAATTCCGCTGACGAGAAGACAGTAACAAACATTTGTAATCAGATAGGCAGACTGATCGGAAAACTACATTCAGCCGGAATCATCCACGGGGACCTCACAACTTCAAACATGATCCTGAAAGACAATGATATATACTTTATAGACTTCGGCCTAGGAGAATTTTCCAGAAGAATAGAAGACCAAGGTGTTGATATGAATCTTTTGAAGGAGGCCATCCAATCCACACATTTCAATATTTTAAAGACATGTTGGAATAATCTTCTTAAAGGTTACAGGCAAGAATATAAGAACTCCGAACAAGTAATTAAGAAGGTTGATGAGATTGAAAATAGGGCTAGGTATGTTAAAAGGAAAGAGCAGGTATGAGACTCTTGAGAACTATCTAATCTCTTTGATAGTCCTGGGTGCTGTTCTTTTCGGTGCTGGCATAGGCTTGTCAGCTATCAACTCCACAGGTATCTCTACAATCACGGCCATGCTCGGTATTTTCGTCAGTTTCATCTTCACAGTAGCTTTGGTATTCGTCTGGGTCGCCAAAGACATATTCGGACATTGAGGTCTTTGCATGGCTCGAATTTACAGTCGTAAAAAAGGAAAGAGCGGGAGTCACAGACCTCCTGTCAAAATCGTTCCAAGATGGATGAGATTCAAGAAGAATGACGTCGAAGAACTTGTGGTTAATCTAGCAAAAGAAAAGCACAATTCTGCAGTTATCGGAACAATTCTTAGAGACCAGTACGGAATCCCTGACGTCAAACTGGTCACTGGCAGGGGCGTCACAAAAATAATGAGAGAAAACAAACTCTACCCGCACATGCCCGAAGACATGCTTAACATGCTCAGGCAGGCAGTCGAGCTCCGCGCACACTTGGGAAGAAACAAGGGAGATACAAATTCAATCAAGGCCCTTTCGCATTTGGAATCAAAGATAAGAAGAGTCGGGAAATACTACTCTCGCGAGGGAGTAATCGAAAAAGAGTGGAAGTACGATCCTGAGAAGGCCAAGCTCATAATCCAACAGAAGTGATCCCATGCCTGCAAAAAAAGCAAAAGCAAAAGAATGGTATTCAATCATCGCTCCAAAAATGTTTGACGAGAGAGAAATAGGAAAGACGATGGTTTCAGATCCTGACAATCTTGTCGGCAGAAAGGTCAACCTCAGTATGTTGGAATTGACGAACGATTTTTCTAAATACTACATGAAGATCAGTTTCCAGATAGACAAGGTCGACGAGAAGAAAGCTTACACCACTTTTACCGGAACAGAGGTCATGCGAGATTACATTTCTAGACTGATCTTGAGGAGGGTAAGAAGGATTGACAACGTTGAAAATGTCACAACCAAAGACGGTTCCAAAGTGATTGTGAAGACCGTCGCTGTTGCTCCAAGAAGAATCAAGTCAAGCATACAAAAGGTCATCAGGGTAGAAATAAAATCGATGATAAAGGATGAAGTAGAAAAACTTTCCTTGGAAGAGTTCGTCCAAGACATTCTCTCTGACATATTAAAAAATAAAATACTCAGACACATCAGAAGGATTTATCCGGTCAGAGCATTTGAAATCAGAAAAGTCGAAGCCGTTAAGAAATAAAGAACGGAACGACAATATTCACCAGGAATATCCCAACTGCTATCATGGTTATCAAAACTGTTATCGCCATCGCATATTTCTTGCTCACTTTGTCCGCAAGAGCTCTTACCATCAAACCACCATCCAGAGGATATATCGGAGCCAGATTGACTATGGCAATGGTGTAGTTCAAAATCCACATCCATGTCAGCAAGTTCAGGAGGTCATACAAGACCTGCTTGTTTCCGTTTACAACAGGCTCGTAAGTTATCCCTAAATAAGCTCTTGAAGTGTTTGTAGGACTTGCAGCCGTCTTTACACTAAACGACTGGGTATCAGTCTGCAATGTCACAGTGTCTCCCGGTTTCAACTCTTCAAAATATTTTGCAAGATAACGCTGCTTTGACAGGTATTCTGAATATGAAACCTTCACAGGCGTTTGGTCTATTTTACTTATCACCATCCCGTTCGCAAGTCCTGCCAATGCTGCCGGACTGGTAGAATTCACGTCAGTCAGAACGACACCGCCAGGAACAAATGCCGGCCATATGACATCTGAGACAAGAGTCAGAATCAACAAGTATACAACGAAATTTGAAAACCCTCCAGCTGCAAAAATCCTCAACTTGGCAAGAAGGCCAATTTTTTTCAACTGTTTCTCGTCAGGCTCTACGAATGCCCCAGGGAAAATAGCAAAAAGAGCAAGCCCCATAGACTTGACCCTAATTTTTTCCACTCTGGCGAGAATCCCATGCATGAACTCATGCGGAATAATCACCGAAGCGATAATTATTATCCAAGACCAGAAAGGAATGAGGATGAATCCCGATCCAGACACTTGCTGCGATGTCGGTGATGGGAAAACGAAATTCAGGCCAGGCTGCTTGACTATTCCTGTGAGAATGAGCTTCCCATATTCAGTGAGGACATACATCCCACTTATCATGAGATAGAACGCCACTAGTATCCCAATCGTTCCTGCGACTTTCCAGAATAGTCTCGGCGACGCGACCTTGTCTAGAATCTTCAATCCTCTCTTCGTTTTCCTCAAAAAGAATATGTAGGCCTTCACTTCCACGTTCTTCCTGTCCCTATAAAGCGCGACAGCAATAAGGCCGAAGAAAACCAAAACCGATACTGTATAAACATCAACCAATAAAATCACTTTTTATCATTTATGTTTATCAACCATTTAAATGTAACCACAGCCATTTCATTAATACTACTTTTTGCTCAAATAAAATCATCGTAACCATGCAGTAGTCCTTCTCAAACGATATATATTTTCTACCACAGAAAAGGAGTATTATAAAGTTATACTAAAATTTCTTTCTACTGCATAGCAATCGAGTGTGGTTTGGAGCTGAAATTGATGGATTTATCTTTTGTCTATAGAATATAGAAGGAGGATTTTTCTGGCTGACGAAATAAAAAACGATTCCCTCGCTGAAGAGCTGCTGAAAGAGACAAGAGGATTGAAGATTCCTAGATTTTTCACGAAACCGGGAGTAAATCCACTAGATCAAATAGAATATGAACTTCGGTCATCTGTCATCAGAAACACAGACGGGTCAATAGTCTTTCAAATGAACAACGTGGAAGTTCCTAAATTCTGGTCGCAAGTAGCCACAGACATCCTCGCGCAAAAATATTTGAGGAAAGCAGGCGTCCCTCAACTTGATTCTTATGGGAGACCGATAATCGACATGAACGGGAATCATGTTCTAGGTTCCGAAACCAGCGTGAAGCAAGCAGTTCACAGGCTCGGAGGCTGCTGGACTTTTTGGGGGAAAAAAGCAAAAATGTTTGCCACTGAAGAAGACGCACAGTCTTTCTATGACGAATTGGTTTTCATGCTTGTTAATCAGTTCGCATCTCCGAACTCTCCACAGTGGTTCAATACAGGCCTGAACTTCGCTTATGGAATCACTGGCCCCCCTCAAGGGCATTGGTATGTTGATTTTGAAACAGGAGAGCTCTTGAAATCCAAAGACGCTTATTCCCACCCACAAGTCCACGCTTGCTACATTCAACCAATCAAGGACGATCTCGTGAATGAAGGAGGGATAATGGACCTTTGGTTGAGGGAAGCCAGAATTTTCAAATATGGTTCAGGAACTGGCACTAATTTCTCAAACCTCAGAGGAAAGGGAGAACCTCTATCAGGAGGTGGAAAATCTTCAGGGCTGATGTCCTTCCTGAAAATCGGAGACAGGGCTGCCGGCGCAATAAAATCCGGCGGGACAACGAGAAGGGCGGCGAAGATGGTTCTTTTGAACATAGATCATCCAGACATTGAAGAATTCATAAACTGGAAAGTCGAGGAAGAGAAAAAAGTCGCGGCTATGATTGCAGCCGGCTACCCTTCTGATTACGAGGGAGACGCTTACCTGACCGTCTCAGGCCAGAATTCGAACAATTCGGCGAGGGTTCCTAACAGATTCATGAAAGCTCTTCTGGAAGACGGGACTTGGGACTTGCATTGGAGGACTGACGGTAGAATTAGCAAGACCTTGAAAGCAAAAGATTTGTGGAATCAGATTTGCAACGCAGCCTGGGCATGCGCAGATCCAGGCCTCCAGTTCGACACTACGATAAACGAATGGCACACATGCCCCGAATCAGGAAGAATTAACGCGAGCAACCCATGCAGCGAATACATGTTCTTGGACAGCACAGCATGCAACCTTGCTTCGTTGAATCTGATAAAATTCTTCGACAAAGAGACGTCAACATTCGACGTTGAGGCATTCAAACATGCAGTAAGACTTTGGACAATTGTTTTGGAGATCAGTGTGGTAATGGCGCAGCAACCTTCTAAAGAAATTGCCGATCTCACTTATCAGTTTAGGACTCTCGGCCTCGGTTACACCAACTTAGGATCCATACTTATGATATCAGGAATTCCTTACGACAGCAACGAAGCACGTGCAATCGGAGCTGCAATCACTGCTATCATGACAGGCGAATCTTATGCAACTTCTGCCGAGATGGCAAATAATTTCGGCCCATTTCCCCAATTCCAGAAAAACAGGGAGCACATGCTCAGAGTCATCAGAAATCACAGAAGAGCTGCATACAATGCAAAACCAGAGGAGTATGAGAACATTGAGGTCATTCCAGTCGGGATTGATTCGAAAGTCTGTCCGCAATATTTATTGAATGCAGCAGTCGAATGCTGGGACAGGGCTCTTGCTTTTGGGGAAAAATTCGGTTATAGAAATGCCCAGGCAACGCTGATTGCCCCGACAGGCACAATCGCATTGCTTATGGATTGCGACACGACCGGAATTGAACCAGATTTTGCTCTGGTCAAGTTCAAGAAACTTGCAGGAGGCGGCTATTTCAAAATTGTCAACCAATCTGTGACATATTCGCTGAAGAACCTTGGCTACACTGAGGATGAGATTAGAGATATCATCAAGTACATGAGCGGTTCGAACACTCTCAGAGGAGCTCCGCACGTCAACATGATGTCATTGAAAGAAAAGGGATTCACAGACGAAGACCTGAGAAAGATCGAGAAAATCTTACCAAGCGTGTTTGAGATAAATTCTGCTTTCAACGTTTGGACTCTTGGAAAAGAGAGCATGGAGGCCCTCGGCTTCAAACCAGAAGAATACAATTCTCCGAATTTCAATTTACTCAGATCTCTAGGTTTCAAAGAGAATGAAATTGAAGAGGCTAACGACTACATCTGCGGAACTATGATAATTGAGGATGCACCACACTTGAAAGAACAACATTATTCTATTTTTGACTGCGCAAACAAGTGCGGAAAGAAAGGCAAGAGATTCATCCATCACATGGCGCATGTAAAAATAATGGCGGTCGTGCAGCCTTTCTTGAGCGGGTCTATCAGCAAGACAATAAACATGCCAAACGAGATTACTGTGGAAGAAATAAATCAGGCATATTTAGAGAGTTGGAAGCTGGCCCTGAAATCAATCGCACTCTACAGAGACGGTTCGAAATTATCACAGCCGCTTGCTGCAAGAACTCTGGAGAAAGCGAAAGAAGTGGCGGTAGAATACAAACCGATGAGAAGAAAACTTCCAGACGAGAGAAAAGCAATCACCCACAAGTTCCAGATTGCAAACCAGGAAGGCTACATCACAGTCGGGCTTTATGACGACGGTTCGCCTGGGGAACTCTTTATCGTAATGAACAAGGAAGGAAGCATTGTCTCTGGAACAATGGATTCTTTTGCAACAGCAGTTTCTATCGGTCTCCAGTACGGAGTCCCGTTGAGAGTATTGGTTGACAAGTTCACACACACAAGGTTCGAGCCTTCAGGAGTGACAAACAACCCTGAGATAAGAATGGCAAGATCCATCATGGACTACATCTTCCGCTGGCTTGCAATGAAATTCCTGCCAGAGGAAGATTTGGAAACACTTGGAATCAAAAATTCTTCTAACGGCAATGGCCATTCTCTACCAAGAGAACTTCCCAAGCAACAGCCCGACCAGACAACTTTTACAATCGCCAAATTCATAGAGCCTAAAAAAGAATCCAAGTCATCTTTTGGTTTTGATATCCAAGCAGATGCGCCGCCATGCCACATTTGCGGTTCCCTGATGATAAGAAGCGGTTCCTGCTACGTGTGCCTAAACTGCGGAGCTAACAGTGGTTGCGCCTAAACATGGAACAGCCATCTGATGAATGTGTAGATTCCCTTTCCTATGAATATCCATCCAATGGTTGGGAAGAAAACAAAAGATATTTTAAAACTGATTAGAAGAAGAACTATTCCACCTATTAGATCTATCGCGCCCATCCAATCGAAGAAATATCCCGAGAACAGACTTCCAAAAAGAGAGAAACCGCCTTTTATCATATGCGCATAGGCAAGATAAGCAACAAGAACTGCAAAATTCTTGTCGAGAACAGCAAGTCCGCCAAGTATGTCCATGAGAGCGAAAAAGAGAATTATCATGTTCTGTATCTTGAAATCAATCTATTTATGATTAATCAGACCAGTTCTTTTCCAGTCTCAATATCTATTATGTGAATCACATTAACTGGACAAACTTGTGCTGCTTCCATGTTTATCTGCAAATCTTTCTCTTCAATTATCCTTTCGAACTTCCCGGTCTCCTCATTGAAATTTCCATTAAGAAGCTTCGCCTTGTTGAACTCGTCCATGTCCCATGCTTCTGGGTTTACAGCAACGCATGCAGTCACGCCTATGCATCCTTCTCTTTCGTAAATTATTTTATACTCTTTCATCTTTCTCACTCAAGCTAGAAACTTCATTCCATTTTGTCCCATTCTTTTTCGAATTCTTTTATCTCTTTTTGATTTCCAAGATAACTGTAAACTGCAACTTTGACCACTTTCAGCGGAAGCATCGCGCATTTCAATCTCGGAGGGCTTATAGTTATTCCAAGATTCTTCAAGACATTTTTCCTTCCCAAATTTTTTATCTCCCGTATATTCTTTCCTTTGACAGTTTCTGTCAATATAGATGCCGAGGCTTTGCTTATCGCGCATCCGTTCCCATGAAATTTAACATCGACTATCTTCCCATTCTTGTCGATTTTGAACTGGAACTCATATTCGTCGCCACAAAGAGGGTTCACATCATGAAACTTTATGTCCGGATTCTCGATAGTCCCGTAGTTCCTAGGATTGTTGTAGTGATCCAAAATGTTTTCCTGATACATTTCGAAACTCATATTCCGAAAACCTTTCTTGCCTTGTTCAGGGCATTCACCAACTCATCAACATCTTCCTTCGTGTTGTATATAGAGAAGCTTGCCCTTGCCGTGGCGCTCACCCCAAGCTTGCTGTGAAGTGGCATGGTGCAGTGATGGCCAGATCTTATCGCCACCCCCTGCTCATCCAAGATTGTCGCCAAATCATGAGCATGAATGTCTCCAAGATTAAAAGCAATAACTCCCCCCCTGTTTTCTGCATTCTTCGGTCCGTAAATTTTTATCCCAGGAACTTTTGAAAGCTTCTCTAATGCATATCTGGTCAACGTCTTTTCATGCTCCTTCATCTTCTTCATCCCAATTTTTTCCAGATAGTCGACTGCATAACCAAGTGCGATAGCTCCTGATATGTCAGGAGTTCCAGCCTCGTATTTATGAGGAGGGTCTTTCCATGTCGCGTTCGTGAGGAAAACTTCCTTGATCATCTCTCCTCCACCCATGAAAGGTTCCATCTCTCGATAGACTTCCTCTTTCACATACAAAACTCCTATTCCAGTCGGTCCGAACATCTTGTGTCCTGAAAAAGCCATGAAGTCGCAATCAAGCTCTTGAACATCCACTGGCATGTGTGGAACAGACTGCGCAGAATCAAACAATATCCTCGCCCCGTTCTCGTGAGCAAGTTTTGCAATTTGCTTTACCGGGTTAATCGTCCCTAAGACATTAGAAACATGAGAGACTGCAATCAACTTCGTCTTCGGAGTTATCAACTTTTTGAATTCCTCCATTCTAAGAGTTCCATCGTCGTTAATCTCCACAAACTTCAAGTCAATTCCTTTTTTCTTCAGCATAAGCCAAGGGACAATGTTAGAGTGATGTTCCATTACAGTACTGATAATTTCATCCTCAGGTCTTAGTTTCTCAGCCCATGCGAACCTAACAAGATTTATTGCTTCTGTAGCCCCTCTTACAAATATAATCTCCTTTTCGCTCTTTGCGTTTATGAATTTTGCAATCTTTTTCCTAGCCTCCTCATATTCTTCTGTCGCTTCCGCAGCAATTTTGTAAATTCCCCGGTGAACGTTTGAATTGTAATTCTCATAATATTTTTCTATCTCTTTTATCACCTGTTTCGGTTTCTGAGAAGTGGCGGCGCTGTCCAGATAAACCATCCTCTTTCCATTGATTTTTCTTTTCAGAATCGGAAAATCATTCCTTATCTTTTTCAGTTCCATTGCTTCACCTGTACTTGTAGTGGGTGCCGAAAATATCAGACTCAATCTTCCTCTCTGACTGCTTTCTAACGTCGAATATCTTCTTCGACAACTCAGAGCTGATTTCTTTGTTCATCCACTTCAACTCAATTACATCCTGCAATTTAATCTTCATCTCTTCAGAATTAACCCTTTCTATCACTGGTGCAAAAAACCCGAAAACAATCTGTTTTTTAGCTTCGTCCATGCTCAATCCTCTTGACATGATGTAGAAGATTTTCTCCTCATCCAACGGTGCTACAGATGCTGAATGAGTGGCCTTCACCTCATTAGTCTTTATTTCTAAACCTGGGATCGCATCAGCTTTTGCATCCTGACTTAACAACAGCGAGTGTTCACTCAGAATTGAGTTTGCGTTCTTTGCATCTTCATCAATCTTTATCATTCCCTTCAACAATCCCATCGACTTGTCTTTGAATATACCCTTGCTCAAAACCTTTCCTATAGTAAACTTCCCAATGTGGTTAAGGCTCGAATAAATGTCAAAATTCTGTCTTTGGTTACCGAATCCTACTTCCAAATCCTCTGCCGAAGATCCATCACCAATCAAAAAACTGTTAACTCGTGATCTTATCTTGCTCCCTCCAAAATTTCCCATGTTCAAGAAAATCTTACTTTCCTTGCCACAATATACATTATAATTTCCAATCGACAGTACATTCTGATTTAGCATCTGCAAGTTCGAAAGAGTAACCTGAGAATCATCTTTGATCATCACTTCAAAGTTTTCTGAGACAACACTCTCGTCCTGTGTTTCAGAATAATCTTCTTTTATTATGTCGACCATACTCTTCTCGTCTACTAAAATCAGGTTCTTTGCCACCTGAACTTTCGTCTTGTTCAGATTGAGAATGAACAAAGGGATTTCTAGTTCAACATTCTTCGGCACATAAAAAAAGAATCCTGAATTGAAAAACGCATCGTTGAACATAGTCATCTTGTCAATTTCACGATTCTTGTTGGTGAAAAATTCTTTTACCAGATTTTCATCTTCTTTTATTGCATCGTTTATATTCTTCAGGATGACTCCTTTCTTTTTCAAATCATCTGAAAGATGTAATACGGTCGTAAAACCAGATTGAATTACATAAGCTTCCAGATCAAGTTTCTTATCTACAGTACTCTTCCCGTTCACAAGATCTTCAGCACGAATTTTATCCAATCCGAAAGTAAAGAAAAAAGTGTTCTTTTTGAATATCTGGCTGTTCTCAATAGGCATTGTGGAAAACTTTTCAAAAGCTTTAGTCCTAAATTCTTTCATCCATGCCGAATCCTTAGAAAGGCTATCTATTGCTTCTGTGTACTGCAAGAAATCCCCTACCCTACAGACCCAGTCATTTCCAACTGGATCAGTTTGTTGAATTCGATTGCATATTCCAGAGGAATCTCTTTCGCGAAAGCTTCGAAGAACCCAACCACAACCATGTTCAATGCCTGCTCTTCTGTCAATCCTCTAGACATCAGATAGAATAACTGGTCATCACCTATCTTCCCGACAGTAGCTTCATGTGTAATAGTTGCAGTCTCATTGTTGATTTGATTGTATGGATAAGTGTCTGTTTTTGAAATTTCATCGAGCAGCAGAGCATCGCATCTCACGCTAGATTTAACATTCGTTGCATTTTTGGCTACGAACAGCAACCCTCTGTAGCTTGTTCTCCCGCCATCTTTACTCACAGACTTTGAAGTTATTCTCGAAGTAGTGTCAGGGGCGAGATGATAAACCTTCCCTCCTGCGTCTTGATGCTGGCCATCTCCTGCGAAAGCAACAGACAGGATGTCAGCTCTAGCATTTCTACCTTTGAGATAAACAGAAGGATATTTCATCGTGAGGCAACTTCCAATATTCGCATCTACCCATTCAACAATTGCTCCTTCGAATGCATGAGCCCTTTTCGTGACAAGATTAAAAACATTCTTTGACCAGTTTTGCAAAGTCGTATATCTTATATGCGCTCCAGGCAGTGCGACAATCTCTACAACAGCCGAATGAAGAGATGATTTTGAATAAACAGGTGCAGTACACCCTTCAATATAGTGAACCTTGCTTCCTTCGTCCGCGATAATGAGAGTTCTCTCAAACTGTCCTATTCCCTCCGCATTTATTCTGAAGTAAGCTTGCAGCGGCATGTCGACATGCACACCCTTCGGAATGTATATGAAACTCCCGCCTGAGAACACGGCAGAGTTCAATGAAGCGAACTTGTTATCATCTGATGGAACAACCGTTCCGAAATATTTTTTGAAAATATGTGGATATTTTTGAAGTCCAGTGTCCGGATCAACAAAAATAACTCCCTGCTTCTCCAACTTCTCTTTCAGTTTGTGATAAACTACTTCTGAATCGAATTGAGCTCCTACTCCTGACAAGAATTTTTTCTCTGCTTCAGGAATTCCCAACCTGTCGAATGTGTTCTTTACTTCAGGTGGGACATCATTCCAATCTTCCCTCATCTTAGTTCCAGGCTTTATGTAATAAATGATATCATCAAAATTTATTTTGGACAGATCTCCACCCCATGCGGGCATCGGTCTTGCAAAAAAATGCTCGAGAGCCTTCAATCTGAACTGATGGATCCATTCATACTCGCCCTTCTCTCCTTTGAAATCAGAAATCTCGTCCACAGTTCTCGTGCTGAGACCTAATTTAGTCTCTGCCACCCTACTGTCTTTTACTTTGAAGCCATATTTCTCTTCATATTCTTTGTTAATGTCAAGAGTTTGTTTCATTCAATTCCCTCTTTTATCCAATCATAACCTTTCTGCTCAAGCTGTTCTGCAAGATCTTCTCCCCCAGACTTGACAATTTTTCCATTTATCATTACATGAACATAGTCAGGTTTTATGTACTTGAGAATTCTCTGGTAGTGAGTTATCAATAAAACACCCATGTCAGTTCCTTTCAAATCATTCACACCGTTAGCAACTATTTTGACAGAGTCAATATCTAATCCTGAATCAGTTTCATCAAGGATTGCAATCTTCGGATTGAGCACAGCAAGTTGCAGAATCTCAACTCTCTTCTTCTCTCCTCCAGAAAATCCTTCATTCAAGTGCCTGTAGATGAAAGACTCGTCCATCTGCAAAAGTTTAACTTTTTCTTTCAAAAGTTTCTGAAAATCAAGAACTGAAATCACTTCTTTCTCTATGTTTTTTGCATGCCCATTGTTTATGGAGTTGTACGCAGCTCTCAAGAAATTAAAAAGACTTACTCCTGCAACCTCAACAGGGTATTGGAAAGCAAGGAACATCCCCGCCTTAGCTCTCTGATCCGGAGTCATCACAAGTACATTCTTTCCGTCAAAGGTGATACTCCCCTTTTCTACTTTGTATTTAGGATGGCCCATCAAAACATTTGCAAGTGTGGATTTTCCTGATCCATTCGGCCCCATTATCGCGTGAATCTTTCCCTTTTCAACTTTCAGATTCACACCTTTGATTATTTCCTTTCCATCAATTGAAACATGCAAATCTTTAATCTCGAGCATTTCCTACATCTCCTTCAATCTATCTAAAACTTCTTTGCTGTGTCCATCCGGTTTGACATCATTGAAAATATATTTCACCTTTCCATCTTTTCCTATTAAAAATGTCGTCCTTTTTGCCGAGCCTGTAAATTTCAACACCCCATACTTCTTAGTTATCTCTTTCTTCTTATCTGATACAAGCGTAAAGTTTAATCCATATTTGTCATAGAACCTTTTGTGTGATTCTACTCCGTCAACACTAACGCCCACAACCTCAGCTCCTATCCCTTCGAACATACGGCTGTCATCCCTGAAGCTGCATGCCTCTTTTACGCAACCTGAAGTCTCGTCCTTTGGATAAAAATACAATACTATATTCTTACCTCTAAAATCTTGCAGACTTACCTCTCTCCCATTCTGGTCAGGCGCCGTAAAATCAGGAGCCAAATCCCCGTCTTTTATCATTTCAAAACCTCATAAATTATAACGGCGTTATATTTTAAATACCTTTATATCCTATAAATATTAAACAGATTGAAAGAGGTTGTTTATGAAAAAGTTCGAGTTGCCACCATTACCCTATGCTTACGAAGCACTTCAACCTGTAATTTCTAAGGAAATAATGACTCTGCATCACGACAAGCACCATGCCGCTTATGTCAACGGAGCAAATGCGGCTTTAGAAAAACTTGAAAAATCCAGGAAAGGAGAGATGGAAATTGATATGAAAGCAACTCTCAGAGATATTAGTTTTAATTTGAGTGGTCACAATTTGCACTCGATGTTCTGGCCCAACATGGGATCCAATAAAGGCGGAACTCCCGGAGGAAAGATAGCAGATCAGATAAACAAAGACTTTGGGAGTTTTGCATCGTTCCAAAAAGAGTTTAGTGCTGCCGCAAAAACTACTGAAGGAAATGGATGGGCTGTTCTTGCATTTCATCCACAAACAGAACAGCTGTTTGTCATTCAACTAGAGAAACACAACGTGGCTGCTATCCCTGGATTAAGACCATTATTGGTTCTTGATGTCTGGGAACATGCTTATTATCTTGATTACAAAAACGATCGAGCAAAATATGTAGACTCATGGTGGAATGTAGTAAACTGGGACGATGTAGAAAAAACTTTCAGCAAACTCTGATTACTTTTTCTTGACTCTCGAGCCTTTTGGCGTATCTTCCAAACTAAAACCAAATTCCAATATTTTGTTTCTAATTTCATCAGCTTTCTTCCAATCTTCAGACTTTCTTGCTCTTTCTCTTTCTTGGACA
>JAGVVV010000015.1 GCA_018304615.1 Candidatus Aenigmatarchaeota archaeon
GTATCTTCCAAACTAAAACCAAATTCCAATATTTTGTTTCTAATTTCATCAGCTTTCTTCCAATCTTCAGACTTTCTTGCTCTTTCTCTTTCTTGGACAAGTTTCTCAATCTTTTCAGGAACTTTACTTTTTTTCTCACGTTGCAGAATTCCGAGAATCCATCCGAGTTCTTTGAACAACTTGATTATTTCATCTCCCAGAAAAACACTGATTTCACCTTCACTTTCAATCAACTTGTTGATTTTTTTCTGTAATTCGAATATCACACTCAAGGCTTTCGGTGTGTTGAAATCATCATCCATAGCTTCCTCGAATTTTTTCCTTGTTTCTCTTATGGTTTTAATCCATTCGGTTCTTTTCTTTATGTTAGGTTTCATTTTCTTTTTGTAATGCTCAATATTTTCTAATGTCTCATACAAAGATTCCAGGCTCTTCCTGGCCTTTTCTAAATTATTTTTGTTATAATCTACAGGACTTCTGTAATGGGTGAATGCAAAGAACAATCTAAGAGTTTCAGCATCGTCTTTTTGAAGAGCATCCCTAACAGTAATGAAATTTCCTAACGATTTAGCCATTTTTTCTCCATTAATTCTAAGAAATTCTGTGTGAGTCCATATCCTAACCATCGGTTTTTTTCTTGACACCGATTCCATCTGTGCAATCTCAGCCTCATGATGAGGGAAAATTAAATCAATACCACCTCCGTGAATGTCATACTGTTGACCTAAGAACTTCTCAGCAATTGCCGTGTCTTCAATATGCCAGCCTGGTCTGCCTTTACCCCATTGACTGTTCCATGAGATTTCTCCAGTTTTTTCTTTTTTCCAAAGAGCAAAATCTTGTGGATTTCTCTTCGTTGGGTCTGGTTCTATCCTATGTTTCTTCAATTCCTCTAGATTCTGATGTGACAATTTTCCATAATCTTTGAATTTCGTGATGTCGTAATAGATTCCATTTTCAGTCTGATATGCGAATCCTTTTTCCATCAACCTCTTCACTTGTACAATGATTTCCTGTATATAATCAGAAGCTCTCGCAAATGTATTTATCGAGTTTATTCCAAGAGTTCTCATATCTTCGTAGAAATCTTTCTCAAACTTCTTCGACAATTCCAGAGGATCAATCTTCATCTCTTTCGCTCTGTTTATTATCTTGTCATCTATGTCAGTAATGTTCATCAGGAAAAACAAATCTATTTTCTTATATCTCAGATATTTTGCAATGATATCATACGCAATATAGGTTCTAGCATGCCCAAGATGTGAATAATCATAAACTGTAGGGCCGCATACAAACATCTTTACTTTCTTCACATCTAACTTTTCTTTTTTCCTAGACATTGTGTTGAAAATTCTCAGACTCATTCTCTCTAAACCTTATTTAGTGCTTGTCTTAAATCAGCTATTATGTCGTCTATATCTTCAATACCTACAGAAATCCTCATTAGTTCATCACTAATCCCTATTTTTTCTCGTTCATTTTTAGGAATTGATGCATGGGTCATCAATGCCGGATGCTCAATCAAAGATTCAACACCGCCCAAACTTTCAGCAAGGGAAAACAGTTTGACTGATTCCAAAAATCTTTTCGCCTCTTTCAACCCCCTTTTTATTTCGAATGAGATCATTCCGCTGAATCCTGACATTTGTCTTTTTGCTAATTTATGTTGAGGATGGCTTTTCAGCCCAGAATAATAAACTTTCTTTACCTTTCTATGGCTTTCCAGAAATTCCGCAACTGCCTTCGCGTTTTTTTCATGCCTCTCCATTCTCAAAGCTAAAGTTTCTATCCCGCGTATTACTAGGAAATCATTGAATGGCGATGATACAGCTCCTATTGCGTTTTGATGGAATTTAAGAAGTTCATAAATTTCTTTGTCGTTCAACATGATTGCCCCTCCAATCGAATCGGCATGCCCGTTTATGTACTTTGTTGTAGAATGCAATGAAATATCTGCTCCCAATTTCAAAGGTTTCTGAAAATAAGGTGAAGCGAATGTGTTATCTACGACAGTCAACATACGATGCCTTTTTGCAATTTTTGATATTGCTCTTATGTCGCAAATTTTCATCAGAGGGTTGGTCGGCGTTTCAATCCATATCATCCTTGTATTTTTCTTAATAGACTTTTCTACATTTTTCGTTTCTCTAGCATCAACATATGTGAATTCTAATCCAAATTTTTCTAGAACTTTATTGAATAACCGTCTGCTGCCACCATACAAATCATCAAATGCAATCACATGATCTCCTTTCTTCAGTAACGAGAGAATTAAAACAGTTTCAGCGGCCAATCCAGACGAAAACGCTAAAGCAAATTTTGCATCTTCAATCGCTGCCAATCTTTTTTCCAATGCGTCTCTAGTAGGGTTAGAAGTTCTAGAGTATTCATAACCTTTTGATGGTTTGGTGACTTCTTTTCTGGCGAAGGTTGAAGACATATGAATGGGGATTGTCACATCACCACTATTGCTTAAATCTGGTTCTTCACCAACATGAATTGCTTTTGTGGAGAACTCATGTAGGCTTTTAGCACTAAGAGAATTAGTTTTTCTTATTTTTTCTCGAGCAAAGACCCTCACTCATCTTTCTCACTTCCTATCAAATAGGAACCCACTTTATAAATCATTTTAGATAGCGGCAATTAGTTACAAAAGAAGCTCGGAGTGGGATTTGAACCCACAATCTCTCGCTCTGCAGGCGATTCTACCCATTTTTCATGGTGCGCATTGCCTGATTCTGCCATCCGAGCTTGATAGTTTTAAATTTCGGTTTGATTATCTCTTTAAATTTGGTTATGTTTTCTATTCCACGAATATATAGGCGATACATACCTTTTCCACAAGTAGATACAGAAGAATTAATACCTAAATCCAGTAGTAAAATCTTTATTTGTTCTAGGCCAGCTTTGTTCATCATCTCTATTCTGACTTCAAAACCATTTGAATTTTTTTGTAATTTAACTCCATCGCCTTCGTAGATTCCCCTAACATACGATGCCTTCACATTATTAGGTGAATTAAAAGTTATTTGTGGAACCTTCCATCTATCAAATCCAAAATAGGTGAATTTTAAAAGATCTTTTATGATTGATTTTTTTGTTATATTTATCTTTGGAATTTCTTTGCCTGTAATTTTAGTTTTGTAACCAAATTCTTTTAATAATAATTTTTGAAAACTCTTTAGCAACCCAAAGTTAGTATTTCCGAAATCTATTCTTTCTTTTTCTTGAATTGTAAAATAATACTTGCCTCGTTTTTTAAAGAATCTTCTTTCAAAAGAAAGATATTTGTAATAAGTTCCATCTGAGGATAAAAGACCTAATATTTCTGCTAGCTCCGGACTTATTTTAGAATCCTGATTAATATTCTTAGGATTAAATAAATTAGAATTAGTTTGAATTACAGTGGCAAAAACCATCGCCCATTTTATTCACCAATCATTTTAATAATACGTTCCATGTATAAAAGCCTTTCTATAAGTTCTGGCACCTCAGCGTAATCTAAAGACATTCTATATTTAAGAATTTCACCCCTTATGCATTTGCAACTGCCATTACCGTCCGTTCCATCACCAATTTTCCATCTCTGTCTCTCAATTCTGTTAATTTTTGAGGTCTAAGAGTCTCTATCACATATTCCTTTAATTCAGGATTAGAAGTTAGCGGTTTAAAGCAAGACCCGTTCGTAATTAGATCTGCTCTTTTCATGTAATATCTAGAATTATTTGTGTTTTCTTCAAAGATTCCAAATGTTCTAACATTTGTTAAACCAGCCTCTTGGAATTCTTTTTCCAAATCTCTTGGAGAAAACCGAGGAAATCTCATCAATCCCTGTGGTGTGTCGGGCCCATAATAATAAGGAAATTCATTAATCAATCCTTGTAAGTATTCCATATAATTCCAGAAAGTTGGTTTCTCTTCATCAGTTACAGTGGCACATGCAACCTTTCCTCCCGGTCTTACCACTCTTATATTTTGATCCAAAAATTCTTTTCTTGGATGTACCCATTGAAAAACCATGTAAGATAATACAATGTCAGCTGAATGCTCTTTCAATACAGCTGAGGTTGCATCGCCTTGATAAACAGTAACATTAGGCAAATCATAAGTGGCTTTTTTTGCAATTTCAACCATTTTCGAAGATTCGTCGATTCCTCTAACTCTTCCTGTTGTTTTTTCAGCTAATTTTCTTAGTTGGCGTCCAGATCCGCATCCAAATGCAGTTATATCCTCATAACCTTGAATCTCGAGCAAATCAACAAATTTCAGGAAATACGGATCTCTTGTCAATCCCGTGATATCCCATTCATTGGCCGCAAAATCAAAAATGTTAATTCCTGTAATTACTCCCATAATCACACCTTGAAACCGTTTTCTTTCATCCAATCGTCCGAATAAAATTTGCTAAGATATCTGTCTCCTCTATCTGGTAAAATCACAACAACTGTTTTGTTTTTTTTCAATTCCTTTGCAACTTTCAAGGCAGCGAAAACAGCAGCACCGGATGAACCTCCGGCAAGAATCCCTTCTTCTCTAGCTAATCGTCTTGCAGTTAAGAATGCTTCCTCATCAGTCACTTTGACTATCTCGTCTACAATTTTCAAATCTATTGTTCCAGGAATGAAATCTTCCCCTATCCCCTCTACTTTGTAAGGGTGAATGTTCCCAACAGTTCCAGAAAATTTATGGTGGAAGAGAGATCCAGCCGGATCGACTCCGACAATTTTTATTTTCCCATTCTTGCTTTTCAAAAACCTTGCTGTTCCTGTTATTGTTCCGCCTGTTCCCATTCCGGAAACTAAAACATCTATCTTTCCATTTGTCTGCTTCCAAATTTCTGGACCAGTAGTCTGATAATGAGCTTTCGGATTATTTTGATTGAAATACTGGTTAGGCATCCAAGAATTTGGAGTCTCTCTTACAATTCTTTTTGCAACTTCCGTATAACTTCTAGGATCATCTGGTGCCACTGCCGTGGGAGTTCTGATAACTTCTGCTCCATAGGCCTTTAACAAAAGTTCCTTTTCTAAACTCATTTTATCCGGCATGGTGAAGATCAATCTATACCCCTTTGCCGTGGCAGCTATCGCCAATCCAACTCCAGTATTTCCAGAAGTCGGTTCTACAATTACTCCACCAGACTTTAACAATCCCTTCCTTTCAGCATCTTCAATCATTTTTATTCCGATTCTGGTGGTGTGTTTCCTATCAAGTCAACAACGCTTTCATAGCTTTTTGCTAACTTAGAACGTTTTTTCATATGATACCAGCCCTCTTGATTTTATTCAATGCAAAAATCTTTCTTCTCATGTCAGAAAGAGTGAGAATTTCCTTAATGGAACCAGTTTTTTTCAGAATTGCAAGATTGTATCTTAGGGTTCTCTCAGGAATTTTCGTCAGGTTAAGAAGCTGTTGTCTAGACTTGGGGCTCGAAGAAAGAGCTGACTTAATTTGTCTTTGAGCAAAGGCCCTCGCCCATTCATATTCACCTATTACTCTCAATTACCGCACGCTAAGTATAAAAAGGTTATATCAAATTGAGCAATTTCTTTTTGGTAGAAACAATAGCTTTTTCTAATAGAAAATTGAAATCAAACGTCCCGATACTCTTTTATTTTTCTCTTCGCAGATTTTATGTACCTGCTTGTTTCCTGCTCTTTGATCGCAAATCTATCTGCCAGTTCTTCTTCTTGAGTAGAGTCATGACTGAATCTGGCCAGGACTGAAAGTGGAGAAAACAGTCTTAAAATGTTTGTCGATAATTTCAATGCAGAAGATTTGATTTTGATATGTGCCAACTCATGAAGAATTATAGCTTCGATCTCCTTCTTGTTTAGAATATCCAGCAACCCTACAGAAATGAAAATAGCAGATTTGAAACTTCTGAAAGAAAACGCAATAGGCTCTGCCTTATTCACTGCATATATCTTAGGCATCTTCAATTGGAGTTTCTTTGAATAATGTTTAACGAACTTCAAAATCTCTCTATTCTTTATCTCCATTTTCTTGCTTGAAACTATGTAAAATGTCGGGATGACTAAAAAGCCGCTGATTGTTGCCAATATCAATGTGGTAGGCAAACTTATGGCAGTCATTTCAAGTATGTTCGAATAGCATGCCAAGCAGAAAGTACCGCATGCTACATTAGTCGTGAAGAGCACAAACGGGAAAAACAATGCTGTGAGATGCGCATATATCAGAGATATCTTGACTTTTGTAGACAAATTGAATTTTTTCAACAAGAAAAGTGTGATGAGCATTGCAGATACCGAGATTGCGGTAAGAATAATTTTGTTCCCATCTAATGTAATCCCTACAAAGCAACCTAGCATTTAGTTTCCCTTCTTTTTCGCAAATCTTTCATTAAAGTAGTTCACTGCCACATTTCCGAAATTATCAATTAGCTTATTCACTGTATTCTCGATTACAGATGACTCAAAGTCGCCTCTAGATGTTCTTGTCGAATAAATGTAATGAGTTCCTCCCTTTCCAGATTCTACTTCCCTTTTTACCAGTTTCTTCTCATGCAATCTGTCAAGGATTACTGCCACACTTGTCAAGGCTACCTTCCTCTTTTGTCTCAATATATTATAGACTTCTCTGACTCGAGCGTCTTTTTTTGTCCACAAGATTTTCAGAATTTCAGCTTCAAGCGGTCCGAGCAACGACTCCAGCCCTTTCCTCTCGAGTCTTATCCTGTTAATAGTGACCATATGCTTTTAATGATAGTAGTAATTGTATAAATAGATTTACAACTGATGTAATACTAAATACCCTACCACATATGAACAAAACTAGTCTTGAATAGCAGACTTAAGTTTCGAAAGAACGTTTATATAGATAATATACCAAAATAAACGTAAGATTTACTCATATTGTAAAGCTTAAGGTGCAACAATGCCGAACAAAACTTCAAAGTCTAACGGAAACATTGTCAAGATTTTGCTCATAGTTGGATTTGCCGTTTTGGTCGGTTTTCAGGCACTAGTTTTGACAGGTGGATTCCAGTCATCTTCAAACGGATTTAAGATGAGTCTGCCCGACATATTATCTAGTTATTCAGGTGTTGCATCTTCGGGTAGTGTAGGCAAGTATTCCAAACTTTCTCTTAACGCAGATGGCTACAACCAACTTTTAGAATACGACAAAACTATAACTCTTTCGGATTCTGAAAAGAAGAATTATGCCGGTTTTGATATCCTTCTTCCATGTTGTGGTTTTCAGTTGACGACCGAAGATGAGAACAGTGATTGCAGGTGCGGGCATCACATTGCAATGGCAGGATTGATTAAGAAACTTATGAAAGACGGCCATACGCACGACCAGATACAAGAAGAATTAAACCAATGGAAACCTGTCTTTTATCCAGAATGTTTATCTCAAAAATCTTTATGTAATCTTTAATGGAGGTGAAAGAGAATGGAATTCAATGCAACCAACCTTTTGATAATAGCAATACTTGTACTTGTTTCTGTACAGACATTCCAACTAGTGAATATATTGTCAACAGTATCAAGTCTTTCAGTTGGCGGTGTCGCAGCTAGCGCAGCTGGGGCTTCTATAAGCGGTGGTATGGGTACAGGAGTAGGTGGGTGTTAGACTTTTATCTGCCCACTTTTAAGTTTTGTTAAAAGGAGAAAGAAAATTTGAGAGCAATGAAAAAGAAAATTGTGAAGAGCTCTAAGCTCACCAAAGTTCTTCTTGGAATTCTTTTAGTTATTGTTGCTTCAGAAGTAGTCCTGACCTTCTGGACAACTATCACAGTCTCAGACAAGTTGAGACCAGCAAGCTTGCAGGTCACTCTCCTCACAGATAGCACATGCACAGATTGCGGAAGTGCAGAAAGTCTTCTCCAGCAAATCAACGTGACTGGTGTGAAGATAACAAGTATTGATAGATTAGATTACGCTTCCACCAAAGCTAAGCAACTTATTAATCAGTATGGAGTTCAGACAGTTCCTTCTATTTTAGTTTTCGGTGAAACTAATAAAAGCAACAGCCTCTCATTGATGTGGGGGCAGCTCGATGGAATTATGAAAAACGGGGTGGTTTCCATCTCATCAGCCCCTCCTTTCAGAGATTTGCAATCTGGAGATGTGAAAGGTCGTGTCACTCTTACTATTTTGAACGATTCCACATGTCCTCAATGCTCAGGAATGGAATCTTTCGTAAATTCCCTTTTGTCAAACGGAATAAAAATCTCAAGCAGTAGAACAATCGATTACACATCTTCAGAAGGAAAAGATTTTATTTCCAAATACAACATTCAAAGGGTTCCTGCAATTGTCATCTCCCAGGAAGTTTTAGCTTACAAAAATATAGCTCAAGTGTGGAGCCAGTTGAACGCCACACTTAAAGACGGATTTTATGCATTGCACACACTCAACCCTCCTTACAAAGATTTGGCCACAAGTAAGGTTATCGGCCTTGTTTCTGTCATTTACCTGAAAGACGGTTCTTGTTCTACCTGCTATGACGTTTCCACTCACAGAAACATATTAGTTACAAACTTTGGAGTCGTCCCTGCAAACGAGACTACTATTGACATATTAACTGATCAAGGAAAGGCACTCATAACTAAATACAAAATAAATAACGTCCCTACTATTTTGATTTCTCCAGAGGCAGGTGCCTACGCAGGCCTCAAGCAGGTTTGGTTGCAAACCCAGAGTGGTTTGAGTGGAACCATAGGAAGCATCGAGAGTGACGGGTGGTATGTTTTCCGTGCAACAAGTCTCATGGGAACATACTTTGATCTCACAACCGGCAAAATTGTCGGTCCCTAGATATGAGAGCCAAAAAATCTTTCAACGAAAATGTCTATGATTTAATAAGTCAGATTCCTTCCGGCAATGTATCTACTTATTGTTTGATTGCCAAAATGCTCAGGACGAAAGCTTTTCGGGCAGTTGGTAATGCTTGCCATAACAATCCTTACGCTCCCGTTGTTCCCTGCCATCGCGTCGTAAAATCTGACGGGACTCTTGGAGGATTTTCTTCAGGAAGTGCCAAAAAGATAAAATTGCTGAAAAAAGAAGGAATCGAAGTTCGTGATAAAAGAATCGTCAATTTCGAAAAAGTTCTTCACAAGTTTTAGTAATAGCAATCAGTGATGTTCTTTTGGAGTTTTATATTCGGGCACTCTGTCGTAATTGTGAACGAAGAAATTCCAGATGGCGTATTTTCAATCAAAATTTCTTTTGTTGTGAATGAAGGAATGTGATCTGTTAGATATCTTACTTGGTAAGTTCTGTTTGGAAACACAAGATAACCTATGATCACGTTAAGATTGACCACATTCGTGTTCGTCATCTTCAATTTCAGACTATTTGATGAATAGCTACATGAATCTATCTTAAGATTAGCAAAATCGCACTGAGGGCTACAAGAACATTTTCTCCCAAAACTTTTCGGAAAGCTGAGATATGAGATGAGCAAGGTCAAAGAGATTAAAAACAAAAAGAACAAGTAATGTTTCTTCTCAAATCTCATAAAATAATTATTGTGTCCTGTTTATAAACCAAAAATCAGTGCGGGAGGTGTGCACTCAAGTTGTGGTGAAAAAAGCTTCCGCATTTCACTGGAGCTTCGATGCTGTAATTGTGTTTACAGCTGTAAAAAACCAGTGCTCCCACCGCACACTTAAGTAGTATTGAAGTTTAGGGGATTTTATTTATAGCTGTAAAAATATTTATCGAGCTTCGCTACCCCCGCGATACCACCAATTCTAGTTCTATTTGCTTTATTAGCAACTACTGCATATAACTATTTTGCAAAGTGATTTTATGCCTGAAATATTTTCAAGGGAGTATTTCCAACAATATGGAGCTAAAGGAGGCAGAAAAAGATGGAGAAATATCCCTAAAGATCAAAGAATTTCTATAATGTCTAAAATGGGTAAAGAAAGTGTTAGAAAAATGAGGATGAGATATGGTAAAGATATTTTTAGAAAAATTGGTCAATTAAGCATAGCAAAACTTTCGAAGGAACAACGAATAAATTTGGGTCACTTAGGTGAGAGAAGCAGGTCCTTGACTGCTCAAGAAAGGCGTATTAAATGGAGACTTAATCAATATAGGTTACCTTGTGAAATGAAATGCAGAGTAGATACTAATAAAAAAAGTATGAACATAGATTTTGTTATACCAAATTCAAAAGATCCTAAAGTTTTTATTGAAGCTACTTCTCTTGTTCACCAAGATAAATTTTATTTAAATATTATGAATCTTTCTGAAAGGTCATTTGAACTTAAAAAACTGTTTCCAAAGTGTTTGTCTGTTGTAGTCATATCTGAAAAACTACCTACTGAAGGAATTATTAAATTGAATGAATCGTTCGATTCTGTTTATTTTGACTCCGAAATTAAGCAACTTGTATCAGATATTCGAAAGTATCTTAAAACTAACAGAAAAATAGAACATAAAGTAAGTGTTAAAACCAATTATGCTTTTACAAAACGAAAACCAACAAATCAAGAATTTAAAATAAAAGATTTCTTAGATAGGAACCAAGTTAATTACGAATTTCAGAAATGGTTAGAATCAAAAGTAAAAAGAAGATGTGTAGATTTTTTTATCAAAGGAAAAATCAATTGTGTAGTCGAAGCAACATCTGCAAGAAGTAACAATGAGAAAAGTATTAAAAAATCTTTAATTAGATTGGTTAACAAGTTACTTATGATAAAAACATTTTATCTTAAAGGTGTTATGTGCATAGGTATTTTAGAATGTCAACATGGCAAAGTAAATATTACGTCAAGAATCAAAAATTTTCTACAAAATGAATACAATATTAAAATTTTTATGGATTTTAAAGATTTTGAAAATTTCCTTTTGAATGAAATCATTTAAGATGGTTATTTGACTTTCCAATTAATCTTCAAAAGATCTTCGCGTCAATACAAACTTTCCATTTCCTTGGGCTGAATGGTAAAACTTTCTTCAATTTAACTATTCTGTATCTCCTTAACCCCTTCATATTTTTTTTCAGTAACTCTTTAGAGTCTTTGAAATATTTGTCCTCTTCCCCCCACGTATAAAAGTGAATCATCCCACCTCTTCTCTTCAGACATTTAACTGCAATATCCAAAAACTTCTGTCCGCCTTCTGGCAGAGGCATAACTATTCTGTCACATCTACCAAAATACTTTTCACTTTTTTTCTTCACATCTCCCGTTAAGTGGACTACTTTTCCATAGAGCCTGTTCAGTCTTATATTTTCTCTGGCATATTTCGCAGCTTTTGGATTCATCTCAATACATATCACCTGATTTACAAGCGGCTGTTTTTTTGCAATAGCCAGGCCATACGGTCCAACACCAGAAAACATAACCATTACTGTCTCTTTCGGTTTCACCTGTGCTGCAATTCTTTGCCTTTCTGTCAGCTCTCTAGGCGAGAAGTAGACTTCAGTAGGATTAACTTTGAACTGCAACCCATATTCTCTATGAACGGTCGTGTATTTTTTCTCTCCAGCCAGAAATCGATATTCCCTTTTTCTGAAGATCCCTTTCCTTTCAGATGATTTTTCCAAAACAGTTTTTATATTTTTATTAACTTCTAGGAGAGCTTTGGCAATCAATTTCTTTTTCGATTTAAGTTCTTTCGGGATTTCAAGAATGGCAATATGACCAATCAAATCATAACTGTTTGGAATCATCTTTATCTTTTCTATATCCAGATAGGGCTCCAACAAATTCTTCAAACTGTTTCTTGCCATAATCTCACTTGTCTTACAATAAATTAATAAAAACCAACTCATTTGTATGGGGAAACTTTCTTTAGTCGGACTCGGCCTCTACGATGAAAAAGATCTTACTATTAGAGGAATCGAAGAAGCTAAGAATGCAGATGAAGTTTTCATTGACACTTATACAGGAATTTGGAATGGTGATTTAAAAAAATTAGAAAAAATAATTGGTAAAAAAATTCAGCCACTTGCCAGGAAAGATTTGGAAGAAAATTCATCAAAACTTTTACAGAATGTAAAGAAAAAAAAGATTGCAATATTAGTGCAAGGAGACCCTCTTGTTGCTACTACTCATTCCGCTTTAATTCTTGAAGCTAGAAAAATGAAAATTAAAACTCATGTAATTCACAACTCTTCTATTTATTCTGCAGTTGCAGAAAGTGGTTTACATCTTTCCAGATTCGGCGCTACTGTCACAATTCCATTTATCGAAAGAACTGGAGGTAAACTTCCATATTCTGTTTATGAAACTATCAAAATGAATAAAGAGAACGGTTTCCATACACTTTGTCTTTTGGATATTTTAATTGAGGAGAAAAAATTTATGACAGTCCAAGAAGCGGCAAAGATTCTTGTCGATTTAGAGAATCAACAAAATATGGATGTCATAAAACTTAATGATGAGATTCTCGCCGCAGCTAATATTGGGAGTTCGAAATCTTTTTTTGTTAAGAAAAAAGTTTCTGAATTTCTAAAATTTAAATCTAGCGAACTGCCTGCTGTTTTAATAATTCCTGGTAAGTTACATTTCTCCGAGAAAGAATTACTTTTTCCCTAATTTTATCCCATGTCCTTTGTATGTAATTTCTAATCTGAAACCAGATTTTTCTACGGCAGCCCCAGCCTCAAAGTAAGAGCTCCCATGATCAAGAATCCAAGCAGCTTCTGTATCTGGCATGTCACTTCTCGGAGAATACTTCACATCTACTCCCTGTTGCCCGACATATTCTAACATCGATTTAACTTCGACTGGCTCTTTAAGTCTGAATATAAAAACTGGTTTTTGTGTACTAGGCATATATTTCCCTCCTTTCCCTTGGAATTTTTACTCTAAAAATCAAATCAACATCTTTTGGCTCTTCTACGGGTCTTGCAATAAGAATTGGACTGCCTCTTTCATCTGGTCCCCATTCTGGGTGAATTCTCACCCTTACCTCTTGTGGTTCTGTTCCAACAACTTCAAACGGATAAACTCCTGCAATTAATGGTGTTGGTCTCGCTGGTCCTATTGGTGCGTGCGGAGCTGGTGGATGACCAGGACCTGGCTGTACAACTACTGGAGGAACTTCTGGTTCTTGATGAGGTGGTTGTCCGGGTTGTAGTGGATTTCCATAAAGTAGTTGATTGAATCTGTTCTCAAAACCGATTCCGCCCCAATTTAATGGAGTGAAGTTTCTAGTTCTTCTGAAAAATATTCCTTTGTGGATAGGATGAAATGGAGATATTTGGTCAGGTCCATTCATGTAATTATCAGGAAACCAGTTAACTCTATAGCCAAGGATTCCATCTGATATTCTTCCAAGCCAAGTGTTTTTTTCCTCTACAGCAAATAGCCCATTTCCAAATGCGGATCCATCATTAGGTATTTCATGTCTTACGGTTTGCCCATGAACAGTTGTTTCAATTGTTAAAGTGGGCTGGAAATGTTGAATTCTTTTTACATGATAACTATTGTGCAAACCACTAAATTCTGAATCAAATCTTAAAAGTCCCTCATCATCTAAAAAATCGTAACGAGGTGGGTAGGAAAAATTACTTGCTAAATATCCAAAACCACCCAATGGTTGGACCAGAGGAACCACATAGTAAAACGGCAAGACAAAAGGCTGGAACTGCATAACTGGGGTAAATGGCATGTTGAGTCCATATTGAACATTTGGAGCGTTTTGAATCCTAAAGGTATATGCACACTCAGGACAAGATACTCTACCAGACGGATCTATAGGTGCGAAAGGACTAGGTCCCTGTGGATGTTGTGTATGGACATCGTCGTGATTCATACTGATTAAAGAACATATTAATTTTAAATGCTTTTGCCATAGAAGAGACATTTCTACTAAAGTACCGAAATCTTTAAATACCACCTCCTAGTAATAACTACCTATGTCAGAATTAAGTGAACAACTTTCAGATTTGTTTACAATCTCCCCATTACTCCAGGAATCACAAGGAAGACAAGAGATAACACAAGAAAAAGCAAAGATAGCCAAAAATGATGTTACTTCATTATCACAGCTGGAGGACGGATTAAAGAAAAGTTTAGTCCAGCACTTCAAAGCCATATACCTTCCTCAAGGCGATAATCCTCCAATCGCAATACAGACTTTGATGACTTATAATGATGCCAAAGAGCAAAAGGCTCAACTAGTACAAAATAAACAAAATTATTCTCAAAAAGTATTCTCCTTGCTTTATAGCAGGCTGAGGAACACCGTGAGCAAATCTAAAGCACAATTCGAAGAATACATGGCTTTCCTAAAGACTTACGTCGAAAAAGTGGCGTTACCAAATCTAGTTACAAATTATGAAAAAGCCAAGCGTGCACCTGCAGAAATAAAGCAAGAAATTGGCGGCATCAAGGAATTGCTAAGGACATACATGAAAGCTGCCAGAAGTATGCAAGTCCCAGCAATGTATGCTACGAAATAATCAATCTTCAGAACTTCTTCCCATGAACCAAATCGCAGCTACTGTGATAACGACCATACCAATAATCAACAAGTCTTCTGCTGAGAGTCCTATTCCTCCGCCAAAACCAGCCGCTCCTAGAAGATTCAACCCTCCGCTGGAAATGAACAATGCCACTGCCACAACGAATCCCAACATCACAATTCCACCGAAAGCCCTATGCCAAACCTTATCCCAGCCTTCCTTGCTGAATCCCATCCCTGTCAGTAATGCCACTACCATCATTCCTACAAGAAGCGTTACAATAACCAAACTGGTCTCAGCGAAGAACGTTGCGAAAAACGTACTGATCTGGCCAGCAAAAGGACTGAAAATCAGGATGTAGAAAGCCGCAATAAGAGAAATGATGACATGCAGTTTTTTCTGGTTAGGTCCGAACGGGTTTACTCTATCCATCAATCCGAAAAACAAAGTGAAAGTCAATAGAAATGGGAGATAAAACTCGAAAACCACAGTTCCTCCAGTTCCAGACAACAAACTTTCAAGGACCATTTACTCTTTCTTCCCTCCAGATGGTGGTGCTGGATGTTCAGATCCCTTTCCTCCACCAACTCCGACAATCACGATTATTGACACTAATAGAATAATTAGAATGCCAACAGTTAAGAGCGTATCCTGATCTAAAGCTCCGGCTCCTAGATTTTGAGTCGGGAAAAATATTCCAAACAGTCCGCTGCTAACTAGAACTATAGCGCCAAGAATGAAACCCAAGACCAATACGCCCATCCAGAAACCTCCACCTTTGAACTTCTCGCTGAGAGTTTGAGGAAGATTTGGAGGGAACACGAATCCTGCAATCAACAGCCCAACCATTATAACAAGACTGACAACAAGACCTTCCATGAAGAAGTTTGCCAGTTGCAGTGTCACATCAATCCCAGCAATTATAGGATACGACCAGACCATGAATCCTGCGACCAGTGCAACTATAGCATTCACTGCGACGTTCTTGTCAGGATCTCCGAATATCTGCGACTTTCTCAGCAGTCCGTAAAACACCGCAGCTGTGAGCATGAATGGGAATAGGAATTTAAACAATCCAAGTTCCGCCATCTTCTGAATTGCAGTCTCGAACGGACTTGCCATTATACCGTACCTCTAACCACTGATGCAGCGATGATTATCATTATCATAAAAATAATTATGCCAGCCACGATTATAATCACATCAACTGGCGTCTTTCCACCCTGCTGATTTTCACCTGTTCCTGTAGTCGGAGCGCTCAAACCAACGAATAAAACATTTATCAATCCGCTTGTGAAAAGGAGACCGAAAGCAATTGCAATCAATACTGTGAGCATAGTCCTATGCTTGAAAGCGTCTAGCACCCACTTCGTCATGTCTGGATAGAAGAAACTTGCTCCTATGAAAGCCATGACGAAAATCAAAAGTATCACAGTCGCTTGAGAGAAGAAAGTTGCCAATGGAAGAGCGAAGAACGACGGCTGGCCGAAAATCACAGGGAATCCCATTATCAGGAATGCCAAACTAAGAGAAACCACTCCATTTATCACAACCGAATCTCCGAAAATCTTGGATTTCTTCAGAAGCCCGAAGAACAATGCAGCAGCAACTAAGAACGGGAAGAAGAAATTATAGAAACCTAAATCAATCAGTTTTTGAATTATCGGTTGAAACAAGTCTGCCATTTTTTTGTCTCTTTTACTAATTTGACTTGGTAGAAATTTAAGCCTGTCCTCCCATCATCTGTTTTCTTCTCAGCGCCTCGATTTGGGATTTCATGAGCTCGATGTGCTGGTTGATTGATATTGCCTTGCTATCTTGTCCTCTCTCATACGCTTGGTTCAGTCTTTTGTATTCCTTCTGCAGTCTCTCTTCCAATTTTCTCAATTTATTCGTGTCAGTCATAGTCTCAAACCAGATGTCTCTGCCTCTCGAGAAGGCGTATCTGACTGCGAACACTCCGAAAAAGACTATGAACAAGACTATGGCAGCGTAACTTCCCAGAGGGATTAAAATTGCTGAAAACCAAGGATAGGTAGGAAACGCAATCAACGCAAACAATGTAGCAAGTATTGTGTTAGTCCTCTTCCTGAAAGCCCTGATTAACTCTAAACCACCGAAGAAGAGGACCATGATGAAAAGAAACGGGATGAAATAAGCGAAGAGTATGCTGTTCTGTGGATCTGAAAACATCTGCGAAATCAAATCTTCTAAGGCCATAACTAAAATTTGTTTTTCCCAATATTAAGTATAACTTTAAGTTTATTCAAGTGAAATTCTGTTTAGATAGAGATGAAAAAGTTTCTGTTATTTGTTTCTATAGTGTTTTTGATTTCTGTTAATTCTGTTTTTGCTCAGAACTGGGACATCTCGACCGTAACCGAAGTAGCAACTAACGTCTTCGGGATTCCTCAGGAATGGCTCACTGCACAAAAATTAATCTTCAATGTAATAATTCCATTCCTCGCTTTAATGGCAGTTTGCCTTGGTATGTTGAAGCAATTGAGAATTTTTCCAAGGGCTCAGTATGTTGAAGTTTTGCTAGCTTTTTTGATGGCATTTTCAACATTGCCTCTTAAATGGTTTGTGATATTTGTAACATGGTCTTTGGGGGCTATGGGGGTTTGGGCGTATATTATATTTTTTGTTTTATTCGTGTTTGGAAGTCTTCTTTTCGGAATTATGAGAGGTCGTGGATATGTAGGCGAGTTTAATGCAAGTATGGCATTCTACAAAGATGTAAACAAGGAACTCGATCAGATACGACAGAAAAGGATAGATTTGGAAAGACGTGGACCAGGTACAAATCCTGATGCGTATGTTAAGGAAATGCAAAGACTTGAGATTGCTGAGCAAAAGTGGCATGAAAGGTTAAAGGCTTGGAGAGATACTCATTAATTCATATTCTAATTAATAGAAATCTTTAAATATAAGTTATAACCACTAAAAAGTGGTTACAATGGTCGGAAGAAGAACAGCACAAGTTCCTGATGGATATGTTCCAATCACTAATATTACTGGTTATGACCCTGAAATAGGTGTGTGTGCTTATCTGAGATCTATTTTTAATTCTAGAAGTTATAAAGAAAGAAGGGCGAAAGGTCTTGAACTCGTATTACAACGTCAACTGCACGTAGCTAGGTTTCTGCAACTTGCACCTAGTTCTGAAGAAAGTTGGAAAGAAGAAGACGCTATTCGTGGGATAGATATTGACTTGAAATATCTTGGTTGGAGACAAACAATACCCCCTTCCGGAATACCAATGCCCTTTGCAGTTCCTATGTTCCCTGCACCTTATTCAACAACTCCAACTCAACTACAAACTGTGCAAACGCCATCAACTACACAGCAAACTAATCACATCTGATTTTTCATCCTCCTGGCAAAAATTTACCAGATAACAAATCTAGAGTCGACGGTATGAACTGAGAGAAGTTGGCATACAAATAAAAGAAAACCGCAGTGATAATTATCGCAGCTATTATTCCTGCAACAGGACTTCTAAATC
>JAGVVV010000005.1 GCA_018304615.1 Candidatus Aenigmatarchaeota archaeon
CTAAATTTTGAGTTAGTCAAATTTTTTAATATCATTTTGCCGAATAAGAAAGTAATCGTCTATTGGTCCACGCCCCAAATTCATTTTTGACATGTTCATTTACTCTTTCCAAATCTTCTGCATAAACTTTTCTTCCTTGATGTCTACCACGCTCCATCTCAGCAAATAGCATGGTTCCTGCCCAGCTTGCATAGGCTGGATGCTCTATTCTTGATAAAGTTCTTTCTGCTAATCTGTATTTCCCCTTTCTTGCATTTTTCTCAACAAGTTCTTTTAGTCCCCAATTTTTCTTGAATTCTTTTCTCGGGACATTTAAAGGAATTGGATGATGTTCTTGATATACTGAATCAGAACCAATTTCATCTACACGATTAAATTGAGGTTCATAGACTTGTGCAAAATGAACATACCAATAACAATTTCCAACATCCATCTTCAACCAGCCCGCTAAAATTTCTTGGAGTGTGGTAACTGAAAAGAAGTTGTATGGAAAACCTTTCATTATGTCATTAGCTCTCATATCAACCCAACATGCCAATTTATTGTCGTAGATTCTGTAATGAAGATCGATTATTCCGGGATAACTTAATTCTGGGTAAAGGCTGGCTGAATCATTTGGATGAAAATAAATTATGGAACGTCCCTTTGCTACAGGATTAGCCTTTAATAATTTGAATACGTTCTCGAGTTGATCTGTTCCATTACCTCTCATCAATTCTCCGTAAGTCCAAGGAACTGTACCATCACTTTTGTGCCGATTCCAATATTTGAAATAAGAATCATATCTATTTCTAAATCCCGGATTCAAACCTTCTAATAAATCAGAAGCATCTCTGAGGACGGCGGGGAGATTGAGATTTCTCCCAGTAGGATTTATGACTCTTTTCCTTGGATTTGTAGAAATAAGCAAAAACGGTCTAACTTCTTTTACTTTAATATCCTTTTTAGTCTTCCTATCAAAACCAGGCCAAACATCACCATTTTTCATTATCTTTTCCAAAAGTGACTTGTAAACCAAAGAAACATCTTCGGTTTCTACAACGATTCCATTTTGGATCATGGAATTACAATAAACTATAACATTTTTAAGTTTGACATCAAGAGATTATTTTAGATAAAGTATCAATTACTAGAGAATAGAAATTTTTTTAAGATTTAAATAATTAAGAAACAATTTTTGGAATGTGCTGAGAACTCCTTTGATGAATATGGAAGTGCTTGTAAGCAGGCCTTACGAAGAGGGAGATATTTACATCCAACAGACTGATGTAAGAAGGACTAGTGTTCCTGAGGTCGACGAGAGGATAAGAAAAAATTTGGAGAATTTGGAGACTGAAATTGCAGAAGCCCGTACACGAGGTTTGCAAGTTGTTCTATATGATTCCCCCATTTCAACTGTGAGAAAAATAGAGGAAAATGGTGGAAGACTGCTCATTGAAACTGGACTTACCGGCTACAAAGAACTGTTAGGGATTAGACCAGCAGATGAAGTTTTAAAAAAATTTGTCAGAAAGGAGTATGTTATAAATACGTCAACTCTAGGAACAGTCGTAGAACTTGCTGATGATAAAATTCCAATTACTACTAGGCAAGATTACATGATGGGTATTCTTACGAATTCACTAGGACTTGAGATGCCTGTTTATCATTTACCTTCCGGTTTTGTGAATCCCAGTGACTCTTCTGACCCTCGCATTGCAGTTCGTAGGCATATTTTGAAAGATTTGTTTAACGTGACTGATGGTAGACACTTTGAAGTCAAAGCGAATAAGCTTCTCGGTGCTGTTTATTCTCCGACCGCGGATGAGGTGTATTTTTGTTTTAATACAAAACTTCATGAAAGAAGTACAGAGTTAACCCCTCGTGGAAAACTATATTTTGTTGACAATACGAGAAGCGGAATAAGAGAGTTTATCGGAAATCCACCTGAAGGGCTTGATATTTTATATGAAGGTCTCTCAGCTTTGCTTTTGCATCTTACTCATAACTGGGGAGAGAATGAAATCGAGAAAATAGGAAAATTACACTAATTTTTCAAAAATCATTCTTCTACAAATCGTATATAAATAATTAAAAAAAAACACTAATTTTTCAAAAATCATTCTTCTACAAATCGTATATAAATAATTAAAAAAAACATTTACTTCATGTTTTACTCAGAGGATTCAAAAGGAATAGTTTGGGAGATTCTCTTTCCCAGGACTGCGCCGAGACTTTATGGTCCTGAAGGTGTTCTAATTGTCACAGAGCAGCAAACTAATGAAAAATTCAGGGACAATTCATTGCCGTTTCAAAGAAAAAGGCTCCCTGGTGAACCTTTGGAGTACGAGGTTAATCCAGAAAAACATGTGAAATATCCTGATGTGTGGGTTCGCCAAAGACTTGAAGAATATAAAAGGAAAGATCCAGATTTTCCAATTCATCCAGGTTACAACATGAGAGTGGTAGATGAAGATTGGCTGTCAGATGAGAGTCTTTTGATACTTTTCGCGGACAGGACAGATTATGGAGAGGTGATGACTACTGAAGCGTATTTCGGGCCGAAAAGGGAGACCTTCCTACCGAGGAGGGCGATGTCATCTTCCTGGGGTGCTGATTCATTCGTCGTGACCAATGACAATCATTTCATCTACAGCGTCAGGCAGGACAATTTGAGGACATACGCTGGAACAAAATCAGCAATCACAGGAGGGCCAAGAGGGGAAGTTGACGTGAGTAGGATACTAGATCAACCACAGCTTGAAGATCGTTCTGTCGAGTTGTTCAAAGATATAAAAGAGAAGACAGCGAAAAATCTTGCCATTGATGAAGATCTGATTACGGATTGCAAGCTGATGTGCCATGTGAATAACCAGATGCTTTTCTTTACTTATGGAAATATTCTAGTGAAAGTGGATGTATCGGCCAGGGAAATACTGAAGAGAAAACCTGAAATAGTAAAATTGGGAAAATGCAAATCAGTTGGTGCTCTGCATCTTGACGAAAAAAGTCTTGCTAAGTTCATAATTGGGAGTCACAAGTTGCCTAGAGGAAGTTCTGTTTACCGCGACGATATGTCAGGGAATTTACCTGGAAGCATCGAGGCTGGCTATGTCATGTTAGGAAAACATTCGTTCATGGACAATCCAAGATGGCCTCTTGAATATCTCCCTCATGTCAGAAAGTTAGATTTGAGATCTCAGATAAAAACATTTTAAATTCATTTCAATTCTTTCAGAGTCTTTCTTCCCCAGACCTCGAAGTAGTATATTTCTTCTCCTTGATTAACCTTGTCTTTTCTTTCTTCTGGAATGTCCAATTCATAAACTTGAAAATCTTCAAGATCCATTATCTGGGCTTTGTTTGATTGGATAGAAATCACTTGGGCTTTCCTTTTCGTCATTATAGGAACATCGACAGAATCGTCAGCCGGTTTTACAACACTCCGATTCTTGCCGTCGAAGATTCCTGCTGCTTCAACTCTGGCTTTCGCAGCTCCATGTTTTCCTGATTTGTGGACATCAATCGCAGTCACACGGCATGGCTCGTCGTCGAAAACTACGAAACTTCCTGGCTTCAGGTCTTTGATTGATGAAATCGTCTTGTCCATTATCTCACTGCCAACAAGATGTCTTCCCTTTTCACAGTTACTCTTTTTGCGTGATGGGATGCTGCGACTGCTTCTAACGCAATCTTGTCTGAAACATCAAGTAGAATGTTCTTCATCTCATTTGTCGCTGACGCTGCCACTCTGTCTGCTCCGGTTTCCTTTCCAGCTTTTCTGGCTATCATCTCTAGAGGGAGTATAGGAAAATCTTTGACCAATAAGACACCTGATATTTATTGAATTTAGGTGCTTTTATTTTTAATCTAATCAAGTTAGTTGTTATGAAAGTTGTTTTGGACACTTCTGCACTGATTTACTTGAACGATTTCAGGAATTTCGAAGAGATCATTACTGTTCAGGAAGTTGTAGAAGAAGTAAAGGACAAGATTTCTGAGATGAAATTGAAAAGTCTGAAGCTGAAAGTCGTTGAACCGAGTAAAAATTCTTTGAAAAAAGCTGAAGATGCTGCAAGAAAAACTGGGGATTTTGAAAAATTGTCTAAGACTGATTTGAAAGTAGTTTCTGCTGCTGTTGAGAATGATGCTGTGATTATTTCTGATGATCGGAATGTGCAGAATGTTGCTGAGGAATTGGGATTGGAGTATGTTTCTGTTTTCAGCAAGAAGATTTCCATGAAGTTCACATGGAAAAAAGTATGTTCGGGCTGCGGATATGTTTCCGCCGAAGGAGAAATTTGCCCCAGATGCGGATTGAAAATGGTCAGAAAAGTTACAGAAAAGATGAAAAACAAAACGAGGTCTATTTAAATTTTATTTTTGCATAATTAAGAGAGAATAATGGTTGATATAAGACAGCTTGGCAAATCATTTGACGCAAATGAATTGGAAAAAATATGTTTGTATGCTGCTACGGAAATTGGTTATCGAGCCATAGCCATTACAGATAAACATGGAAGTAGGAGAGTAAAATTGACCAGACCTCTTTTCGGAAATCACTTCTCTATACCTATTATGTATATAGGATTTCACGGAAATTCAAGTACATTGTTTATGAATTATGGTTTGCATTTTGGATTATTTGACATGGGATTTTACGGGTTTGGAAGAAAAAATACAGCAGATGAATATTTCAAAGTTATTTCTGGAAAAGTAACACTCTAAAAGCAGAAATCGATTTGGAGTTGGATAGAAACAGATGGTTAAGCTTGGTTAAAAAGGCACAAAACCGAAATTTACTATCTGACAGAAAGCTTTAAATCTTTAACTTCTCATACTAAAAATGATTTGAATGGCAATAGAGCAAACTCTAGAAAACCCAATTTTAAGTGACCTCAGAAGCAGAAACCTTCAACTTCTTGAAGAACTTGTTCAATACGCTTGGGGCGATATAGGTCCTCAAAGGATGCGTGAAAGTTATGTTAATGTGGTTCCAGATGAAGAGACAGGTCTACCATGGTTATATGTTTTTCAAAGGGGCGAACCGTATTGTAACTTTTTTGCTCATAGCGAAAAGAATGGAAAAATAGGTGGTGGCCTATATTATCTGCTTGACCGTGAAGATATGAAAAAGATGAGAGAAGGAGCTGTTAGCTTAAATCCAGTAGAACGGCAAATCGAAGAAGATAGAATTGATGGGCTGGATTCAAGCGACGAAACAGGAGAACCAGAAGGATTCTAAGAACTAATTTTTGACAAATCACCCGCATTAGACACTCCTATTTTTCACCCGAAAATGCGACAGAACCGAAAAACAGCTTTGCACAAAAACCCCGATCTGCACAAAAAGTGAATATGTTCTTCAGTATCCAAATCTTTAAATATTACTTACTATAAGGTAGTAAACATGTTAAAGCCTCCATGGGAAATGGAATGAGCTTTTTCCCTTTGCCCAATGGTTCGCTCCTGATTATGTTGTTCCCAGCTTATCTCAAGTTCTTCGTTTTAGAGATTATCTAAAACAAAAATTACCTGAAGATGCTCATCGAGAATTTTCATTCAATTATCCTTCCGAGCCGAACTTTCCTGGAGAATGGGCTAATTCTGTTTTGGCTTTTCCAAATGAAGATGGTCATTACAGTCAAAGACTGAGATTGCCTGAAGTTGAAGGAAGAAAAGGAAGGATACCACTTTTGATTGATCATGTAACATTAAAGAGATTCGGCGAAAAATACATTATTGCTCATGGAAAGGTCACTGAAGTTCCGAACTTGCCTTTGAAAAAGGGACATATATCAGAATTCGACAAACAAACAGGATTGCCAATAAAAGTTGTAGAAGTTAAGAGTGATATGGACCCCATGTTCTGGGTAAACAGTAGAGTTGATGAGAAAGGTGATGATGGATTGAGAAGTATAAAATATAGTGTTGTAAGTTCTCATCCAATAATGCAAATTGATGCTTATCATTCTCCTTGGACTAACGAAACATTAAACACTGAAAGTGGAATTAGACTAAGTGTCCAACCAAATGCACTAGAGGTATTGAACAAGATGTTGATAACAGAGAATGGAAGATTCCATTCAGCGATGGACAAGCTAGCCGAATTGGGATTCGATGTTTCAAAATACTTTTAGAAAAGTTGGTCCTGCACAAAAAGTCTTTATTTATTTTTTATAAACAAACCACTAGATATGATTACAGTCCACCTTAGAGACATACAAAAACCTATACAATGCATGAAATTAGATGAGGAAGAAATAGCTGGTAAAAAGTTTAGTCTGTAAGGAAGTTGATTTGAAATGACAAGACGAAAAAAACATGGAAAACATACAAGAAGCACCCACGGCTGAGTAAAGAATTGCAGATGAGGAAGTTGATGGCCTCAGCACCAGTATGTGGGCCTATTGACACAGTTTTGGAAATTTGGAAAGAATAAACCCATTCTGCACAAAAAGTCTGAAATTAGATTTGGACTTGAAACTTGATAGGAATAGATGGCTTAGCTTGGTTAGAAAAAGTTACTCCAAGGGGTTCAACCAAATATCTATATTTTTACATGGGTACAGAATCAAGAATTTATCTTGGAAAATCTGATGACCCCAAACCAGACAGAGTAAAACTGGCTCTCGGTTATTTAGAAGGAAGAATCAGAAATATGGAAGGAAAAATCGGGGAATATCAAGAACAGGAAAGAGTTCTTAATCGGCTATTAAGAACAGCCGAATCTAGAGAAAGACGTAAACTCAGGAGTTTAAATTCTTCTCAATTAGGTAAGGAAATTGACGAACATAGAGGATACTTAAGTAAATTAGAGAAAGAGAAAAAAAGAAGAACTCGTGGATAATTCTAATTAAAAATCTTCCACCAATAAGATTTGACAGCATTTCCGCCCATAAAATTCTTGACAAAACCCAAAAACGGGTTTTGTCATAAAGTATATTGTTTTTGTCTAAAATAAGGTTACTGTCAAAATTTTATTGGTCGCTGTTTTCCCTTATCATTCTTGCCATTTCTTCATTCTTGCTTTGCATAAATTCATTTATTTCACGAATCGGTTTTCCTAACCTCAGACCAAGTTTATCGAGTTCGCTAAGAACATATTTCCCCAATTTTGTGATTCCATACGCACCTTTGATATCTGGCTCAACAAGGTCAGCAGTTTCCAATGCCTGTATCTCGCTAAAAACTGCACCCATGGTATACTCTTCCTCCATTACCTTGTGAAGTTGTCTGACAGTATAATGCACATCGCCAGCGTTAGCTAAATGAGATAAAATTGAAATCCTTCCTTCAGATGATAATACACTAAACAATTCTGTTAATTCTCTTCTATATTCGAATGCCATTTTCTCACTTGTTTATAGAAGAATGATTAATGATTTAACCTTTTGTCAAAATCTTATTGGTGATTTGATGCTTTACTTTCTTTTGCCCGTCTTTCCATAGCTTCATACATAGCGGGAGGAAAATCGGTTACTGTCAAGGTTTCTTTCTTTTCGTCCATCTGAATAGGTGGAATAAAATTCTGGATATAATAAGCCATTTTCAGAAAATATACGATATCTCTTTCAGGCAATCCTAAATCTCTTGCTATGTTTCTTGCTTCCACCAAACCCCCTCTTCCTACACCATGAAGATATACTGATACATCTTTTTGAAGTGCAGTTGTATATCTTGATGGGCTGATGGGTGAAATTGCGTCAGCGAGATGAAGAGAACCATATTTTACTCTTCTAGCAAGTCTGCTTAATGTTCCAGTGGAAACAAATGCATTATCTTGAGTCATGATTTTAATATCAACCATCAAACATTTAAACCTTCTCATTATTTTTCTTAACCAAGTCTAACCACTTGTTCCTTTTTAATTCCAAGTGAATGTTAGCCATCTCGCTTGGTGTTAATCCTGAATTTATCATAACTGATGGGTTGCCTTCATATCGAGATTCTATTATCAAAGAGTTCCATTCATGGAGAAAACCACAGGTAAATCATGTTAGATTAGAAACAATCAGGGCGAAGATAAACAACAACCTAGTAGAAAGATACCATTCAACATTTAGAGAAAGAGACAAAGTAATGCGTGGGTTTAAGTCCGAAAATTCTGCGAGAATAATGACCGAAGGATTCAGAACTTATTACAACTTCATCAGAGAACACATGACATTAGAAAAGACGCCTAGCGAAGAAGCGGGGATTGATTTACAGCTTGACAGAAACAAGTGGCTTAGCTTAATAAGAAAAAGTTCTAAAACAGAGTTCGCTTAAATGTCTGACTTAAATATTGATAAGTTTAAAAATTTCATTATGAAACTAAACTTGGAGAGTAAGCTGTTTATACTAGCCGTAATTTTTGGCATGGCTTGGATATATGGCATGATTACAAAACTTGATGCAACTTACATCGATTCCATAAAGAGTATGGTTTTTCTGATAATTGGAGCGTTTTTAACAAGATATTCAGGAAAGGAAGGTAAGAAGTAATGGCAACTAAAATTTTTGATAGTTTGACAAGTATGCTTGGAGCGTTGCTAGGTTTAGTTATCCTCATTGCGGTAATAACCGAACTATTGAAACAAGCTCAATCTTTAGAAACATTTATTCTCGTACTACTCTTGGGCGGAGCTTTCATGTATAAAATACTCAAGGAATACTTCTAGATTTCTATGAAAACAACCGATTGTGCCATCAAAATGAGCAACCGTTTATGCGACAAAACCTAAAAACGGAATCCTTAAATACTTAACCATTGATAAGTTATTAAGTCTTTTGGGAAAGTCCAAAAGTTCGTTTAACCAAAAAGTGATGAAATGCCGAAGAAACTAACCAAGTCAATGACAAGATGTCCGGACTGTGGAAGCACTGAGTTTATGGAAGACCCGTCCAGGGGAGAATTAGTTTGTTCTAAATGTGGTCTAGTTTTGAAAGAAAACGTCATTGACACTGGCCAAGAATGGAGGGCATTCGATTCTGAGCAGATGAGCAAGAGGGCAAGAGGTGGAGCTCCTTTGACTTTCACTAAACACGACAAGGGATTGACCACAGAGATAGGGAAAGGACTTGGAGAATTATATAAAGTTCCTGCAAGGAAGAGAGCTCAATATTACAGATTGACCAAATGGCACAAGAGACTGATAAAATCAAAGGATAGAAATCTTAGTTTTGCACTTTCTGAACTTCAGAGGATAATCTCATTTTTGAACTTGTCAAGGCCTATTCACGAGAGGATTGCAAGATTCTATGAGGAAGCTGTCAACAAGGGATTGGTCAGGGGAAGATCTATAGAATCAGTAATTGCAGCACTGACATATGCAGTCTCAAGAGAATTCGGAAGTCCAAGGACGCTTGACGAGATTTCTGAAGCTTCAGGTGTTGAGAAGAGGGAGATTGGAAGGACTTACAGGTACATTGCAAGAGAACTGAACATCAGAATTCTTCCAGCAGATCCAATGACATTTGTTCCTAGATTTTGCTCTATGTTGGGATTGAGCGACAAGGTTCAGGCAAAGGCTGTTGAGATTCTTAGAAAAGCCAAGAAAGGAGAAATCACTTCTGGTAAAGGTCCGACCGGAGTTGCAGCTGCTGCGATCTACATAGCAACTGTCTTGATCGGCGAGAAGAGGACTCAGAGAGAAGTTGCTGACATAGTCGGAGTGACAGAAGTGACTATCCGTAATCGCTACAAAGAATTAATAGAGAAGCTTAATATTGAAGAAGAAATTGAAAAGAAAACTAGTCAAGAGTAATTATCCTTCTAAAAATTTCTTTCCAATGTTCGTGATTTCAAATAACCATGCTCTGTTTCTTTTACCAATCTTTTTAACTAAGCCTCTCTTTTCAAGATTTGGAATGTAATTCCACTGAATAGTACTTCTACCTTTATTCAATGCCTTCGACAATTCATCATAAGTTTTTAGTCCAAAGGTTAACTCTTTCAAAATTAGTTTTTCCATTTCTTCGGCCTTCATAAGATCTCTTTGATAATTTCCAAAACCATCTTCTAATTTTGTTTTTTTAGTTGGACTTAAATCCATTAGCCTCAAATCCAATATTTTCTGTAAATTTCTTTTACCATATATTGGAAATGTTTCACCCTGATTTTGATAAGCACCATAGTTAATTGAAAGTATATTCAGACATTTTTGATAAAATCTAACTGCATTCATGTCAGCAGATGAAACTTTAACGCATGCTACAGTTCTCCATTTCTTGAAGATTACTGAAGACTCGCCAGCAAATATTCCTCTCATGTAAGAGGAAGCAAATTCTTTATTTGACAAAACCATTTCTTTTAATTTTTCTTGTAAGTTATTCATTAACATACTCAAAACAATTCCGTTCATATAAATTTGAGCATACTCTTCATTAATTCTTGGATCAATACAAACAGCGGTAAAATTTTCTTTTGGTATTCTAAGCATTTTAGACCATCTTTCTTTTATTTCATCTTCTGAATAAGTTATCCGAGGCGCATTTATCGTAACATTAAATTTAAATCTACTTGTTCCTAATCTCTGTTCAACAAATTTTAGAAAGTACAATAAAATTTCAATATCAGTATTGCCGAAATAAAGACCTTTACTTTTTCCTCCTTCAGCTTGCCACAAACCTAGATTTTCAAAAAAGAAATTGTCCAATTCAATCAATCTGATCAATACAATTTTCTTGGAGTCTTTACCTGCTTTCCCAGGAGCCTTCTTGAGATAAATTTCAACTTTGTTGTTGCCAATTTCTGACCAAACAATCTTCTTTCCACTAGGCAAAGTTTCAGAAAGTATCTTCACTACATCTACAAATTGTTTGCCATCTTGTGTGAACTACCACACCATCTACCTCAAACTAAATTAATTTTATATAATATCCGACTTTGGGAAGTAGATTTCCGGTGAATGAAAAAATCAAGGAAAAGTAAGTCAGATTTATATGAAATAGAAGTCTATTTTGTTTTCATTTACGTAAAAAATTTGTAAATTTGTCTTTTTCTTAAACCTTTATTCTTTAAACTCAATCTAAAATTATGCTTTACACAAGAACTGGGGATTCTGGAGAAACAGGATTGTTTGGAGGAAGGACTCCCAAAGATTCTTTGAGAATTGAAGCGATTGGAGCTGTCGACGAATTAAACTCGTTCATTGGATTAGCAATTTCTTTTATTGATGATGAGGAAATCATTGAAATTCTTGGGGATGTCCAGAAAGAATTGTTCGAGTTGGGATCTGATTTGGCTACTCCAGTAGAAGAAAGAACAAAACTCACATACAAGATTCCAACTATTCAAGCAGAGCATGTGAAAAGAATAGAAAAAATTATTGATGGATTTGAAATGGAATTGAAACCATTGAAGAAATTTATTTTACCTCAAGGTGACAAGGGAGCTTCGTATCTCCAAGTATCAAGGTCGGTATGTAGACGAGCGGAAAGAAGAGTTATTTCACTTAGAAAGGAAGATTCTTCAGTGAATGAGCAAATTCAAATTTATTTGAACAGACTATCTTCACTTTTATTTGCACTAGCTAGACTAGTTAATCAGAGAAAAGGTTTTCAAGAAAAAGAGTGGATAGCATAATTATTTCTTCTCACGTTCTCTATAAATTTTCAAAATATCTGATCCGACTTTTGTAATATGAACTTGACCGCGTCTTCTCTCCACTAATTCATCTTCAACCATGTGATTGATGTGAGTAGTAACGGAATTTTCATTTGGTGCGTATCCTTCTCTTTCCAGTTCAACTAAAATTTGGTGCGGCGAAAGAGATCTGTAACTTGATAGTTCCAAAATTTTTACTCTAGTTGGATTTACTGAAAGGTCAGTCAAAATGGCATCGTGTTGGTATGTCATAATTCTAGATTAAGAAGAAAGAAATTTATTCTTTATTTCTCCTCAGTAATCTCTTTGTCCTTCAGAATTTTAGCGAGATCCCTAATTAATTTTCTTACCCATTCCCTCATTTCATAGACGTCTTTGTCCGGGATGTCATTTATTTTCTTCTCGTCAGACAGTTTCTTCATTCCCTCTATCTTGTTCCAAACATCCCAGTAGTATCCTTCAACCTGCTTAGTGTCAATAAACTCTCTCTTGAAAACTATGGGCAAATCTTCATTTTTCTCAGGAACTTTGTTCAATGTTTTCAATGCGGTAATCGCTGCCTTCTGCATGACTTCATGAGTTCTCTCGAGAATTTTTTCTTTCTTCCTGATTTCTAAAGCTCCTAAAAGTGAGAACATCTTGTCCACGAATTTCTCTGCTTTATCCAGCCACTCGTCGACATATTTCCCTTCTGCGTCCATTATCTCCTTGTGCTCGATTTTCTTCCTGATTTCGATGATTTCTCTCAGCCATTCAGCATACTGGGGTTCTAGAATTCCAGGTTCTACCAAAAATTTCTTCACATCATCATAAGCCCTGTTGGGAACTGGAGGTGCAAGTCCCATGAACATCAAGACTGCCTGTGCGGAATTCAGCATTGCATAATAAGCGTCTTCAGCGAGCATCAGAAGTTTCACTGTCTTCGCCCTCATCAGTTTCTTCGGAGCTCCTTCCATGTAGCTTTCAATCGCTTCCCTTGTCGCAGGAATCTTTCCCATCTCTAAAAGCCTTTTGACGGGGCCGAAGAATCCTGTGTCGTAAACTGCAACTCCTTCTTTTATGAAATTGTAGATGATCGGATGAGCTACTCTCGCATAGTCCCAGAATTCTGTGAGAGTGTAGATAGGCTGGACTGAGATGTATTCTGAAATTTTTTGCCCCATCTTCTCGATGTCAGCATCTATCTTGTCGAGTTCTTCGTTCGACAAGTCCTTAGAAGTGTCGTCAATCACGACAAAAATGTCAATGTCACTTTTAGGTTTGAATTCCTCTCTTGCAACAGAACCCATCATCACGATTGCTTTCACATATTTCCCATACTTGTCAAGAATCTGCTTCGATAATTCTTTTACTTCGTCCAGTCTCTCTTCTTTCGTGATTGGTTTCTCTTCTTTTTTTTCTTCGTCCATTCATTCACTCTTCAGGTTCAGGAAACTCTTCTCCGAGAAGCTCTTCTGGAAGGAGTTTCTTCAATCTATCGATTATCTCTTTCGCAAGAATTAAAGACCTTTTCAAATGATCTGTGGTGACTTCTTTTATCTCCTTGTGGTCGATGTCTTTCCAAAGCTTGTCCAGTTCCTTGAACTTATCAACATAAACTTTCTCCAAGCCATGCTCTTTAACTAATTTTTCCAAAAATTCCGGAGCCGCCTTGTAATCAGGAGCGGTCTTGTAGTAGTGCATGACGACTGATTGGATCATGTCCATTGCTGTGTATCTTAGTTCAAAAATAAACGATTTCATGTCCTGTTTTATTTTCCTGTATCGAAGGGAAGCTGCACGAGCTTTCAGGGAAATGGTCTCTTCGCTTGGAGGAATCAGACCCATCGCCAACATTCTCTGGATTGGTTTTATGAAGCCTGTGTCATAAACCACCAGACTGTATCTTAGGAAGTTTAAAAGTTCAGGAGATCCTGCCTTCAGCCATTGCCAAACTTCTGTCAGTGTTGCTGACTGTATGTGCAGATCTTTCAACTCATGTGCTATCAAGTACAATTGAGAGATTATCTTGTCCAAGTCCTCAGAACTTTTTGTAGCAGTGTCATCCACTACAACCCACA
>JAGVVV010000013.1 GCA_018304615.1 Candidatus Aenigmatarchaeota archaeon
TTCTTTTATTGCGAAACCACTTTTCATAATTGATGAAACATAATCTTCAACGGTTCTATAGTATCCAAATATTTTCATTTTTCCCAACTTTTCCCAATGTTTACCATCTTTGAAATAATCTCCAGTGTACTTGACCATTTTTCTTACAGGATGCGGGACGACTATGACCAATTCCCCCCTACCTTTTAATACTCTGGTGAGTTCTTTCAAAATATCGTCGAGATTCTTCTTGTACATTATTGAAAAATTTGCCAAAACAACATCGAATTCATTATCTGGAAGCCCCATGTCCTCCATATCTGAAACAAAGAAGTTAGCATCTGTATCAATACAATTTATTCTTGCAATTTCTATCATTTTATCGCTAATGTCGCTTCCAATGACTGTTGCACCGTTTTTCGCTAACCATCTAGAAGTCGTTCCTCCTCCGCATCCAACATCAAGCACCTTTTTTCCATTGGTGTTCTTTAAAATCTTCTTTAGAACTTTGAAAAGTTTTTTTCTGTTAGGATTTTCCCTTTCTCTTGAAACATAATATTCTGCATATTCATTGAAAATTTTGCTGGCTTCGAGACTGTCTCTGTCTTTCATATATGAACTTTTCTATTTACAACCAGTTTTAAGGTTTTTTACTACCTCGGTAGTTATTCACCCTCTTTAATTCGATTAGTTTATTAATTCTTTTATCGAGATTTACTGTAGGTTATAGAAATGGAAAAAGCCGAAATAATAGACTTGCTCAAAAAGCTCGGGTTAACTTCTTACGAATCCCAAGTCTATCTTGCTTTAACATTTATCGGTCCTTCTAAAGTGAGTGCGATCAGCTCAGAATCCAAAGTCCCACAGGCAAAGGTCTACGGCGTTTTGGACAATCTCATGGATAAGCAACTTGTGGAAATTTTCAATGTCAAACCTAGGGAATTCAAAGCCGTACCCCCAGAACTGTCTATAAAGCAAAGAATTGAAGAAAAAGAAAAGCAGATAAAAGCTGTCAAGGAAAAATTCAACAACTTATTGGCCAGCATAAAATCGTCTCAAAAAGAAGAACAGCTTGTTGAAGGAATTTGGACCGTTAAAGGCAAAAAACATTCAGAATTCTTTAACCGCCTGACCAATATTTTTGAAAGGAGCAGAGATTATGTTTATGTCGTAACTAGGGATTTCACCTGGTCCTCGAATCTATCCGAATCAGTAAAAAGGGCAATCAAAAGGGGGGTTAAAGTTAGGACCATCGCTATCAAAGAAATCGATCCAGACATTTATTACCGTGCAAAATGGTTTAATGACATAGGAGTGGAGATAAGGGTATTCCCTCTCAAAATCCATCCTAGAATTGTCGTGGCTGATGGAAAGGAAGTTCTGCTTCGAATAGATCATCAGCCAACCCAAATGGAGAGATTTCCATTCACATCCATCTGGTCTGGAGATGTCTCTCTTGTCACACTATTTGACATATACATGAAAAGCCTTTGGAAGATGGGAAAACCCGCCGATTTTAAAAAGATCCCATCCAGAACGAAGTAGAAACAAAGAATTTAAGATTGATTATTAACCTACTAATTAGAAAAGTATGGCACTAGAAGCTTTGGCCGAATATGGAAAATTACACAGGCAATGGACAGTCGATGTAGTCAACATTAGTCTGCGACATATGCCAAAATATAGGCCCTCTATTCCTTTCGTGTACAGGACAGCCGGTTTCAGAATAGGAATACCATGGACGCCTGGCAGTTTTGCTCCTTTGATTGCTACCTATGACATAGACCGCACAGCCACAGACATGAGAAGGGAAGAAAACTTCATGGAGAATTTCGCCGGCGAACTGGGAGCGATAAATGGCTCTTTCCGCAAATCATACGAATCGGGTTTAATAAAAAAACTCATCGGGCAAATCTACATGTCGCTCGGTCTACCTAGAAACGATCCAAGTTATGAACAGCCTCAAAAAAGATTTGCAAAAGCGCTCCGAGATGCGCAAGTGACAAAAGACCAGATAATCGAGGCAACCCCTCCTGCGATTGAAAGAACCCCTCTTGCTCCGAGATTTACTGAAGCTCATCAGCAAGCTGTTGAAATTGGAACTCTTGGAACCACTTGCTCTGCTAATCTTGATTATCCTGTTGAAGGCTTTTCTGAACAGAAAATGGGCATCCCAAAAATACTTGCAGTCGGAGCAAAAACAGTTTTCGATGAATCCGGGTTGATTTCAGATCTCACAAGCAATGTAGGATATCAAAAATTTGCAAACATGGTCAACATAGCTAGGGCATTTAACAACCAAGCTGAGATGTTTTGCTATATCGCCGACACAAAACTGAGAAAAGACAAAGAACCTGGAATGCCAGAACCTGAGTGGCCTGTTTTTGCCTCATGTGGAATTGCTCTTGGCATAGGAATCAAATCAGAGCCATATGCTACTCTAAAACACGAATGGGAGAAAAGCAAAAAGGAGATTCTTCAAAGACTGCTAGACTCCTTGGGACGGACTTTCGAATCCAGTCCCGAGACTTGGATTTTCAACCAGATTCCTGGAGCAGAGCATCAGGCAATCACGATAGCAAGTGCGGCAATCAGAGACGATTTCACTTTGTGGCTTCTGCCGTACAAGGCATGGCTTATTAAAAGATTGGTTACTGCTTTCATCAGCCCTGTCGAATATGCTGCCAGAGTAGAAGATTTCTATTTGGCAAAACTGGCAAGGAAAGCGCTGTATAAGCAGAATCCCCTGACCTTTGATTCTGCCAGAAGCGAAATAGTAGAAAGAATCGTGAGGGCAAGGACGACCTTCCTTCCATTCTATCAGGACCTTGCAACCGAAATAGACCAAAACCTCTTCGCTCTTGAAAGGGAGGTAGGTAGGGGAGATAAGAAAAACCAGATAAAGATAATTGACGACATATTTGATGACATGTCCCCGCTGATGGCTGAGCCGCATTTCGAAGATGCGGATGTGAAGAAGATTAAGGAATGGTCAAACATATTCGAGGATTGGAGAAAAAGATTTCCAAATTTGAGGCCTGGTCCAAATGTCTGAAATAAAGTTTCCGTCAGAAACTCAGCTTAAAACGATACATGAGGCTGTTACAGCATACACAGGACTGCAAATGGGTTTGTATAATGATTTTGGGCTTCGAGTTGATACTGGTCTAAAATTTTTTGATCAAGTTGATTGGAAGGCAGGCAAACCTTCTGTCGAGGCAATCCCTTGGGCAGAATTGAATTATGCCGAAAGGGCAATCGTGGTGAATTCGCAAGCCATGGTAAGGAAAGACGGTAAAGAAGTTTCATTGAGAAGGCATCCAGAAACCAGGCTTGCTATGATTTTTGCATACTTCCAAGCTCCAGCTTATTTACATCAGCAAGGAATGAATCAGGCTCTTATTGAAAAAAGCAAATATCTTCCAGGAATCTCGAAATTCGTCGAATGGAAAGCTTCGCAGAATGTACCGATAATCCAGAAAAATTTTGACCTGGTCAGGCAAGAGATGCATGACTTGAGCCTTTTGCCATATGACGAATACCTAAAATCAGGTTCCAAAGTCGATCCGTTTAATTTTGCTTACAGGACCATGGAGGAACTCGACGAACGGGTTGCAAGGCTCGACGACCTTCCGGTAAAAGATTTATTTGTCGCTTCGGTTCTGCTTGGATGCAAGAAGCAAATCGGAACTTTCGACGAGCGTTTCAGATTGCTCCCTCGGGTCGCTGACGATGATGTGAGATTGGTTTTAGCTGACGCTGGATATGGAATTGCTTATTATCCAAAAATACAACCTCTCATGGACGCACTGGAGGAAACTAGAAAATCATTAGTTAGATCTGGCCATGCAGTTATCGACGGTCTGGATAAGGTGAACGAATTTGTCAAAGATGGCGGCTCCAGACATCTACAAGAAATTTTCGAAGAGCGACTGAAAGCGGTGAGAAAAGTGGATAAGAAAAAACCAATAGATTCTGAAACAAAAGTCGTCGTTGAAAGCCTCTTGAATTTGTTCGAAAGGGATTATATTGAAAAGAGGAAGACTGCTGCTGACAGAAAGTTCAAATGGATAACCGAATAAACTAATTTCCAAAAACAGCTTTCAATATACCTAATTTGTCTGCAATATCCACTACAGTTCTAGCCGCGTCGACTGCTGGGCCGTCGACTTTAATCCCCAGATGATGGATTCTCGAATAGTAATCAATTCCATTCTTCTTAAACATTTCATTCGAAATCCTTGCATCCATCGTCTCGACATTGTAGTATTTTGCTAAATTCGTAGCATCCTCTGTGAATGATGAAGTAGTGACGAACACCCCATAGTCTATTGACAAATCGTGCAGTTTCACCACGAAATCAGACACTTCCTTTTTTTCAACCTTCATCCCATTCGCTTTGTATTTGCACTCAGCCGCTCCTGTTCTAGCACTTCTTCTCCATAGTCCACTTTTTGTTATCTTCTCGCCGTACACATCAATTTCGTGAGTGGCTCCACTAGTACCCTTCATTAATCTGTCTAACTGCACATTCGCGTACCCTTGTCTTTCAAAAAGCTTACCGACGGCTTCTTCTAGGCGAATGCCTTTTAGATTGTTTTGATCCATCCTCTCTACCAGCCCTGTCCAGTTTTTCTTCAACCTCTTTCAATCTTTCAAAAAATCCAATTGTCGACGAGTTCAGGTCCTCAACTTTGGTTGCAACATCACCTAATGAAACAGACTGCTGATGTTTTTGCATCTCGGAGAAAATTTGATATGCTGTATCTCTCGCCTGCTTGTCCCCGTCTTCATACAGCTTCTTCGTGAAATAGGAACCGAGCAAGAACCCAGGCACGAAAAATATTGGGCCGTATGTGAGTATGTTTGACAATGTAGAATCTCCGCCATTATTTTTCAACGAATCTCTCATCAGGGTTAATGTTCCCAGATAGTTCAGGGCCGACTTCATGAAAGTATCTTTGGTGGTTTCGTCAACGCCAGATCTTTGCAACCTACCTTGATATTCTAAAAGTTCAACACCCCTCTTCTGTATCTCCTGCGGATGAGTCAGAAAATAAAGAGTGTCTTCAGATGTAACACTAAGCCTATTCAATTCTGAATAAAGCTGAGTAGTTTCGCTCTCCATCTCGAAATCTGTTCGGAGCATCCAATCACCCAGTTTCTTCAGATTTGGTCGATGAATTGTCTATTTTGCTGAGCAAGTGATTCCATTTTTCTTGTTCAGCCGATGTTTGTTTTTGTTGCTGGTAATGGAGAAATTCTTGGAATGTCATCATCCCGGGCACGAAATATTGGGATTTTCCGGGCACTCTGAGTTCCTTCAGGAATTCTTTCGCTTTCTCCAAAGTCCTATTGCTTAGTCCAATCAATCCTCCGGAGTCTATGAAGCTGTCATACATTTTTTGCAGACCTCCTTTTTCTTCCTGGTAAGTTACTCCATTTCCCATTCTTGGCAATGTGTTTTTTTCTGAATATGTTTCTCCCATCATGATCCCCTCAAGTATTTTTCAACAAACTCCTTCTGCAGGAACTTGCCCATTGCAGCCCTCAGCACCTCTTCGGTGGGTTTGTACTGTCCTGTTTCTGAATCTTTGCCCACTTCTTTCGCTATTTCAGAGACTATGCCCACTGTCACATCCCATGGCTCTTTTGACAATCTCTTAATGACACCTTTCACCACAGGCCTGTAGGGCGCAGGAGCAAGTCCTACAAGAAAATCAACCATCCCATCTAGAGCGTTCGGATATCTGCCTGTCACCTCGGAAAAAACGGCATAACCCATTTTTACGAATTCCGATCCAACATTCCTGTTGCTAGGATCAGTCATCTGTCCGTATCCTCCTTCCAGAGATCTGACGGTCTGGCCTACATTAAAAATTATGTCGGCGAGTCCTAGTTTTTTTTGGGAATAAATTTGAGCCATGGTATGTCACCTTATTTCTTCCCTTCCCCGGTTTTTTCCAGGGAATCAACCTTTGTTTCTACTACAGTCAACCTTTTGTCGAAGGTTTGAACTGTGTTGGTCAAGGTGTCCAGTGCCTTGTAAACCCTCTCGCCATCCAATGCCTGCGGACCGATTGTTTGGACATGGAAGCCTTTAGGCATCACTCCAATTTGTGGCATTTGGCCCGTCTGAGCCATCTGTTGATACTGCCACACATAGAAAGCAGTCTCTTGATTCCTTCTAGTACTGTAGTCGCTCCACATCTTTGGAAGATAGTGGACTGTTATTCCTCCTAATATTGCCCCTACTCCAATCCCAAGCGGAAGTTTGTATTTGTCAACAACTCCTTCCACAGTCCATCCGGGCACTTGAATTTCTCTCAATCCATCCATATTTTACACCTCCTATTTTAAGCCGAGAATCGGCTTCACGGTCATCTTAAACTTGTAACCCAAAATCTGGCCTACGACAAATCCAGGAACCAGAGCTTCACCAGCCGATTGAGCGCCAGACTTGTAAGCTTCTACTGCCATATTGGCTACCTCTCGCAACCCCCCGGCGTAAAGTCCCGAAGATCCTCCAGTGAGAGATGTCAGAGCTTGATAACTGCCCGTGACAGCTGCTGCGCCAAGAGCTACAAGGCCCCCTGCGACCAACGGAACGAGCCCAAAGTACTCTCTCCAGAATTTTCCCAAACCAAGACCGTTTTGCCTTCTCAGATCATTCGATATGCTTGTCATTTCTTCCACCCCTATTTCTCGTAGATTTCTTCTATCAATTGCAAGATGTCTTCTTGCGAATTGCTCTCGGGAAATTTCTTTCCTCTCATGAGAATAACATGAATTGGGGCATTTCTTATGGGTTCCTCACTTGATAGGTCAAGAAAATAAAAAAAATTACTACTTCAGTAGTAAACGAAGTTTCATTTGGAAAAATTAGGATATGCTTAAATCCCTCCACTCGAATGCTAAAATTATGGAATCGCCAGCAGTGCCTTTCGTAATTTCCCCTCAGGTAAAAAGGGAAGAGGGAGTTGAGATAGTCGGGGTGGCTTCATCGATTATCGATCGTCACAAGTCTCAGTCAAAGGAAGTAACAATAAATTTTGTAACCCCCGTTTACTTCCCAATTTATTTTTTCAGGCAGGAAGGAGTATTACTTGGATTTGATCCGAGTTTGAGTTTTTCTACGACAATTCGTTCAGATGTCATTCCAGACGGCAAATCATTATTGGAGAGGCTGAGAAAATATTCTAAAGACGAATATTCTACCATCGGCAAATCAAAGGATTTTTTCTCTGATTTCAAAAGTAAAAAGTCTCTTACCGTTCGTGGGTTGCTCGAATTTGATTCTTTAAATCTCCCTGATCTTGTTGGAAAAGCCAAGACCACGGAACTCACAGGAATGGTTTACGAACCGGCAATGACTTATCAAAAGACGATGAAGGAAGTTTCGGACGAATTTTCTAAAATGAAGGAAACAGACTCAAAGTATATCCAAGAACTGGAAGAGGTGAAAAAGGACCTTTTCGAGCTCACGAGAGGATGGGTCTCCGAACTGGACAAGGATCATCGGGGCACCCCTGGAACCTATTCTGAAAAAATATCCAAAGTCAGGCAGAGGGCATCTGAAAGAATCAGAGAATACAATTCCGAAATAAACAATTTTAAACTTGAAATTCCGAAGGTAAGAGAAAGTTACGGAATAAAAATCGCCGACACAGATAAAAAAATAAAAGAAGAATCCGTTTCCTTTGACCAACAAGAGGCGATGCTTCAGGAGATTGTAAAGCAGATACTAAAAGACTATCAGCCTAAGATTGATCAAATAGGTGGCAGGCGAGACAGCACTTCGAAGTTTTACGACGACGAATTGACAAAAGCACGAAGAGCTGCCGAAGTGCAGATAGACACATGGGAAAAGCAGATTCAGGGGGTTAATGCAACTATTGAAAGTTTGTTGAAGGATTATTCCATTAAAAGGGGTGAAATGAAGGGAGAGGTGGATGAAAGAATTGCCTCATTGGAGGAACAAAGTGGCAAAGATGTAGCTTCTATTTTTAACGAATATGTTCCAAAAATCGGCAGGCTTCAAATAAGATTGCGACAAGCGAAAATAGCTGATAGCATAGCGGAATCTGGGGAAAAGGTAGGAGTTAAATACGGGAGGCAAGATTTGAACGAGCAAGCCGTATTGAGATCGATCAAGGACTTGGAAAATGAAAGAAACAAGAAACAAGATCAAGTTAAGTCCGAATATCAAGTGGAAATAGACAAGGAAAATAGACGCATAGTTCTCATTGACAAAGAGCGCGATCAGAAAAAGGAAGATCAATATGGGATTATCCATCAAATGGAATCCACGATAAAAAGGTTGCGTCAGGAAAAAACTCAGACCGAATCAAAAATTATGGACGAGAAAAAAGATAAAGTGTCATCCATAGAGCATGAGCTCAAAGCCATAACAGAGGAAAGGGATTCCAAAATTAAACCGGAAAGAGAAAAAATAGACAGGGTCATTGACAAAAGGGAAAAGGCCATTGCCCATCTCAAGAGTCAAAGATCAAGTTTTGTCGGGGAAAGAGATGGGAAAATCGCAGAAATTAACAGTTCTATAGGAAAAGCCGAGAAAGGAATTGATACCTCCGAAAAAAGCAGAGATAAAGAAATCGCAACACTCAACGAAGAGATGGATGAAGTTTTGGAGTCTTATAAAAATAAGATGAGTTACATTCACCAAACTGTTTCGGGGATGGGAAAAGACATTGACTATTTGATCTCTCTTAAGAAAAATTTAGCTCCCCGACTCTCGCATCTTAGGACCAATTCACAAGAGAACATGCAAAGAGGCGGGATTGTTTACTTGACTTTTTATTCAGTCGGATATTCTTCTGGGAATAGAGCTCACATTTCGATTTTCCCGCCTTCTAAATCATATGCCAAGAGAGAGAAGAAATTTTCCGAGGCGCACTTTAGCAAGGACTTCTTCTACTCCCCATTCCAAATTCCGAAAGAGCAGAGCGAATTCGTAGAGGCAGTTACTAAATTCCTGAATTCAGAATTCTCTTCAAGAGGCAATCTTTACGAGAGCGCAAAAATATTAAACAGGCTGCACAAGAAAAATGCAGAAGCTGGTGCGCGTGCTCTCGATGAAGATGGGTGGATGGGTGGCTCCAGAGCCAAAGAATTTATTAACCAATATGCTCGTTAATCATATCGTTTCGAGTATGTGCTACTGTAACTCATCCTTGTACTCAAACTGCTCACTTGAGAACTCAGAGAAGAAACTTGCGAATCGAGTGAACTTACTTCACTTCTCAAACCTGAGACCTCGCTCCTAAGACTACTGACTGAACCATGCAGACTGTCGTATTTCGAATCAAGCCGTCCAACAGTGGTGTTCAATTCAGATAGCCGATTGTTCAATGTATTGTACAAACTTTTTAGTGAGTCAACCACACTAGACAATTGTCCGTGGCGTATTTCCAAAGATTCATGGCTATGTCTTAACTTTTCATGCCTTGCGTTCAAATCCCTGTACCTTTCAATAATCTGGCCGGTGATTTTTCCAATGGCATCAAAATGATCAAGAACTGGGTAAAGCTCTTCAAGAGCTTTAATTTTGTCGACCGCTGTTCCAATCGTCGTTAGCATCAATGAGGTAGATTCAAAATCTTGCGCATAGTCAGCTTTAAATCCCTCTAGCATCCTTGTGATTTCATCACTTGCCACAACAGGAGGGACAAGCGTAACTTGTGAATAAGTTCTTCCTTTTTTTTCAACTAAAAAGCACAGGGGTTCGTAAATCATAATTATCAAAAAGACGACCAACTTTATATACTCGTTATAAATTTTCGATTTGCTATTTCCTATTTAAACCTTTTTCTACCATTTAAATGAAATGCAGAATCACACGGAATTTAGTAGAAAATCGTCGCTACTAGAGTTAGCGAAAGGTCCAAAATTATCTCTAGGCTATGATGAGCATACTGACAATTTTGCCACTGTAAGAGTATACCAATCTCCTATTGATTATCTTTTGGAAATCGAATTAAAATTTTTTCCATTCATCGAACCAGCACTAGACTACTTAGATTCCTTTAGAAAGCATTCAAAGTCACGACCTGTTTTAGTTGTAACTATTCCAAGTTCAACCACATCTCTTCCACATGCCAAAGAGAGAAACAATGATTATTTTGATGATCCTTATTTTGAGGAATTTACCAGTATGAGGGAATCTTATGATTCTGTAGTTCCTCCAAGATTAAGAGCCAAACTTTCAAGTCATGACTTTTAACCACTTGTCAAAGTTCTAATATTATAAGTCCTTTTTTCTCTACATAATCATGATGAAAGATTTCCTTGAGATGACAGACGAGATTGCAAAAAGGATTTCTGAAACTGAGAATCAGAGAAGCAAGATCGGAAAATTCCTGAGAGAAGTGGATTCCGCAACGAATCTTACTCTAGGAACCGAGATTTTCGAGGAGAAGATTTTCCAGAAAATAAACCCAGTTGCACTGGATGGATTGAGAGTAGGAGGAGTGGACGGAGGTTTGGTCAAACAAAGTCTTCACGGAATCGATTTGATCCTGACGAGGGCAGTCGGAGTTCTTTTCGAATTCAAAGGAGACAAGCTGAGCGATGCAAAGTACTATCCGCAATCTATACCTTCACCGATCCCAAACATAGTCGTAGATCCATTTTCAAATCTTGAGTTCGAAGTCAATTCCAACATCGAGAGGATGATCACAGAGGCAAGTACTGCAGCCGAATTCGTAGAAAAATTCAAACCAGAGATTCTCTTCATGCACGGATCAATTGTTCCACATTACACTGACAAGCCGTCGAAGACTTCACTGCTTTTTCCTTCCTATCAGAGAATGATTGAAGCTTACGTTCATCTTTTCTCAATATGTAAAGATTCGAACACGATTCTTGCAGGAGTGATTGAGGACAGCAGAGGGACTAGGTTTTGTGAGATTGTGAACACACAGCTGATTTCAAAAGCCGAAGGGGAGATTGCAAACAATATAAAAATTATTTTGAACCAGACCAAAGATACGAATCTCCTGTCTTACGCCTTACAGACTGGTGAAAGGAGTCTTCTTTTCAAATACTCTTCAAACCCTGAGAACCATCCTATCCTGAACGAATTCGGAGGACAGGTTGCAAACCAGATATTTACTTTTTATCTAAAGACCGCGGAGTTTGACAGGCCGATAAGAGTTGATTTTTTTGCGAACCAAGGACTGACCCCGATTGCAAACAGAATCTCTTCTATACTTCTTCCATTATGCGGACATTCTGGATACGGAATTCCTTCAGTTCTGATTGAGGCAGACCAGAGAGCTAAACTTTCCGAAGACGATCTGGAGATGTTCTACCAGGATTTGATTAACAAGACAGGAAATCTTCCAGGCATGTTCTTGCAGAGAAGAGAGGCAAGACCTTTCTAAACTTGCCTTGACCAAGCAGCTTTGTTAAAGATTCTTTGTTTCAACATCTGCGTAGTGATACAAGAGATGAACGAATTGAGAATTGAAACAAGTTTCAAATATTGAAAAATACAACCTCCAGCATAGAGACTTATCTTTAACTGTTCTTTAGTTAATCGATAAAAATGCCAGATATTTTAAGAGAAATGCATTTATTAGCAATTAGTTTAGAACAGAGAGGGTTCGGTAGTTCGGAAATTATGAAAAGTGTCGGAGAACTTCATGATAAATTTGTCGCTGAAGGAAATAGAATAGTTCCAGATTTTGTTGCTGTTACAGACCAAAGCGGTTCGAATACGATTTATAAATATGGTAATGGAATGAGTTATTTTTGCGGTAATGGGTCAAAAAGGCATGTAACTAGTGACGATTATTCTGCCTTTGAACCAATTGCAAAAAAATATGGATTAAATCTAGAATACAGAGGAAAATATAATACTTACTATTTTAAACAAAAAACTTCTCTGTTCAGGAATAGAACCATAGCAACTGTAGGTTATTGGCGTGTAGTTATTTCCAATCCTTCTTTTGAAAGTTCTGATTTATTAGCAGAAGATTTAGTATTAACCACAGAAAATATAACTGGTGGAAAGTTTATACTACGATAAGAAATGATTTTTCTGTGTAAAAAGTTAACTGTTTTTGGCACTTTATACACAAAGCTGCCTTGACCAAAAACTATATCTAAACCAATCATTTCTTTTAATTTAATGGAAGCCCCAGAGATGTGCCCAGATTGCGGGAAAAACAATTGGATGTCAGAAATCGAGACGAAAGTTTCAACATGCGTTTTTTGTGGATTCAAAGTTAAAGATTAAGAGATAGTCACTCCGAGAACAGATCCAACCAAGTAACCAGCTATAGCAGCCACCATCCCCACTACAACCATTTCAATTCCTGATTTCAGCAAACTCCCGGTCGTCAGTTTCGCCTTGACAAATCCTATCCCAAATAAGACTGCCGCTGAAATTGCCAAAGAATACCACAATGCCTCATGGACTCCCAAAAACACATACGGGAACAAAGGAATGACAGATCCAATCACTGCAGATAAACCGACAATTATCGCGTCTTGAACTGGCGGAGTCTTCTCTGGAGAAAGTTTCAGCTCCTCCTCCATCATTATGTCAACCCATCTTTTCTTGTTTGCAGTTATCGTTCTCACAACAGCATCGAGAATTTTTCCCCTGAATCCTTTTGCATAATAGATATCTTTTATTTCTTTTCTTTCCATCTCAGGCATCTTCTCTATCTCCATCATCTCCCTCTTCCTCTCAGCCTTGTAGAAATCGTTCGTCGCTTTCATGGAAGTATAAGCGACAGCGGCCATGGAAATCGATTCAGCAAAAGTCGCAGCCAATCCGGAAATCAGAACTATTTTCGTAGATGTAGTCGCAACCGCCACACCAAGAACAATTCCCAAAACGTTAACCAATCCATCCTGCCATCCGAGAATGAAATCCCTGAGCTTAGACCCGATATTCGAGTGTTGTTCCCTGATCTTCTGCCTAAGGCTCATAAGATTAATTTGATTTAATTAACTTTATCTTTCAATCTATTCTGCCAACAGCATTGATATAAACAACTTTTTCATTTTCTCCGTCAATTCCAATCAAAGAATTCAATTGCTTGTCGTCAAACGCTCCTATAGGAACCGCTCCCAACCCAAGTGAGACAGTTTCAAGTAACAGATTCTGACTCGCATGCCCAACTTCAATAAAAATGTATTGCATGCCTCTTTCCCCATATCTTTCTGTTGTCCTTTTTGGAACCGCACTATAAACAAAAACTACAGCACTATCCTCTACCCATGATTGAGATAAGGCAGCAGAATAAATTTGTTCTTTAAAATCTCCCTCTTTCAAACGAACGAGCGAATGTTTCTGTGATTCATAGTGGTATATGCCGGTAGCTAAGTTTTCTACCCTGTTCACAAAGACATATATCTCAAGAGGATACGTTCCTCCAGCAGAAGGAGCTGTTCTTCCTCCCGAACCACTAGTCATACCTTGAGCAGCCCAAAGAAGTTGCGATAGATTCTCTAAAGAGATAGGTTCATTTGAAAATTCTCTTATGGACCTTCTTTTCAATAAAGATTCTTCCAAACTCATACTGCCTTTAAGAGCAGGCTTTGGTAAAGGGATTTCAATTTGATTAACCGTTCCTATAGAGATCAGTTTAGTTGGTTGAAAACTAGATGGAGTGCGAACTAAAATAAAAATAAAAAATATAGCAATCATTAAAATCAAAAGAACTAAATCAACCCGTTCTATACTTAAATCCATAATTTAATTTGCGTGAGTATTAATAATATTTAATTTGTTATTTCACAAATTTCTTCAATTTTATCTTTCGATTTTCGCAAACGAAGGCGTCACCAAGAGGTAACCATCTTCAGTTCCTACCAGATCAAAACCGTGTTGATTAGAAACTTTCTTCAATTTGGCAACACAGTTCTGGAACTCTCCAAGATCCTTTCTCTGGAGCTCTCTGGCTCTGAGAAAGACTATGTTCCCTTCTTTGGCAAGTCTAGCCACTCTGTCAACATCGACAAAGTCAGTTAATGTTTCTATTCTAATAGTCACTGATTTGTTTGAAGTAGTGTCGACATCCTCAGGAACCTCCATCATCTCGTCTTCTTTCCTTCTTGGCAACAAATCATCAAGTAATCCCATTTTTTCACCTCATTTTAGAACATTCGTCTTATATAATACAATTAGTAAAAGAAAGAATATAAATGAAAATATTCCCCAGTCGATTAAAAGATTTTGATAAATTATTTCATATCCTGGCAAACCGCAAGTGAAAGAATTATTCCCAGAAATATTAGTACAATGGACAGACGAAGTTTTAATCCATCCATATGGCCATCCAAAAGTTGCATCTTTTGGCGGTAGAATCAGAGATAGAAAAACAGTACCAATAGTAACAAACAATCCTATGACAACAGCGAAGCCCAATGTCTTCCCAATCATATTACTATTTTGTTTTAAAAAGAAATAAAAAAAAGAAAAAAAGTCTCTAAAGCATCTCAACTATGTCTGCAGAATTCCTCAAACCTATCGAGAATCCAGGATCCGCCCCTAATACTATGGTGGTCTTGCCATACTCCCTCGCCTTCTGGACGACAGGCATGAAGTCAGCGTCTCTTGTCGCGATAGCTATGTGTGTGACTTCTCTCACCAATGCTGCTTCAGTTGCATTGACAGCCATAGCCACGTCCACATCGCTTGCCTCTTCCTCCTGCTCGGCCAGAATCATAACTACCTGGAATCCCTCGTTGATCACAGCTTCGACCAATTTCTCAGGCGCGAACTGGTTCAGGAAAACCTGGGCAATGGTGATCCTTCCATATTTGGAAACCCTCTTCTTCAATTCTCTCAGGTCTACCATGAATTCCTTTCTCAGCATGTTCGGCCCGTCTACGAACAACGCGACCTCACCGCTAGACTCATATCTTCTTTTATATCCCTCACGATACATGTCAATCCTCCTTTTTTACATGAAGCTGAACTTGTCGCCTTTCACAGAAGTAGCAGTGCCCAAAAATTCCGCAGTCGTGTCAGTGAGTCTCATCCCACCCGCAAAATTGTCCATCTCCACCTTCCCAGTGAAGCTTGCAGAATCTATCTTCTGATCCACTATCCTGTCGACGCTCCCTGATGCAGACGAAAGAACAATCTTGTCGCTGTTGAAATTATCAATAGAAAAACTATTCGAACCGATGTTCATATCTATCTTCTTTGGCTTGTCAGATGTGAACTGGAAATTATCTATCTCCACATAATTAGTCTCTCCGACAATTGACAAGCTACCGTCCTTGTTGAGGACGACATTCCCTTTGAAGTTGCCTATGACCATGTTCACGACTTGATATTCCTTCAAGCTCACAGTCTGGAGATTCAAGTTCACATACGAAGGAACTCCAGTAAGACTGATTGTCGAGTTGGAAATCTTGAACGTCTGGCCATAAAGAGCATCCCTATTGACTTTCATGTTGACTCCGAATGCAGGGCCCTTGTCTCCTCCTGTTATTAGAGAAGTCACACTACCCAGCTGTCCGGTGATAAAATCTCCGACAGGCTGGCCAATATCAGTGAAAAAAATCAATCCGACGATGGCCAAGGTGATTATGACTCCCAAGACAAGTTTGAACTTCTTCATTTTAACCCTATTAAGAAATTATAAATACCTAATAATATATAATTGCATAATCAATGTTTAAAAGGGTTTAAATGGCTATAATTCCTGGAACAGAATCAACTGACATGTTCGGTCAGATTGTGAGTGTTGTTTGGTTAGGACTTTTCGTAGTCATGTTTTTCTTCAGCCAGAGGATCATGATAATGCAGATTCTAGTGAAGTCAGAGGCGTTCGCGCAGCAGTTAGAAAACATGACAGAAAAGGGAAAGAAGCACGTTCTGAAAAAACTTTCCAAAAATCCTGACAGGAAATTGAAAGATTCTGTGAACAACTTCTTGGAATTTTTCATGATAGAGCCGGTGAGTCTGGATCCTTACGGCATTATGAAAAAAATTGAACATTTAGTCGACCTTCAAGAAAAGAGATTCAAATATTATGTTGATAGAACCGCACCACAGCTGAATTCTGAAGAAAAAGCGAATGCTGTCATGGGCCTGTCAGGAGCAGTTTCATTGAATCAGATAGCAAAAATCGTCAGGCATTTTGTCGAGTTGATTAAGAAAACGAAGAGCCTGCAGTACGCTATCATTCTTCAAATGCAACTTCCACTTATTGAAAGGATAGCGAAGGCTTTGCTCGACGGAACCGAAGCCCTGTCGAACGGTTGGCCCATTGGCGATGCAGCAGGGTCGATGGCAGTTGCAAATATGATTGGAACTTCTCCTGTGAGAAAATTCGATGACGAGACTTTGGTATGCACGAAGAAGATAAAAGGAAGAACTGTTTTTATTGTCAAGGCAAGAGGTCCAGGCGGGAGATTAGGAAAACTGGGGAAAACCGTGGAGCAGCTTGTCATGAAAAACAAAGTTGCAAAGATAATCACAGTGGATGCAGCTGCGAAATTAGAAGGAGAGAAGACCGGATCTTTGGCAGAGGGAGTTGGAGTCGCGATCGGGGGTCCAGGCGTCGACAGGTCTTATATTGAGAAAATTGCTGTTGATAGAAATCTCCCATTAGACGGCATAATCATCAAGATGTCCCAGGAAGAGGCAATCCAGCCAATCAAAAGGGAAGTCCTTTCAGCAATTCCAAAAGCCGTTCAGCTGGTTGAAGCAAACATAGGAGAAACTACAGAGAAAGGAGCGATCATTGTCGTAGGAGTCGGAAACACAGGCGGAGTAGGCAACAACAAAAAAGCTGCTGACGATTCTGAACAATTAGCTAAAAAAGTTCTTCAGATTGTCAGTTCAAGAAAGAAAGACGAGAAGAAAAGTTTCCTTTCAAGAATCGGATTTTAGATATTTATCTCAAGAGTCAAGCATCATTTTGTCTGGGAACTCACATGAGGTTAAGGATTATAAATTACAAACTTAACAACCGTAGACACCGCAGCCACTCTTGGGCTTGCTTGTGATTTTGAATGATCCACCCCCAAAACTATTGTATTGTGCTATTCTTCCCTGCGTTTCTGCGTCTTTCAGCGAATTAGAAATGTTCGAATAGTTTGAAAGCACGACTGTAAGGGCGAAAATTATTATTAGAATCACAACGACGGTTAGGATACCGGCCATATATTAAAATTAGAATTTTTGCGTAATAAAGCTAACTTCCGTATTTCTTCTTCAATTCTTCAATCTTCTTGTCAGTCTTCATCTCGGCAGACAGCCTCTCCAAAGTATAATCCTTCATGTCAACAAACTTCGCAAACTCCATCAGATTAGGATGGACTTCCTTCGCCTTCTGGAAAATCAGCTGGGCGATTTTTCTGTAATCAGGATGTCCCTGAGCGATGCTTCTCAACTCGGTCAGATAATAAACTTCCCTCAGGCTCATGGTAAAATACCATCTTATCCTGAATCCCATAGGAACAACATACTGAGCCTGTTTCGGAAACTCCTGAGAAATCTGTTCAAAAGCATCGGCGGCAATCTTCATCGCCTCATCAAATTCTTTCTGGAATCCAGCCTGGATTATTTCCTTCGGAGTGTCATAACCATGTCTGACAGTGAGGTCCTGCCTCTCCTGCGTCAGCATCCTATGCCGATGAAGATCCCTGAACATCCCATAATTCCCAAGAATATCAAAAGTGTAATGGACATTCTCGAATGCCCTGCCAGGCTTCTGCCTCCTGTTCACCCTTCTCGACAAAAATTCAGAAATAATTTTCTTCTTCTCTTCTTCATCCATGCTCTCTGCGATTTTCAGCAGCTGCTTCATCGGAAGATGAGAATGCTGGTACATTATCGCAGCTATGACTTTCATCTCTGCCTCAGGATCCCATTTCACCAGCTCCACCGGTTCTGCAGAATCGGATTTCATCCCGTTCAGAATATTCTCAGTCATATTCTTGGTCCCTTCTCTCGTCTCGATTAAAAATTTCTGCGCTTCCATCCCATACCTGTCATTCGCCCTCTTCACGAACGAGGGGATGACTTTGGACAATTCATCATGCATCGATTGTGCTACATCTCTCACCTCCTTCAACTGGTGAGCAAACATTTTTGTCATCAGATACTCGAACGATCTTCCGTTTCCAAAAAGTCCGACATTAGTGATGGTGGCAACAGGAAGAATCCCTCTCAAAATATCCAACGCCTTCGCCCTGACCGCGGCAGCATAAGCACGATCAGAAACACCCTCTTCCTTCGGAAATCTCTCCATCACCCACTTCATCATGGGCTCAGACAATTTCTGGTAAGTCTCAAACAGCATGTCGCAAGTCTTCTCATACAGCTCTGCGAATTTAGAATTCATGGTCTCAGGATCCCTGTAGTATCTGAACTTCCCGTCTATTTTGTCATTGAAAAAAACATATCTCGTGGATTTTTCCAACGGCGAAATACCAATCCTCGCATCCTCAATAACTTTCGAACAAATATTCGAAATGTCTTCAACAGCGATTGAAGCTCCACCAAGTTCTGCAACAGAATCATCCCCATACCCAACTAAAACCCTGTCGTAAAATTCCTCCGCCTTCTGAATCGCAACTAATTGATTGACCCCCTGGCCTTCCTGAAAACCTACAATCTCCTTGAAACCCATCTCAGGAGCCTTGATGAACTCGTCAAGCAAAACCCTTCTGAGACTTTTGGTTGAACGACTGTATCTGGAAAAGAGCGCACCTTTAACCACCTCAGGAAGATTAGTCAGAGCAAAAATAGATTTGTCCATGTTCGTGAAGAAGGGTTTCAGAATCTCCTTTTCCTCGTCAGTGAACTCGTTCATTTAACCACCTATCATTTGACTTTGAAAATATAAATTTCCCGGCAGGTTTACTATCTAGTGAAAACTAAACCTTCTTCTCGTTCAGGTCCCTTCCCCAGCGGAGGTCAACTTCCTTGAACCATCTCTCTCTAGCTTCACCGACAGTGAAGACAGAGCCAGTCACCAAAACCAACTCACCCTTTCCAGAGTTGTTAATCGCCCTTTCCACCGCTTCCTTCACATTCTCAGCTACACTGAACTCCTTTCCATAAATTTCAACTTCCTCTGCCAGAGAGGCTGGGTCTAAAGCCCTCTCTTTCAGCGAGTGCCTTGTCAAAACAATCTTATTCGCCAACGGCACAATCTCCCTGACAATCATCCCAACTTTCTTATCTCTGGACACTGCTAAAACCAAATTGATCTTTTTCTCTGGAAACATTTCTTTTGTCGATTCAGCCAGACTGCTCATGGCTAACTGATCCTTTGCCGAATCAAGAATCACTAGAGGTTCCCTCTGCACGATTTCCATCCTCCCAGGCCATCTCACGTTTTTGAAACCTGTGAAATATGATTTGTCCGGAATATCAATACCATACGATTTCAACGATTTGACGGCAGCGACAGCAGTCGCAGCATTTCTCAGCTGGAACTCACCCAGAAGAGTGGTAAACAATTCATTCAACTGATAATTTTCTCCAATGACATCAAAAGTCTGGCCTTCAAGTGACGAACTAATTTTCTTGAACCTGAACTGATCGCCTAATCTGAGGATTTTCGAATTTTTTTCGCGTGAAACCTCCTTGAAGATCTTGAAAACCTTCTCATCCTCTGTAGCGGTTATTACGATTCCAAAATTTTTTATTATCCCAGCTTTCTCCCTTGCAATCTCTTCCAGAGAATTTCCAAGATATTCAGTATGTTCCAGGCCTATGTTTGTGATCACAGAAACTAGAGGATTCACTACATTAGTCGCATCCAATCTTCCACCCAATCCGACTTCTATCACCGCGAAATCCACTTTCTTGTCGAAAAAATATTGGAAAGCCATCACAGTAGTGACTTCTGGAAATGTCGGCTGGTTTTTTTTCTGGATCAACTCATCGATAATCGGTTTCATCTGCTCGAACAGGGAAATAATTTCTTCCTCCTTTATCCTCTCTCCATTTATAACAATCCTCTCTGTGTAGCTGGAAAGGTGGGGGGAAGTGTACGAACCGATTTTGTATCCAGCAGCTTGAAGTATGGAAGAAACCATCATGACAGTCGATCCTTTTCCTGCTGTTCCTCCGACGTGAATTACTTTCAATTTCCTCTCAGGATTTCCGATCCTCTCGAGCATGTAGCTTACTCTTTCCAATCCTAACTTAATGTCGCCAAACCTTCTTAGGTTAAAGATATATTCTACGACTTGGTTGTATTCCAAGAAAATCACTTTTTATACAAAGGAAATCTTTTGCACAATTCTACTACATCTTGTTTTACTTCTTTAATAACTTCGTTCTTCTCGATGTCTTCCCTGAATTTTTTCAGGACTTCTGCTCTCTTCTCCTTCTCGTCTGGCATCTCGTAATTTTTGACTTCATCAATCACTCTAACAATCATCCCAGCTATGATATCCATCTCCTCTTCTCTCATCCCTCTTGAAGTCACAGCAGGGGTTCCCAATCTCACTCCGCTCGGATAAAATGGAGATGATGGATCCGCAGGAATGGTATTTTTATTTAAAGTAATCCCTGCCAAATCCAAAGCTTCCTGCACGAAAATCCCTTTACCCTTTCCAAAAGGAGTCAAATCAATTAGCATCAGATGAACTTCAGTTCCGTCAGAGACAAGTTTCATACCCCTCTTCATCAGAGAATCCGCCAATGCTTTTGCATTCTTGACGATTTGTCTTCCGTATTCTTTGAAATCATCTTTCATGGCAAGGTTCAGCGCAGCAGCAATCGCAGCAGTCGTGTGGTCGTGAGGGCCTCCTTGCAGCCCTGGAAAAACAGCCTTGTCAATTTTTTCTCCGAGCAGAGGATCTTTTTTCAATCCTCTCTCAGTCACCATTATTATCGCTCCCCTCGGTCCTCTCAGAGTCTTGTGAGTCGTAGTCATGATAATATCCACATAAGGCACAGGGTTCGAATGTTCTCCCGCAATTATCAACCCAGTCACATGAGCAACGTCTGCTGCAAGATAAGCTCCAACCTCATCAGCAATCTTAGAAAACTCTTCGAACGGGAACTGTCGGACATACGCACTTCCGCCAACCCAAATCAACTTTGGTTTGTTCTCCAAAGCCAATCTCCTGACTTCTTCAATGTCAATGTACCCATCCTGTTTGACATGATACTGGACAGAATTATAGAATATCCCTGAGAAACTAGTCTTCCATCCATGGGTGAGATGCCCCCCGTCAGGAAGCGCATGCCCCATGATCAAATCCCCAGGCTTGCACGTCGCCATATAGACAGCAAAATTAGCAGGGCTCCCCGAATATCCCTGGACGTTCGCATATGGGACTCCGAAGATTTTCTTCACCCGATCAATCGCTAGCTGCTCGATCATGTCGACGAACTGGTTTCCTCCATAGTATCTTTTCCTCGGATACCCTTCAGAATACTTGTTCGTCAAAACAGAACCCATGGCCTCGAACAGAGCCGGATTTACAAAATTCTCAGAAGGAATCAGTTCCAGAGAATATTCCTGCCTGTCGATCTCTTTCTTCATCATCTCTACTAATTCTGGATCGACCTTTGCTAAATTCTCTAGTTCAAGATACCACATGCTCTCACTCTGGGCAAAAATAAAATTATGCTTTCAAACTCTTGACAAGTTCTGAAATCTTTCCGTCTAGAACAGCCTTGTCCCCATCATTAATTATCGTCACATCAGCCATCTCCATGCACTTCTTAACCTGCTGGCCGTAAGTAGGTTCGTTCGCTCCCAAATCCCTCTCTTCCATCTTCAAAAATTCCTCCCACGACTTCGGATCCTTGGGCGTCCCTCTTTTCGCAGTCCTCTCAAACCTTATTTCTTGAGGGGCATCGACAGCAACAAGAACAAAATCCTTTCCGACCTTCTTCTTGAAGAACTCCGCTTCGCCCGGATTCCTAATCCCATCGACAATTATGAACTCCTTGTTCTTCGGCAGGAAATCCCACACCACCTTCACCAATACATCATTACCATACTGCTTTCTTAACTCATTACCCAGGTCTTGCAGCTCCCCCCTTCCGACTTTGATCCCTCTCTTCTTCAAAGTTTCATCTCTTATGAGTGAAGAAAGAGTCACATAGTACGCATTCAACTTGTGCGTGAGCATGTCTTTTACAGTTTCTTTACCAGAACCAAAAACGCCTGTAAGACCTATTACTTTGACCATCAAAAACTATTGGGTTGGAAAATTAATAAGCTTTAATTTCAGAGCAGAGCAGAAGAAGAGAACTTGAAAAATAAAAAATCTAAATCACATCAAGACTTACAGATCCTCAGGTCTCAGAGTCTTCCTGCCGTTTTGCTTGGCCCTCCAGACAGCTTTCGTTAATTCATCTGACAGATGTTTGTCCATAGCCTTGAAGAAATTACCAGAAGCTCTCATTCCCTTCAGGTATTTCCTGACAGCAGACTTCACAACAAGCGCCATTTCCACACCTCCTTCATTCTAGAAAATATTTGACTCTGAACAGTATTTAAAGTTGCAATCGAACAAAGGATATATCCCTAACCCTTCTAATAAGAAAAGTGTTCAATCCAATAACTACTACAATCAAAAAACCTATAACCGCTATTAGGAACAGATTTTCTCAGACTGATTATGTGGCCATAGGATTCTACGGATTCGACGAAGAAGATGTGGGGCGTCCAGCTTATGACAGAGAAGATATTCCTCGCGGTCAGATTTCTCAACTAAGAGTTGCAGGGCGGCCATTCGACTATTACGGCCAATACGTTGAAGGGAAGTTAGAACGTCAGCTTATCTTTGTTCCACATTTAGTTGAAATTTCAATCCACGATCCCCCTTCAATGATTCGCGTTATCCAATCTTCACCTCTGGCTGTCACTTCAGATGGAAAAGTATACAAAAATCCTGAATATTCGGATGCGGAGATATATTTTGAACCGCTTGCAAAACTACTTTTTGATGGCGCAAAGGAAAACTTGAGTAACCTATAAAAAGGAATTAAACTACTATTACTAAGTTGATAATATGACTTTGAGACCTGGAAGGACTACAAGAAAGATTGAAAGACCTTACACAAGGCAGAGCAGGAGAGTTCCTAGAAAATCTTATGTAGTCGGAGTTCCTTTTCCGAAGACACACCAGTTTGAGATGGGGACTAAAATAGGTGATTATGACGTGACAATCTGGGGAAGCGCGAGAGACGCAGTCCAGATCAGAGATAATGCTTTGGAGGCTTCAAGAATCGTGGCAACAAAATTTTTGGAAACAAAATTAGGAACTAACTTCTTCCTAAAGATTTTGCTTTTCCCTCATCATGTAATCAGAGAACATGCTATCGCTCAAGGCGCAGGAGCAGACAGGTTCTCCCAGGGAATGAGGAGAAATTTCGGAAGGCCTCAGACAACAGCTGTCCAAGTTCGTAAAGGACAGCATATTCTGATGTTGAAAGTTAACAGCTCAAACCTTGAACTTGCCAAACAAGCTATGAAGAAGGCTTCACTGAAGATGCCTACTCCTTTGATATTGGAAATAGAAAAATAATTTTTATGGATAATTTCTTAAAAGTTTTCTGTGTGACTCTCTTTTCTGTTCCGACTTTTCGATCTTACGATTTCTAACTTTACTAGCTATGTGAGCTCCTGCAAAAGCAAGTCCGGATAAGATGCCTTCTTTTGAAATGTTAAAATATTGCTCTGCATAATTTCTGACTGCGGCAGTCAAATCAACGGTACGAGATCCCAATGGATATGAAGGATTTGATTTTAGGCTGTCAACGAAAACATCAAATTTCTCAGAAACGTAGCCTGCAAACTTGTTATTTACGTAAGGACTTATAAGGATTTCCAACGTGCCCTTTCCATTAAGAACATCTACTCTGCTGATTGCTGCCTGAATCAGAAGATTTAACGAAGGAACTTGCACATTTAGAAGATCATAAGCTGTTTTTGCCAGTCCTACAACTCCTGCAGCGAATAATCCATATTCTAAGATGCCTAATGTCCTTTCCTTCAAATTCATAATTGGTAAAATGAAGGGCAAAGGATTTAAGCAGTTACTTTTTTCAAAAAATTCAACTAGAATATAGTAAACCAAAATTTTTAATAAAGATTAGACTTAACTGATTCTCTAATCCATCTTTCAAGTTCAGGATAAGTCTTCACTTCATATTTTTCTATCACAGGCAGCTCGTACGAATGCAATTCTCTAATCCTCTTGACCACTTTTTTATAAAGATTGTTTTTAGTCTTGACAAAAACTGCAACCTCCCTCCCCCTCCGGACTTCCCCCTTCCACCTGTATATTGATTTTATCGGAAACACGTTCGAGCAAGCAGCGATTTTTTCTTTTACCAAGACCTCTCCAATCTTCAATCCTTCTTTTTCATCCTTAGCAGTGAAATAGACTACAATCATCAATTAGAATAGATTTTGAAAACCTAAATTTGTGCCATTTTGTAGATAAGGAAAAAAGAACCGCGTTGGCCGCATCTGGCGCATGAACCGTCGATTACACTGGTGTCGATTAAGCAGTTTGTGCAATAGGCTTGGCCATACTCTGGACCAACGCTGTACATGTAACTTGGTTCGTGTACCCCCTCTTAAACCTTCTGTACATCATTGTACGTCAAAAATCGGCGTTGCTTATCGAAAATTCTTACTTAATAATTATATATTACGATTTTTTTATTAAAGTGAAATTTCGGCGCTGCTTTTCGAACGAATTATATTAGATATATTTTATAGCAAATTCAAAATAACTTCATGGAATACATTCTCTGGTTCGAGCAGATTACTAAGGATTCTATTCCACTGGCAGGAGGGAAAGGGGCAAACTTAGGCGAGATGTTCAACCTCAAACTTCCGGTTCCTCCTGGATTTGCAATCACAACAAAGGCATACAACAAATTCCTCGAAGTCAACAGACTGGGTAATCAAATAGATCAAATCATCAGCTCAACAGACGTTGAGGAAACCGATGCCTTGATGCAAGCCTCTGCAACAATCAAGAAAATGATTGAAGGTGGAGAGTATCCGATGTCCATGAAAAGCGAACTGATAGAGGCGTATAGGAGCCTTTCATACAATGATGTTTCTGTTCCACAGGCAATTGAATTGATATCTGCAGGAAGAGATTTCGCTTTAGTTGCCGTGAGAAGTTCCGCTACTGCTGAAGATCTACCAACAGCATCTTTCGCAGGACAACAAGCGACATTTCTAAACATCAAAGGCGTGAAGAATTATCTTGATTCAGTGAGAAAGGCGTGGGCGTCGCTTTTCGAGCCGCGTGCAATCTTCTATAGGAACAAGCAGAAT
>JAGVVV010000014.1 GCA_018304615.1 Candidatus Aenigmatarchaeota archaeon
TAAGTGCCATTAGCCGAACTTTAACCTTTAGGCGATATTTTATTTTTAAATCGCTATTATAGAGATGGTGCATTTGTGAGATTCAGAAAACAATTTTGTTCCAAGTGTGGAGGCCCTGTCTTTCCATTCGTAGGATTCAATGCAGGCATGATCTACGAGTGCAGGAAATGCGGTTACCACGGCCCTCTCGCGCTGAACGAGGAGAAAAGAAAAATTTCTAAGAGACGGCGCATTTAGTGCGTCCTAAATTTTGATCTCGTCTATCTTCGCAGCAAGGATGAAGTCGTTTTCAGACAGGCCTTTTATAGAATGCGTCCAGAGCTCGAGTTCTACTTTGTTATATTTGATTTTTATGTCTGGATGATGGTCTTCTTGCTCAGCTATCTCAGCCACTTTGTTCACGAATCTCATAGCTTGTACAAAATCCTCGAACCTGAACGTTTTCTCTATATGATTTCCGTCCAATTCCCAGTTTTTTACCTGAGATAGATACTCTTTTGCCTGTTTTTCAGTAAAAGGAGCAACTCCGCCTTCGCATGGCACGCATTTCTTCTCTGATAATTTCATATCTAGACCATTATTTTTGAACGAGATAAATTTTGACTGCTTACATACTGCGTATTTAGTGGATTCTTATTATTTTCTAACATATAAATTAAATAATATGTTTAAATTCTATATATATTATATAATATTAATCTAATTTATCTTGTTTATTACTTATATATTATAGTCAATATTGATGTTTTGGGACAAAGTGAGAGTTGACAGGTAAATTGTCGATTTGTAATGTTATGGAATAATGATCATATCTTCTGTCTGTGAGAGTCATTTTAGAAAGTGAGACTTAGTGTTTTTTAAAAATAGTGAGGGTTAGTCATATTTTTTTCTTGTGAGAGTAGAGGTAAATCTTTAATACAACTAAAAACCAAGTATTTTTGATCATATGAGCTTCCTATCATGGCTTATGCGCCGTCCTAAAGCACCTGAATCACTTCAAAGCGATGTTAAATCGCTAGAAAGCGCTTCAAAATCGCTTCAAATCTCTGATATTCCAGATACTGTTAACTTATCCTCAAAACCTTCTCTGTCTGTCGAATATTTTAAGCCATCTCCTCCACTTTCACTAGAAAAAGAGTCTTTCGGATTAGGACTTGCCGCCGGTTTTACTGGCAAATCTCTTAGAGAAATCGAATATTCTTTGAATAGAATTGAGAATCAAATGACTACTAAGGATTGGTTTTTAGCTACTTTTGAGGATAGGACACCGGAGCTTTTGGAACTAATTAGGACCTTAGATCAAAATGGACAATCAAGATATGAAGCGATTCAAAGCTCTATAGATAAATTAAAAGAAATGTCTAAAACTCTCCCAGAACCAATTAAATCGTCCCTGTCTGCCGAAATAAGTGCTATCGAGCTAAATCTTCCTCTAACACCCAAGATGGAGGAGGCTTTGTCTGCTATAAAGGAAGCTGTAGAAATTAGTTACGAGGACTTAGCAAAGCGGCTAAACCTTGCAGAAGTTTCAGGTCTTCGCGGTCTAATGGCTAATATGACCAAACGAACAAAAAACATAGAAAGATTCACGAGAGGCGGCAAAGGATGGGTAAAATATGTTGAAAAAGGCGATTTAAATCTACCTAAAAGCGATTTTAAACAAGGAGAAGCTGCATTTAGCGATGTTTTCGAGGCATTTCTAAGAAAAGAAGGCTATAATATCAAAAGAAAACTCTATCAGACCTCCCCAGACTTCATAATCGAGAAAGAAACTAAGCTAATAGGTGTAGAATTGAAGGTGAAAGCCGACGCTACCTCACTTCAGAGGGCATTAGGACAACTTCTTTATGCCAAATCAGCATATAATCTAGACGAAATATGGCTTGTAATGCCACCCCATCAAACAATTGCAGGCGATTTCCTTAAAAATATTCAAAATCAGAGCATCAAAACCTTCATTTTGGATCAAGAAAGGCTTATACAAGTATAAAAATGGTCTTCTACAGACAATTTGAGGCAGAAATTAAGCTAAAGTCCCCATTTTGAGTTGCAGAAAGGACAGAAAGCTATTTTTTCCTCTACACCCATCTTGACCAAGTTATTGCACTTTCTACAAGGCACGTTTACCTTGAGCATGTAACTATTGAACTTACCTATATCGACACCTGATTACCAATATATGTGTTTCAGAATACTTAAACTCGCTAGGTAGGGAAATAGAATATTTATGACAAATCATAGAAATTATTTCACGTTTTTGTGCCTTTCAGCTTCTGCATAATCGTCAAATGCCTGAAAATCGAGTTGATTTCTATCCCAGGCTTCAACCTGATCATCCTCACATTGAAAGGTTCCATCATCTGCTGGTCTGTGAACATGGTCAAATGAGAATCTACGAGTCTGGCCACAGTCTTATGGTGCAGATTGCAGCGTCTTCCTATCTCTGTTATCCATAACCAGCCTTCTTCTGCCTCTTTCAGGCATTTCACGATTTTAATTATGTTTTCAATCGCGTCTTTTCTCACAAAAATCCCATTGGCGCCGATATGTGCAATTCCACTATTAATTTGGTATTAGGTCGGTAAATATCTCACAGAAAACAATCTATCTTCTGACTATCCTTTCCGGAGCTTTGAGGAATCCCTTCTTAGTCAGCCTTCCGTCTGCCGTTATGAACTTGTGGTGGACCAACCAGTCCAGATGTTCTTTCACAACAGCGAAATCCACGTTCAGCTCGTCTGCAATCGCCTTCGGCTCCCTTATCCTAGAACGGATGCACTTTAGAATTTCTATTGACAATACCGAAAGCGCCATAAAATAACTTAACGGCCATATAAAAAAGCTTTACAAAGTTTAAGTATTCAAGAACCAAAATAAATTAATCTCGGAGGTGTCGTAATGGCATATTCACACAAGAACACTAGAGGGCAAACCTATTGGTTGCACTCCAGAGAGGGTAGAGGAGGAGCAAAGCTTTTCTTCTTCTCGAAGGATTCAAGTGACTCGACAGATTTACCTGATCATTTGACCGTAATTGAAAACGAAAGAACCGGTTTACCAATGGTCAAGAAAAAATGATCCTGATTTGATATTTTATACCAATTGCCGTTTGGCAGTTGGTGGTTTAATTCTTCACCTGTATTTGCTCTGTACTCGCGATCTGGCAGAACTGAATTTTGCAAGGGAACTTGCTAGGGAGAATCCGCAGTTGCTGCATTTGCCACGAGTGATTTTCAATAATTTCTTCTGCATCTGCTTTCCACATTTAGGACATTTTATTCTAGCAAGACTCATGTCTACACTCTGGCTAAATAGTATTTGTCCGTCCGGTTATATAAAATCGGTAAAAATTTTCACAGCAAGACTGTCTGCTCTGTCTGTGCTACAAGACCGCCAGAAACTTCTTTCAACACAGGAAAGCTCTCAATCGCTTCAATCTCCTCAAGCTGCCTGAGAGCGAAATCCAATTTGATAGGGGAAATCTTTTTTGCAACCCACCTCTTCGCGAACGGTAGCATGAAATAATCCTTCTTAGCCATGTCCAAAACTTTCCTCGCCTCAGGCATCCTCACAGGCCTGTCTTGTACGAATTTGTAAATCATCGTTGGCGAAGAGTCCTTGACAAGCCCTTCACCATCCGTAACAAAGACTTCCATGGCATATGCGTGCCCTTCTTCCAACACTTCCTTGCTCTTGTTTTTCCCGTTTGGAATAGAAGGATGCCCATGCTGGTTGAATCTTTCCAGTCCATGTCCGCACAGATTCCTCACAGGCCTGAACCCTTTTTCCACAAGAGTGTTTTCCACTACCTCAGAGATTTCCCAGACCTGACTCCCAACTTTCATAATTTTCAACGCTTCGTTCAATGCCGACTCGGAAGCTTCGACGAGCGGATGGGTGTTTTTCCCTATGCAGACTGTGAAAGCAGCATCATTGATGTATCCGTCAACCTGAACTCCTGCATCTATCTTCACCAAGTTGCCTTCCTTCAAAACTAAACCATCGTTCAATTCTGGAGTGTAGTGCGCAGCTATTTCATTTATCGATATGTTGACCGGAAAAGCAGGAAACCCCCCCATCTCTTTTATTTTTTCCTCAATCTTCTCTGCCAAGTCGAACGCTCGAGTGTTTATCACAGCCATCTCCCTGACCGTCTTCATCACAGTGTCAGATATCTCCATCGCTTTCTTGTGATTTTTCAGCGCCTCCTCTTCCATAAAAGTAATATGGAAAACTCACGGATATAATTAGGATAATTTCTCTTTAAAAGAACTTGTTTAAGCTTTAATTGCTAGTCACATAAAATATTTAGTATGGTGTGGAAAAATTACTGGAAGCACTACTCAGGTCCTGACTACAAATTCTATGCGTTCGCTATAATTATCTTGGTCCTCGCAGTTGCTGTAGCTTATTCAGGATACAAACCACAAGTTCAGACTCCTGCCACCACAACGACTACAACATCTACAACTCCTCAAATTACAACAGGAACTTTGTACATAGGAGTTAAGGATGCCAAGTACAGGCTTCCTGGAGGAAATGACATCATAGGTTTGAACATCACAATAACAAAAATAGAAGTTCACATGGCCACAGAAAACGAATCGGATGAATCAGGCTGGGTGACTGTTTACGAAGGGAGCAAGAATGTAGATTTGATAAAATACAACGATACTATTGCGCTTATAGCTCAGAAGGATTTGGATCCAGGAAAATACACGCAAATAAGACTGTATATTGACGAAGCAAGCATCAAAATAACTAACATATTCCAGCAATTTTATAATAAGACTTATACAGTTATCATCAAAGACCAAGACAAACCATTCAAAATAATCCATCCTTTCTCTATACAAAGTGGCGAAACTTTGACTCTAACGTTTGATTTTGACATTCTCAACAGTGTAAGCAAAGATTCTGAGGGGTACAAATTAAAGCCAGTTTTGGCAAAGGTGGGGCCTGCTTCCGACGGTATTCTTGAAGAAAATGGCAAACCACCTAATTCAGAAACAATTTAGTTTCTTATGAAAATTCCAGAAAGGACAGTAGTAACGTTAAGTTTGATTGGAATAAACGTTTTCATATTCTTCATAGAACTAATCTCACCAATAGAAAATTATTTTTCTTTCGTTCCCGCCCACGCCTTTAGCGAACCGTGGACCTTCGTCACTGCAATGTTCCTCCACGCAGATTTCACCCACATCTTTTTCAACATGTTTGCGCTTTTTATTTTTGGAACTTATCTTGAGGCAAGAATCAGCAAAAAATATTTTCTCCTTATCTATTTTGCCTCAGGCATCGTAGGAAATGTCGGATACATGATCACCTCTCCTGGATCTCTCATCCCAGGTCTCGGTGCTTCAGGAGCTATCTATGGAGTCATGGGTGCTCTGGCGATGATAAGCCCAACTGCAATAATTTATCTTTACGGAGTCCCGATGCCGATGATTGTCGCTTCATTCTTCTGGTTCATATCAGAATTTTTCGGGATATTCGTCCCCAGCGGGATTGCTTACGGCGCTCATCTTGGTGGTTTGTTCCTTGGAGTAATTTTCGGACTTTATTTGAAAACCAAGTACAAGGAATGAAATTTATTAACCTATCTTTTCTTAATAATATTTAATCTAGGTGAAATGTTTGCCAAAAAAACTTTCCAAAAAGAAAATACAAAAATTTGCAGAACAGCAATTAGAGAAATATATCAGAATCCACAAAGAGCATGAGAAAGACTTGAGTTACATAGGATAATTATTCTGATGTTCTGAAATTCTAGAAATGTCTAATTCCATGAATTTATATCGTCCTCATTAATTAATTCTTATGTCTATCCTGGTTAAGGACGCTTCTTATGTGGTTACTCAGAACAAGAAGAGGCAGGTCCTGAAAGACGTGGACATCTTCGTTGAAGACAATGAGATAAGAGAAATCGGAAAGAAATTGAAAGCAAAAGCTGAACATGTGATAAATGGAAAATGGAAGGTCGTGCTTCCAGGTTTGGTCAATCTCCATACCCATGCTGCGATGACTCTTTTCAGAGGTTTCGCAGACGATATGGATCTATTCGAGTGGTTGAACAAGAGAATATGGCCCATAGAAGACAAGCTGAATGAAGAAGACGTATTCTGGGGAACCATGCTCGCGAACATCGAGATGATCAAAAGCGGGACGACGTCTTTTCTTGACATGTATTATTTCATGGACGAAGTGGCAAAAGCATCTCAGAAAACAGGCATGAGAGGATTCCTTTCCATACCAGTCACCGACAAGGAGTTTTCTGGCGATAAAGACAGAATAACTCGAGCAGAATCTTTCATAAAAAAATGGAAAAACACACCACGAATTTATCCTTCTGTCGGGCCCCATTCAATTTATCTTTGCTCTGCAGAAAATCTGCAGAAATCAGACGAAATATCCAAAAAAAATTCCACGATTTTAAATATTCACCTCTCAGAAACTGAGAAGGAAGTGAAAGACTCTCTGAAAAAATTCGGCAAGACGCCTGTCTCCTATATGAAAAAGTTGGGAATGCTTTCTCCAAGACTAGTGACTGCCCATTCCATTTGGGTTTCAGAAAAAGAAATACAACTTCTCGCTAAGAGTGGAACCAATGTAGCGCACTGCCCAATATCAAACATGAAACTTGCCAGTGGACTTGCTCCTATCTATCAGATGATTAGGCATGGCGTCAACGTAGGATTGGGAACTGATTCTGTCGCATCCAACAACAACCTGAACCTTTTCGAGGAAATAAAGATTTCTGCACTTTTGCAAAAGATGAAGCATAAGGATTCTAAGATTGTTAACGCACAGGAAGCTCTTGACATGGGTACCTTGAATGGGGCCAGAGCTCTTGGAATGAAAACAAAACTTGGGTCTGTAGAAAATGGGATGCTGGCAGATTTGATTACTATAGACATATCAAAACCGCATCTCTATCCTGTTCATGACATTGTTTCTCATCTCGTCTATTCAGCTAGTGGTTCTGATGTCAACGACAGCATAATCGACGGAGAGATTGTAATGAAGGACAGAAAAATCATGAGCGTTGATGAGACAGAGACTATCCACAAATTTGAATCACAAGTTCAAAACCTTTTCAGCAGATAGTCAAAGCCCTGCTTCTTTTTTCAAAACCTTTTCCATGTCAGTTTTCTCCCACGTGAAGTCGGGGTCATTCCTTCCAAAGTGCCCATATACGGCTGTCTTCTTGTAAATTGGTCTACGAAGGTTCAAATTCTTTATTATCGCTCCCGGCCTCATGTCGAAATGTTTTTTTATCAACTCAGTAAGTTTTTCGTCAGAGATCTTCCCAGTTCCGAATGTGGTGGCGTAAACAGACAATGGTTGGGAAATTCCGATCGCATATGCAATCTGTATTTCGCATTTGTCAGCAATTCCAGCTGCGACAATATTCTTTGCAATGTATCTTGCCATGTAAGAACCAGATCTGTCAACCTTAGTAGGATCTTTCCCTGAAAAACACCCCCCTCCGGTCCTCCCAACTCCTCCATAAGTGTCGACCACAGTTTTTCTTCCTGTTAGTCCAGTATCAGCTAGCGTTCCCCCTATGGAAAATCTTCCAGTTCCATTCACGATGAATTTAGTATTCTTGTCAATCATGTTTGTAGGAACCACATGCTTGATGACTTTCTCTATCACATCTTTTCTCACAGTTTCTATATCGGCCCCATTTTCGTGCTGAGCAGCTATCACTACCGTGTCGACTCTCTTTGGTTTGTCATCTTCATATTCGACTGTCACTTGAAATTTTCCATCAGGCCTGAGATAAGGAATAATTTTTTCCTTTCTGCATTCTGCAAGTCTCATTACCAATCTATGTGCCAACATTATCGGCAATGGCATCAGCTCTGGAGTCTCATTTGTCGCATAACCGAACACAAATCCCTGGTCTCCTGCTCCTATGTCCAACCCCTTACTCTCGTCCACTCCTCTAGCTATGTCCGGCGATTGCTCTTCAATAGATTTTATCACTCCACAGCTTTCCCAATCTAATCCGTCTTTTGCATTGTTGAGTCCTATTTCTTTGATGGTATTTCTAACCACTCTAGGAATGTCGACATAAGTGCTCGTAGTAATCTGGCCAGTCACAACAACTGTTCCCTGCATTATCAAAGTCTCGCAATCAACATGAGCGTCAGGATCGTCCTTGATTATGGCATCAAGAATTGCATCTGATATCTGATCTGCAACTTTATCAGCATGTCCTTCTGTCACACTCTCAGATGTGAATAAAAATTTCTTCGCCATTCAAATCAATTGATAAAAGTTCGTAATTCGTCTATTTATTTCTTCGTCCATGCCTCTAATCTCTTTTGAATTTTGCCACCTTGAACTTCTTCTTCAGTATACCCCAAACCTTTCAGCACCCTCATGCTAGCAGGAAGAATCTGGTGCTCTACATAGTAGTCTGGATCATATTGATTCTGTTTCACGTCCTCAACAGGTTCCGCCCTTTCAGAAATGCTCCCCCTTCCTTTGACGATTATAAACGCAATTAGGTTTCCTTCCCCAACAGGTCTTCCTCTCTCTATCGATTTCATGGCCGCCCTGACATGAGGTCCCATCTGTTCATATTGTGAAATCGGTCTAGTAATCTGCTCGAGAATAATCAATTGATCCAATGGAACTTTCCCTTCCTTGACTTTTTTAATCGTCTCCCTTACTAAGGTGACGGCTTTGACTGGATCTTTTTCTTTCAGCACTACTGTGAGCACTTCTCTTTGGATGTCCTTGCTCAGCTGGCACCAATCTCTTCTCACAGTTTCGAATCCTCTTATCTCGAGTCCACCCTTGTGATCTAAAAGAGCATATCTTTTCTTCGCTCCGACTTCCCCCTTCTGTCGCGCAACGAAAATCCCGCCTTCATATACAGCTCTGAACTCGAGTTCGATTATTCCCGGGAGTTTCTTGTTTATGGTAGCTTCAAATTTCGAACCCATATTTTCTAATTTTTCCGTGCTCGTCTTTCCAAGGCTCACCATCAGTGAATCTGTATCTCCGTATATCACTTCGAAACCAAATTTCTTCGCTTCCTCTACTACCAAACCTATGTAATGCCTCCCCCACGAAGCGGCCGCAGCCCCCGCCTCCCTCTTGTACCATTTGGCTCCGAAGTATCCCAGGTATCCATAAGTAGCATTCGCAAGAATCTTCAGCGCATACTGTTCGTTCTCGTATAGTTTGTGCTGCCCGCTCTCTTTCTTCTCCTTATTCATCATCGCCTTGATCTGTCTTCTTCTTTCTATAATCTCCTCAAGATGTTTTGGTATGAATCCCTTCGAATCAGCGCAGAAGTACGAATCACTCTGAGGAATTTGTTCTTTCTTCTTGCAGGGTTTGAAGTTGTACGTCCAAGGATCTATGTTGTGAGTGACTATGATTGTCGGGTAGAGGCTCCTGAAATCGAAAACTAGAATGTCCGAATGTATTCCCTTCTTCGGTTCTATAACAATCGCACCCTTGTATGCTGGCTCTTCCTTCCTTGCTTCAATCTCTTCTGTTATCGGCCTGTTCGGAACCAAAACTTTGTCTTCGGAAGCCTTTCTCATGTAGAATCCTTCGACAAGCTGTGAGTATGTGTATCTTCCCGCATCAAACGGCAGCTGTCCTGTCAATCTGCTTATAGCAATTATCTGGGGAAGGACATGCTGAGCCAATCTCAGCGTTAGTTCAGAATCCCACATGTTGTATTCTGCCAATCTTTCCAGTTCTTTCTTCTTCGACCATATCTCAACCATCTCCTTGTATGTCATGTCTTTTTTCCCTGCCCCAAGGAGTTCTTGTGCAACTTCGTCAAGAGAAAAGACTTCGCTCTTCATGGACGGTCCGAGTATGTGCTTGATGAAGCCGAAGAGGTCTATATGGATTCTCCCTTTAGATTTCGCAGAACTTATCCTCCCTCTCCTCACGACAAAAATCTGCGAATCGTCCCTTCCTATCCTCATTTGCAATTTAAATTCAGAAGCTTTGTCCCTTAATTCCGGAAAATCGAAACCGTCAGAGTTGTATCCGACAATGATGTCTGGATCTTCCTTTTCGACCAACTCAAGAAACCTTTCTATTATCCCCTTTTCGTCCTTGACACTCTCGACATATGGAGGCTTGTTTTCCCAGTCGTATGTCGTGATAACTTTCTTCAATCCGTCGCTTGTTGAGAGGCTCAGCATTATCAGTTTTGATTCGTTCCTCTCTTCTATCCATTCGGTGTCGAAAGCTGCGACTCTGGTGTCAAATGCCTTCTTCGTGCCCAGGAACTTCACAGAAGTGGCTTTGATCACATAATCAACTTTGAATTTTCCTTTGTCTTTTGAAACTTCTCCATTGACTTCAAGCCATCCCATCGGCTCCAGCCTCTTGTCGATAAGGTATCTCTTGTAATAAGTGATGTCGTATTCGAATGTGTCATCTATTTCTTTCCAGTGTTTTACAGCATCCCTCACATCATGAATTCTCCTCGGATTTTCAATCACAACCTTCAGGACCTTTTCGTTTTTGTTCAGCCAGTTCATCTCAAAAACTTCTACTCCTAAAATCCTCGTTCCTGTTTTCTTTTCATCTATTTCATGAATCTTTTTCTTGACTTCGTCTATCCTGCCAGTTTTTGGAAGGACATAGAAGTATGTGTTGAAATTCTTATCTTTCACAAGAACCGACTTGCCTTTAGAATCTCTGCAATATAGGAGAATGACCCCCTTATTTTCGTCAAGCTCGTAATCTGCGTCGAATAAAACAAGCTCTTCTCTCAATTTATCACTAATTTAATGAGTGGCTATTTGAAAATAAATCCAGTCTCTTTTGACCAGAGCAGGATGTCAAGTTCTGCCAAAGGGATTCCTAGGTTGTCTGCGAAATCCTTCATCTTTGTCTCTATCTCAACATACTTCCTTTCTGTCATCGTCTCAGGTATGTTATCCAATATCCCATGCTTGTGAAGATTTCTAAGTATATGCCTGTCAAGTATGGCCACATTCTCCCCCCTTCCTACATTTCTCATGAAATGGCTGGCTTCCTTCATCCCGAAACCTTCCACATTTTTTACCAACCACTCTCTCAATGTTTTATCGTCTTCCGTCCCCTCTAAAACTTTTTTTATTTTGAAATTTCCATCTGCGAAAAATTTCTCTCTGGCCCTGACTATCCTTTTCGCTTTTGTCTTGTGGAATCTCACACCCTTCAGTATTTTTTCTATTTTTTTATTACTCCCTTCCACCAGAGTTCCGTTCTCGTTTAATTTTTTGACAGCGTCCCAGCACATGGTTGCTTTTGATTGAGGTGTGCACAGGCAGAAAACTAACTCGGAAAACATCCTTCTTCCATCCATTTCCTTTACCTTTGAAAATTCTTCCAAACTGTTTTTTATTTCATTTTTTCTTTGGTCGTAAAGATGCAATAAGTCTTCCATGGAATCACTTTATTTTTTCTAGAATGACATTTACAGTCTCGTCGGTGCTCATGTTAGAGCTGTCTAAAATTAAATCCGCTTCCTTTTTCTGGTCAAAATAGTCAAACCCATACATCTTCTTCCATTCTTCCCTCTCGATTCTTTCCCTCTCAGAGACATCTTTTTTTGCCTGCTCAAATGTCATACCGTCCCTCTCAGCAGTCCTCCTCGCCCGGACATCAATTGGAACATCTAGCCAAACACTAAAAGTTGCATATTTTTTCAGGAAATGGATTGAAAGTTTCCCGCACATGACTACATTCCCCTTCTTGGCTATCTCTGTCTGGAGTCCATCCAAATCGCTGTGGAATTCTTTGCTCCTCCCCTTTTCAGTCTTCCACACTTTTATCGCAGCTTCACTCTGGTTCAATCCTTTCGCAAGGCTTTTCTGCAAGAAACCAGGTGAAAAGAAATCTAACTTCAACCTCTTTGCTATTTCCTTAGAGATTGTAGTGCTGCCCGCTCCCGGAGGTCCCGATATTACCAACACAGTCTTTTTCATAATCTCTATTTTATAGTCGCCTTAATTAATCCATCGAACATAGGATTAGGCCTGAGAGGCCTTGAAGTGAATTCTGGATGCGCCTGAGTCCCTATGAAATAATTGTGCTTCGGCAACTCGCCAATCTGCATGATTCCCTCATCCTTAGCAGATTTCCCTGAAAATACAAACCCATTTTCCTCCAAGGTCTTCACATATTCAGGATTTATCTCGTACCTGTGCCTGAACCTTTCAATCACAGAATCTTTCCCGTATATTTTGTGAGCAAGTGTTTCTTTCTTTATCTCTATCAACTGACCCCCCAACCTCATCGTCGCGCCATAATTAGATTCTTCAAGAATTTTTTTCTGCCATGGAAGCAAATCTACGACTGGGTATTTTGTCATCAGATCAACTTCTGTTGAGTTAGCACCTTTCATCCCGCATACGTTTCTTGCAAACTCTACCACAGCAAGCTGAAGTCCGTAACACAGTCCAAGAAAAGGAATATTATTTTCCCTTGCATATTTTATGGCAAGAATCTTTCCCTCGACACCACCCTCCCCAAACCCTCCAGGAACTATCAGTGCATCCACACTTTTCAGTTTCTGCAGGTTCTTCTCATCCTTTTCGAATTCTTTAGAATCTATCCATATGATTTCAGGAATTCGTGAATTGTTCCAAGCCGCATGCTTTATCGCTTCTAAAACTGTCACATACGAATCAGTCAAATAGAACGATCCAATGTCAAAATACTTTCCTACTATTCCTATTCTTACTTTCTCTTTAGAATTCTTTATCTTTTGAATTAAACTTTTCCATTCATCCAACTTGCTTTCTCTAGGCTGCAATCCCAATTGTTTCAATATCTTGTTACCCAAATCCTGTTCTTCTAAAATGAGCGGCAACTCATAGATAGGCTCAATGTCATGATCAGAAATAATTCTCTCTTTAGGTACATAACAGAAAGTTTCCAATTTCCTTTTTCTAACTTCGTCTATAGGCTTTTCCCCCCTACACATGAGGAAATCTGGTTGGATACCTAATTTTCCTAGTACTTCTACAGATTGCTGCGCTGGTTTTGTTTTCATCTCACCAAGATGTTTCAAAATCGGCAAATAAACAGTGTGAACAAAAAGTACTCGTTCACCTTTAGTCTTCATCATCCTCGCAGCTCTGAAATAAATTTCATTCTGATATTCACCGACAGTGCCTCCGATTTCTACAATTACGAATTCTGCCTGAGTGTTGTCCGCTATATTCCTTAATCTTCTGTAGACCTCGTCAATGACATGAGGGATTGCTTCGACAGTCTGGCCTAAGTATCCACCTTTCCTCTCTCTTCCAAGAACATTCCAGTAAATCTGGCCGGTGGTGATGTTGTTCTCTTTAGGAATTATCAGATCTAGAAATCTTTCATAATGCCCGAGGTCTTGGTCTATTTCCCCACCATCTTCAGTAACCCAGACCTCTCCATGCTCGGTAGGTCTCATAGTTCCAGCATCGAAATTAAGATAAGGATCTATCTTGACTGGGATTACCCTGAATCCTTTCGCCTGAAGTATCTTAGCTATAGAAGCGGTAGTTATCCCTTTTCCAATCCCAGAACTTACTCCACCACTTACGAAGATGTAAAAAGGCTGCACACTCTATTATGAATCTTAAACTTAATAAGTTTTTTTGTTCGAGAATTCAGTCTTTCAACTGTATAGAAACGTGAACCCCTTGAGGAATAGAAACTCTCATTATCTGCCTGAGTGCTCTGTCGTCCGCCTGGACGTCAATCATCCTCTTATGAATTCTCATTTCCCATTTGTCAAAAGTAGCATTTCCATGTCCGGTCCCATCTCCGCAAGGAGTTTTCAATGTGACCACTTTCATAATCTTGGTTGGAAGAGGGATGGGTCCGTGATAATCAACGCCAAATTTTTTCGCGACTTCCCTAATCTCTCCGCTAATGTTGTCCAATTCCTTCGGGTCTTTTCCTGACAATTTTATTCTTGCTATTTGCATCCAATCACTCTAATCTCTTGTATCTATCTAACATTTAAAGGTTCCTACTTAATAAAATTTATCATTATGACATCGATAAAAGAAGAAATAGAAAAAATCAAAGCAAGAAATAAGAAAGTAGAAGCAGACAAATCATGGGAAACCAGTTTAACTAGAAAAATTTTAATTGCTTTCGCCACTTATGTTGTAATTTCATTATTTCTTTTTGTCGCGAAGATACCAGATCCACTTACAAATTCTTTGGTTCCAACAATCGCTTTCTTCATCTCTACATTGACAATTTCATTTTTCAAAAAGCTATGGATGAAATATATTTACAAAAGGAAATAATTTTTAGAATCAATTAGTTACTTTGCTTTAACTACTTCTAGACACACACCGGCTGCGACAGTCATCCCCATGTCCCTTATCGCGAATCTAGAAAGTTCTGGGAAGTCCGCATTCTTTTCGATTACAAAAGGTTTGGTTGGTGTGACCTTGATCTTAGCAGCGTCCCCAGTCTTGATGAAATCAGGCTTCTCCTGAACAACTGCTCCTGTTCTTGGATCAATCTTCGCGATTATCTCAGTGATTGTGCACGCAACCGATTCTGTGTGGCAGTGGAAAACAGGAGAATATCCATTTGTAATTACTGTAGGATGCTGCAAAACAATAATCTGTGCTGTGAATTCCTTCGCAACTGTCGGAGGATTGTTTGGATGGCCGACTACTTCCCCCCTTCTCACGTCAGCCTTGTTTATGCCTCTCACGTTGAATCCGACATTATCACCAGGCTTTGCTTCTTGGATCTGTTGGTGATGAACTTCTATTGTCTTTACTTCACCTTTCACTCCCGAAGGTTCGAAAACTATGGTATCATTTGTCTTCATCACTCCTGTCTCAACTCTTCCAACAGGAACCGTTCCTACACCGGTGATTGAATAAACATCTTGAATTGGCAATCTCAACGGTTTTGTTACTGGTTTTTCAGGCTCCTTGATGTAACTGTCCAGAGTCTCGACCAGTGACTGTCCCTTGTACCAAGGCATCTTGTCTGATTTCTTAGCTACATTGTCCCCAACAAAAGCAGAAACTGGAATGAATGGAATATCTTCGACCTTGTATCCAATCATCTTCAAAAGTTTGCTGACTTCCTCTTTCAAGGTATTGAATCTCTTCTCGTCATAATTGTTCGCGTCCATCTTATTCAAAACTACAATCATCTGTCCGATTCCAAGGACTTTGAGCAACCATGCATGTTCCTTTGTCTGGTCTTGGATTCCTTCTCCTTCCTTTGCAGAAATGACAAAAATTGCAGCATCAGCCTGCGAAGCTCCAGTGATCATGTTCTTGACAAAGTCTCTGTGCCCAGGAGTGTCGATAATAGTGAAAAACCATTTCTGAGTCTCGAATGGTTTGTGTGCAATGTCGATTGTAACTCCTCTTTCTCTCTCTTCCTTCACTTGGTCCATGACGAACGCGAATTCGAATGTCTCTTTCTTCATCTCTTTGGCTATCTCTTTCAATTTTCTCATTTCCTCTTCCCTGATCGCACCAGTGTCGTAGAGCAATCTACCTATCAAAGTAGACTTTCCTGCATCTACGTGGCCTGCTGTCATCAGGTTAATGTGTGGTTTGTTAGGCATTCTGACACCGTAAATTATGCTATACCCTTAATTAAACGTAAAGCTTTATAAATATTATAGTTCTCTTCAAGTTTCTGGCTTTGGAATTCCCTCAGGAAGTCCTTTTCTCTTCCTTATTTCGGTGATTACTCCATCTCTCAAATCGTTCGGCAACTTTTCAAAAGCAGTTTCAACAAGACTGTAAAATCCTCTTCCTGAAGTCGCAGACTTTAATGTCGCATCAAATCCAAACATATCTGAAACTGGAAGCTTCGCCGAAATAATCGAAGCTCCTCTCTCTTCCTTCATGTCGAGAATCTGCCCTCTCCTGTTTTCGACTTCCCTGATGACATTTCCTACAAGTTCTGATGGTAAATCTATTCTGATTATCTGTCTTGGTTCCAACATAGACGCATTTGCATGAAGCATCGCTTCTCTGATAGCAAATCTAACCGCAGGAATTACTTGGCCAGGTCCTCTATGAACCGGATCCTCGTGAAGTTCTGCATCAGTGAGAATAATTTTCAGTTTCGTGCATGGTTCTTTCGCAAGAGGCCCCTCTTCCATCATTTCTATGAAAGCTTCTTTTACAAGTTCAATTACTTCGTTCATGTACTGCACTCCTTTCGTCTGGTCCATAAAAACATTCTTGTTATGTATAAGTATCATCGACTTCGCCTCGTCATAATCCATTCCCTTCTCTGCAAACTTTTTCGCCAATTCCACGTTCCTTCCTTTCACCTCTTGCTTTGATGGCAATTCTCCGTCCAACATCGCCTGATAGACAGACTGTTCTAATGGTTTGACAATTACCTCAAACTTGTTGTGCTTGTTCGGAGATTTCCCTTCGATTTCTGGTGAATTTTCAAAAATAGTTTCCCTGTAGACTACTATAGGTTTGGACATTTCGACTGCAATTCCTAAATCCCTAAGCTTGTGTTCGACTTTTATTTCTAAATGCAGTTCTCCCAATCCAGAGACTAGATATTCTCCTGTCTCCTGGTTGATCTTGATTTGCAGAGTCGTGTCTTCTCTTCCTAATTTCTTTAGAGTATCGACAAGTTTCGGAAGCTCCATCGCGTTCTTTGGTTCGATAGCTTTTGTCACTACAGGCTCGAAAATGTGTTTGATTTCTTCGAAAGGTTCTATTGGTTTGTCAACATCGCAAACAGTTTCTCCAGAAAATGCTTCCTGAATTCCAACGATCGCTGCGATATTTCCTGCAACTACTTCTTCCACAGGAATCCTGTTGATTCCCTTGTACACTCCAACTTGCTGGATCTTTTGGTTCTGGTGCTGGGCAATCAGATGCACGTCTTTTCCCTTAAAAATTCTTCCTGAGAACAACCTCCCTGTCGCAACGAATCCTACGTGTGGATCTGGCACCATCTTCGTGATAATCATCGCAAGTCTTCCATCTGAATTGCAAGCTATCATGTCTTTTGCTGCTTCGCTATTAGGATCACCCTTCCAAACTTTTTCCAATCTGTATTTCTGTGCTTCCATGGGCGAAGGCAGATGTTTGATGATCATATCCAAAACTACTTGATGCATAGGAGCTCTCCTTGCAAGCTCGTCTTCCTGCCCCGAGTTTGTGAGCTCTATGATGTCTTTGAAAGTTATTCCAGTTCTTTTCATGAAAGGAATTGAAATCGCCCATTTCCTGTATGCAGAGCCAATTGCAACAGTCCCGTCATTCACACTCACAAGCCATTTCTCCTTGTACTGTTCTTCGGCATACTTTTGAATCAGAAAATTAACATCTCGCACAACTTCCTCGAATCTTTTTATCATCTGCTCCGGCGTCATCTTCAATTCTCTTATCAATCTGTCAGACTTGTTGATGAAGAGGACTGGCTTGACTCTTTCTCTCAGAGCCTGCCTGAAGACTGTCTCTGTCTGTGGCATTATCCCTTCAACTGGATCAACAAGAACTATTGTTCCATCAACAGCTCTCATCGCTCTAGTGACGTCACCTCCGAAATCAACGTGGCCTGGCGTGTCTACAAGATTAATCAGAAAATCTTTTCCTTCGAACTCATGCGCCATCGAGACATTCGCTCCATAAACAGTCAACTGCCTCCGCCTCTCCTCAGGATCGAACCAAGTGTACATGACTTTTCCTGACATCTCCTCAGCAATCATCCCTGCTCCTGCCATCAAATTATCTGTGAGGGTAGTCTTTCCATGGTGAACGTGAGATGAAGTAGCAATATTCCTAATCCTAGCTGGATCTCTCATTGCCTCTACAATTCTTTCAGTCATGTCCTTTTTTGCCATTGCGACACCGTTAAAGTAAATTAGTTTTTATATCTTAACTCTTTTAAACCTATTCTCTCAACCTAAAATAATCAAAACAGCCCCAAAAACCATCACCAACGCAATCAGAGATTTGAAAATCACTCTCTTCTCATGGAATAATTCGCCTCCGAAAAACGTGCTTATGACAGTACTTAATTTTTTTATCGGAATCACAAGACTGATTAAAGCCATAGAGGTTGCAGTTGCTTGGAGAAGCCTGTATGAAGTCGTGAAAATAGCAGTGAGCAGCACGTACTTCCCAGCATTCCTTATCCCATGCCTAATCGAATGCAGGCCATTTTGAAAAATCGAAATCATTATCACAAAATTTATCGAAATGAAAACCTGTGCAATCAGAATGTATTTTATCGGTTCGATGTAGCCCAATACAACTTTGTCTCCAATGGAAGTGAAAGCGTACAACACCATTGCAATAAAAATCATGTGAATTGATTTTGACTTGAGGAAAACTCTTATCGGAGTTTTAAAATTCAGATTCTTGGGAAGTTCCAGAAGATAACCGCTTATGACTATTATCAAAATCCCAGCTAACTGTATTTTCGATACAGCCTCTCCTAAAACCAAACTCGCAAGAACTACAAGGATCACAGTTTCGAAATTCAGCAGTGGTGATTCAATGGAAATGTTCATATGCCTCAGCGCTTTTGAGACAAGGTAGAACGCAATCGTCGCAAGTATTGAAACAAGATAAATCAGAAGCAAAAGGCTGTAACTGATACTCCAGCTCACGAAAAAAAGAATCGGCAACGAAATCAATGCATTGAAAAGCGCGAGGACAGTGGAAAATTCAAGAGGATTCTCCTTCAAAAGAGTCTTCTTCTCAATTATCGCAGATATCGCGCCAAGAACAGCAGAACCAAACGCGAAAACATACCATTCCATATTATTTATTCATTCAGGATAGTTTATCTTGCACCCTCGGCTTCTCTCTCTATTCTCTCTTTCTCTTTAATGGCTTCAGATTTCTGTCCGTCTTTGTTGTAAGCTCCGAGAATCTCGTTAGTCAGAGTATCTACCATAGTGTCTTTCTTTCCGAACGATTTCCTATAAGCAGCTTGGACTATGTTACTTAGTGACAAATCAACTCTTCTCTGCGGAGAAGTAATTACAGCCCTTCTGACCATTATCCCTCCGACCTGGTATTGGGTAATCTCTTCTCTCAATGCAGAGTTTTCAATCGCTTTCACCAAAACTTCTATAGGATTCTTCTTCGTCTGCTGTTCAACTCTTTCAAAAACAGCTTTCAAAATCTTGTAATGTATGTTTGTCTTTCCGACTGCTTTGCCAGATGTGATAACATGCTTCCTGCTTCTGTGACCAGGAACTTGCAGCTTGTTCATCAACCTCTCTACGATATTCATCTTGCTCTTGTGCAATTGATGTTTTGAATATCTTCCGCCACTTCTTGGTACTAGCACAGGTCTGAGGTTGATGTACTGTTCGAGCCCCTTGTCTTCTACTTTAACATCCTTAACTGGCCACCTGTCAAAAATTTTAATTTCCATCACATCTACCTAGCTGGTTTCTGTTTCTTTCCTGAAAGAATCTCACTGAGGGCTACCCCGTTTACAGCAGTGACCTTGTATTTGATTCCCCACATACTTCCCTTAGGTCCACCTTGCGCCCCACCTATGCTTTCAATCAGAACCTCGTCATGTTCATTCACTTTCTCAATCGCTCCATCCCCAGGAACGTGAGCAGTGACTTGGATATTATTTTTTATCAATTGGACTCTTACTGCTTTGATCAAACCCGATGCAGGCTTTCTCTGCTCCACAGCTCTCTTATCAAGAACAATACCTCTTCCCTGCGGAGCTCCTTCCAAAGGATCCTTTTTCCACAGTTGCAGCATCCTTCTCTTGTAGGAAGTCTTCTTCCATCTAAATCTTTGCCTAGTCTTTCTAAGTTTTCTTGCTGCAAATTCTCCTCTTGCCATTCTTTCACCTAACTATCAGATCGTTGACATTATGACTTCTTTGAAGTAATTCTTTAAATAACTTTAGATTTCTCGCATCCCTTCCTATTACCATTGCCTTATCCTTCTTGTCAACCTTAATCTCAATCACAGTCTTGTCATCTTCGCTCTTGATTTTTATGCTGGTTGCCTGAGGAACAAGTTTTTTCACGAAATCCGTCACATCTTTCGAGAACTCGAACAGCTTGATGCTCTTTCCAATCATCCTCTCGGCTTTCTTGACTGCAGCCCCGTTCTTCCCTATCGCAACTCCTACCTTGTCCTCTTGTATAACAAAATAAACAATCCCATTCTCATTATCAATCAGGCAATCTTTCACGGGCGCCCCTGTGATGTTCTCAAAAAGATTCATCAGTCTTATAGTGTCATTATCGAAAGTAAGCGTCATGTTTATCCTTTTATCACTAGAGTGCTCACAGGAAAAGGTTTACTGCAGATTATCCCCAATTCCTTGCTTGTGCCGTTGAAAGTCTCGACCTTCGCACCGCTAACTTTTGCATTGTGATCTATTTCCTTTCTGACCTTCTCAGGCAAATTGTTAGATACCACAATTAGTTTGGGGGAGTTCAGTTTTATAAACTTGATTGAACGCCTGTATCCGAGTATCGCTTTGTTGTCCTTCAATGCCGTCTGAACTTCTTCTTGGACATTCATTTCTTATCTTCCTCTTTTCTGAATTGCGCGACCAAGTCGAACATTCCTGTTCCTGAAGGAATCACTTGTCCGATCATGACATTTTCGAAAATTCCTTGGAAATTATCAACTTCGTTTCTCACAGAAGCTCTGACAAGGTGCTTGATCGTCTCTTCGAATGCAGCTCTAGCTAGAATGGAAGTCTGCGAACCTGCAACTCCATATCTACCAATGGATTTGACTGCTCCGGTGAGAGTCATGATGTCTCCGACGAGCATTACATGCCTTACATCAACATCCAGACCCTGCTCTTGCATTGTCTTGAGTGCCTCGTTCATAATCATGTTCCTCGCTCCTTCTATTCCTAGGACTTGCGAGATCTCATGGATGTTATTTGTGACCGTCCTATTCTCGTCAATTTCCTTCAAGTTCAACACTTCCTGAAGATTAGAACCAATAGTATTAATAAGCCAATCGTCCCCTTCTCTCCTGACTACAGCATTTCTTATTTCCTCTATCCCGTCAACATGCAGATTCATAATCTTCTCTTTTAATTTCTGCAACTCCCTCACAGTCAGTTCAGTCTTTGGCTTGATTGAAATCGAGTGTGTCTTTTCTTTGATTTCCAAATCTTTCAAATTCTCTTTTATGTTCCTTGCGATTTTTCCTGCCTTCTTCATGTCCGTCAGCTCAATCTCAATCGAGTTGTCGTTCAGATTTATCGAGAAAGATTTCGATACCCCTAAAACATTTTTCTCTATTATGCCTTCAGCAATTTCAGTCGCAGCCTCTCTGTTGTTGAACTGGTGCTTAAGATAAATGGTCATGACAGGGGTCTCTGGTTCTTTCTTAGCGTCAAAAATTTCTATCAATCTAGGCAATCCATAAGTAACTCTTACACCAGCCGATCCTGCGAAGTGGTATGTCCTCATTGTCATCTGAGTTGCAGGTTCGGAAATGCTCTCTGCAGCCAGAATTCCAACAGTCTCTCCAGGCTCGAATCTGCTCTTGATGAAATATTTCTTCACTTCTTCCTCTAATTTTATTCTCTGCTCTTTATTCAGCTTTCTGCTCTTCACTACTGCATCTATTTCATCCACAAGTTTCTTTGGCAAACCTATTTCATCCGAAGAGCCTGTCTGCGATTCTGTCGACATCTAATCCTCCTCTTTCAATTTTTGACGGATCCAATCCATCTTCACCTGGCACAAACTGTACTATTCTGTTCGCCGAGTCTCTAACTGTGTCATCATATTCCACTTTCAAATCTTGCAGAGCTCCGACAAGTCTTCTCTCCATGTAACCAGAGTGTCTGGTCTTCAGTGACTTGTCCATTAAGCTCTCCCTGGAATTGATTGCATCAAAGAAAAATTCAAATGGAGTGAGTCCGCTCTTGAATCCTCTCCCGACAAATCCCTTAGCTTCAAGACTAATGTCACCTTTCTTGAAGTGTGGGAAAGTTCTATCAATGTAACCTCTCTGCATTCTTTCACCCATGATTGTTTCCTGTCCAATCATTGCAGCAGTCTGTACCATGTTGACTAAACTTCCTCTTGCACCGCTCTTTGCCATCATCAGAGTATAATTATTCTTCAAATGCTTGTTCAAAACTTCTTCAATCTTATTCAAGGATTGGTTAAGTGTTATTTTAATCGCATGCTCAAGACTTTCCTTGGGCGTTCTTCCAGCCAAAATCTTTATCTCTCCTCTCTCGAACTGTTCAATCGATTGGTCGACTTCCTTCCTCACTCCTTCTATCATGTTTTTGATTTCTTGCGTGGCTTGAGGGGGGAGATCTTGATCTGAAATGCTGATTGAGAATCCACTTTTCATCAAAACTTCTATGGCAAGTCTGGTTATGCTGAACAAAAATTTCTTGAATGCTTCAGCCCCATATTCCCTCTCAATCTTGTCCAAAATTTTTCCATCTTCTGCCCCAACTGCAGCTTTGTCTATGGGTCCTTCAATCAATTTTCCATTCTTGATTACGACTTTTTCTCCTGACTTTGCTTTCAATTCGATTGAAAAGTTTTTCGGCAGGAATATGCTGAAAATTTCTTTCCCTGTCATGTATTCCTTTTCGGGAATTTCTATCTCGGTATCGACAGCCCTGATAAGCTGAGTGAATTCCTCTCTGCTGAATTTCTTCTCTCCTTCTGTCAACAAATACAAACCAGAAATCTGATCTCTGAACGCCCCAATGATAGGGCCTGAGAATCTTGGACTCCTAATGTGTTTCTGAACAGACATTAATATCTGGGCTTCCACCTGCGCCTCTTCTGTCTGAGGAATGTGTAAGTTCATCTCGTCTCCATCAAAATCTGCATTGTAAGGTGGGCATACACTAAGGTTCAATCTGAAAGTCTTTCCAGGCATCACTCTAACTCTATGTGCCATCACACTCATCCTGTGCAGGCTCGGCTGCCTATTGAACAGGGCTATGTCCCCGTCTTTCAAATGCCTTTCGATCACATATCCAGGAGTGATTTCTTTTACTATCTCTTCCTTGTTCTGTGGCGTAATTTTCTTTCTTCTTCCATCAGGTCTTATGACATAATTAGCCCCAGGCCAAATGTCCGGACCGTTCACGACAAATTTTTTCATCGTCTCCAGATTGTTCTCACTGACTCTTACAGGTACTGTCAACTCCATTGCTATGACTTCGGGAACACCAACTTCATCAATATTTATCATTGGATCAGGGCTGATTACAGTTCTTGCTGAAAAGTTTACCCTCTTACCTGCGAGATTTCCCCTGAACCTTCCCTCTTTTGTTTTTAATCTCTGCGAAAGAGTTTTCAAAATTCTTCCAGATCTATGTCTCGCTGGCGGGACTCCTGAAATTTCATTATCGAAATAAGTTCCTATGTGATATTGCAAAAGTTCCCACAAGTCTTCGATGATAAAATCCGGTGCTCCCAAATCTATGTTTTCTTTCAACCTCTCGTTTATCCTGACTATATCTACAAGCTTGTGAGTCAAGTCGTCTTCAGATCTCTCTCCTGTTTCAAGAGTTATCGATGGTCTCACGGTCACTGGCGGGATTGGTAACAGAGTCAATACAAGCCATTCAGGCCTCATCTTTTTGAATCCGATGACTTCAAGGTCTTCGTTCGGAATTTTTTCCAATCTCTCTCTCAATTTGACAGGACTTAACAGTTCTGCCCCCTCGCTGAAAGAATAAGGTTTTATGAACTTCAGTTTTCCCTGTTCCGAATTGCAGTAAGGACATTTTTTCCTTGTCAGTTTCATCAGTTCTTTCAGTCCCAATCTCTTCGATTGGATCTTCTCAATCTCTTTAGGATCGATTAGTATTCTACTGCATTTTCTGCATATCAATTTCAATAATCCGAAAAGAATCTTTGCATAATGAACATGAACGACAGGTTTCGTCAATTCGAGATAACCAAAATGTCCCTGACATTCACCGACAGATCCACCGCATGTCCTGCATCTTACTCCTGGATCTACCACACCAAGTCTCGGATCCATCAACCCTCCTTCAATCGGGTAACCCTCCTGGTCATAAATTTCTGTCTTCGACAGTTTTGCTACTGCCAATCTCTTGACCATTTCCGGATTAATTATTCCAAATTCAATTCTTTCTACTAACATTTAATCCTCTTTCAGCACCAACTTCGGATAAATCAACATACTCTTCAGCTCGTCCAACATCAGCTTGAACGCATAGCTTATCTCCACTTCAAGTATCTTCGTATCGCCACAAACAGAACAGTACTTTTTGTTTTTTATTCTGTCCCAGATAGCTACCAATCCACACTCACTGCAAATTTGCACTAGTGTCTTGTCCGAGTCAAATCTTTCCTTCAAGACCAGCGCAGCTCCATGTGAAATTATCACGTCTTTTTCCATTTCGCCCAATCTCAATCCACCCTCTTTGCTTCTTCCTTCAGTCGGCTGTTTCGTGAGAAGCGTGACAGGACCTCTAGATCTTGCATGAATCTTATTCGAGACCAGATGATCAAGTTTCTGCGTCATACATGGTTTCCTTCCCATCATTTCTGAAGCCAAAACTTTCCAAGAGTTCTCTTATTTGTTTTTCATCAGTAGGATTGAATGCCGGCGAATAAACGTATTTTGAAGACATCGCTGCTGCTTTTCCTGCTATTATCTCTAGAAGTTGGCCGATTGTCATTCTTGATGGAATTCCGTGCGGGTTGAAAATTATATCTGGCACTATCCCGCTTTCAGTGAACGGCATATCTTCCTGCGGAACCATAAGACCGATGATTCCTTTCTGCCCGTGCCTGCTTGCCATCTTATCCCCAATCTCAGGAACTTTCAAATCTCTGATTACAACTTTCACAAGTTTCGTCCCATCATTAGTCTCGCTCAAGAAAACTCTGTCAACAATCCCCTCGTCGCCATGCCTCAACCTGATTGAAGTTTCTCTGATATTCTCAATTCCAGTGATGAACTGATCCATGCTTCCCAAAAATCTCAGTGGTGAAACTCTTCCTACAAGAACATCATCTGATTGTACAATTGATTCAGGGTTGATAATTCCATCTTCTGGAAGATGCTTGTATGCATCTTCGCCTGCATAGCCTCTAACACCAGCTTCAGGAATTCCTAGTATGTCTTCCTGTCCACCCATGTATCTCTTCTGTTCAGCTTCATAAGTCCTGAACATCACAGATCTCAAAAGCCCTCTTTCGATAGAACTCTTGTTCATTATTATCGCATCTTCTGTGTTGTAACCTTCATAAGATGCTAAAGCTATAACCACATTCATCCCGTTCGGATGCTTGTCAAAATCAATTATCGTGTGAGCATAAGTCTGGACAAGCGGTCTCTGCGGGTACAGCATGACATTTGTCTTCGTGTCAACTCTATTCAAGAAATTAGTCGTGAAGAGTCCGATGCTCTGCCCTACCATTTTCGCTCCGTAATTGACTCTGTCCCCTCTGTTGAATTCAGGATAAGGAATGAAAGATGCCGACAGGCCGAGTATTATCGACGGGTCTAATTCAAGATGTGTATGTTCCTTCGTTACCATCTCTGGTCTGAGAGCTATGTATGTGTTCTCCTCCTCTTCTGCGTCTAGATATTCTATGATTCCTGTTTTCATCAAGTCGTCCCAAGTGAGCTCTCCTTTCTTCAACTTGTCAACATGTTCTTGTTTCAGTCTCGGTTCCCCATTTTTTACAATTATCGCAGGTCTTCGTGTCCTTCCACTGTCGCTCAAAACTTTTATCTCGTCAAGGTGTTTGTAGTAAACCACATTAACCTGACTCGAAATCAGATCATTCCTTCTCTTCTCTCTTATATCTTCTACAAGTTTCTCAGGCTCTTTCGTGTTACCTATGAACCTTCCATCTAAAAATATGTCTGTCATTTCGAATCAGCCGCCTTTTCCAAATAATTTGTCAGACCCTTCTTTTCTTTTTCTGCGACGCCTTTCGTCACTTCAGCCATAATAGCCAAATATTTTCTCAGTCCGATTGTCGCTCCTTCTGGCGTCTCGCTTGTGCATAATTTTGCCCAGTGAGTTGGATGGAGCTCTCTTGCTTCGAAGTGTTCTTGAGTTGATGTCAATGGAGAAAGAACATTTCTCATATGAGAGACTGTCTTGATGTAGCTTCCTCTCTCAAGCCTCTGGCTGACTCCAGTCCTTCCGCCTACCCACGATCCTATTGCCAAGGCCGAAACCAACTGGTTTGTCAGCACATTGGACTCTACGATTGCCTGCAGTGGGGGGAGTCTACCTCTCTTCGTCAGCTTCTGGTAGTTGTATGTGATTCTTGTTATCAGTCCCCACTTTCCTAAAAGTATCGCTCTCAATAAAATCTCCAGGAGGTCTCCAGCCTGTTTCAGTCTCTTATTCGAATAATGATCCAAATCATCAGGCTCGATCTTGTTCAAGTGGAGCTTCATGAGTTTTCCTACAGCCTTCGCCAAGAACAATGCTTTTTCCAATCTATTTTCTGGCGTCTGCCCCAGGTGCGGGAGTAAATATCTGTCAATCAACTTGATCGCTCTATCGATTCTGTACTCTTTCTGCGGAATCTTTATGTGAGTTCCGATTGCATCTAGTCCATCATGCTTGGTCTGCACTTCTGATTCGTAAAGGTTGATGTAAAATTCTTCCTGGACTTGTGGATCCAGTGAGATTGCATTTACCAAGTCCTTGTCTGCCTCAAGTCCGAGAGCCTTCAAAAGAATCACTACAGGCAGCTTGTTAACATTCGCAAAGCTTATCGTGACAGTCCCGTCATTCTTTCTCTCGATAAGATGCCTCTGAATATAACCGTCTTTCTCCGAATGAATTCTTGCAATGTCTGTCACATTCCCAGAGCTAACTTTTGCAGTGATCACTCTGTTTGATGCAATCTCTTCAACTAAAACCAGAATCCTCTCAGTCCCGTTGATGATGAAATACCCTCCAGCGTCTTCAGGATCTTCTCCGTTTTCTATCAACTCCTGTTTGCTCATAGTCGAGAGCGGACAGATCTTCGACTTCACCATCACAGGCAAGTCTCCAAAATTAACAACTATCGTGTCGCTTTCAATCTTGTTCAACACAGGAGTCATTTCGATGAACATAGGTGCCGAGTAGGTAAGATTTCTAATCCTTGCTTCCAAAGGAAGTATCGGTCTCACAGAACCGTCTGCTTCCTTCACTTGAGGCTCGCCGATCTTGAACTCTCCCAATTTAATCTTGAACTCTCCCAATTCTGGAACTTCAGGTTTGATTGTTCCAATCTCGCTCAAGACTTTTGGAATCCTTCTTGTGACAAAATCATTGTACGAGTCTATCTGGAATCTTACAAGTCCCTTCTCTTTGGTGAAGGTGTCTAGCAATGTCAAAAAATTTTCGTTCATTTTCATCCCTTTATGACAACTCTGAAATAATCTGCCTGTCCTGCAGTGAGACTCTTCCTCTCAATCATGACCACATCACCTGGCTGCCCGTTAAGCAGTTTGATTACGGGATCTGATGCAAGTATTCTGGGCAACTGTTTTAATGTGATGTTGTATCTTTTCAACAATTCTTCTTTCTCTTTCTCGTTCAGCAGAGTGTGCTTAGGAACAACTTCGTGTTTGCGTATATCAATCTCCTTCATGACAACACCCTACTCGATAGTCCTAAGGCAGAAAAATACACGTTCATGTGTGTGTAGAAACGAACTAATCAATTCGACACCCAGAGACCGGCCTTCGACTATATTGTATTGGAATATATAGTCATTTAAATCTTTTAAGTTTAACTGTTTGAGGAAAAAGCGCCTCGAACGGGATTTGAACCCGTGTCACAAGCGTGACAGGCTTATACCTACCAGTTTGTATCCTAGCCGCTAGACGATCGAGGCTTGCTTTAGTTTTACTATAGATTACTATTTAATGCTGTCGACTAAGAAGAAAAAGATAATTGCGTGGCAGCGTCCTGGAGTTCCCGAACTTTCGTTCAGTACAAACCAGATCTCTGGAGGGCTTAACTTCCGTGTTCGAGACGGGAACGGGTGTTACCCCTCCGATTTGGCCGCCATCAGTCTATTAATAGAATCTCGTATCTTTTATAGTTTTCTGTTTAAAGAAAAATCCCCAGGGGGAGAGTTGAACTCCCAACCTTACGCTTACTATACGAGCAGGTCCTTCTAAAAAGTACGACTGTACTCTTCTACAGGCGTCTGCTCTGCCATTGAGCTACCCGGGGCATTACTAAAATAACATATAAAAAGAATATAAAAAGGTTTTATCTTATCATTACGCCCTTGGAGAGAACTACTTTTCTCTGCTGTTTCTTGTCAAGATATTTGATGTGAGCGTTGGGCAATTTCATCGCACCGATTACTTCAGTAGAAGGTCTGGCTCTGTATGTGATTACTCTCTCTTCGAAAGGTTTGAGAAGGTCGAACTTCCAAATCAGTTCAGTCCCGTTCATCGCTCTTCTTATCATTGGCTTCACTGTGTCGAATTTTTCGACCACATTCATTATCGAAGGCAGAAAATCTCTGACTATCACATCTCTCATCTCATGCCTTGATCTGTTCCTGACATCAATTGAAATTATTATCTCTCTCTCACCTGCAATCGATTTCCCGACCCTGTAATTTTTATTGATTTGTGGGGAGAAAACGAAGTTGAAAGCCACTATGATTACCGCGGCAAGAGCCACGACCACGATAATTATGTTCTGAAGGTTGAACTGGTATTTTATCAGCCTCTCTTCTCCAGGTTGTAGGTTGGAAACTTGCCATGTGTACTCGACCTTGTCAGGAAGATCTTTTATTTCACTCGTGTTTGTTATGGTAGTTGAAAGACCTTTTGCAAAACCTGGAACAGTCTCGACAACAACAAAATCGGAAACCGGGACATTGTTTTCATTCTTCACAGTGAGAGTGACAGTTGAAAACAAAAGACCGAACCCAGTCGATTTAGATATTGTAGGTTTGTCATAAGTTGGAACTATCTCAATTACATTTTTTGAATTCGTGCTGATAGTCGTACCTATGTTATTTGACAGAGTTGAGATCACAGAATAATTGCCAGGCGGAGTATATTTCTCAGGAGTGAAAGTGAAATTTATTTGGGTCTGACTTTTTGGGCCGAGATAGTTTATCACTTGATCGAAAGTCTTCAGTGTTCTTGTGTCGCTTTTTATCTGAGTCTGCAATCTGTACTGTGAAAACGAATTGTCAGCTACATTACTGACTATAGTAGTTATCAAAGTCTGGTTGTCAGGCCTCATTCTTGGATTTTCAACAATCACAGCAGAAATGCAAACCGGTCCCTCGACTCTTAATACGGTGGAATTAGTTGCATTGAAAACACTTGAGAGAGACTTGGCAGTCACTCGGAATTCTTGATTTTGCTTGTCAACGCATGCTGGAATGCTGAAAGACAATTCAATAACATCTGTAGATTTTGGAGGAAGTGTCAATACATATTTGTCAAGAGCTGCACTCACCCCAAACCAATATTGGGGGAAAACAGTCAAGGAAAAAGTATCAGTCATATTCTCATTGTTCGTGATTGTAACATTCGTCTTCCTTATCTCACCGACATTCCCATGTATTTCTGAATTCCCAATCGCTATTTTCACTTCATCTATCGCTGCTACTAAGCTAGGAATCAAAATCAAGATAGCTAAGAATGCGAAGATTATTTTGGCCACAGAGGTTCTCCTTAAAATTAGTTTGATTTGCAGAAACTTAAAATAATGTCACTTGCTGAGTTTCCTCAAGAATTCTTCGAACGTTGGTATTTTTCTCTTCTTCCCCCTCTTCTTGATCTCTTCTGCATATTTTTCCACATACTTGTTAAGAGGTTCGAAGAGCTGGTAGTCGTATTTGGTTCCTGGTTGAAGTGAATATGAGATGTCATATTTCTTTCCGTACCTGTCGACATAAGTGAGATTCTCAAAATCTATTCTTTTGAACTTCTCTCCCTCTTCTACAGGATATCCTACAGTCAGGATGCCAATTGGCCTGACATTCTCTGGGAGATTTAAAATATCCTTGACCTTTTCTTCGTCAATCGCTGCCACCCAGCTTGTTCCCAGTCCGAGTTCAGTGGCTGCGAGCATCATCACCATCGCTGCGCTTGAGATGCTTTCGATTGCATATAATCTTTCTCCCCTCTCGCCAAATTTCAATGCGGACTTTCTTATATCTGCACAAAGAACGATGTCCACTGGCGCATCCTTCACCCATTCTTGGTTGAGAGCTGCCTTCGCAAGTTTAGTTTTAATCTCTAAATCTCTACTCACTATGAAAATCCATTCTTGGGCATTCCCTGGCGTGTTTGCAAAGGTTGCAAGATGAAGCATCACGCCGATTATTCTGTCTTCGACATCCTTCTTTTCATATCTCCTCACAGCAAGCCTGTTCATGACAGCTTCGAAAACGTGCATACTCTCTAATAGGAATTTAATTCTTATCGTTAAAGCCTTTTCGTCTTTTAATTCAGAATCAGAGCTTTTTGTTCGAACCGCACTGGGGGCATACCCAATATTCTACCGAGGATTTAGAGTCGTCATATGTTGAGACAAGGTTCTCTCTCAACATCAACACTTTCTCATGTGCATTTCCAATGCAATAATCGCAAAATGAATACGCCCAATTCAAACCTACCATATGACACCGTATCTAAACATTTAAACTTCAATCCTTTTAAATGTTGAATATGGACTACTCTTTGCTCACCGATTATTATGAGAAACTAGAAGCTGTCTCTTCCAAATTGAAAAAGACAGAAATACTTTCAGAATTATTCAAAAAAACTCCGACTGGGGAGTTGGGAGATGCAGTTCTTCTTCTTTCTGGCAGAGTATTCCCGTCATTTTCTCAGCTTGAACTCGGTGTTGCAAAGCAGATGATGATAAAAGCAATCTCGAAAGCCAGCGGATTCTCTCAGGACGAGGTAGAAGAGAAATTCAAGAAGACTGGGGATCTCGGTCTTGCAGCAGAACAATGCTTCGGTTCAAGAAAACAAACTACCCTTCTTAAAAAGAAACTGACGATAAGTTCAGTTTTTGAAAATTTGAAAAAGCTTCCATTCATTTCTGGCGAAGGATCTCAAGAGAAAAAGCTTCAACTTATTTCAGAACTTCTTGTTTCGTCCAAAGCAAAAGAGGCCAAATACATAGTCAGGACTGTTCTTGGCGAATTGAGAGTGGGTGTGGCAGAAGGCCTGATAAGAGATGCTATTGTTTCCGCGTTCTTGCTGGAGAAAGGCATGCCCAAAGAAAAGAAGAATGAAATCACCGATGTAGTCGATTATTCATGGAATCTTCTTTCTGATTATGGCCAAATCGCAGTTATTGCAAAAGAAAAAGGAATTGAAGGATTGAAAAAAGTCAAGGTCCAACTAGGAAATCCGATTCAAGTGATGCTTGCAGAAAAAGCGGAATCAATCAAAGAAGTCATCGAGAAGTATGGAAAAATAGCAATCGAGACCAAGTATGACGGCATGAGAGCCCAGATACACAAAAAGAAAAATCAGATTTGGGTTTACACGAGGAGATTGGAAGACGTGACAAAACAGTTTCCAGATCTCGTCGAACTTTGCCAGAAATCTTTGAAGGCAGACGAATGCATCGTCGAAGGAGAAGTTTTAGCAATAGACAAGAAAACGAACACGCCGATGCCATTTCAGATGTTGTCCCAGAGAGTGCAGAGGAAATATGACATCGATGAGATGTCCAAACAGATACCAATCCAGATGAATCTTTTTGACATACTTTACCTGGACGGAAAAATGCTGTTTGATAAACCTCTTATTGAAAGAAGGAAAATTTTAGAAAAGCAAGTCAAAATAATTCCTAAAAAATTCCAGCTGGCCAAGAATTTAGTCACTGATGATTTGAAGAAGGCTGAAAAATTCTACAAAGAAGCTCTCGCAGAAAGGCAGGAAGGAGCCATGATAAAAGTTTTGAATTCTCAATATGTTTTTGGTAGACATGTTGACGGCTGGATAAAAATAAAACCCGTGATGGAGACTCTTGATTTGGTTGTAGTTGGTGCTACCTGGGGTGAAGGGACCAGAGCCAACTGGCTGACTTCATATCTGCTTGCCTGCAGAGATGCAAAGTCCGGAAAACTCTTAGAAGTTGGAATGATGTCCACAGGACTTTCTGAAGAAGAATACAAGATGATGACTTCGGCTTTGAAACCTTTGGTAAGAGAGGAGAAGGGGAGAACAGTCAAAGTCTCTCCTAAGATAGTGATCGAAGTGAAATACCAAGAAATTCAGAAATCTCCAACATACGAATCTGGATTTGCATTGAGATTCCCTGCTCTGGGAAAAATAAGATTCGACAAAGGCCTTGAAGACGTTGACACGATCGAGAGGGTAAAGAAACTTTACGAAAGTCAGGGTCGGGCAGGATAATTTTTCATTACTATTTAGATTCCTAATACGAAACTTGAACTACATTCTGTAAAAACAGAAAAAAATTTTTTGTTCGAGAAGAGTGAAAAATGTTTTTATAATTTGTTTACACTACTGGCAAGATATAAAAGCTTATATAGTGAATTACTACTTAGTTAAAACAAGGGAAGTTTTCGCATGTTGGCATCGACAAAAGTCATGGACGCACTGAAAGGAATTGGCCTCAATCTTTACGAAAGGAGATTGTGGGTAGCACTTCTTGCGAGAGGAACTTCTTCTGCGGGCGAACTTTCTGAAATAGCGAACGTTCCTAGATCAAGAGTTTATGATGTTCTTCAGGGATTGGCGGACAAGGGTTTTGTAGTTGTGCAGACAGGAAAGCCAATAAGATATGTTGCGATGGCTCCTGGTGAATCTCTTGAAAGAGTCAAGAAGAAAATGGAGGAGGAATTTAGAGAGACCCAGGAAAGAATTGACGATTTGAAATCTTCCCCGCTGATAAAAGAACTAAGTGAATTATTTTCTTCTGGAATGAAAGTTACCACACCTGAAGACATGACAGGATCTCTGAAGGGAAAATATTCATTCCACCAGCAACTCGATACCATGTTCAGAGATGCAAACAAACACATCAACATCATAACAACACCTGAAGGTTTGAATGATCTTTATAACACTCATTACGAGGCTTTGAAGAAGGCAAAGGAAAGGGGAGTAAAAATTAAGATTGCAACATCGGGTACTGAAAAAGCTTCCGAAGCAATCAAAGCGATAAATGGTGTTGGCGAGGTCAGGCACATAGACGACAAGGAAGCCGATGTTTCTGGTAGATTTGTCGTCGTTGATGACAAGCAGTTAGTCCTTGCACTGACAGACCAGAAAGGAGTCCATTCGACTCAGGAGATGGCTATTTGGAGCAAGAGCGAGCACGCAGCAGGAGATGTCCTTTCTCCTTTATTCAACATGGTTTGGAATCGTTCAAAATCAGTCGGTTAATTTCTTTTCTCAATCTGTTTCTTCAATTCCTTTACGAAATCTTCTAACTTAACTTTGAACTTCACTTTCCCTTCCCTGTCTCTAACTGCTATACTTTTACTATCTTCTTCCTTCTTCCCAATGATAATCATGTAAGGAATCTTTTGCAGTTGCGCCATTTTAATTTTATATTCTATTTTATGCGAATCAAAATCCCCCTCGGCTCTAATGTCATTTTCTAAAAGTTCATTCAAAAGTTTTTGTGCATGCTTGTTGTTGTCATCAGAAATCGGGAGAATCCTGACTTGAACTGGAGCGAGCCAAACTGGGAATTTACCTTGGTAATGCTCGACAAGAATCCCCATGAATCTTTCTAAGGCTCCGTAAATCACACGATGGATCACTATCGGAATGTGTTCCTTTCCATCTTCTCCAATGTAACTTGCCTTGAATCTTTCCGGCATCACGGAATCGAGTTGAACAGTAGCTAACTGCCACTTCCTGTCCATGGAATCTTTTATGTGGAAATCTATTTTCGGTCCGTAGAAAGCCCCTTCGCCTGGATTTTTAGAATATTTTATTTTCGCATCTTTCAGAGACTTTTCTAGAGCTTCCTCTGCCTTTTTCCAAATCCTTTCATCGCCCATCGCCTTCTCTGGTTTCAAAGAAAGTTCTACAGAATATTCAAAACCAAAAACATCATAGAAGTATTTCACCAAATCGATGACTGCAATGATTTCTTTCTCCAGATTCTTCTCGTCGACAAAAATGTGTGCATCGTCCTGAACGAACGCCCTCAGCCTGAATAAACCGGACAAGACTCCGCTAAGTTCATTTCTGTGGACAAGACCCAGCTCATTGTATCTTATCGGGAGATCTCTGTAGCTTCTTGACTTGTTTTTGAACACAAGCATCGCGTTCGGGCAATTCATAGGCTTCAGTCCGAATCCTTGGTTCTCAACTTCAGAGAAGAACATGTTCTCCCTGAAATGGTCCCAGTGCCCGCTCACCTGCCAGAGAGCATTGTTCAAAAGAATTGGTGCAGAGATTTCTTGATACCCTCTCTTGCTGTGTTCCTTCCTCCAGAAATCTATTAGAATGTTCCTCAGAATGACCCCCTTGGGATGGAGGAAAACCATACCAGGCCCTACTTCCTGGAAACTGAAAAGATCTAACTGCTCTCCTATAATCCTATGATCCTTTTCGCTTAATCCCTCAAAGTCGCTTCTCTTTATCAGAACCATCGGATTTTTAATTTCCCTGACAGATTTCATTTCCACTTTCTTTTCTTTCGAACTCCCGAATACCTTTGACTGCTCGGCAAGAGGATGGGCCTTCACCTTTATTGCGAGAGCCTTGTTCCAACCGAATGGAGCTCTGTAAACTTCTATCTTCAGCTTCTTCGCATGAGCTTCCATTTCTTTTATAATTTTCAATGCTTCGTCAGGTTTTGCCAGACTCCTGCTGAGATGAGCGAACGGATAAATCAATATTTTATTCACTTTGACATTTTTCAAGAACTTTTCAACTTCGTCGACTGCCTCAATCCCAACTTTTGGACCGTCTCCTTCTTCTACAGACACGAACAAAACTAGGATTTCCTCTAACCTGTATTTCTTCTTCTCTACTTCCTCGGCCCCAGAAATCTCCTTCCTCACAGGCTCGTATTCTATCCAGTCCGCATGCATCTGAAGAATTCTCATGAGAAACCCCTCTTCATATTACTTGAATTATTTTGGATAAAAAAGGCTAAGCAAGAATTAGATTCTGAGTACTGTTTGGCCTTCACCTTTCATGTTTGGCACCTAAGAATTATATCATACTGAAGTTTATATAACTGTCGGATGTTGAGAATATTATATCACAGCCCCGTCGTCTAGTGGCCAAGGATACGGGCCTCTGGAGCCTGGGACGCCTGTTCGAAACTTTCATAAGAAAGCGAAATTCAGGCCGGGGCTAATTTCTTCCTATTAGCGAATGTAAAATTGCCATTCTAACATATACTCCATTATCAGACTGATCGAAATACGATGCGTTTGGAGCATTATCCACTCCATAACTTAGTTCATCAATCCTCGGCAACGGATGCATTACTATGAGGTCAGGTCTGCCTTCTTTTATCAGTTCTGGAGTTACAGTAAAATCTTCCTTTACTCTTAGATAATCATCCAAGTCTTGCCTGTCTTTAATTCTTTCTTGTTGGGTTCTTGTTTGATAAAGGACATTAATGTGACTGATAACTTTTCTCGGATTATCAACTCTTTCTACCTTCACTCCTTTACTTACAACTCCCTCAATTACTTCATTTCTTACTTGGAAAACTCTTGGAGCAATATAAAATATAGAGATGTTTCCATAATTTGCCAAAGCGTAACTCAGAGAAGGTACAGTCCTTCCATAATACAAATCACCCATGATCCCCACATTCAAACCGTCTAATCTTCCAATTTTTTCTCTCATAGTAAACAAATCTAACATCGCTTGTGTAGGATGTTCTTCAGAACCAGTGCCTCCATTAATTACAGGAACTTTTAGGTTGTATTTTTTCATTATATCTGAAACTTGTCTTGCAGCTCCATCTGCTTCGTGCCTCATGACAAGTGTACTCATTCCATAACCAGCTATAACTCTTGCCGCATCTGACAGACTTTCCCCTTTTTTGAATGACGATATGCTAGGATCAGTAATGCCATTGACCAAACCCCCCAGAAAATAAGTCGCCTGCGTAAAACTACCAACAGTTCTAGTTGAAGGTTCGCAAAAAAGAAGTCCAACTATTTTTCTCTCGAGAGATCTTCTGTAATTAGGAAAATCTTCTTTCCTCTCGCTTTTTATTTTTGCCGCCAAGTCCAAAATAAAATCAAGTTCTTCTCTTTTGAATTCTTTAATAGAAATTATATCTCGATTTCGAAAGGAAGAAGCCAATTCAATTTCTGTTGTCGTTAGGACCCACAATAATTTTAGTAACAAAGATATTTATTCTAGTTTCGGATTTTTCACAAAATAGAAAAGTAGGAAGGGTTAGGAACATCTTTTTGGTGTCGATATAGGTCCTAAACCCTACCCGAACAAAAATTTGATAAAGATACTTAAATCAATTTGTATAGTGGAGAATCAGAATCACTCGAAAGAAGTAAAGAAGAATCTGAGGGAAGTTTACGACACAATTGCTGACTCGTGGACGAATTTGAGAGTCAAACCTGATGAATTTGTGAATGATTTTGCTGAAAAAAACATTGGAAGTCCTTTGCTGGATCTGGCCACTGGAAATGGAAGAAATCTTGTCCCTTTCTTGAATAAAAATATAAAATGCATAGGAATTGATTTTTCAAGAAATATGATTAAAGAAGCGAAGAAATTTCTGAGCAGAAGAAAATTGACAGCAAATTTTATCATAGCAGACATCACAAAACTGCCGTTCAAAGAAAAAACCTTCAAAACAATTTTGGCTGTTGCAATCATCCATCATCTCGAAACGAGAGAGAAGAGACTGAAAGCTCTGAGAGAGGTCAAAAGAGTTTCAAACAATTCTAATGTTCTAATCTCTGTTTGGAAAGATGAGACTGCAGCTCCCAATGAATATAAACTCTGGAGGTATCATGGAAAAGAATATAAGAGATTCTATCACTTCTACTCTCTCGAAGAGATTGATCAAGATTTGAAAGAGTCAGGTTTTGTTAAATTTAATCACAGAGATGACAAGAAGAATTTTGTAATAGAAGAGAAGTTATGAGTAATCACTTGTTCAATTGGGTTGCCTTTTCTCTCAGATAATTAATCTTGTTTTGGATGAACTTGATTTCCCTTACAGTCTTAGCTGCGAACAAAGCATGTCTGGCTTCATACAGCTGTTCTTCAATGAACCTGATTTGCTCCAAGTTTCTTGTGTTCATTTTCAATCACTAATGTTATTCACTTATTAGTGGTAATAGTATATAAAGGTTACTATTCTCAGGTAGTAATTTATTACATATGGGATAGGAACTCCTTGTAGCCTCCTTATAAACTAGCATTTTAGCCTCAGAGGACAAAATAAGGAAATATGGAGTTTGAACAGTCATTTCTTAGAGAGGCAGTAGAAAAGCTGGCTTCTACCCCAAATCTTTCCAGAAACAAAGCCGAGCTTGTGACAAAGTCTGTCGCAAAGAAATACGGTCTTCACTTCCTTCCTACAAATGTCCAGCTCTTACAGGCCTGTAACGAGGAAGAAAAATCCAAGTTGAAACAGGTCCTCCTCAGAAAGCCTATCAGATCCATTTCAGGCGTCAACATCATCACAATAGCTGCGACTTCTGCTTCAAATTCCTGCATATGGGCCCAGTGCATCTACTGCCCTAAAGGCTCTAACTCCCCGCAAAGCTATGTCGGAACAGAACCTGTAATTCAAAGAGCCATACGAAGAAACTATGATCCGTTCTTGCAGGTCTCAGACAGGCTCAGACAGTACAGCCTCATGGGGCATGGCCAATTCGGCAACAAAATAGAGGTAATAATAGTTGGAGGAACTTTTCCCGGTTTGGAAGATGATTACAAGGAATGGTTCATCAAGAGGATGTTCGACGGATTGAACAATTCTGAATCAAAAACCCTTGAAGAGGCCCAACTGTTAAATGAAACCGCGCCAAACAGATGCGTGAATCTCACTATTGAGACTAGGCCTGACTATTCCAAAGAAAGAGACGTCGACGAAATGCTGAGATTCGGAACTACCAGAATAGAGATAGGAGTGCAGTCGATATACGAAGATGTAATTGATTTTGCGAAAAGAGGCCATACGATTCAGGATGTCATTGAAGCAACAAGAACAGTGAAAAATTCTGCCTTGAAAATAAACTACCACTTGATGCCTGGACTTCCATTCTCCGATTTTGACAAAGACCTTGACATGTTCAGGGAATTGTTTGCGAATCATGACTTCAAACCCGATTATCTGAAAATCTATCCTACCATAGTCTTGAAAGGGACAAGATTGTACGAGCTCTGGAAAAATGGCGAATACAAATCTTATTCGAGCGGGGAGCTTGTTGAAATGTTGGCCAAGGCGAAGAAGTTCATTCCAAAATATTGCAGGATACAGCACGTTGGAAGATTGATTCCTGCCAACGAAGTCGAGGCAGGATATAAAGAAACAAACATCAGGCAACTTGTCCAGCAAAAGGCGAGACAGCTTGGAATAAATTGCCAGTGCATAAGGTGTCGTGAGATTGGGTTCAAAATAAGGGATGGAATTCTCCCTGAGAAAATAGAGATGACCAGAATGGATTACGAGGCTTCTGGAGGACACGAAATTTTTCTTGCGTTTGAAGATTTGAAGAAAGATATCATTTTTGGATTTCTGAGGTTGAGATTTCCACCTTCCAGCCACAGGAAAGAAATAGATTCGAACACAGCCCTTGTCAGGGAACTGAAAGTCATGGGAACTACAGTCCCCATCGGGCTCGATCCTGAGAAAATTCAATGGCAGCATCGAGGATTTGGAAAGCAGCTGATGAGCGAGAGTGAAAGAATTTCAAAAGAAGAGTTCGACAAGAAAAAGATGATTGTCATCAGCGCGATTGGAACAAGAGAATACTACAAGAAACTTGGATATGAGAAGGAAGGAGTCTATGTTTCCAAAGTTTTAAACTAAAAATCAAAGATTATTATTATGTCTAAAGATTATGCGAGAGTTCTGAATGAGGTTTTGAAAGAGATTACTCCAAAATCTGGCGAGAAGAAGAACTTAGTTTCTCTTGCTAAAGGTGCGGTCTATATCGCGAAAAAAGAATCTGCGAAATTTAAAGGCAAACCTATGCTGGCTGGTAGTTTGACAAGAGACACGTGGCTTCCAGGAAAGAAAGAGTTCGATGTTTTCATTCTTTTCCCTCCTAAGCTTGATGTAAAGAAGATGGAGAAGTTCGGTTTGGAAATAGGAAAGAACGTCATAAAAAAGATGAACGGAACTTTTGTGATCGAATACGCCCAGCATCCTTATGTCTCAGGAAATGTTCAAGGTGCTAGAATAGATATCGTTCCAGCATTCGAGATTAAATCGACTAAAGAGTTGAAGTCAGCTGTCGACAGAACTCCTTTTCACGTCAGATACATAGAGAAGAGACTTTCCAAGAAATCTGCAAAGGAAGTCAGGCTGCTGAAACAATTCTGCAATGCAAACGGTCTTTACGGGGCTGATGCGAAGACAGAAGGATTCTCAGGATACGTATGCGAACTGCTGATTGTGAAATACAAGAAATTCATGGAAGTTTTGGAGAATGCCAGCGAATGGGAACCTGGGGCTGTCATTGATTTGGAGAATCAACATTCTAAATCAGAATACGGAAAACTAATGAAGACTTTCAAAGGCCAGCCTCTTATTCTCATTGACCCGACAGACGAGACTAGAAACACTGGTGCAGCAATTTCTTCATACAACTTCTTCAAGTTCAAGAAACTTGCAGCTGACTTTCTAAAAAATCCAAGCAAAGAACATTTCTTCCAACCTTCTATAAAACCGTTAAATAAAGACGAGCTTATAAGTTGGCAGCTTAAGAGACGAACTGAGATTATTTTTGTGAAATTTAAAACCCCAGATGTGGTTCCTGACATACTCTGGCCGCAACTGAGAAGATTCGCAGAAAGGTTGAAGTCCATTCTTGAAGAAGTCAAGTACGAGTTCAAGGTTTTTGGCAAGGACGTCTACTCCGATAAGGAGACTTGTGTTATTTTGCTGGAAATGGAAATTTCTAAACTTCCTTCAATCCAGAAAAGAATTGGACCGAATGTCTTCGATCACAAGGATGCGAGAAACTTTGTAGAAAAATACAAGAAGCAGGCTCTGGCAGGTCCATATGTGGAAAATGGGTTTTGGGTAGTCGAAGTTAGCAGGAAGTTCATGTCTGCAAGAAAAAAATTAGAGGATTCTCTGAAAGCAAGCGAGAATGTTTTGAAAGCAAAAGGGATTCCAAACTTCATCGCATCCCAGCTCGTGAAAGAAGTCGAAATAATTACAGAAACCCAGAAGATAATAGATCTGATTAAGAAAGATCAAGAGTTTGGAAAATTCTTGAGGAGATATTTCGAAAAAGAGAGTTTAGTATGATTGAGATAACTTTTCTTGGGACAGTGTCTGGAGTTCCGACGAGAGATAGAAACCATCCAGCCATTGCTTTAGAATACTACGGTGAAGGAAAAGACACCCTGCTTTTCGATTGTGGTGAGGGAACCCAGAAACAACTAATGATATCTGGGATAAGTTTCATGAGGATAAATAAAATCTTCATCACGCACTGGCACGCAGACCATTTTGCAGGATTGATTCCTATGATTCAGACAATGAATTTGGAAAAGAGAAAACATGATCTGAAAATTTTCGGACCGGAGGCTGAAAGATTCGTGGAAGACATAATAGATCTTGGGTACTTCGGTTTGAGATTTCCTGTTGAAGCAATCAACGTTCCATTCGAAGGAAGTGAAGTGACTTTGATCGATGAAACTGAGGATTATCAAATATTTTCTTCTCCCATGCTTCATACAGTTCCGACTACTGCTTTCTGCTTTCAGGAGAAGACAAAATGGAGTGTGGATACAAAGAAACTGAAGGAGATGGGGATTAAAACAGGTTTCTGGCTGAAGAAGTTGAAGAAAGACGGGAAGGCAGAATACAAGGGAAAGATGATTAAACTGGAAGATGTTTCTGTCCCCAAATCAGGATTGAAAGTGGTTTATTCAGGGGATACGAAACCGAATGAGAACATGCTCAAGCTGGCAAAGGATGCCGATTTGCTCATTCATGATGGCACTTTTCTAGAAGAAGATGAGAACAAAGGGCATACGGACGTGAAAGCGGCTGCAAAGTTGGCGAAAAAGGCGAATGTCAAGGAATTGATTCTCACACATTTCAGCAGAAGGTATACTGATTTGAAGGAACTTGATGAAGAAGCAAAAAAATATTTCAAGAACACTAAGCTTGCCCATGACTTCATGAAAGTGAAATTGAAAAGCTAGTGTCCCCACTGGGATTTGAACCCAGATTAAAAGGTCCGCAACCTCTCGTTCTATCCAAGTTGAACTATGGGGACGAGTAATCTATAAAAAGTATTAGTTATAAACTAAATAATCTAAAGTGATTGAATGGGAATGAAGTGCACTTCATGCAGAACAAACATCTTGGCTAAGGATAATTTTGTCAAGTTTCTGTGTCCTGATTGCGGAAAGAACGAGATAGTTAGATGTAAGAACTGCAAGGACCTCAGCAACAAATACAATTGCACGTGCGGTTTTGTCGGTCCCTGATTTTGAGGTTGTCAAATGACAGACGTGATAGTTTCATTCAAAGTCATGCCTAGGGACACTGATGTAAATCTTGACGATTTAGAGAACAAGATCAAGAGTTCTATCTCTCCGGAGAGGATGGAGAGGCATCCGATTGCTTTTGGAATAGTAGCTATTCATGTAACCAAACTTGTTCCTGACGAGGGCGGAGGCCTAGTTGACAAGATAGAAGACAAACTAAGAGCAATACCAGAAGTCGGTGAAATCGAAGTCATCGAGGTAACCAGATCACTGTAAACTTTTATTAACCAAATCACTAATTCTACTTATGGCCAGACGCAACTTGAAGATGGTTTTTTTCTGGATTATCGGTTCGTTAAGCATACTCGTCGGAGCGATGATTGCCGGAAATGTCGAGAGGACTCTCGGCACAGACGATCAGAGTTTTGCCGCGGCTGTGTTCATAGCTTTCATCCTGATAATGCT
>JAGVVV010000016.1 GCA_018304615.1 Candidatus Aenigmatarchaeota archaeon
GGTCTTGGAGGCAACCGCAGTTTGAATTACAGTTCCCGTTTCCATCTCTTGTCCCGGTCTTATTCCCTGAACAGTCTGAAGTGGTCTGCGAACAGTATGGATTGTTGTTGGTATTAGGAAGTTCGCAAGTCTCTCCATTATTCACAGTCCCGTCTCCACAGAACGGAGTTGTAGTTGTGGTAGTGGTAGTTGTCTGTGTTATCGGCTCACGTTCACGAATAGGACCTTCGCAACATCCTCCACCGTCTCCTCCTCCCTCTTGAGCTAAAGTAGTTTGAAGTAAAATCAGCGACGAAACCAATACGAGAATCAAGGCTCCAGAAATAAGAAAGATATTATTCCCTAATTTGGATTCTGTGACTTTCATATTTGATTGCACCTTATGTATTCTGGATAAAGTTCAACTGTCAGCAGGTTTTCAATTTTCAATTTCGGATGATTATTAGCATATGGAACAGTGCTGTAGCCAGGCCTCCAATCAGCGCACCCGTCTTCAAAGGCTGGGTCGAACCAGTTCCATTTTCCGCCTTCGAAAATTGCTGTTCTCACACAGTAAGTTTCCCTTCCCTTAGACCAATAAGCGACCCATGCATGAGATGGCGGACCGTTTTCAATCCTAGCATATCCGAGTTTATTTGAATCAAGATGACCAACATCAGCAGCCCATGCGCTGAAATATTTCTGTTTGTGTTCAGTCGAAGCGGCAGTTCCATAATAGAACCATGGAATAAACTCCTTGAAAACATGACCAGAAATAATATGCCTTCTCTGTTCCCTGAAAGCCCTGAATGCATCGACTTGCGTGGAATAAATTTCTGGATCAGGCTTGACATCAAACAAAGGCATAAGTCTTCCTTCCAAGTTTTCTTTAATGTCCTTGGCTTTAATTTCTTCAGTTCTCCACTCATATTCTAAAATCGAGTCCTGTGTCCTGTGAAGAAATTCACCTGGCTGGAGGTTCCCATCTTGGATGCTCAGTTTCAACATCTCGTGAACGACAGGTTTCTTGAGAGCTTCTTCTAGAACCCTTCTCACTCCCGGCCTAGTCATTGGAATTTTTTCAAGAGAATTGATTCCCAACTGAGTATTAAGAAACTCCAATTCTTGCAACTGCCTCAAACTAAATTCTCGATATTTGTCTTTCAGCAACGGATCGGAATTGAACTTGGCCCACAAACTGACATCATTGAGAGCATCTCCAAAAATTACAGCATCTTCAGTTCCCAGATATCCAGCAAGCTTGTTTCTCCTTGCAGAAATTCTTCTGAAGTATCCATATTCGTTGAAAATCAAAGGTCCGATGACATACCACAAATCCCAGAAATCGCTACCTTTCTGACCCGGTTGAAACTCATATCCCATCGTCTCTTTTATGACGGTTGAGAATGTGTTGTTGAGATTCACTCTTTCTGCGAACGTATCCCTGTGCCTGGCAATCTCTCTACTCACATCATTAGAAGCAGAAATCAATGAACCCAATGCACCAGCAGCACTCATGGCATCTTCCGAATAAGGCTTGCCATTGTTATATTTTTGTACGGCGCTCAAGATGCCAAAGTTATACATTTGGATAAGTGGTGTGGCTCTGCCATTTACTCCATCAACTCCGCTAAAAGCAGATGATAGAGCTACATTGGAAGAAGTTGTCATATCCAAAATATTTTTCAAATCAACTTCCGGTTCGACCAATTTTTGAACAAGAGGGGTAAGCGAATCACTGACCGCTTTGGCGGATGATTCAACGACAGACAGTTCCGGTTCAACATTGAGCGGAAGGAAAAAGTTGGATACAGGCCTATCTTTTCTTACAAGGATTACATCAGTTTTTTCTACAGCGTCTATGGCGTTTGCGAAAACACCTTTGTTTATTCGTGGCCCAAGTTCCTGGTCGATGAAAGTTGGAAACAGAAACTCAGCACTGTTTGACGTTTCAGGCTCAGTTTTAGGAGAAGAACGAGTTTGAGAACCCGCATAATAAACAGCACCACCAAGTGCTAAAGCAGCAACGGTTCCAATACCATATTTAATAAATCCTCTTCTATGTACTTTTTTTTCTGAACCTTTCTCTGGCATTCGTCCAACTCGCTCTATTCCAAACTCTCCTTCAAATGCGGAAAGTTTCTTTCGTCATTATCTTAATTTTATTACTTCAGATTTACTATCGTTTGCTTGTCACTTAGGAGTAATATGTTCAGAATTTAGGAATTTTTTTCATACAGAGCAGAAAATAGTTAATATGACATAGGAATTTTTACTGGCCTTTTCCAGATTTTTCTTTCGCGATTTGTTCTGTGACAACAAGAGGTCCTCGATAGCCGCAGCTCTTGCATATCCAAAGTGCTGAAAAAGTATGGAGTCCTATTCTCGCAGAATCGCACTTAGGGCATCTGTTGATTTTCATAAGAAAGAATTAGTTTTCAATTAATTAATCTAATCCTTCGATCATGTCCTGGACCATTCCGCACTTTGGACATAAGAATTCATTACTCTCTCTGACCATGTTCACCTTGCAATCTACACACAAGTGGACTGATGTCAGTAGTTTCTTCGTCCCTACTTTCAAGTTTCCTTTCATACGCATCTGCTTAACGAATAAACAGTTAAACATTTAAGACCATCGATTGCCCAATCCGAAGGATTAAAATCTATTTATCAAAACGAATTAAAACTTAGTTAGATGGCCGATCAACGAATAAAAGAACAATGCGTCTACGAGTCTGTCCACAAGATGGTCAGCGAGATGAAAGAGCAGGTAGCGAAATCACAGAACATCCAGTATCTTGAGCAGATCAGAGTGGCAGAAATCTACAACGTCGTCGCCAGCAATCTGGCAGTCGCATGCAGAAAACAATATGGAAAGATAGACAGCTGCAAAGCCCCTGAAGATGTGAAGAACCAGGAAATCACGATGGATACTTTCATCATGCTCTCTCAATTAAAACAAGACGGCCTGATTTCTGAGGAATACTTCAATGATCTTTTCGAAGGCCTGGTGAAAATGAAACCAGAACTAGAATCCCAAGTCAGAGCTGACAAAGAAAAAGGCCTTCTCTAGAATCCTGTAATTATTGAGGGATAGAACGAACACTCACGGTGTCGAAACGGATGAGGTTCCAAATCCTTTCTCAATTACCATGAATTCAAACGATGACAACGAAGCCGAAAGGGTTGGTCCTCCGCCGCAAATGAGAAGCAGAATCATCCCAAACTATGCCTTTGGCATAATTGTGAGATAAAATCCGCAGACTATGTAATCTACATTATTCCATAGAATTCTTTTTTGTTTCAAAGCGGGTGTCGACATAGTCTACTAACAATTTATTGACTTAACTTAAATAAATGCTTAACTGTTGAGGCAGAATTGATGTTTTGTTTAATAATTAAAGTTATATTTTAAACGACATAACAAGAACGAATAATTCATTTCAAAGCAGCAAATTCAAGGACGATTACTCTAGCGAAAAATTCATCAGAAGCGCCAGTAGAATCTTGCAATCTTTTACCATAAAAGAATTCAGCCTTCCATTTTCCTTCAAATGTTCTAAATACACTAACTTTCTCATTCCCTCTGGTCCATTCTTTTTTCTTGGGTTCATTTTTTACAACATTCCAGCCTCTTATTGCCATCATTTTTATTACTTCATCCCAACTTAGTAATCTTCTCATTCTACTTTTTGTTTTGACTTTCATATCAATACTAAGAAGTCATTTGTTGATAATAAACTTTTACCACTGGTGTTAGTGGTAATTCACTTAACTTTCTCGAACGCAGAAGGAAGATGGATGAAATAAACGCTTCCCCTCTCAAGAATTATCAAAGGTTTCTTTCCCATGAGAGCTTCGAGATTGATTTCGTAAACCCCTTCCTTAGGCATCTTCACAGTCTCGATCCCGAATTTGTCTTTCGACATCTTCACTTGCTTTTCAATTTTCTTAGCGACTTCTATTTTCTGCTCTTCAGGAATTATCTCCATCGGAGTCTCAGTTTTCTTCTCTTCGATCTTCTTAGCCAATTCTTTTTCAAGAGTAGTGTCCTGTGCTTTCAATTCAGTTTCTATCTCTTTGATCTCTTGAGCATCCTGAGCATTTTTCAAGTATAAGAAAAAGATAGAACCGCAGTTCTTGCACCCTCTCAATATCGTAGAATCATTGTCTTCGTAAGAGTTTCCACATCGTACGCATTTGTGGGTCATGTTAAACCTCAGTCAAGACAGAGAACGAATCAGGATTCTTCTTCACTTTCTTAATGAATTTCGCCGGTCCGATTATCGTGATTCCGGTCCTCAGAGCAGATTTCTCAGCGGCCTTCCCTGTGAGTCCTGCCATCAGATTCTGTATTCTCTCCGATTGGTCTGAAATTTTTTCAACCATCGAAAGCAGGCCTTTAGTCTCTTTCTTCAAACTTGCGACTTCGATTCCAGGGAATCCGCTGTCCACCCTTCTCATAGTCTCTTTTATCAGGTCCATCTCCTCGTTCGGCTTGAGAACGCCATCTGTGACGAGTATCGTTCCGTCCTTCACCTTGTTTAGAATAAAACTGATCCTCTTGTCCTTAGGCTTGTCGTCGAGCACTGTCGATGAAACGAAGTCGAATTTTATTTTTCTCATCTTCCCCGCCTCGAGTGTTTAGCAATTGCATCGTATAGACTGTCGATGTTGTTACCTTTCAATGCAGAAAGCTCCACGACCGGATACTGTGGAAAAGCCTCTCTGATCAGATGAGGTTTAGCTTTTTTCTTGTCGATCTTATTCGCCACAATGATAACAGGAATCCTTCTTGCCTCCAGATTTCCAAGAAGCGTGATGTTAATCTGGGTGAGTGGATCTTGCGTGGCGTCCATAACAGCAAGGACTGTGTCGACATTGTTCAACCACTTGATTGCCTCTATCACTCCGTCAGTAGCTTCTCTAGCCCTCTGCTTTGCTGCCCTCTTGGACAGCCCATACTTCATAAAATCTTTGAAATCGACCTTGGTTGCAATGCCGGGCATGTCAAGAAGGTTTATCATGAGTTTCTTGTTCTTGTGCTTTATTTCGACTTTTTCCTTTTTCTGGACGAAACGGGTTTCGTGAGGAATCTCCGAGGCCTTACCGACTTCTTCCCCAGTCCAGTCCTTTGCAATTTTATTTGCTAGTGTAGTCTTCCCAACGTTAACGCTCCCGTAAATTCCTAATCTGACGCTCCTTCTCACTCCGAACAAAGAAGAAAGCCAATCAAAAAAATTTCCAACAGCCATTCGCACCGAATTACTATTTGTTTTCTATCTTTTTAAATTAATTTTACTACGAGATAGAATTTTTCGCAGAGTGCAAGAAAAAATTTTATTAAAAGATATAGAAACTATTGATCAAGATTTTCTACCAAATAGAAATTTCTATCAAATGTAAAAGATTTAAATACTTAACTGTCTGTTACTATTAACAAGTGATTATATGGAAGCAATGCTTGATTTCGTAAACAAGTTCAACGATGTAGTCAAAAGACACATCGAAGAGACAAGGCAATGCATTGGCAAAGAAGTTGTCGACTCAAACGCCAGCAAGAACGGTATTTGTGTTGACAGGATAAAGTACGCCTTCGGTGCTAAATTCTCACTCCTAGGATACAGATATCAGGGAGAAGACTTGAGAGCATTAGACAATTTCAACGAAGACGTGATTGTTTGCCAAAGCGGAAATGGCATGAAGTACTTCATTCCAGTGAGCGACATAGTAGCAATCGGAGGCTCAGTCGTCCTAATCAGATCTGCGGTGAACGCACCTGAGATGGGAGACGCAAGAACGAGAAAGCAAGAAGTCTTCAGGAAGTATTTCACAACGACCAGATCCATAAAAGAGATTCTGCCAAAGGTAGAAACAAGAGCTAGATCCAAAAAGAAAAGATCTATCACTAGTTTGTTCCAATAGCTTCTACCAGGTAGAAAAATCAGTCGGTTTTAAATGCGTTTGCCTTATTTTTTGGTAAACGTTAATATGTTTTTCGTAAATCAATATAAAAGCTTGAAGTGACTTCTAATAAAAGTAGATTAACATGAAACTAGGCAGAATAGGAACTTTTTGGTTGATTTTATTTGCAATCGGAATTATTTTACCGATGGCTGTCATTTCTCAGACGAGCGGAACATATTGGAGAAACTTCAGAATGACTGTTCCTGAAGAAGTGAGCGCTGAACCCGGACAAACTTTGACAATCAACGCGAGCATACTGAATACCGGAAGATACTGGCTGAGAGACTTTAACATAACTTTGGAAGGATTGCCAAGCGATTATTCTTATACAGTTACTCCGTCTCATTGGGACGAGTTGAGAATTCTCAGGGATTGGAATCCACAAGATGGAGTCTTTAAAGTCCCTGAATCATTTTTGATAACGATCAAAGTTCCAGCAGGAGCAAGCGGACTTCATGCAGTTACAGTAAACGGAACTGAGCATGCCAGCATGTACTTGGTTTCAAACACAACACAATTCGTGTTGAAGGTCTCTGGAGAGGCGGCAAAACCTGAGATATCAGACTTGTCGATTCCTGAAGTAGTCTACAAGGGAGAAGCATTCGATGTCAGTTATAGAATTTCAAACCCTGTTTCTGGTGAACTTGCAGGTACTGGAAAGTTGTTGGTTCCAGAAAACTGGGCCGCGGATCCTGCAAACAGGTCTGTGACTCTTAAGACAAACGAATCGATGGTTTTGAACTTCTCAGTCACAGCAGCTTCGAATGTAGGATTTTTGACAGCGGTTGTCGAGTATCCTTATGGAAACGAGACCTTCAACGTAACCAAAGAAAGCGGTTCTGTTCTCGGGATTGTTTGGCGGACTCCAAAGCTACAGTCCATTACTGATCACGATAATTGTCGTGATAGTTCTTGTCATCGCATGGATAGTCTGGAGCGTTTACGGAATGTACGGAAAGAAGAAAAGACCAGATAGCATGAAGAAACAAATAGAAGTGACTACTCTTCCTGAAGCTGTTTGAACTAAATTATAAATAATCCTAGTCTAAAGATAGAATCATGGATGCAATAGCTTGTAAAAATATCTGGAAAATATACAACAAGGACACTCCTGCAGAAGTTCAAGCGTTGAGAGGCGTGAATCTCAGAGTCAAGAAAGGGGAATTCATATCCATCGTCGGAAGATCTGGAAGCGGAAAATCCACATTGCTAAACATGCTCGGAGCATTAGACGTTCCGACAAAGGGATCTATTTTTATCGACGGAGTAAACATATCAACCCTCAAAGACAATCAGCTCGCTGTCATCAGGAGGAAGAAGATAGGTTTTGTCTTCCAATCTTTCAACCTCATCAACTCCCTGACGTCTTTGGAGAATGTCATGCTTCCGATGGTATTCAACGGCATTTCTCCAAGTCAAAGGATTGAGAAGGCTAAGAATCTTCTCGCTAAAGTCGATCTTGAAAAAAAATTTCACACTCGACCGAACAAGATGTCCGGTGGAGAGAATCAAAGAGTGTCCATTGCAAGAGCGCTAGCAAACAATCCGACATTCATCCTTGCCGACGAACCAACAGGAAATTTGGATTCGAAGAACGGGAAGAACATCATGGACATTCTTAAAAAACTTAATAAAGATGACATTACCATTATTATAGTTACACACGATCCGAAAGTCGCCAGACAGGCACAACGGATAGTGAGGATGTCGGATGGAAAGATAATGGACGGTTTGTGATATGAAGAAAATTTACTTTTTAATGGTCCTGAGCATTTTTTCCATATTGATGCAGACTAGTTTTGCTCATGCGTATGTGGCTCTGACCTTTTCTGCAAATACTGTTCCAAGAAGTCTTGAACCCGGACAAAAAGCCAACCTGTTGTTGACTATCACAAACGCTGGGAATGAAGTAGCAAACAACGTGAACATGAATGTGAGGTCAACGCCATATGTTTCTGTTGATAATTCTTATTTCGGTTTGGGATCTATCAATGCCGGAAGTTCGGCAACTCTCACAATTCCCATATCTGTTCTGTCGAATGCGCCGGAAGGCAGCACGTCGATTCCGATAACAACCTCTTACAGCCCTGGAAGTTCT
>JAGVVV010000006.1 GCA_018304615.1 Candidatus Aenigmatarchaeota archaeon
TAAGAAAATTTCTGAAAAATTGGATAAAAAAAATGGAATAATATACTATAAATCTATTCTATAGTTTTGATATTTTACTTCCATCTGTCTTGCGTCTTAAACTTCTTTTTTGTAGATCTTCTGTTTCTGATTCTTTGTTTTGCAGTTTTCATTAACTCTAAATTGGTTTTTTGTTAATAACCTTATGCGGGAGGTGTGCTCTCTGGCTGGACTACAGACCGAGAGTATTAAAGTATGTGTTAAAACAAATATCAAAAATAGAAAATAGGATGGAATAATGAAAACAAAAAGAGAAACTGCAAATGTTCCTCAAGCTACTGTAAGAAAGAAGTTTCTAGGTCTAATCCTTAGTCTAGTTTCATTTGGGATAGCGCTGAAGACAATGGATGAAGTGTTCGAGAGAGCCATCGACAAGTGGATCAACTGCTATCAATGGCCTGTGGTATTCAATGCATCATACCAATCGTGGTACACCGTTCAAGGCTGTATGAATCTGTGGGGGGCTGAGATAATATCTTTCATATGGATTGGATTGAGTACAGTTGCCGCCGTAACATTTGCCTATCTTCTAGGAAGAGAAGACAGTGATTCCGTTGCTCGAAAAAATTAACAGACCGTTTTCTGACTTATTTTTTGAGCCTCGAGCGGGAATAGAAAAGCCCCAGAGGGGAATTGCACCCCTGACCTTGTCTATAAGACTTAGTCTGCTTACCATGCTTACGCCGACAATGTCGTACACGCTCTACTAACTGAGCTACTGAGGCATAAAAATTAGATAGAAATTCCAATAATTTAAACTAAAGGAAATTAAATTCCAGCTCTAGTTTTCCTCATTTCATCTTCCAGTTCATCAGAAGCATTGGTATTCCGAGTAAGATTGCTGCGGCAAGGAAGTAATTGTCAGGGAACCAGCTTGTGACCAAAAGGCCAAAGGCTATGTTCGTCAAGCCAAATGCAGTCGCTTGTGACATCTTCATCTCATGCCCTGTTGCGAATCTGGCAGCACCGAAAGTTAGGAAATAAACTGCTAGTATCGCAGACATCGGAGCCTGAACATAACCTGTCAATATGGCGACAGAAAGAACTACGAACACTCCTGTTGCAGCTCTCCAAGCCATCATAACAGAGTCAGGCATCTTCTTGCCCCATGATTTCCCAATACTCCATGTGGATATCAAGATCACTACAATCCAGATAGCCCATGCGAAAGTTTCAGAGAATCCTTGTTGAACGAAGAAGTTAGTTGCAGCGAATCCAACAAGGTACACTAGAGCCCAAAGCATCCTAGTTTGTTCACCTGTCATTAAAACTGATTTGATTTGACCCCTTAAAAAGATTTTCGGCGCTTCTAAACGATGGAAAATATTTATTCGATAACAGTACCGTGATGTTTACCTTTAACAGCAGAAAGAATCTCACTGGGTTTCTTTCCGTCCAATATGATTGTCCTTATCTTCCATCTTTTAAGCGACTGGGCAGCCCTCAGGTCAAAAAGCTTGTATTTCCCAGGCGTCTGCTCATTTTTCGACATTATCTTCAGGAATTGGTTGTAAGTCAGTCTGGAAAATTTCTTCGCGTTTCTGTTTTTCTTAGGATCCGCAGAGTAAACTCCGTCAACATTCGTCGCTTTAATGATAAGGTCGGCTCCGACTACGTGAGCATACAAGGCCAAGTCATAATCAGTGGAATGTCCAGGTTCGAAAGCACCGCAGACAAGAATCTTCCTTCCGAATTCACGCTTTATCCGGCGGAGATTTGTCAGAACTACGGGAAAAGCTTTTTTTCCAAGTGCGGCAACCAATGTCATGGCGGTGAGCTTAGTCGCAGCTATCCCAACCCAGTCTGTAGAAACACCGTCAGCACCTAATGATCTGGCAATATTCTGATAGATTCTAGAAGTAGACCCTCCGCCTGTTACCACAAGCAACTTATGGCCGTCTCTCTTCAGTTTTCTCAGAACATCCACATATTTTTTGAAATTCCGTGTGTCAAGCTTCCTAGTGAGAAGAGAACCGCCAATGCGGATTGCGACTTTCATAAAAATAATTTGTTTCAGTCCCTATTGAAGTTAATTTATTTATCGTCAAGTAAATAAATTGATTAAATGTTCGAATCTGATGCTCCTGAGTTCAAAGGAACCACTGATTGGATAAACTCGAAACCTCTAACGATGAAAAGTCTGAGAGGAAAAGTTGTATTTCTAGATTTCTGGACATACTCCTGCGTGAATTGCATAAGAACTATTCCTCATCTGAAAGAGCTTCATGATAAATATTCATCGAATAATTTGGTGATAATTGGAGTTCACACGCCTGAATTCGAATTTGAAAAGGAGACGAAAAACATAAAGGAAGCAGTGAAAAAGCACGGATTGAAATATCCGGTTGTCAATGATCCTGAGAATATCACTTGGAGGGAGTATGGAAATCAATACTGGCCAAGACAGACTTTGATAGATTCGAAAGGAATGATCAGGCTTGAGCATGTGGGTGAAGGAGGTTTTGATGAATTGGCAGGCAAAGTGATAGAACTGCTCGAAGAAAGTGGCAGTAAAATTAATGTTATTACAAAGGTAATGATAAAGAAGGAGAACATGACGAGCAGGATGATGACCGCAGTTTCACCGACGCCAGAGACTTATCTGGGCGAAGAAAGAAGTCCTGGCTTCGGAAACGGAGCTGTTTGCGTTCCAGAAGGTTGCGACAGGTATGTGGACATTCCAACCCATGAGAAAGACAAGGTCTATCTGAGCGGAGATTGGATCCAGGAAAAAGAGTTCATCAAGCATGTAGGAAAGGAAGGCTATGTTGCCTTGAAGTATTCTGCCCGTTCTGTAAACATAGTCCTGAAACCATTGGGAACAAAGCCATTCAAAGTGTGGATTCAGTTGGATGGAAAGTTTCTGACAAAAGATAATGCTGGAAAAGATCTCAAGTTTGAAAAGGATAAGAGCTACATACTCGTAGACAGGCCGGACATGTACAATATAGTTAATACTCAGAATTTCGAAACTCACGAAGTGAAAATAGTTACTGATTCGAAGGACTTTTCAATGTACACCTTCACGTTCGGATAAATTTTTTTAATTAAAATAATGAATCATGAGAAAATATATTAAGGACAAAGTGGATATAATATTTTACGCGGGTGGAAATTTGAAGCATAAGATTATCGTTTATGGTGCTCCTTGGTGCCCTTGGTGCCACAGGGCGAAGGATTTTCTGAATGAGAGCAAGATAGAATTCGAGGACAGGGATGTCGACAAAAGGCCTGAATACGCTCAGGAAGTGATCAACAAATCGGGACAGATGGGCATTCCTGTTATAGACATTGACGGCAACATTATAATTGGATTCAATAAGGACGCAATAAAGAAAGCCCTAGGACTCTAACTTCAGGCAAAGCTCACTCAACAGTAAAATATATAAAGTAGGACGTCCTATATATAGAGTGCCTGTTTCTCTAACTTTCATAGTTAGCCGATCCTATAGATAGGTGACAAAAGTGAGAGGTAGAAAGAAATCAATGGAAACCCTGAGAAGGGGAACTAAAAAGGTAAAGACTAGGCAGAATATCTCAAACAATCTGAGAATGAATTTGATGAAATATTACAAGTTCGACACGCTTCCTGAAAAGGTTACAGAAAAGAAGTGAAAGCTGAATGAGGTTTTTCGAAAAGAAACTGAAAGAAGCAAGAACGATGCCTGAGATATTCGAGGTAGTCAAGCTTGCAGTAGTCGAATCCCTGGGGATGGAGAGGGGAGGGTTGATGCTAGGACTGGCAGAACTCGGGGCTGGAAGAGACTTTCTGCTAGGAGCTTTCTATCCTGTCGGATCAAACATCATTGTCATGAACAAAACTCCTCTGAAGAGAATCACAGAAACTAATCCAAAATTATTCAAACCATATGTCTTTCATATCCTTCTCCATGAATACCTGCACACACTTGGATTCATTGACGAACAGGAATGCCAAGCTTATGCTTTCTTTATTTCAAAAGAACTATTCGGAGAAGATCACATCACCACAAGAATAGCTTACAACATGAAAGAATTCTTGCCAGAATTGTCTTATCCTGTTTATGGATGGTATCCGCCAAACAGATTCAGCGTGGAGATAGTCGACGGCTTCGACCATTCGAACGTCAGTTACATCATGTAGTTAGAAAATTTTCGTCAGAACTTCTTCCAATGGGGTGAGCTTTAAATTAAATTCCTTCTCGAGAATTTTCTCAGCGCCTTTCGATACTTCATTTGATACTCTGACAACAAACTCCTCAGCAGAAGTCATTTTCTCATTCCTCAGTGCTTCCTGGATTCCCTTCTCCAACTCTACAAACTTTTTCTTCGGCATCTTCCTAATCAGTTTCTTCTTAATCATTACCTTTGACACCATGTCCGCATACTGGTTGAATGAAAGCACTTTCGGACCGACCAAATCAAAAATCTCTTTTGTTTTCGTCCTGTCAACTACGGTCTTGAAGAATATTTTAGCGACATCACCAATAAAAATAGGCTGCATAACATATTCTCCAGAGCCATAAACTGTCAGCAAACCTCTCTTGATATCTCCTATCAGTTTCGGAGTGAATTCATCGTTCTTTCCAATGATGTAAGAAGGCCTGAAGATTGTATAGTTCAAACCAGAGTTAATGATTTCTCGTTCGCCCAACCATTTGGAATAGAAATATGCTTCAAAATTATTTTCCCTCACACCGAGTCCGCTGTTTGTGACTATTTTCTTTACTCCTGAATCTTTGCATGCGTCGACGATCTCCTTGACAAGGTGCCACGGCAAAGGCTTCACTGAAAGTTTGCCTGTCCATGTCTTCTAAAATCCTTATCTCAGAACCCAGATTTTTTATCAGATTTGCTGATTTCTCTGATCTGACGACAGCTAGAGTCCTAATCCGACCTTGAATCAAAGTAGGGATTATGCTCCTTCCTATGAACCCACTTGCACCGAGAATCGCTACTCTCATAAAATTAGTTTGGTTTCAAAGGAAAATATATTAGCACTTTTAACCAATTCTCTTTAGTTGGTAAAAAAGCCGAAGACCCAAGAAGAATACTATTGTCATGCCTGCAATAGGACATATCCGGATTCAGGAATCTGTTCTGTCTGTGATGTTGCTCTAAAGAAGAAAGGCGGTTAACTGATTCAAATTGGAACTCCAAAAGTATTTCTATAAATCAACCACAATCCAACTCCAATTAGAATTAAGGCATTTATTTTTGACATATGCGGAAGAAGTCTGGTCAAATGTTTCATTGTATATTCCTTTGAAGTTGCAAGAATGACAGTAACTCCGATCATCATGATTCCCATACCCAATGCATATGAAAGAATAACAATTGATGCTGATAATAATCCGGAGGCTGCTATTGCAGCTACTACTACAGATAAAAATATTGGAAGAGTACATCCGAATGAAGCTAGAGAATACATAATCCCATATTCATAAAATGAAAGTTTGCTTTGAAGTTTGAAGCCTTTTCTGACTGAAAAATGAATTCCAAAATTCCTATTGAAAAGTACAGCAATACCTACCACAATTAACAGTCCCCCTAAAATGGTTATCAAAGACGGAATATACCCAAGTAATTCTCTACCAAAAAAGGTGATTATCAAACCCAAAAGAACGTTCACTGAAATGAATCCTAACATAGCAAGAAAACCTGAACTCGCTCCTTCATACAAACCACTGACCAATCCTCTCTTTTTTTCTTTTTTTGTGAAATAGTAGGAAAGATAGGAAGTTAGGACTGCATAACCGCATGGATTTAGAAAAGAAACTGATCCAGCCGCAAAAGCAAATCCGAGAAGTACTGGGTCGACCATTCACACTTCACCTAGAGCTGTCTTGAATGCCGTTTGCCACTTGTCAGCAGATATTACTCCCACGCCTTTGGTTACAATGATACCGTTCTGATCAATTATGTATTTTGTTGTTGTAGCTCTCACATTGTAGTCCCTAAGAACATCTATGTTTCCGTTTGTGAATGTCCAATCGTGAGCATGCTGATCTTTATAATTCTGAATCTGTTGCAAAGTTTCTCCGGTATCCAAATCAACAGCTATAAGTTCCACTCGCCCTTTGTATTGAGGATAAATCGAATCCAAAGTCTCGAATTCGTCCCTACAGAAAGGGCACCAAGTAGCCCAGAAATAAACAATAACAGGTTTTTTCTGATTTGTAAAATCACTCAGTCTCAACGTCTTACCATCACTTGTAGTAACAGTGAAATCAGGAGCCTTATCCCCTATATTCAAACCCACGCTAGAACCAGTTCCTGAAACTTGAGAATAACCTCCCAAAACCTGATGAGAACTAAAATAACCAGTAAAATTAAGAATAGTAAAAACGGCGAAACCAGCAGCTGCTACAAGAACTAAAACAGAAAGCAGGATGCTGAGTTTCATTTTCATATTAACCTTTACAAATAATGTAAAACTGGAAGCATTTAAGTCTTTTCCCACCAGGCAAAATTTAAGAGCCAATTGATGTCATTATTCTACATAGACAATAGTGATAAGATGGAACTTGAAAACTTTTCTGATGAATTTGGTCCTGAGATGATTGTCGAAGTGTATGACACCAAGACTAATATGAAAGGCGTTCTTGTCATTCACAATACTGCGCTCGGGCCAGGGAAGGGCGGAATCAGAATGACTCCTACCGTAAACGTGGAAGAAGTTTTCAGACTGGCTAGTACAATGACATGGAAGACTGCCCTAGCAGAACTGCCTTTTGGTGGAGCAAAATCAGGAATTATTGCAAATCCGAAAGAAATAACAAAGGAGCAGAAATTTGAACTGATAAAATCATTTGCCCGTGCGCTAAGATATCTTTCGCCGAGCAAGTATGTTGCAGCTCCAGACGTTAACACTGCCGAAGAAGAGATGGCCGTTTACGCAAAAGAAAATGGTTCGATGAAATCGGTCACAGGAAAACCAACGGACCTCGGTGGAATCCCGCATGAGTTAGGTTCAACTGGATTTGGTGTCTATCATTCAACAAAAGTTGCAGTCGAACATATGGGAATGAGCCTGAAAGGAATCAAGTTTGCAATTGAGGGGTTCGGTAATGTTGGAGTCTTCGCCTCGAAATTCTTAACCGAAGGAGGAGCAAAATTAGTTGCAGTTTCTGATTCTAAAGGAGCGATTTACAATGATCAGGGAATTGACTTTGAAAACTTGAAAGAAGTGAAAGAAAAGACCGGCTCAGTCACTAATTACAGGCTTGGTGAAGTTTTGGATGGGAAGAAATTGTTTGAACTGCCTGTGGAAGTCCTGATTCCTGCAGCTCTTCCAGATGTGATAAACAAGTCGAATGTCAACAATGTAAAGGCAAAGATAGTAGTTGAAGCAGCGAACATACCAATGAAAGAGGACATTGAAGATACTTTGCACTGGAGGAAGATTCTAGTTGTCCCTGATTTTGTTGCAAATGCGGGTGGAGTAATCTCTTCGTATATTGAATTTGTTGACGGAACACCTCAGGACATGTTCAGGACTGTTGAAGAAAAAATAAAAAGGAACACGAAGCTTGTTTTGGAAAGAGCCGACAAAGATAAAGTCAAACCTAGGGATGCTGCACTCAAGATTGCCAAAGACAGAGTGCTAGAAGCGATGAAGAGGAGAAAATGAGAGTTGCAGTTGTAGGCAAGCATAGGAGATACATAGAAGAGGAACTGCCAGAGTACGGGCTAAAACTTTCAAAGAAAAATCCTGATGTTGTCATATCATACGGAGGTGACGGGACGATTCTCAAATCTGAAAGAATGTATCCTGGAATTCCAAAAGTATTCATCCGGCATAGCTACCTCTGCGTCAAATGCCATGGTGACGAATACAGAAAGTATTTGAAGTATCTGAGCAAGAAAAAGTTCAAGACCGTGAAAGGGATCAAAGTAGAAGGTTCAGTGAAAGGGAAGAAATTAGGTGGGATGAACGAGATAAACATAGTCTCAGAAAAACCCATATTCGCAGTAAGATTTGACCTAATTGTTAACGGAAGATTAATCGCAAGAAATGTAATCGGAGACGGAGTAGTAGTCGCGACACCATTTGGCAGCCACGCGTACTTCTATTCGATTACAAGGAAGACATTCAAGAAAGGTCTTGGAATAGCATTCAACAATCCAAGGAAAAAAATGAAAAATCTTATAGTGAAAGACAATTCTATAATCAAAGTAAAGATTTTGAGAGACGCTGGATGGATGATTGCAGACAACAATCCCAAGTTTGTTCACCTTAATGAAGGAGATGTCATCACAATAAATAAATCAAAGGGAACTGCAAATATAATAAAATTTTAATTACCGATTACGCATTTTTGTTTTATAGACTTGTATGGTGATTACGATAACTAAAAAAAGTAAATTGGTCAAAATAATGTCCTGAAGAGTCAGAAATAGAGGATTTCCAAGGAGGCCATTGAATTCGTATTTAGTTTTCATTAGATAGTCAAGTGATATGAAATTCAATCTTACCGCATCGAGACGATGAACGAATACGGCCAAATTATAAACAAGTAAACTGAGTAACACAACTTGAACGAGTTTTAATTTATCCTTGAGAAGTGATTTCCCATAGATCAAAAATATTCCAATCAAAAAATAAATTGAAAATAAGGATCCCCAGAAAGATTGGTATTCGATTGGGAAAATGTTCTTTCTTACTATGTCTATTCCAAATAGTCCGTCAAAAATTCCAATAGTGAACGAAAGCCAAATAAGTAAGAGAGTTTCCTTTTTTATTTTAAAAAATTTCAATTATCTCACCAATTATATTTATAATCCAAAATGAATCTGATTTTTAAGCAGTTAAATTCAAATAAGAAATAGAGAGCGTGCCCAAAAAACCACAAAAGCATCATTACATAACAAGCGAAAGGGCCAACAAAATTTCATTCTTATCTGCAGTCATCGTCTTCTTTTCAATCATGTTTTATTTCGTAGTCCTTAGAGGCCAGCCTTTTGATCTGGCTTTTGCTAATCGGGCGTTTGCAATCGGAGCAGTGTTCCTTATCGGAGCATCGTATTTTCTCGGTCCTTTGGCAAGATTTGCTTGGAACACCTTTTCACCTAAACTAGAATATAGAAAACCCCTTGGGCTCTACGGATTCTATTTTGCGATAATCCACATTCTTCTATCTTTGCTGATTGTCCCAGGAGAAACTCTTGGGAGCAATGGGCTGTCTCTTTTCTTCGGCATGATAGCGATATTGATATTCACTTTGGTAGCATCTACATCGATGACGAAGTCGATCGAAGCTCATGGATTTGACAGATGGCAGAAAATCCAGAGAACCGGCTACCTGGCATTCCTGCTCGTGATCTTGCATTTCGTGGTTCTTGGGAATGGCAGCTTCATCAACAGGCAATTGGGACAACTCACGCTCGCATTTGCCGCACTAGTTCTCCTAGCAAGACTTCTCGTTTTGGCGTTCAAGAAAAGCAGGTAAACACTTTTATATCAGCAATCCAAAGTAATTTCTGTAAGGAGGTTGTTGACATAGCAAAGAAACCATTCGGAGGATATTCTGTAAGTTTCAAGAAGGTAGCCAACTGGCCTATTACAAAAATCTTCGGAACAGGAAATCTTCCACCAAGCCAAATGACAAAGAAGCTTTGGCAATTTATAAAAAAGAACAAGCTCGCTAAAAAGTAAAATTTAGAATTTTTGTCTTTTCAGTGATTCAATGGTACGCGTAATAGGAATTAGCTCAGGGAAAGGCGGCGTCGGGAAAACGACTGTCGCCACGAATTTGGGAATTGCTCTTTCTAACTTCGGGAAGAGGGTGATACTCGTAGACTGTAATCTATCCACACCGCACATGGTCCATTATCTTGGAGACACGAAATTTTCAAAAACTCTTAATGACGTGTTGAAAGGAAAGATTGAGATCACCAGTGCTATCTACCATCACAACGGCGTGATGTATGTCCCAGCTTCAAATGATTTGGAAGATTTGGTGAATTTGGATGTTGCGAAGTTGAAAAAAGCTATCAAAAAACTTTCAGACACAGACATGATAGATTATATAATTTTGGACTCAGCACCTGGCCTTGGTAGAGAAGCTGTTTCTGTCCTTGATGCAAGCGACGAAGTCGTTTTTGTATCTCAACCACTGGAATCTGCGCTTACTGATGTTGACAGATGCAATCAAGTAGTCAAACAGATGGGAAAGAAAAAAGTCAGTTTAGTAGTGAACATGGTGAAAAACAAGAAATATGAACTGAAACAGAAAGACATACTAGAATCTGTAGGAATTCCGATTGTGGGCAATATCCCATTCGACAAGAATGTGGAAAGAGCTTTGGTTCAAAGAAAACCTATTGTCACTTTCAAACCCTACTCGCAGGTGAGTGTCAATTATCATAAGCTTGCCGCGAATGTCCTTGGAATAAATTTCAAACCATCGTCAGGGGCAAAACTTTTCAGGTTGATAGATTCTATGAGAGATATTCTTTCTAGTTAACGAGTTTTAGTTTCTCAGAAATAATAATAAAATAAAAAAGAAAATTACTCGATTACCTTGAAGACAACGTCCTTCTCTCTGACTGCGCCGTTGACTTTCATTCCGACAGACTGGCCCGGCTTTGCTACCTGGACCTTTTTGTGTTCAATCTCCATAGAATTCACAGTCTGGGTGACTGAAGTACCTGGACCTTCTATGCTGATAGTGTCTCCAACAGCAAGCTCTTCCTCAAGCTCGAGTACTGCAACTCCTAACTTGCCATAGTAGTGGCTAATCCATCCAATCCTCATCTTTTCAGCGTCTTCTTCCATAATTAACCTTCGAATGTCTAGAGTTTATACTTTTCCTTTATAGGGCAAAAATAAGTTTTAACTTTGAGAAACTTTGTTCCAGAAGCTTTATATAGGGTGTCATACTAATTCCTTGTAAGTGTAGCGAATGAATAAACAAGTCACATGGGTTCTAGCTATAGTTGTTGTTGCCCTGATAGGACTTTCTGTCTATTATTCCCAGAGCGGTAATCAAGGGTACACATACACCACAACTACGACAACTCAAACTTCCGCTTTAACGACAACCACAACTACAACTACTACTTCCACAACTTCCACTGGTGGTGCAACTATTGAAATAACTGCATCTGGTTTTAGTCCTAAGGCAGTGACAGTAAAATCTGGTGATACTGTGACTTGGATAAATAAGGATTCCGTAGCTCATTGGACTGCATCTGCTGTCCATCCTACTCACGCAGTTTATCCAGAACCAGGCGGATGTATTGGTAGCAAGTTTGACGCTTGCCGTGGATTAGCTCCTGGAGAAAGCTGGTCGTTCACATTTACCAAAATAGGATCATGGATATACCACGACCACCTCTTCCCGTCAAACACTGGAACAATAGTTGTCCAGTAGAATCATGCTGTTTTAGCAAGATAATTTCTGTATAGAAAATAGATAAGGTTTCCAATTAGTAAGGCAATGAAGAGCGCGAATTTAATACTGTAAAATGAAAGAACAAAAGTTAATATTCCTACGAATAATCCGAATGCAACTTGCTGTTTAGTTTTGAAAGGAGAGGTCTTCGGCTCAGAGACCATTATGAAACCGAAATAGTATGGCATGGCTACAAGAAAACTCACTATTCCCTGAACAGAATTCGAAGAAATTGTTATGAATCCAGTGAAATAATACAGAAGTCCAACAATTACCAGAAATGGAATTGAAACTGCTAATTTCCTTGCTTTGAAATTAGGTAAAATCAAGAGTGGTGTGAGAGTTAAAGTATAACCGAGATAATTAAAACCAATTGCTGCCCACCATTCGTCTCCTAAAGAGAAAGCAAATAAAGAAACCAACAGTCCTAAAGTAGCAGGATTAAAAATATGGGATCCTTTTATTCTAATCAAATATTTTGAAAGAATGGCGACAAATGAAGCTAACAGGACGACTAAGAAAGAAGAATTAATAGGAGCGATTGAACCAATTATAAGACCTGTGATTATAGCAGAAGATGGGAAAGAGATTGCTCGTTTGAGAAAGAATTTTTTCAACAAAACATCTAAGACCGAGGTCGTAATCACTGCGATGAAAATGTTTAAAGGGAAAGTTCTGTAAATGTAGCTGGCTACAACAACTAGCAATGACAGGAAAATAATCGCCCAAGTGTACATTGAGTAAGCATATTTCATATTTTCTATTTCTTTATCCAAAATATTTATAAGCAGGAATCTCAGCCAATCTTTAGATGAATTGGATCAACTGAAATAATTTATGTAGGAAATACTCCTGGAGGCAAAGTAGTCGAAGTTGTAGTGGTAGTTGTGGTTGTTCTTGTCGACCTGCAGCAAAACATGTTATCTCGTTCGCAGGAAGCCTGCAATAATTCGTCTCCAGGGGAACACTGAATTTTGCATTCTCCTTTGAAAAGGTTGCAAGGAGAGTTTGTGGTGGTGGTTGTAGTTACAAAAAACGTCGTAGAAGTAGTTGTTGTAGTTCTTGTTGTTATCCTAGTAGTTGTTGTAGTCGTCGGAGGAGTATAGACAGGGGTTTTCGGCACAACGAAAAATGCGATTAAAATTCCAGATATTGCAATCGGTATCAGAATCAAAATCCAGAGCCAGTTCATAATATTACATTAGAGCCAGAATAAAAAAGTGTTTTAACCTATCAGTTTGCCTTCCCTGATTATCAGTTTCCCGTCGACGAAAACATTCGGCTTCTCTATCACTCCGTCTTCATGGAAAGGAATCTTGATTATTCCACCGATGTTGTAGTTGCTGCCGAAACCGAAATGAACTGCGCCTAGGACTTTTCTGTCCTCGAAACTCCCAAGGAAAGAAGCTTTGGGGTTGCATCCGATTCCGAATTCTCCGACAGTTCTCGCTTTCTCCCCAATCTCTTTGAAATATTTGGAAAGTTTTATGACTCTACCTTTTGTTTTTTTGATCAGCCCGTTTTGAACGTGGAATTCTGCTGGAGGTTTTGTCAGTCTGCAGTGATCGAAAACTATCCTGCCATTGACACTTGTTTCTACAGGTGCGATGAAGACTTCTCCTGCAGGAAAGTTTGCCCACTTACCCCTTCCTATCAAGCCGTCTTCAGCATGCCACCTTCTGCCTTCGACACTGAAAGAAACATCTGTTCCGTTTCCAGAGGTAACTTTGATTTTAGTTACTGGCTTCAAAGACGAATAGACTTTCTGCACAAGTGTTGAAATTTGGAGATAAGGAGCAATGGCTCCGTTTTTCAATGATTCTGAAGAAAAACTTGGGATTGACAGGAATCTTGCTCCGGCAAGAAGTGACTTGTGTATTGCATCTGTGTATGCGAGAGAAGACGAGGTGATTGCGATGATGATTGATGCTCCTGAAAGCGAATTCGCCACTGATTCGTCAGGCTCCTGGCCGTGCCTGCTCATCTTTTCTGTGATGATCATGTACACTTTGCTGCTCAACTCTGTGGCCTCCTTGTAGAACATCTTCGCATACCTCATGTTCGGTTTGTCTGAAATAATTATGATTTTCTCTCCAGGAATCATCCTCAGGCTCTCTTTCAAGATTCTAGAGAAAACTGACTTGTCGATGAGAATTTCCCTGCCCGTCCTGATTTTTTGTTTCGACAAGGTCATCTTCAAAGTCTGGATTAGTTCTGCCATATCTGCCTTTGTCACTAATTCTCTCAAAACCTGGTCTGTGGGGACGATCTCTTTCTGCAGTTCTTGCCTGAGCTTGTTTATGTTGTCGTTTGTATACTTCAGGAATTCAGAAATTTCAGTAGGCTTGGCAGGATGCTCTTCTCTGATTGTGGTCTTCGTTTCCGAGACTTGGGATTTGCTCAGCTCATTCCTTAAAGTTATGATGTTCTTGTTCAGTGTGGAAAGCCATTCCCAAACCTGCATCTTATCTTCATTGCTGAGATGGACTGCATGAGCTTCCTGAGGGACGTCTGTAGGTTCTACGCCTATGGGTTTCCCAGTGTCGTCGTAGATGATTTTTACATACTTCGGGAGGCTCTCGTAAACGATGTCTTTCTGCGGCATACTATAGAAATGTTAGCTTTTAATAAAAATAACCTTTCTTTCTAGATTACTGCCTCCCTGTTAGATGGGAAAGTAGTGCTAGCCCTTATGTCGTTGGAGTTTATCACAAATTGCGTCACTCTATTCAGACCGAAGCCGCATCCTGAATGTGGGACTGCCTCGTGGTTCTTGTAGAAGTCTAGGAACCAATCGAAATCCCTTATGCTCCCGCCTCTCTGCTCGAGCAGTTTCAGCATTGTCGACTGGCTTAGCCTGTCCCTGAGTTTTTCATACTCATATTCTCTTTCTGCAGCTCCGACAGCTTCTCCGGAGAATGGCAATATGAGATCCGCACTCTTCACCACTTCTGAGTTTGTGTCGTCCTCTTTCATGTTAAAGAATTTTATAGACTTGGGAAAATGGGTTATGAACAGTGGTCTGCCAAACATTTCAACCAAAAATTTTTCGTGTTTGCTCTTCAAATCATCCCCCCAATTAACTCCAAATTCAGATAAGAGATCCACGGCCTTTGTATAGGTGATTTTTTCGAATGGTGGTTTCACCATTTTCAACATGCCTATGTTCGATCCTAGGAATTCCAATTCATGCATGTTCCTGTTCAGTGTTTCTTGGACCATTGATGTGATAGTTTTTTCGATATGCTCAAGAAGCTCCTTGAAATACCCCTGATGCTCGATTTCCAGAAGAGGAAATTCAATCAGATGCCTGTCATCGACATCAGGCTCGGCTCTGAAACTAGGACCAGCACACCATACTCTTTCAAAGAAAGGTGTCATAGTCTCGAGATAAAGCTGTCCTGTCTGAGCCAGGTATTTCCTTCCTCCGAAAAACTGAACTTCGAATACTGTCATGAAATTCTCGCATGCGCCTGTTGCTTGAGTCAGATGAGGGACTACAATTTCAGTGAATCCAGAGTCTTCAAAATATTTTCTAGCTCCTCTGAGAAGAGACGCCTCAATCTTCGAAACCGACTGAAGCTCCTTTGTCTTTAGCAAATTGTATCTATTCTTAGTGTCAGTCAAAATCTGTAGATTTGACTTTTCTATTAAATCTGTTCCATCCATGTGTTTGCCTCCATTTTTTTAAAGAAGAGGAAACCTTGCGTTAAAACCTTAGGATTTGATAGGTTTTGTTTTAACAAGACCCACTACCAATTTGTTCGGGCTGGCTTATAAAGTTTTTTATGATGTAGAATATAATTTGAGTTTAAATTAGAACAATACCGAAATTATCTGAACCAGTAAAGTGAGGATGTTCTCTCTTTAACTCAACTCGCTCTCTTCTTTTTTCGGTGTGGGATTTGTAAGAGTTCATGGCCGAAACATAAATTCGGTGTGCAAATCCAGAATACGACAGAGCTAGCAGAGCAATAGTAGGATAGGCAAGTTGAATCAAATACGAATCTGCCATGAAATTAAAAATTGTTTAAAAATTCAAACTTATAGTTTGAACAAGGGAAAACTGTGGGAATTGAACCCATCATAACAATTTCTTTCCTTTTCTAATTAACCAGATTGCACTTACAAGTATTACGAGTTCGGACCAGAAGTCCCAGTGGAACCAGTATGCGGTAAGGAGCTCCATCCTGGTTAGCCCAGCGTATATTGAAACTCCTATTTCAGATACGAAGAACGTGACATAATTCATAAGGAAAACGATCACTTCAAATGCGGCTACTCCAATCAACATTATCTTATAACTCTTCGAGATTTTGTCATGAAAAGGAACCCAAACAACAAACTGAAGCTCGTCGTTTCCATAGAAATTGTGGTAAGAAAACCCCATAGAAGATTGGACCATGTATAGAAATGCCCACTTCCTCGTGGGAATTCAAAAGTTCTTGAGCCTAAAACAGAGTAGTTTGATTCGTATGGCTTCCAAATCATATCGACAAAGATTACTGTTATCGCTATAGCAAAAAGGAAAATTCCTATTGAAATCCATTTCCAATTTTTATCAAATTTAAAGTTCAAAGTTGGACGGTATACTTCATATAACAGGCCGGCAAGAACAATGAGAAAAGCAGCGTTAAAAGGATGGATATAATTAGAATATGGATAAGGTGGAAGATTTGCATCTTTGCCAATGACATTTGTCCATACAGGCTGCCAGAGAACCCAAAGCAAAATTACTACAAAGAAGAAAAATGCGAAGATACGGTTTTTAATCTTTTCCATTAATTTTAATTTTATTTTATCGGGATAAAAGTATGCGCGTGTAGGGATTTGAACCCATTAAGAATCAATTTAATTATATAAGTTGCAAAATTTAAATTTAATTTAAGCGGTGGATTGAACATGGCGGACACAAAAAAACCAACTTCAAAGAAACCAACACTTGTTGTTGTGCTTCCATTCATAATTATCGGAGCCATTTTTGCAGTGTTCGTTTTAGATCAAACGGGATACATAGATATTCCTTTTGTGGATATCCCTAATTTTATGGACGTCGTTTTGGAAATGAAGAGTGAAGCATGCATCGGCGTTCCATATGCTGGTTTTGATTTTGCTCCTGGATTAATTCCTTTGCTGAATCCTGACTGGAACGGGGTACGTTCTGGGTACACTTTCTATCTCGGCTCAGGAAAAGGATTTCCTCCCATGGGACTAATCCTTGGCATTGATGGTATGTTGAGAGGAACGCCAACGGGAGCAGGTGATAATTTCGAAGTCTGTGTAAAAGACGTTGGCGGAAATTCTATATGCAGACTAGTCCATCTGGAAGTGAAGTCTGGATGTACCACTACAACTACCACTACTAGCACAGGAAAATGTCCAACCGTGTTAAATCCACCATGTCGTTCAACACAAGGCGGCGTTGGGGTATCTGGAGGCATTGTACCTGCTTCATGCAATTGCCCAAGCGGCACTACTTATGCGGGGATGGACAACATGGCACCGGGCGGTCCCTATAAAATCTGCACATGCAACTAAACTGAAGATTCAACATAGAATTTGAATTATTGTGTGCAGTATTGTGCGGGAGGTGAGAACGACGGTTAACCGTAGTGCGTAGTGACTGCTCCAACATTTGGCTGTTTGTTTACAGCTGTAAATAATGCGGGAGGTGTGCTACTCTATAAAAAGAGAAGCGGATATACTGCTTCGTTTTTCATAGCGATGCGGACTTTGTGTTTCGGCTGAAAAATAATATAGTAAATGGACATTGGAAAGTAGTTAAATGCGGAAAATCTTAAAAAATTTCATTGTTGGTATATTTCTTGATACATTTCTGCTTTCTTTTCTAACCTTGATACATTTTCTTTAGTAAGAGTTCCTTTACCAAACACTGATTCCCAGCGGGTTTTATGAGTGTCAGGATTCCTATTCATCAAATAGCCTGCCGTACCGCCATATACAAAAACAGGAGCGCCGATAATTTCAAAGAACAAAAGCCCTAATTTAGAATTACCAGTTATTACATCATAAATCAAACCAATTGCAAGAGGAATACCAACTGCCATCATTGCAAGGGCTTGTTTTCTCTTACTCTTCTTACTGAAGTAAAGTTGACCATCTTCTACAAGACTTTTCGCAAAAGTATACCTTGAATTGTTTATAGCTTGCATTTTCTGTGTTTGAAATATTCTTTCTTTTTCGATTGAAGACAAAACTGATGGTCTTTCTTCATCCAATTCCGACACTAATTGTTCGTATGACAAGATATGCTGTTGCATAATTTCACTAATCATAATTAAGCACCTAAAAGTATTTTACATTATTACCGCATCGTTTTCCGTAGAGATGCGGGAGGTGTGTCTTCTCACGGTATTCCAGTGCGGACTTCACGCACATACATACCGTGGTGATGCGGACTTTTTGTTTACAACTGTAAATAATGCGGGAGGTGGGCATTAGACTTTAGTCATATGCTTTGCTTTTTGACAGCATTTAACCAAAGTCATATGCGGAACACCAGGGACAGAAACACTTTAATCTTTATCAGCCATTTGTTATTTCATGGAAACAAAATACCACTATTTAGAGGAACTAGCACACGACAAGAAATCGAAGATCTAAAAAGATATTTAATAGAACATTTTGATATGAACACTGCACAAACAAAAGGTTTTTATAGACTGTCTGAAATTTCTAAGTCATCCTTATATCCTATGGTAGAGGCAACAAATGTTCAGTTAACACTCGGTGTTCCTTTACAGTTTATAGCTTATGCAATCTCTTATCCTGGCAAGCGAACTATAGGATTGGAGACATTTAATGATTTTGATATGGCTGGTGATCATCCTTTTAGTTTTGACTTTATAGATTATTGTCGAGTAAGAGATAGGACTGAGACTTTAAAGCTTGGAGGATCAGATTGGTTTAATGGTGACAATAAATCTAATTCTGAATTTTATGCTAAAGTTATAGCACCTTTACTTCATTCGACATTACAATCTGTTCTACCACCAGATCTTATAAAAGAAGAAAGTTTAGCTCATGAATTACAACATCAAAGAGATTTTGACGAAATAGTTTCAAGATTTCCGTACCCTTTAAATGAAATTGTTTATGTTTATTTGTTTCAGGAAACTGAAATTGGCGAAGATAGAGCTGTAGAATTTGGGAGTCATATAAAGAAAAAAGATTATTCTTCATTACAAACATTAAAAGAAAAATATGAAAAAGACGAGCTTCTTGAATATTTTAAAGGTGCATTAAGAAAGCATAGATTAAAAATTTTCAAGAGATGGGGTATTAGACTTTTCCTTCGTATGACTGGTGACAGATTTCAGTATTTGCATGATTTACTGCAAGCCTATTTCTAACATTTTTGATTATTTTAGAAAAATAATAAGCTATCAACTAATTCATAAAGAGCATCTTTTTCTCTTACAGATTCAGGAACTTTTACTTGTCTTATTGTAGACCAAGGAACTAGACTATTTCCACTTTTCAACATAATTATTTCATCGCTTTTCTTTCCTCTTACTAATTCTTCGTCCCATCCTTCTCTAACATCAGGCTTTCCTTTTAACCATTTTATATCTGAATATCCTTCTCGTTCCAAATCTTCAGGAACCATGACAAATCCGTAATCTATTGTCACATGCCTTGGGTTACCAACTCTGAGAGCAGTTTCAGTTGCAAGTCGTATGAACTTATTTCTGTATGTTTGAATAGCTTCTGAATCTGCAGAAGGTCCTTCAGGAGCATATTTATTGTAATGGCTAAATTCATTTGTAAAAATTCCAGCCGAATAAGAATGTCCATAATATGCTGATTGCAAATTTCCATCTTTGTCAATAAATGGAAAGTGATGACCATTAGGATTATGTTCAGATTTATCTACCCAAACTCTTCCTCGTCCATTAGGAAGTTGCGGACCATAAAATCTGGCCCATTGTCTTAAATCCATATCCCAATAAGCAACTATTTGGCCAATTTCATTTTGCTCTAATGGTTTGTCCGCATCCTTATATTCACCTTCATAATTCCAATCACCAACAGCACATGCACCTACATGTCTCACTGGTTTTGATCTTGTTATTCCTAATGTTCGCATAATAAGTTCGTCAGACACATCAATTTCCTCTATATCACCTGAACGAATATTACAAGTCTGCAACAATAATGAAAGCAATTCCTGCTTTGAAAGGCCAATGAGAAAATGTTTAGATCTTTCATAATCAAACGGTTCTCTTTGAGGTGGTATGAATTTATCGCTATTTTTCTCTCTGAAGTAGTTTGCCGTTCTAACAATCTCATCTCTAGACAAATTTCTTACAACATAAGAAGTTGAAGGTTTAGGATAACCCAAATAAAATCGATTTTCCAACCAACATGACCAAAGCCCAACCAAACCATCTAAAGTACCATCGTGAATAGATAATTCCCAACCAGATTTATGATACATTGGCATTCTTCTTTCTGAACCTTGTGCTTGTAGTTCTGCTTGGCTAAGAGTTGCATTTGCAGCTACCATTAACATGGCTCTCATTGGATCGTACTGTGCTGTCTTTTCTATTATTTTTCCAGGAGTTTGTTTGTACATTTCTTTTGTCATATATTCACTAACAGAAAAACACGATAGTTAAAGATTTAAGCTTTGTTTGAGCCGATTTTGGAGAGCATGCTGCAAGTGATATTGGACGCTTCATAAAAACTAATTTCGATTGAATTGAATCAAAACCTATTGAATTAAATCAATTATGCGGGAGGTGAGAACGACGGTTAACCGTAGTGCGTATTTCTTTACAGTTGTAAACAATATGTTCCCAAAAACTCTTAAGGTTGTGCTCTGTCAGAAATCAATCCATAGTACAAGATTTAAAGCTTCTTATTCATTGTATTTTTATGATTTTTGAAGCTGTCGAAAAAGTCAATGAAAAATTACAGAGATTCGTTCCAGATTTATATACGGATATCGATGCTTCATATTTCCTTAAGAAAACAAAGGACAAGGAATTTCTTTTTGGTTCCAGCGAACTGGATGTAAAAAAATTGGAAGACAGGGCGAAGATATACGGAATTTCTCCAAAAGTCCTTGAAGATATTAGAGGTATAGCTGAGAAATCCGGACATTTCAAGTATTGGCCATTCATTCTAGGGACATATTATGTCGATGGAAAGAGAATGTCAATGAACGACATAAACGCGACAGATCTCATATTCATTGCTTCACAATTGGGTGCGCCCAATATAATTTTTTATGCGTTAAATTTACCTCCTCTCTCACCACAGTGGTACTTATCCGGTGTCTTGCCACTCAGAGCAATGTATTTTGCCGCGAGGAGAGGATGGTGGAGGCATGAATCAACACATGCCAGACATCATCATTCCATGGCTGAGTATATGGCAATCATGAAAGAGCAAAAAAATCTCAAACATGCAATATCAAAAAATCCTAGATTTTTTACTCAGTCGAGATCAAATACAAGATTGGAAGATCAACTGAGTGCAATGCAGTCCAGTTATTACAGGGAAAGTTTGTCAGATGCAGGACTCACAATACATGAGGCCGGTAGCGAGGAGCTTCTGACGAGATGGCAGAGCCTTAAGGAAGCAAGAGGTCCTAGAGAGAAAGCATTGGCAACTTTTGCACTTGGCTTGTATTTCGAATATGCTCCTTTCAAGGGGTTGCAGAACTTGCTCATAGATTTCAAGGACAAGGTGGATGAAAAGTTTCCACATGATCCTCGCTTAAGGAGGGCGGTAAAAGTAGGATCCGTTGCCTCGATGCTCGCTTTGCCTTTTTACGGACTTGTTACATATGCTCCCGCAGCAGCCCAGCAATTGCATGACATTCTCGTTCAAGAATACAAGTATGCAGACATAGATCCTGAGAGAATAGACAGCGCACTTTGGCGAGGCTTTGCATATTATTTCGTCACAGTTCTGGCAGCGTTTTTCAGTTCGCATAGAAAAGGTATTTTGGGACAAAAGAAGCAGAAGGTATTAGAAAAGACTGGAAAGCATTTGAGGACCCGCGAGTACAAATTCCCATACACATACAATCCTGCGAAGTCATTTTACAGGCATGTAAAGACAGCGCTTTACCTAAACAAAGTCTGGGGCAATATCCCAAATTACAGACAGCTTCAATCGAGCAGCGATGTAGATGGTGTCATCTCGGAAGTCGATGCAAGACTGCGTGGAAAGATGGGCGACAATGACAGAACATTTACAATAAATACATTGGGAGACTCTTTACAACCATATACAAGAGCTCATGAATATCAATTTCCAGTCGACATTTATCCAAAGGAACTTTTCCTTGCAAATGTTTATCTCAACTTGAAAGATTTGTTTGAAAAGATGCAATGAACGTTAGAACAATATTTCAATTCTATCAATGGCTGTGAAATTATTTATCGAACCTACGAACTACGAGAAACCGTTGTGCGGGAGGTGGGATTTGAACCCACGTATGCACTAAGCAACTGGCACCTCAAGCCAGCGGAATTGACCAGGCTATCCGACCCCCGCGTGCTGATAATTAATATAAACAAGCTGATAAATGTTTGTTTATGAAAGATTTGGAATCTCAAATAAAAGAACACTGGGATTCCGCCTACAGGTCAACACCATACAAGAAGCTCCCATGGGAAAGCGTCAAGCCTGACGAAGAACTTGTCAAGTATGTTGCTGAAAGAAGAATAAAAAAAGGAAAGGCGCTGGAAGTATGCTGCGGAGCAGGCACTCAGTCTATATTTTTGGCAAAGAAAGGTTTTGATGTGACGGGTATCGATATCTCACCTACTGCAATCAAGATAGCAATAAAACGTGCGAAGGAAGAGAAGGTTAAAATAAATTTCATGACCGGAAACTCTTTCGATTTGAAATTAGATGCCGAATCATTCGATTTGGTTCTAGACAGGGGCTGCTTCCATCACATCCCGCCAGAAGCCAGAAGCAGGTATATAGAAGGGGTAGCAAGAGTGCTGAAAAAGGGAGGGAAATATTTCAGCAAGTCGTTCAGTAAGAAAAATGGGTGGAACATAGAAAAGGAATTCACTCTGGAAGAAGTGGAAAACATATTTTCCCAATATTTTGATGTCGAAGTTTCAAGAGAAGTGGTTCACACACAGCCCGAAGGCGGAGATGTGATAATGAACGCAATTCTCATGAAGAAGAAATAATAACTTCAAAACCGAGTTGAATTTATGACCCTTACAGAGCTTATTGCCGTTTCAATTGTAGGGATAGCTCTTGTAATAATATTCTTCAACTTCTACAACCCCGAATACAAGACGGTGAAAGTAAAAGTAGGGAATTACACAGTAACTGCCGATATAGCTGATTCCATACCGAAAAAGACGAAAGGTTTGATGGGAAGGAAGAGTCTACCTGAAGACAAAGGCATGCTTTTCACTTTTCGAGATAATGACAAGCCTTCTTTTTGGATGATGAACATGTCTATACCCATTGACATGATTTGGATCAGTTCTGATGGGAAAGTCACATACATAGCCAAGGATGCACAGCCATGCTTAGTAAATTGCAAACTGTATTCTCCTGACAAGGAAAGCAAATACGTCCTGGAAGTCGCTTCAAATTTCACAGACAGGCACAATGTGAAAATGGGGACAAAGGTCGAGATTAATCTTTAGGAAAACTTAAATAGTTTTGTTTTAATCAACAATCATGAAAACAAGAAGAATCGCTGCCGAATTGGGATTAGGAGCAATTTCTCTATATTCATTTGGACAATTAGTTCCTTACGTAAATAATAATGTCAAACAATCTTTGGGAAATGTATTTCAAAATTACAGAGATCCAATTGGTTTTGTGTATAGCCTTGCTAATTTAACAATTCCTAATTTTGCATTAGGCTTTGCCGAAATGGGTCTGTTACTTTTATCTGCATATTCATTTTACAGTGCTGTAAAAAATATTGTCAAATCCCAAATTTGATTCCACTTTAAATTTCTTTGCCTACATATGTTTTTCATGAGAAAGTTAATCACCTTGCTCACAATGTTGTTCTTAATACCTCTTGCCTCAGCCCAGTTTGAAATAACTCACCCAAACCTGAACATTACAAATTATCAAAATACTTTAACCCAATCACAAGGAACAACACAGGCATATTCAGTCATTGTGATGAACACAGGAGATGTCAGATTGGATAAAGTCTATCTCAGTCTGTCCTTCCTCCCGTCCAGTTGGTACGAGATTGTAGATTCGAAACCTTTGGATGTTGGAGAGTCTGGAACATTCGCTTATACCATAAAACTTCCACATGATACAGTTGGAAAATTAGATCTTGATTTAACGGCTCATGGAATGAAAGGTTTTGGTGAAGTGACGAAAACTTCAGTAAAGGTAAAACTGGAAGCAGGAATTTCTCAACCTACACAATCTACTAGTGTTCCAGAGACAACTTCTGCAACAACAACAGGCACAAGTTCGACTATGACTTCGATTCCGGCAGAAACTGATTTCCTTTCCAAGAATTCCAGCTACATTGTAATTATTTTGACAGTTGTGATTGCGGTAGCACTGGCAGTTCTTTTCAAGCTTTAGACCTTGTAAAGTTCCTGTTGCTGTTTGGGTTTCCTGATGAAGAAGAAATAGATTGATGGAACCAAAAACGCTATCACTGCTACAATTAAAAGAAGGTAGACGTTGTTGAAATCAAAACCGCCGCACTTCTCGCCTGGACAGCATCCTATTTTTGTTGTTGTGCTGTTGCAAACCTTGTATCCTTTCTGAGAATCGGTCTTGCAAGCAGGAGATGTTTGGGTCCCATTGGAACAAGTGGAAGATCCACAATCCGAATCTTTTGAGCACTGGTCAAGTGTCGTGGTTGTAGTAGTTGTCGTAGTAGTTGATGATGTAGAGGAAGTTGTCCCACCGCCAATAATTGTTTTGGTTGCGCTGGTCACAGGGAGTCCGTTAACGACAGCCTTGGATAGTGTGTTCACACCAGCGGCAGTGATAGAGACAAGTTGAACTGTAAATGTTTGTCCTGAAGAAATTTGACTGCTCATGGTATACTGGACTAGTAAATTGACGGTTGTGTTAGTCTGAATCTTGTATGGTGAAGACGAGAGATCCAACCTCAAGACACCGTCGTCTGACAGGAACTGCCCATAGCCTAAAAGTGGCTCTCCCTGATCAACAACTCCATTTGAATTAGAATCATCAAAGACTTTTACAATTGTAATTCCATTCCTGTCATCTCCGGCTCCTGATGGAATGAAATCCAAGGAAGTTATTTGTATTGGTTCGGCCTGATCTCCGGTAATTCTGATCTGAAGCATGACATTGTTCCTGATGTTCGCGTCGTATGAATAAGTGTGGCTAGGAGGAGATTGAGAACCGACCGAGAAGCCCAAAGTCGGGATGGGTGCTCTGATGACTGAAATTCCGCCTCCTCCGCCGCTGTAATTACAGTCCCCTCCGTTCCCGCAACTTCCTATGTCAAAAAGATTGTTGTTATTGACGTCTGCTATCAAATCATAGGTTCCGGCAATCAAGACCGGAGTCCAGAAAGACCTGACATCGAAACCACCAGAAGAATTTGTCGTTATCGACACAGGACCCAACACCTGGCCGGAATTCAGAACTGTGAGGTTGGCAATGCTCGCATTATGGTTTCTCAAATAGACGTTGACTGTAGCAGATGCATTTGTTATGTTGTTTGCTACGATGTACATGGTCTCGTTTGTCATGAATGACACTTGCTGAGTTCCGTTAGAGCTTGTTGTCATTATAACTTGAGCAGTTGAAAGACTAGCAAATGACAGAAATGATAAGGTAAAAATGAACAGGAAATTCAACTTTCCCATGTAAATTCTATGATGATATTTAATAATAAACCTAGGAAGCTCCATTGCCTACCCCCACAGGTATTTTAGGAGGGGTGCGAATCCGATATCCATTTTTTCTGAAAATTTCTGCACTGTACAGTTTGTTCTTAATCTTTATCTCCCTATTGATATCCTGTCGTCTGTGAGCATGATCCCAATATTCGACAACAAATCGTTCAGCATAAAATTTAATATTAACAAACTCGCCCCTATATTTCGTCACTACTTTTTTTGCCATATTCACATATTTTTCTCGTTCTTCTGCAGATAACATGGAATTATCTTTGTAACAATAACTATTAAAATGTTTTAGAAAATATTTTTTTGTTGAAAAAATTTAAGAAAAAAATTCTTATGAAACTTTTTAAGTAAGGAATGCAATATATCTTATAAGATTAAATGAAAAATAATTTCGTAGAAAAAAAATTAGAGCCCATCGAAGTCAATAAAAAAACGATTTCAGAACTTCTTTCTTCAATGGCAAAAACTGGATTTCAGGGAAAAAGTTTAGGCAGAGTTGTTGACATTTGGGAAGAAATGGTGAAGGACAAGAATCTTACAATCGTAATGGGATATGCAGGATCATTGAGCACGACTGGACAATGGACGATTGTTAAATGGTTGATGGAACACAGGTATATTGACGTTTTGGTCTCGACCGGAGCAAACATTTCTGAAGATATTATTCCAGCCATGGGATTCAATTATTATCAGGGAACTACAAATGTCGATGACACTGAACTTTTCAAAAGTGACATTAACAGATATTATGACGTCTACGGCAAAGAGCAAGATTACATCAAGATGACTGAGTTTATTGCAGATTTTATTGTCACACTTGACGAAGACCACGCATATACCTCAAGAGAATTTTTATATCTTTTTGGAAAATGGTTGACTAAAAAAGGGATTCACAGCATTGTCGCAGCTGCTGCCGAGAACGGCGTTCCTGTGTTTTGTCCAGCGATTATAGACAGCCCGTACGGAGATGCTGCACTGATAGCAAAAGCCCGTGGCTTCAACCTTAAACTCGATTCGATAAAAGAATATGCAGAATTCATGTCAATGCCAGAACATTTCAAAGATGTCGGAGTCATCTATATCGGCGGAGGAGTTCCAAAAGACATAATTCAACTTTTGGCCGTTACTGCTGACCTGATGTACAAGGACAGAAAAGTTCCAAACAGGCCAGGCAAGATGTCTAGATCAGGCGCAACCAACGAGAATTACTACCCTCACAAATACGCGATTCAGATCACTACAGATTCCCCCCAATGGGGAGGATTGAGCGGATGCACGTTCGAAGAAGCAACCAGCTGGGGCAAGGAAATTAAAGGAGGGAAGAATGTTGCTTGTTATGTAGATGCTACTATCGCATTGCCTCTGATTTCTCATGCACTCAACGAAAGGATTGGAAATAGAAGGAAGCACGCGACTGACTTTTCATGGATGTTTAAACAGTAATTCAAATGAATTAATAGAAAGAAATTTCATAAGGTAATTCTTTTTCAGGAATCGGAGTAGTTATCTTAACATATTCTCTCTTTATTTGAACGTCTCTTTTTTTTCGTGTTCTATTTTCAAAATATGTTATTACTTGATCACGAGTCATTCCAGTCAAATTTGCAAAATACCCAAAAGTTTGAAAATTATTAGATAGCAATTCTTCAATGGTCCAAATTTTAGGTTCTATTTCTTTTACCCTAGTCAACTAAACACCTATCTTAATGTGATACGTTAAAAATTTAAATGTGTCAATTCACCGGAAATCTACTTACCAATAGATGTTAACCTCACAATAATTTCTAGAATTCATGCTGGTGCATTGTGATAACTGCGGAGAGGAGATGATAGTTGCCAGTTTCACCCGTACAGTTGAAAAGCTCAAGATACTTCCGAGAGCAGAGACTAGATTCTGGTTGGTGAAATTCGTATGTCCTTTCTGTTATTTTGTAAAAACATTGTCAATAGACCTTCTTTCAGGAAACCGATATTTCACTACACTGGCTGCAAACACTCTCTGGTATTATTGCATTCTGAAAGGAAAATGGAAATTATCTCAGAAATAAAATTCATGACCTGAAAACATCGGCAAAACATCTGATGAAATATTCCCTTGCGTATTTCACTGACTTCTCCCCATCCGAAGTAAGCGAGTAAACAATGGTCTTTCCTTTCTTTATTCCTTTGATAAGATTCTTTTTTTTCAGGTCTTTCAATGCCGGATAAATCGTTCCCGCCTTGGGTTTTTCTCCACGCCTTTTGCCAATCTCTTCAGCAATCGCATCACCGTGCATGGATTTTTTCGATAATAAATAAAGTATCTGAAAAGAGAGCATCCCCCTCATGTCGCATCCACAATTTCCTTGCATAATAATACATAGGGTGTCCTATATATTTAAATACCTGCAGATTCAATTAATTTGTAATATTGGATACCCTATAACGAAGGAGGTGTGATAAAAATGTGCGGTGAATTCGGAAGTGGAATGAGAGGCTTCTTTACAAAGGAAGAAAGGATAGAGATGCTCAAGGAGTATAAAGAATCTCTAGAGAGCGAAGCCAAAGGGGTTTCTGAAAGGATCAAAGAGTTAGAAAAGAATAATTGATCCTTTTCTTTCTTATTTTTTTAAAAAGTGATGAGATGGATTGGACTAAACTACCAGAAGATATTATAATAGAAAAAACTTCGAACAACCTCAAACAAAGAGGTGTAGAGACATTCATTGTTAACACGCGCGACGAAGCGAAGAAAAAAGTTTTGGAGCTGGTTCCTGAAGGGTCGGAAGTCATGAACAATACATCAGTTACTCTGGATCAAATTGGGGTGTCAAAAGAAATCTTGGAAAGTGGAAGGTACAACGCATTAAGGAAAATTATTATGTCAACCAGTGATAAGGAACAAAGGCAGAAATGGAGAAAGATTACAGCTACTGCAGAGTATTCTATTGGCAGTGTTCAAGCTGTCACAGAAGATGGACAAGTTGTCATTGTGTCAAACACCGGTAGTCAATTATCACCTTACGCTTCAGGTGCAGCAAATGTTGTCTGGGTCGTCGGAACGCAAAAAATAGTTAAAAATTTGGATGAAGCTTTTAAAAGAATAAGAGAATATACGCTTCCTTTAGAGAGTGAACGAATGAAGAAAGCTTACGGAGTTGGAAGCAACATAAGCAAAATTCTGATAATCGAAAAGGAAGTCGTACCTGGAAGAACAAAACTGATTTTTGTAAAAGAAAATCTTGGATTCTGATTTATAAAGAATGTTTTTCAAATAAAATGAATGGTTGAAATTTTAAAAAAGGTTCGAAGCGAGACTTGAACCAGATGGGTATATCTTTATCTAAATGTTAAAGGTTCAGAGAAATCCAATAAATCTTCCATAAGCAATTCTACCATCACAACCGCCGTGTCTCCTAGATTGAGAGGAATATCAACTTTATCGATACTATCGACATTAAACATCTTATCAACATTATCAAGTTTTTCCTTGCTTCTAGGAATTATGGCACCACTGTAAATCACCTTTTTGCCCTCTGGTCGCAATTCTTCATATGTCCAATCCGTCTCTTCCTTCAATTTTTCCCTGATCATTTTAGGAGTTAAAAAAGGTTCTTCACTAATTCTCCACTCACCTGATTTCCATACTGCTGTACCAATCGAATACTCATAAATTCTGTCATGGACTTGAACCCCGTGTAAAATAAAAAGTTTTGATTCATCTGATAGTTCTATAGGTAATCCGGTAAATCCTATATTTTGAGATGCCCAATAAGGCCTGTGTTTAATTTCCTCATCCCGAGTTTCTGTTTTTCCACCGGATTTTTTAATATATCTAAAAACAGGAGTGTGTTTGACAAGTCTAAATACTACTTCCCTTTCATTTTCATTTCTACTCAAAGGAAGGACATTTTTACCGATCTGATTTCCATATACATCCACATCCTCCAGTTCCTTATACGGTGGTTTTAAAGTCGCTCCTACAGGACCTGGGAGGGTCTCTCCATTTTCTCCACGGCGTAAATAATTATAACAAACATAAGTTTCACCACTTTTATCAGGCAGTCCTGCGCGAACGTCTTCAACAGGATTTACAATATTTTTATCGTTCATTTCAGGAAACATTAAATCTCCTTTATGTTTGATATTCTGAAAATCCCAATCCATATGATATACTCCGATCCTTTCGGTTGGATCATAACTATTTTGACGGTAAGATATCCATCTTACTATAAGTTCTACTCCTTCCTCTCTAGGTATAGCAGCAGGATTTAGGGGATATAATTTTTTTCCTTTAGATTCATCATAACAGGGAACTAAAAGCGGAATAGGGCCTACAATCTCAACTAGCGATATCATAAGATCTCCTAACGAATACCCACCTAATAAAAATATCGAAAGATAAGAATTTACTATTGTATCTGATTGAAAAATTCTTTGAGAAAAATCCAAGTGCATTTAACTAAATAAAAAAGTGCTCCCACCGGGATTTGAACCCGAGTTTGCTGCTTTCGTCTCAGCCTGTCTTCGTCTGCTTTCATCTTTGCATCAAACCTTTCTGAGCAAAACTCGAAAGGGCCTTAGACGGTCTTAATGACCTGTATCCTTGACCGGACTAGACGATGGGAGCTTGAAACAATTCATTCTCATCTCTTTATTTAAATCTAACTTAGAATTCGTTCCATTTAATAATGAGTTATTGCAGTCCTAGGTTGTCTTTGACAATATTCCAAATCTCTTGATGTATCTCGTTCAATTCCTTTGTTCCATCTATAATAAACCATTTGGTCTCTTCGTCTGGATTATTCTCTGCCAGGTGTAAATAGGTCTCTCTTATTTTCTCCTGCATCTCCCTCTCGATCTGCAGTTTGGATATGAGCTCTTTCTTGGTGAAATCCTCTATGTTGGCCTGCTGGACTCTTCCTATGCTGGTCTCAATCGGAACGTCAATGAAGAAAACTAAATTAGGTTTTATAATGTTTTTCTCTATTGTCATAAGCCAGTCAAGTGGAACCCCTCTGGAACTTTGGTATGCGAAGTTGCTGTAGCAGTATCTGTCAGAAATGACGATCTCATCTTTGTCAAGAAGTGCCTTGATTCTCTCCTGATACTGGCTCCTGTCAGCAGCGTACAGAAGAGCAAGTGTAAAAGGATCGAAACTTCCTCTCCTGGTTACTTTGGCGATGTCAGTCTCGAAATTCGGAAAACTAATCATGGTTACTATTTTACCTCTTTCTACGAGTTTTTCAGATAAATTCTTGATCTGGGTTTTTTTTCCAGAACCAGTGATTCCCTCGAACACGATGAATGTTGGCATAAAACATAGTTTGAGACTTAAATATTAATCTCGACTAAAGATAGAACCCCTGCTGAGAAGTAGGGAAAATTTTACCTATAGAAACGAGAATACCTGCTGGAACAGGTACTTGATTTAACGAGTTGTAAATCTCCTTGTACCCCTTCAGAAACAAAACATCAAAGCTCTTCAGGACAACGACGACAACCTTTCCCTCCTTGTAGTAGTCCAGAACATCCTTGTTCATGCTCTTTGAAGTCAGGATATTCACCAACGTATCCTTGTCAACGACAATCCTCAAATCCGGGCTGTCAGCTTTTCTCTCAGATGTGTAAGGCACGTTCCTTTCTACTGTCACGTCAAAATACTGCCCTGTGTCAGATACTACAACCTCTATCTCAGGCTTCTCTCCATTCAGGGGATTTGTATGAAGAGAATAAGCTCCTATTTCGTTGGCCAGATAGTTGATGTCGCTTTCAAGGATCTTGGAATCTCCGCCGCCCAGAGGAAACAGATGGTTGATGGCTGAATTTATGATGTTTGGTTTTGTCGGCTTGCCAAATATCGCAGACGAAAAAATAACCAAAATGAGAGCCAAAACTACAACAATCACGATTGCTAGAGCGATAATCAACTTTTTCCTTGAATGTTTTGGAGGTGGAGTTGGTTGCGGCGGTTGAGGAGGGAGTGTTTGAGGATAGGGCGTCTGGAAGATTTCCATAAACGATATTTAGAAAATGATGTATAAATTTGGTGGGCCCGGAGAGATTTGAACTCTCGACCTCCCGATTATCAGTCGGATGCTCCAACCAGGCTAAGCTACGGGCCCTCAAATAACTAATATTTTATTACTCTACTTAAGTCTTTTATTAGTTAGAATTCAAAAAGGGCCGGTAGATCAACGGCAGATCGCTTCGTTCGCAACGAAGAGGCTCTGGGTTCAAATCCCAGCCGGTCCATTAGTCTCGTTACTGCTTTCACTAGGATTATTTTGACTAGGATTATTTTCACCAGTTTTAGAAGATTTGAAGACGAATTTGTACAGGATTATCGAAACCATCAAAGCGAGTAGTATGAAAACTACTGAATACTGGGTTGACGGCAAGAAGAGAAACCCTGTTACTGCTGAAAACGGATTTGCACCAGCCATCACAATGATAGCCAATACAGCGCTAGGCAATGTCTTGCCCAATACTCGGATGTTCTTTGGAAATTTCATTTTCTCACTGTATTTACTATCAAATAGTAAAGTATTTAGTCACTACTAAATAGTACTAATTAATATTATAGAATTATAACGGCGTTATTTTTTCATGAATTTGGAAAGAGAACCCTCTTTCTTCCTCTCGAAAGACCCTATTCTAACCCCGATCCTGCGGACGTCGATATCGACATTATGCAGGAACTCGCGCAGCAATTCCCTCGAGACCTTTTTGACAATTTTGGCGTCATTTGTGTAGCTTTCGATGGTTCTAGATTTGCTTCTACTCTCTAGGTTTTTCATGAATGCTATGATTCCTATGTTTTTGAACAAAGTTTTTTCTTCTTTTGCTCGCTGGGCAACTTCTACACAGAGCTTGTCTGTCACTTCAGAAATTAAGTTGAAATCCCTAGAATCCTCTTTCAGAGTTTCTATTTTGCTCATCTGCACGTTGTCAGATCTAATTTCGACAGGTTCTTCATCAATCCCGTTGGCAGCATCGAAAAAATATTCACCTGTCTTATTTCCGAACATGCCTTTCAATTTTTGAAGACCTACTTTTGACAAATCCTCTATGGTATTCACCCCAAGTTCCTTCATCTTCTCCTCGCTTTTCTTCCCAACACCAGGTATATCAGTCACTTTCAAAGGATTCAAGAATTTTTTTACTTCTTTTGGTTTCACCGCAGTCAAACCGTCTGGCTTTTTGAAACCTGATGATATTTTTGCAACAAGCTTGTTCGGACCTATGCCTATTGAGCAAATCAACTTTTCTTTTAATCTCAATTCCTTCTTTATGTCAGTTGCAAGTTTCACAGCATTGTCAAAATCCCCGTCAGTTCTCTTCGTGACATCCAAATAAGCTTCGTCTATGCTCCTCACTTCTAGTATGTCTGCGTGTTTTCCTAAAATTTCCATTACCCTGTTAGAAGTTTGAGAATAAAGCTCCCTGTCTGGAGGGAGGAAGTACACTTCTTTGTCTTTCATGATTCTTTTCGCGAAAACTATCGGCATCCCAGCTTTCACTCCTGATTCTCTTGCCAGATAATTTGCAGAAGCAACAGCTCCTGAATCTTCAGTTCTTCCAGAATAAACACATACGATGACTGGTTTTCCAATGAGAGAAGGATTTTTTATTTCTTCGCACTGCGCAAAAAAATAGTTCAAATCTACATGCATGACAACTCTGGACATGCTAAAATAATTGTTTTTCAACAAATTAATTTAAATCTTTCACTATAACATTATCTTTAGGTTAAAGTTATGAGCGCTTTAGAAAGTTTGGATCGTATGAAAGATAAAACAACTGTTCAGAAAAAAATACAAGCGACAGCTGTTATGACTGTCTACTTGGATCTGGAGAGATTTGGTTTAGACAATGGAATTCGACCTACTCCAACAATGGATGCAAAATATGAAAATGCAAATAGGATGATTGAAGAAGGAAATTATCTTGATGCCTTTTTATTTTTCCAAGATCTTAATGCAGAATATAGTAAATTAATAAGAAGACGTTTGTAAAAAATCCAAGTTTTTGGCCGGTAATGAGATTTTAAAATTTCATCAGACTATCGACTAGTTTCTGTGTGGCTTCTTCCTGTTCAGGGTTAGGCTTTATCATTTGTCTGACCATGTCTTCTACTGCCTTCCTTTTAGCTGCTTCTCCTGCTTCGACTATCGCTTTGAAAGGAGCAGCCAATTTCTCAAGAAGCGACTTCATGTCATCAACTTCATGCTTCAACTCCACGAGCGCTGTCCAAACCTGAGCGACCTTGACGTCGTCAGCCTGCATGTAAGCTCCTTGATGTTTTTTGGATCTTTCGAGAATCATGGAAAGAGTTTCTTTAGCCTCATCGTTCAAGTGGTCTTTCCAATCCCCTTCCCCAGAGCCTTGTCCCAACATGAAATATCAATTCAATAATAGATTCGAAAATTTAAATGTTTGAAAAAACGACGTTAATTCTTTTTAGCCATCACTTCAGGCTCGCCTGGCAGTTCTCTTTCCTTGAACCAGACCCATCTCTTACCTTTCCCGTTTCTCTTCCACAGAATGTAAGCGATGATTATGAAGAGTATGAGGATCAAAACAAGCAATCCAAGTATGTAAACATTCGTCGGACTGAGTTCTGGGAATATCAACATCCCGATCAAGCTTCTTCCGTCAACCACTCTCAATGAAGTAGTCTGAGCTGATGTGGTCTTGTCCTTCGCATTTATCGTGAAAGTGTAATCTCCAACCTGGGCAGAACATGGAACTGCGGCAACTCCGTTCACAGTCACTCTGTCACCTGCATCTACTGTCACAGTATCAGGGCTGAAGTGGACCCAATCTTTTGCCGGGCCAGATGCCCAGACCGTGAAGGTCTCCTTTGCTTTTCCTACGTTCATCAAATCAAAAGTGAACGAATTGATTTCGCATCTATTTGCTTCGTACTGAGCTTTCACTGCCAGAACAGGCTGACCGAATAGTATGTCGAAAGTTTTTTCCGCGATCAGTGAGTTGTAAGAGTTCGAGACTTCTAAAACTGCCTTCTCCTTTCCAGCAGCATCGCTTGGCACGTTAATTGAAATCGAAGAAGATTTAGTTTCTCCTGGTGCTAAAGATGATATCGTCGCATCTGAACTTGTCCCGAACATCTTCAATTTTGTACTGACCGAAGATTCGGTGAAGGTTCCACAATTGTTTATCGAAGCCTTGAAAGTCTCTGAATTGCCAGCTTTTATTTCACCGTCGCCTGTCAGACTTGTAACTTTCAGACAGTGTTCACCAGCAGGTTGAGTTGCAGTTACTGTGTTTCTGTTCAAGCATAGATCATAAGAAGTTTGCTGGCTGTAGTAGACCGTCGCAGACCCTGATTGTGTGCTGTAACCAGGAGCTGAAGCTGTCATAGTATAAACACCTTGCCCGATTCCATAGAACATCACAACCCCTGTTGAAGAGTATTGTGAATTTCCGCCAGGCCACACTTGGACAGTAGCAGGAACATAGTTGTTGTTGGAACAGTCTCTCACGTTAACAGCAAGAGTTCCGTAACCTGAACCGTAATAATAATTGTTGTTGTAATAGTACGGATATGTCGGATAATAAGTTGGATAATAATATTGTCCAGTGCAGTAACCTCCGCTGCAGTATGTTGCTGATGGGCATGAGTTGGTTATAGTCTGCCAGTAGTTTCCGTAGCAGTACTCATAAGAGTAAGATGTTGAGGAATAGCACTGGTAATTTCTTGTCTGTCCGTATGTGCAAGTAGAAGAACAGCAGTATCCGTTGACACATTGGTTATTTCCGCAGTAGTTTGTCAATGTTTGCCAGGTCGTTCCGTCAGAACTGCACTGCTCGTACTGTGAAGTGTAAGAATTCACACAGTATTGGTTTCTAATCTGGCCAGGCGTGCAAACTTGGTTGTTGTTCACAGTGAAAGTGGCGTATGCGACTGCCTGGTTGCAGTTTGAAGATGTTGCTGTCGCAGTAACTGTATGTCCGCCTGAACTCAATCCTGAAACCCAGTAAGTGCGAGAATAATAACCGCTGGAATCAGGGTAGACAGTTGCAATAAAATTGTTATCGACCATCAGACTGACTTGCGTGTTTTGATAGCCTGAATAATAAGATTTAGACACGTATCCAGAAATTGTGACGTAATTGTTCATCTGGACTACATTAGGAGACACTTGAACTGAAACTTGCAGGTTGCATACAACTGGAACGCAGCTTCCGATGCAGCAGCTTGATGTGTCAGTAGCATAAGTGTAATAGCCGGAACAATATGAATTGGATCCGCAAACTACTCCGCCTTTGTTGTAGCAAGTCTGTGGATAGTAAGTTTGATAGTAAGTGGTCGTGTATGTCGGATAATATGTCGGGTAGTAGGTTGGATAATAAGTGGAAGTGTATGTCGGATAATATGTTGATGTGTATGTTTGGTAATATGTGGTTGTCGTAGTAGCTGGTCTACATGGCCATGCAGGATAAACAGAAGAACCGTAACATATCTCCAAATTTGAACACCATCTCTTGTCTTCAATTATGGTGTTACCGTCTTTGCATACGAAGTGGTTATGACTTTCTCCGCCACCTGGTTCGTCACAAGTACAAATAGTGGCCGAAGAAGCAAATGATGGAATTAAAACAAATGATATTGCCAATATTAGGAAAATAGGAATCAGATTCTTCATACTTGAAAGATTTTCACTAAAAAGATTAATCTGTGTTTGGTTTTCTTTTTGTCTAGACATAGTGTTACCTGTTTTACTATCTAATAGTAGATACAAGGGAAATCTATTTAAATCCCTACTAATACCAAAAAGACGAGAATCTAAATTCTATATACTGGGAAACCCCTAAATCAAGGAGAAAGTGACAACATGATAATAGCTGCTATTTCAGATGTACACTCTCCACAGTACTTTGACGAGTTTGTGAGAGCCGTAGATTGGATGAAAGTAAAACCAAATTTGTTCCTGATAGCCGGAGATATGGTAAACAGGGGAGAATTACCAGAATATGAGAAGGTATACAATGTCTTTTTCGGAAAAATCAACTGCCCGATCGTCGCTTGCTTCGGGAATAATGAGTTCCAACAGCTTAGGGATCAGCTGAAGACTAGATATCCTGACATAAAGTTCCTGGACGACGAGACTACTGTCCTTAACATAGGTGGAAAAGCAGTCGGGATCATTGGAACAACCGGAAGTCTTGAAACTCCGACCCCGTGGCAGAAAGCAAACATGCCAAACATACAGCAAATATTTGAAAGCAGGATCACTTTTGTTGAAAGATATCTTCAAAGGCTGAAAGTAGACTTTAAAATCGTCCTCTCCCATTATGCTCCGACGTTCAAAACACTCGAGGGAGAAAATCCAAGGTTCTACACCAGTCAAGGGACGCAGCTTCTAGAACCAATACTTGTAAACAACAAGGCTAATCTTGCTCTCCACGGCCACTCACACAGAGGAATCAAAATGGCATGGATAGATTCTGTCCCAATCTACAATGTCGCATTCCCAGTGAACAAGGAAGTTGTCATCATAGACACAGAGAAGGATTTGAAACCTGGAATCTCCAAGTTCGTCTGATTGCCTCTACAAAGAGATATTAATTCTTTCTCATAGAAAACATGAACATGAAATCCTGTCCAAAATGCACGCGGGAATTTATCGACCAGTTCAACTTCTGCCCTATTGATGGGGAGAAGCTTTCCGCACAGAAATATGAAGCTGAGTCAGAAGAGAAAAATTCTAGAAGAGAGATTGACACGGAAGAATACGATTTTTAGTTAGAGGATTCTAATAACAAGTAATGAAGAAAGAAAAAATAATCGATTTCTTGATTGAAGCGAACAAGCTGAAAGACTTGAAAAGAACAGGATGGGTCGCTCTGAAAGTGAAAAATTCAGAACATGTAGGAGATCATGTTTACTCTATGATCATGCTGGCATCAGTCCTTGCAGACAAGCTGAAAGTAAACAAACAAAAATTGATGGAAATGATTTTAATTCATGAATTGCCTGAACTTTACGTTGGCGACATTGCTACTATTTTCGGAACAGGAACGATACACAAAACTGGTTACATGTATACACTTGATAAAAATGGGAAAATAAAAGAGTTCAAGGGAAACAAACGTAGGCTCGAAGAAAACGCAATGAAAAAAATTTTAAACATGTTGCCAACAAATGTAAGGAAGAAATATTACAGGCTTTGGAAAGAGTTTGAAAAAAATAAAACTCCGCTTGCGCACGCCGCTCACGATTTAGATAGACTGGATCATACCGTTCTTGCATTGCTGTATAAAGACAGGACAAAAATAAAACTCGATGGTTTCATCAATGTTGAAAGCAGGTTGAAAACAAAATATGCCAAAGAACTTCATAAGTTAATCAGAAAAAGATTTTACAAATAATTACATCTGTTCAGGAATTCTCATCAAGTTCTTTCTGCCGAAGTGGTTTATCCCAAATCCAAGTGCAATCAATCCTGCCAGAACAGCTAGAGCAATCATAATGATCACTGATTCGCTGATACCTGCAGCAGGAGTTACAGCAGTACTATAATGAGATTGAGATTCCCATGGAGGAGCATCGCCTTGGACTGCTATTCCGATAGTCTGTGGTGCTGCTGGCAATGGAGAAGCTCTGTTCAAGCAGGTAGAACTAAGGCTTGTCGCGTCTGGAGAGACTGAAACAGAACCCTGTCCGGTAGTGTATCCGCCGGCGTATGCCCAATAATTGTAATCTCCAGGCTGGATGTTTGAGAACAGAATCTTTCCGTTTACGGAAGATTGTGCATAAGCTCCGTTCCCTAGGACAGCCCATGATGGGAGTTGCTGGCCATTCGAACAGTCAGTTACATTCAACCACAAGGACGCGACATTAGTCTGGTACTGGTATGGGTATGGAAGATTTTGAACTGGCCCTTGGACATTAACTCTCTCAGTCCATATTCCAGGCTCACACCCATCTATAGAAGCGTTCACAGTCACCCAGTGCGGGCCGCTGTACAAGAAAGGAGATACAGGGAAGCTTGCATAATAATAACCATTCCAATCACCCTGAACAGTCGAGACCAGGCTACCATCCCAGTAAATAGAGGCTTTAGGATTGACGATTTGGTATCCGATCGCTGACGTCCACATTCTTCCGTAAATAGTTAGCTTTGATCCGGCTTGGACTGTGGACCTGTCTATTGGAACTGTCACATTGGTGTAGCATTTGGCTGTGTTGACAGTCCACGGCAATCCGTAATTGGTTGAGAAAAGAATCAAAGGATATTGCTGATTTGTCCAAGATCCCCATGGAGCCCAATTCCACTGCCATTGCTGTGGTACCCATCCCCAAGGCCCTGGAACATTCTGGGATTGCCAGTTAGGATAGTACTGGGCAAAAGAAATTTGTGTGAAAACTTGGACGAAAACGAATAATGAAACTGCGAACAAAACTAGTTTTCCCACACTCTTCATACCATTTCTTTGAATGTGAAAATACTTAAGTGATTGGGAATTTTTCATGAAATAGAAAATTTAAATTCATTTCTTGAAAACAGACATGAAATCAACTTTCTCATGGCAGTATGCGCAAAGTATGTTCATCATCCCGTCGTTCTGCATGAGAACAGGTTTCCCTTTGGATTTGTCGCATGAATGAAGTTGTCTGAAGTCAATCACTTTTTCACCAAAATGAATATACCCTTGCTCCGTGCATCTGGATCACAGCAAGCTTGTGCAAACTCAACAGAGGCTTTTGAGCAAGGTAAAATTAATATAACCCTCAACCCTAAAATACTTTCTATGCGACCTCTGGAAAGGCAAATAACTTCTCTCCAGGACCTGAAAAATCAGTGGAAAGATCTAGACCAAGACGCAGGTATCAGGATAATACCAAACTGCAAGATATTCCGTCCTCAGACAAGAATTTTCCTATTCTTCTATGACGGCAAGTACTGGATAAACATTTCAAATGATAATAAAAAGCAGAAAGAGTGCCCTGTTGGAAATAAGAATGAAGTAATTTTCGAAATCAAGGATTTCGACCGTGCATGGAGCGCGGTTCAGAAGATAATAGACCATCCTCTGCAGGCGTGGGCATACTAGTTTTTTAAGCATAGCTTCCTAAATGATTCAAGGTGTTCGAATTAGGTGGCTGAAGGGTTTACGAGTTCTGGATTTTTATTGTACAGTCTCCTTAAATTAGAGATAAAAGGAAGCTTTAGATGAGATTCACTCCGAAGATAAAAGAAAAGGTCTGGGAAATAAAACTCGAGAAGAAGATTTTTGACAAGTGGACAAGCGAGAAGATCCATGTTTTCAATGTCAAGAGCAAGAAGAAGATATTTGCCATAGACACTCCTCCTCCTTATCCGTCCGGAAGGCCGTGGCACATAGGTGCTGCCGCTCATTATTCTCAGATCGACATGATCGCTCGAACGGCGAGGATGATGGGAAAAGAAGTTTACTTCCCGATCGGGATAGACAGGAACGGAGTCCCTGTGGAGAATTACACTGAGAAGAAATTCAACATAAGAATGCAAGATACTCCCAGAGAAAAATTCCTGGAATTGGCGAAAACTGCTCTGGACGATCTGGAAGCAGAGATGATCGGGATAATGAAATCGATGGGACTGAGCGGGAATTTCGAGAATTATTACAGGACCGATTCCACTGAATACAGGAAATTAACGCAGACGACATTCATAATGATGTGGAAGAAAGGATTGATCTACGAGGACATGAGGCCGAATAATTTCTGCATCGATTGCGGCACTACGATTGCTGACGCAGACATAACTTACGAGGATCTGCCTGCCCAACTCGTCTATATGAATTGGAAAGTGAAAGATTCCGATGAAAACATAATCATCGCCAGCACGAGACCGGAACTTATCTGCGCATGCCAGACTCTTATTGTAAATCCAGATGACGAAAGATTCAAGCATCTGCACGGAAAGTTTGCGACCATTCCAATTTACAACAGGGAAGTCAAAATAATTCCTCACCCTGCAGCTGATACTGAGTTCGGTAGCGGTGCGCTGATGATCTGCAGTTATGGTGATTACGAGGATGTCAGGCTGTTCAGGGAATTGGGGTTGAAAGAAGTTGTCGCCATAGATTCTAAAGGAAGGATGACAGACAAGGCTGGAAAGTATGCCGGATTGAAGATAAAAGAGGCGAGGATGAAAATTATCCAAGATTTCGAGAATACTGGGATTATAATAAAAAAAGAGAACATAACGCACAGGACACCTATCTGTGACAGGAGCAACACTCCGATAGAAATAATATCGATGAAAGAATTTTACCTGAAGCAGCTGGACTTTAAAGGAAAAATAAAAAAGGCTTCAGAAAAGCTGAAATTCCATCCAGAGGAACACAGGCAGATTCTCAACAACTGGATTGATGCTATTTCTATCGACTGGCCGATTTCAAGGAGAAGATTTTACGGTACAGAAATTCCAGTCTGGTTTTGCAAGTCCTGCAAGAAGGCTGTGGTTCCGGAGCCGGGAAAATACTACCAGCCATGGAAGGAGAGAAGCCCGGTTAGGAAATGCCCGTCATGCGGAGGAAGATCTTTCACAGGAGATGGTAGAACTTTCGACACATGGTTTGATTCAAGCATCTCCCCTCTGTTCATAACAAAATTCATGAAAGACAAAACATTCTTTGCAAAAACCTATCCGTGCAGCATAAGGCCGCAGGCGAAAGACATAATCAGAACTTGGCTGTATTACACACTTTTGAGATGCTACCAGATCACAGGGAATCTCCCGTTCGAGCATGCGTGGATCCAGGGATATGGGGTGGACGAGAAGGGGGAGAAGATGAGCAAATCGAAAGGAAATGTCATCGATCCAATTCCCATTTTGGAAAAATATGGAGGTGACAATTTCAGATTCTGGGATGCGGCAGAAGCATCGCTCGGTTCAGATTTCAGATCTTCTGAGCAGAGGGTGATAGGATCATCCAAATTTTTGACGAAACTGTGGAATGTTGCCAAATACATCTCCATGTTTCCACAATCTCCAGAAGTGAAACTAACTCCAACAGACAGATGGATTCTCGCAGAGTTGAACAAGGTTATCGAGGATTGCATGAAAGGATACGAAGATTTCAATTTCTTCATCCCCGCAAACAGGATTAGGGAATTCGTGTGGAATGTCTTCGCACCGCACTATCTGGAGATGTCGAAGGCAAGGGCGTATGGGACTAATTTTTCAAAGGAAGACCAGAAGGCAGCATGGTTCACTCTGAACGAATGTTTGAAATCAATCCTTCTCTTGCTTGCTCCGATCACTCCGTTCCTCAGCGATTTTGTGTGGAGGACTCTGTACGGAAAGAAGAGCATCCACATAGAACAATTTCCAAAGACAAGATGGAAGAGCGATCTAGGAAAATTGACACAAGACATAATCGATTTCAACTCTGTTGTCTGGAACAAGAAGAAAGAGAAGAACATATCTTTGAAAGATCCGATCAAGATTGAAATACCGAAAGACCTGAAGGAGTTCGAAAAAGATCTCATAGTCATGCACAATGCCAAATCTTAATGCTTATGCCGATAAACAAACCATGGCATGAAAAAAACAGGATGCCGAAAAATCCTAATTTAGGACATAGAATTAAATGGCATCTAGAACATTCTAAAAACTGCGGTTGCAGAGAAATTCCTCAAAAGCTTTTAAGAGAGATGAAGAGGAGATCGACGAATAAAATTTAAATACGGGCGACAAACTATAAACAGTCGGTGACTTGCATTTAATGAAGAACAAATCTACAGGCTTAGAAAGCTCATCAAAGAGCTAGATTCTTATAGAGGTAGGCATACCGAACTTGTTTCTGTTTACATTCCTGCTGGATATCAAGTTTCTGATGTCATCAACCAACTAACCAATGAAAAATCCACTGCAAGCAACATCAAGAGCAAGACCACTAGAAAGAACGTCCTCACTGCCTTGGAAAAAATAATCCAGCATCTGCGATTGCTTAAGCAAACTCCGGAGAATGGTTTTGTAGTTTTCTCTGGCAATGTCTCTCCGATAGAAGGAAAGGAAGACATAAGAATCTGGTCTTTCGAACCGCCGATAAAAATGAACCAGAAGATGTACTGGTGCGACCAGAAGTTTGTTATAGAACCGTTAAGAGATTTCATCCAGGAAAAGGAAGTTTACGGTCTGATAGTTTTGGATGCAAAGGAAGCGTACATAGGACTGTTGAAAGGAAAATCTATTGTAGTGGTCAAGCATGACGACTCTACTGTCCCATCTAAATCTGTGAAAGGAGGAATGTCAGCCCGCAGATACGACAGGATCAGAGAAGATGCTCTGAACGAATTTTTCAGGAAAATTGCTGAGCTTGCATCTCAGGCATTCTTGCAGGAAAAAAATATCAAGGGTGTGATAATCGGCGGACCGGGCCCGATAAAAGAAATGTTCTACAAAGGAAACTACCTCCATTACGAAATCCAAAACAAAGTTTTGGGAGTGAAAGATACGAGTTATACAGACGAGACTGGGTTGGAGGAGATTGTTCATAGGTCAGAAGACTTGTTGAAGGAAACTTCAATCGCCAAAGAGAGGGAACTTTTGAACGCATTTTTCACTGAACTCCAAAAAGACGGAAAGATTACTTATGGGTTGAAGGAGGTAGAGAAGGCCCTTGAGATGGGGGCTGTGGAGACTCTTTTGATTTCTGAGGAATTCGACAAAATAAGAGGAAAGTTCATCTGCCAGAACGAGCATGAGTTTGAAAAAGACGCGAAGAAGGATATGGATGTTAAATGTCCAGAATGTCTTGCACCTGCTAAACTCCATCAATTCAAAGATCTCAATGAATATCTGATCGAACGTGCGAAAACTTTAGGCGCGAAGGTCGAAGTGATCTCGACCCAAACTGGTGAAGGAAAACAATTCAAAGAACTTGGCGGAATAGCTGCTTTTCTGAGGTACAAAATCTAGACTTTCTGATAGACTCGATACTTTGGCCTTTTCCATTTGTCGTAGAGTTTCTTCCAATCGTCTTTCTTCCTCTTGAATATGAAGAAGAACACGAACAGGGGAATCAATACTACAATCAACACGATAGCAAGAATCAATCCCCATGGGAATTCGTTACCTGTTTCCTGTGGAGTAGTTGTACTTATCTCCTGGCAGTTGTTCGCAACGCATTCAAATCCATCTGAGCAGGACTTGTCAAAGAAAGAGTCTTCATTCTGGCAGCAGTCAAATTGACAATCTTGTTTAGAAATAGTTGTGGTTGTTGGAGTGGGAGTTGAAGTTGTAGTCGTAGTGACAATCAACGGTGCTTGGCAGATTCCATTAACACATTGAAGACCGGGGCAGCAGATACTGAAAGCGGTGCACACATTTCCAAGCGGACGGCAACTGATACCTCCGCCACCGCCACCACCTCCTCCGCTAGTCGTTGCTGTAGTCGTTCCAGAAGTGGTTGCTGTAGTCGTAGATGTTGTTGGAGCTGATGATACGCTAACTGAGCTGCAGGAAGTGACTATTGATGTGTTGTCGCAGAAAGGTTTAGCGTAAAAGGTTCCAGTTGAAGACGGGTACCATGTCGCAGATCCAGAAGTGATGTAAGGGTTGTCAGAAGGCGGACCTGAACATGTATTTGTAGGATAAATGAGAAGTTTTCCAGAAGAACAATCTGATACAGTGCAATTGCATGAATTGGTGTCGCATGTCGAGCATGAGACTGAACCGTAGACTGCCGAAGGGATGAAGAGTAAAAATGCGGCGATAATTATAATTTTTTTCATACCATCAACAGGTCAAAGTTTTGTCTTGTGAAGTTGTGGAATATGCAATCGGAGTTGTCAAGTCAGTGTCGCTCTTCTTGTAGGCAATCCATGAGATCTTGTATGTCCCGGTTCCGTATGTCGAGCAGTAGAAGTTGAAGATTAGAATGTCTCCCAATGTGGAAGTCGCCCCTCCGCTGCTGATTATTTTGCTTTTTGAATTTGAGACAAGGAACAGGACGTTGATACTCTCCAGATAGTTGGAGTTGAAGTCGAACATGCACTGGTAACCTATCGAGAGCGGCGAGCATGTGAAGTTCAGAGGAACTATACTCTGCAATACATTGATTTTGAAGTTGGCAAATCCGGAATGTGAGGAATCACCTGAGTCCGAAGCGGTTGCGTTCAGTGTGTAGTTGCTTGGTAATGCGAAGTTGGTATGGTAGCTGAAATTCACCAATCTCGACTGGCCAGGTGCAAGATTGAAAGTGCTGGAATCAGACGTGATGTCGAACATGTTGAATGATCGATTGAATAAAGTGAACGATTCTTGGGAAGTGTTGAAAATGAATTGGGTGCTGCCGCAGGCCGTGTCGTCCATGTTTGTGACATTGGCTGTGAAGTTGACAGTCTCTCCGAGTTTAAGGGTGGCAGAAGTAGGATTGACGGTTATATCTGGTTTATTTCTTATACAGCCTGGTTGAGAAGTTGTAGTGGTGGTGGTTGTTCCACAAGCTCCAGGGCATGACTGAATAGCTGCTCCAAATTGATTACAACTAACATTTAGTAGAAAACAATTCGCAGAAGGTGCTGTTGGACATCCGCCTGAAGAAATCAAACAACAACAGAACTGTTCAGTACCAGTGGTTGTGGTGGTTGTCGTAGTTGTTGTGGTGCTTGTCGTAGTAGTTGTGGTGGTCGTGGTTGTACTTTTAATTTGAATCAGAGGGCTGCCTTCCTTAGTTTGAATCAGAGGGCTGCCTTCTTTGATGATCATCAATGGGCTGCCTTCTTTGATGATCATCAATGGGCTGCCTTCCTTAGTTTGAATCAGAGGGCTGCCTTCCTTAGTTTGAATCAGAGGGCTGCCTTCTTTGATGATCATCAATGGGCTGCCCTCCTTCTCTATAATCAGAGGGCTGCCTTCCTTAATTTGGATTAAGGGACTGCCTTCCTTAATTTGGATTAAGGGACTGCCTTCCTTAATTTGAATCAGAGGGCTTCCCTCTAATATCATACCTAGTTGAGGTCCACGCTCGATATAATTCGAGATAAATGAATAATTTGACACAACAACAGCGACTGCAAAAATAGCAATCAGAATAATTACATATGTAATAAAAGGCTGCATATTAAAAAATTGGTTTTCAAGATTATAAATCTGCTATTTTAAGGGTTCATGTAATTAACTTTGAACAAATTAATCGCAATACTGGCCCTTAAAGTTGTCAATATTCTATATCTACCGTCAGATCCGATATTCCAACTGCCGTCAGCGTTCTGTACTGCCAATATTTTTCCTGCCAAATCCTGCAAGAAAGTTTTATCTTCGTAACCACTTTTCGCAAGGGAGTAAAGAGAGTTGTGGTATACATCGAGGGGATATCTAAGTTTTCCGTTTTTGATTTGATCGACAATGTAAGATTTCGTGAATTGAATCAGGTCAAAATATTCTGAAATGTCATAGCCATAGCTTTCCAGTCTGTCAAACATAAGTAGAATGTGATTCCCGGCAATGATTTTCCTGTCCAAATAGTCAGAACTGTTTATATAGGAAATGAACTCTTTTGATTTTAAATCAACTTGTTGTTTTAATACTTTCTCGTCCTCGTGATTTTCTGCAAGTAGAGAAATGCACCAGGTCTCATCAATGACTTTTCTCCAAAACTGGGTTTCGTTGGGATTCGTCCAGCCATAGGGTTTTAGTTCATTCCTGATTATTCTGTAAACACTAGTATCATTGTAAGTCCAACCAAGAATACAATAAAGATCTAATGCAAAATCTCCGGGCTCCCTGCTTTTGTCAATATAACTATAATCGATTGAGCGATTTGGAAGGATTCTGAGCACTCCTCTTAAAAATGAGTTAGCATCATCAATCTTTCTCTCAAGGCCAGAAGTACTAAAATTTTCATCCTTCAAAAAAACAAAGTCTAGACTGGCGTCGATTCTCTTATATATGTATGTCCCATCAGGGACCGTGCATTTTGATTCGTCTTTCAAGCAATCTTCATAGGCGTTTCCCAGAATATCCTTATCCAGATTTTGGTTTACTAAGAAAACCTTTGCTTTTATCAAAGAATTATCAATACGCTCATTCAGAGGTTTGGGTAACAGGACAATTATCGAAATCACAACAAAGGCTATCGGAATAGCTCTGCTCAAAATGAATTTTGTCAAATCCTTTTTCCGTGGCATAACATATAGAATTTGTTACTAGAGAATAAAAAGAGTCTAAACAACAAATGTTAAAAATAGAATTGTTAATAAAGAAAAGATCGATAACAGAGCGACAAGGAGTTTGTCTGAAACATTTTCCAATTTTCTGGCCTTTGCAGAATCGAATCCTTTTCTTAACAAATTAATTGCAATTGGGGATAATAAAATAAAGTAGATTCCCCATAAAATCCAAAGGATCAATTCATAAAAGATTTGATTGTTTATGTGGAATACTATTTGGAAGGATGAAATTACGTTGACCAGTAGATGTGTCGTAATTGTCAAGAAAATATTTTTTGTGTAATAGAATAATATTGCTAGAAACATTGAATACGCTAGCACTGTAAATAAAATTATAAGAAAACTCGTCAGGTCTACATAGAAAAACCAGCCGAAATGAATGAGTGCGAAATTTGTTATTGTTATGTAAATTGCCCATCTGTCGCTAAAAACAGACGAAAGTTTACTTTGCAACAAGGATCTCATTCCAATTTCTTCGACAACGATAGCTATAGGGATTGAAAAAATTAGGAAGGTTGACAAATTCTGATAATCTAATCCCAAAGACTTGGCATAGAAAATGTCAAAATTAGGAAAGAAGACCCTGCTGATTATTGAGATGGGAAAAAATAGAGCTAATAAAACAAAAGCCAATTTTATATCGTTTTTATTTGGCTTCTTTATACCATAGTAATTAAGCTTCTTTTTAGACAGAACAGAATCGAAAATAACTAGTCCGAAAAGGAGAAATGCCAAAAGATATTCATTGAAGGGGGAATTGAAGAAATTTCGTATTAAAAAAAGTCCGAGTCCAGAAACAATTGCATTATAGAACAGAATTCTGATTATCTGGTTATTCATCAAATTTCTTCCTGACATTTATATCACTTTTCTCGAATAAAAGATGAAATTTAAAAAAATCAACTGAAAAATTTATTTGGATTCTCTTCATATATTTTCCTCAGGGTCTCCTCTGGTAAATTTAAACCGTCAAGGAGAGTTGAAGGCTCTAAAAAGCAATAAAACTTTTTCATTTCTAACAAATCCAAATGGCATTTCAGAAAATTGAAAATTTGCTTTTCATCTTGGCTTCCAATAACAATGTCAGAACCCCACATTATCCTGTCTTGATATCTCAGGATAAATTCTCTGAAACTTTTCGTATCTTTTGTGGCGAAAGTGCCAACTCTTTGCCATGCACTTATATCCGTGTATAGATTTGGATACCTATCAAAAAGATTTCCAAGAACTTGCAAATTCCTTTCAACTGTGCAAAAATGGGCGCAAATGAATTTAATATTTGGGAATTCCTTTAAAACATCTTCGAATTCATCAAGTTGGTATGTCGATGACTCCACATGAATGATCACAGGCAATCTTGCTTTTCCGGCAATTTTAAAGACTTCTTTCATTTGAGAAGAATTGATCGGTCCGTACAAAGAAGTTATATTATATTTACCTTCCCAAAAATCCAGGGTTTTCGAGAGGTTTTCCTCATTAGTTTTTTCCCAAATGACGCCATGATAAAATTTAAGTCCGTCAATTCCTTGTGAAATTCTTTCGTTTAACATTTCAAGAGAGTCTGGGAGATTGGGGTCCAATGTGTAAAAAACTAAAAATCGGTCAGGATATTCTTCCTTGATTCTTAAAAGATCGTCCATGTTTTCCTCATTCACGGATGAATCTGACAAGGAATTCAGTAAAACCATTTTTGAAATTTTCAAAGAATTCATGACATTGATAATTTGCGGGATTTCAGAACGGTTTAAAAGATGTTCATGAACATCGATAATGGAGAATTTTCTTTTCAATAGCCATCCTTGGTTTGAGAGAAATATGGAAATGGCAAACATTGAAACTACAAGTAAAATCGCAAAGTTTGTTTTATTCATTATTTAATATTAGAAATTTTATTTATAAACTAAGATTTTAATTCCAGACGAAGTACCTTCTTGGCGTTCTCAGTAGTGATTCTATCAACTTCCTCGAATGTTGTGTTTCTCAACTCGGCAATCTTCTTTATAGTCAGTTCGACGTTCTGAGGGACATTGGTCTGGTTAGGAATTGGAGAGGAAAATGGAGAGTCAGTTTCGGTGAGAAGATTATCCAGAGGAAATTTCCTTGCTATGTCCTTCAAATTGCTGGAATGATCTAAAGTCGTTGGGACCGAGATATAGTAATTTTTCTCTACTATTTGTTTTGCCAAAGAGATGTTTCCTGAATAATAATGAAAAATCACGTCCTTCATTCCTTGCTCGACTACAGTATCGAATCCCTCTTGCTCGGCTTTTCTCAAGTGGAGGACTACAGGTTTGTCAATCTCCTTCGCCAACTCCAGTCCCTGTATGAAGACTTCCTTGAATCTATCCAAGTCTTTCTCTTCATTAAACCATTTCTTCTCTAGTCCAATCTCACCGACAGCCACGATCTCATCAGCATGGCTTCTTATCACATCAAAATAATCTTGGACCTGCCTGTCTGTCATTTCCTTTATGTCAATCGGATGTAGACCTATTGTAAGAAAAACAAATCCGTGAAATTTCTTCGCCAACTCGAGATTCTTTTCCCAATCCTTAGGATAGCCACATGTGACTACAGCGTCCATCTTCTTTTTTGCATCGTTTAGAACTCTGTCAGTATCCCCTATTCCTTCATAAACCATGTGGCAGTGAACGTCAATCATTATTTCTTATTCTGCTGGGGAAAATATATAAGATGTAGAGATTGAGGAATCTAACCCATTCACTGAAAAGCCTATATCATCTCACTTCTTCTCTTCGACTATTGAGACAGATATTTCATTTTGATCCGAATAAACTTTTAAAGAAATCGATAATCTTCTGCATTAAATCTGCACTAATACATTTTCCATCTACACATACATTTGAAGAACATTCAAAATTATTTTCGCATGCCCCATCTGCTTTTAATTGTTCTGTAAACATTCCATTGTCTGAACAGAATTTACCTTCTTTTCTATACCCAAATGGATAGCATTTTCCTTCTGACGGACAGCTATCTTTGCAAAACAAAGTTTTTTCTTCGCTTGATAGAACTCCTCCTTCCTCTGAAGGAAGCGGGACTGGCTGAACTGGAACTGCCGGAATTTGAGACGGAGAAATGAAAACTGCTTGTCCAGATCCAGCCTCGACATAACATTCATTCGAAACGCTGAAGGAATTTACTCCACACTTGCCTGTCTCCGATGAACAGTGACTACTGCAAGATCCCTTAGCAACATCCTGCCAAATTTCTGAAGATTTGCATGGAGCATCCGCGTTCAGTGCAGTTTTAGTTTCAGTTCCGTCATAGCATTGCCAATACGCATACCTAAACCCTTTTCCGCTGATTTGCTCTGCTGTAACATTTGTTGAGGGAGTACATTTGAACTCTACCTTCTCATGGCCTCCATCGATAACGCTGTAGGCGTAACCACCGCAGCTGCTCTTCCACGTCAGCTTCTGGCCCCTGTTTCCAGAAACTTCTGATAAGCAATCAGGATATCTATATCCAGTCTCGTCAGTTACCACGCCACCATCCCAAACGCATTCAAACTTTCCATCGTCTGTATAACATTTTTCTGTTGATGTGTGAGGATTAATGAGAACATCTGAATTATGAAATATACATATTACCTGCTCTCTAATTCCCTCGCCGTAGAGCACTTCCCCTTCCGCCTTCACGCATGCACCATCCTTACAGATGTTGCTCGGACATCTTCCAACTGCTGCTTGGGCTGTTTGAGAGGATGAGCACGATCCTTCAAGCACCCAGCAGTTTTGCCCGCTGCAGTCAGCCGTGTCGTAGTAGTCTGTGTTCGAGTTTATCACCCTGCAAGTGTCATAATCTTTGCGCACAAGGGCGCCGCCATATTGAGTTTCGACATATCCTTTCACATAGTAGTTAAGTCCGTCAGAATCAGTACATGTTTGAGCTGGAGTAGATGTTTGAAGTGTTGTACCAACTTGGATTTCAGCCTTGCTAGGAGTTGCAGTTGAAATTTGTCCACACTTGAATTCAGCATACTCACTTTTGCCGTCCATAATTGTGTAGGCGTAACCACCGCAAGTGCTCTTCCAAGTAATCATCCTACCTTTTTCCGCAGATATTTCAGCCACGCAGCTCCCAACACCCGAACAGGTTGCACCTTCTGAACTGCTGCACCTTTGGACTGAATCCGAATTTACAAAAATGCATTTAACCTGTTCGTTTATAATTTCAGCAGGAGTTGTTGCAGTGACAGTTTGAGTTGCTGCTTGCGCAGTCGGCTGAGGAGTCATGCACTTAAATGCAAGATATTTGGTGTTGCCATCAATCGTAGTTTCTGCATAACCTCCATCGGGGCAAGAGCTTTTCCATACAATTCTCGTTCCCACTTCCCCTACATAGCACTTTTGCTCTGAAGACGTGTCAGTAAAAACACATTTCACCTGCTCTTTGACAGAAGGTTGTGTTGTTGTAACTTCTGTAGTTGTTGTGGTTTGCTCTGGTATTGGAGCAGGTTCAGAATTGCAATAGCCATTGGTGCAGCCGTACTTGCAGGTGGTAGATATAACCCAGTTGCCATTAATGCATTCTGCAATGACATCTGCAAGACATTTTCTACTCGCCTCTGTGCATACTGCAGCAGTTGTTGTGGTAGTTTCATTCTCAAGAACCTGATAGCCAGTAATTTTGAAAATGTTTGATACCCAAGAAACAAAATCTTCAAAGGAATATGCATAAGCAGAAGAACTAAAAATTAATAGCAAAGAACATAAGAAAAAAGTTACAAGAACATTAAATTTCATTTTTATCTATTATATATTTCGTTATTAATAAGAATAACGGTATCTATCTAATTTATTTTGCTTTCTCTAAAATAATTGCAGAAACAGTTCCGTGTTGAGAAGGTCGTGAGGTAATTCTTGCATTTCCCAATTCAGTTTTAATTATCGTTCCTTTGGTAATAATTTTTCTTCTGACCCACTGAGGGTTTGCTGGGTTCTGTAAGACATCTAAAATCTTGACTTTCTTAATCTGTCTTGAGGAAGGGTCCAAAACATTGACCATCTGTGTCTGGAAGGTTTTTACTTTGATGCCTCCGCCTTTGGTTCTTGCAATCTTCCTCTCTTCTTTCTCTATCCTCGTGTGGACTGGAGGACTTCCTAATTCGGACTTCCTCTTCTTCCTGTTAATCTTAATCAGGCCTCCTGTGTGTTTTCTTCCTTTTTCACCATGCCATACTGACATAAAATCACTTATATTCTTTCAATGGATTCGGATTTATATGCTTTTGTTATTTCTGTTTCCAGAAAGGAGCTCCTGCCAAAGTCGTGCTCTCGATCTTTCCATATTTTTCTAGAGCTTCAAGTTTCTTTTTTGCTTCTTCAGTTTTCAAATCGAACACTCGCGAGACTTCCATGAGCGGAGTCGGACCATGTTCTTTCAAATATCCGAGTATGTCCGACGGTTTGTTTTTCTTCAATTTCCCGCCAGCAATATAATCAATTGCCTCTTCTACAATCTTTGGATTAAACGCATGGTCGAGTAGGACCACTCTGTTTGCTCCGTCAGTAACGACAATATTATAAAAGTTCAGAGGAAGATGATGAGGAAATTCCTCCTGCTGGTGTTCATAATCATGATGTCTTGCTTTTTTGTCAGCGAAATCTTTTTTGAACTTTGCAACATCAAGACCGGCAGATTTTGCAGCCTCAAACAAAACCTTGTCCTGTGAAATGTCCTGCATCTCTACATTGCATCTCCTTAAAGTTTCCCTGGACATTCTCTCGGCTTTCTCGTGACCCTGAAGCATGGCTGCCATAACAGCAATCGATGCGGGCATAGCAGTCTTCGGAATTTGATCCCTCTTTTGATTTGTCTCGAATGGAATTTTCATCAAATCAAAGGCTTCTTTTGCCCAATCTAAAAACTCTTTCCAACTTTTTATTTCGTATTTTTCCATCCAGTCATTGAAATCTTCATACACGCAGAGTGTGAGAAGACGAATGTCGATTTGATTACCATAAACAAGTCTCAGTTTGTTCAGAACAGACTCATATCCCCAGGACCACCAGCAAGTCGGAGCGGTGGCATGAAGGACAATCACCTTATTTGAATGTTCGTGCGGCATAAATTTCTTAGAAATATCTTGATTTTAACCGCTTATATATCTAAACTCAAATACGATTTTCTACCTGAGATAAACCTTATAAATGCTACTGTACTATAAGTAATGAAGTGAATTCAATGACCGATAGACCAATAGACGCACTAGACAGAGCCAAGGGCAAAAGAATTATGGTCAAGCTGAAGAACGGTGAGGAAATCACTGGAATTCTGAAAGCTCTTGACCTGCATTTGAACCTGTGGTTAGACGAAGCTGAAGTTCAGAAATCAGAAACCAAGGTAAGAATGGGAACAGTCCTCGTGAGAGGAGATACAATAGTCTACGCTTCTCCTGTGTAAGCCAACTTTAAGTTTAATAAAGTCCAAAATCTAAACAGAAGAGTGGTCGGATGACAAAAGGAACTCCATCGATGGGTAAGAAGAGGAAAATTACCCATATAAGATGCAGAAGGTGCGGAAGACACTCCTACAGACTCGACAAGAAATACTGCTCAGCATGCCATTACGGATTGACTACTAAAATCAGGAAATACGCATGGCAGACGATAGGTGCGTTTTTAAAATATTCAAAATAGTAGATTAATACCACTTATAAAAGTTCTATAACTTTTTTCTGTTATAAACAAAAATTTTAAAAATGAAAGTTACAAAGGAATCTGTTAAATTTATTAGAAAATCGAATTTATCTTACACTAAAATTCAAAAAGAAGTAAAAAAGAATTTTGGTATAGTAATCTCAAAATCCCTTTTAAGTTATTATAAAAGGACTAAAGATAGGTTAAAAATAATAGATTTTAAAAATGCTTCGATAGAAGAAATAGATTGGCTAAACGGAATTTTTCTAGCTGACGGATGCAAATACAAAAACAGAAATTATCTCTATACAATAAAATTTGCACTTGACAATGAAAAAGATCAAAAGATAGTAAAAAAACTCTGTTATATTTTAAAGAAATTGGGTAGTAAATACTCTTTTAGCTATCAAAAAAACTCAATAATAATTAAGACATATTCTAAATCACTATTTGATAGATTACCAAATAAGGAAAGATTATTTATACCAAAAAACGAGCTAGCGTTTCTTTCTGGTTTAATTGATGGAGATGGTTGTAAAAAAGGAAATGCTGCAGTCTTAGTTCAATACAAGAACTGTCAAACTATGAACTATCTTTCGAAATTCTTCAAATTAACGAAAAAATCTTTCCCAGTTTTAACAAATTTTGGATTATCAAGAAGGCGCCAATATTATATTAACAAGAGAACATGCGATTTGATTAGGAAAGGAAATCTTTCTATAAAGTTAAAAACACTATTAACTAATCAAATATAAATTATTATTCAGGGGCCGTTAGCTCAGCATGGTAGATGAAATCAGCCAAAAGCAGCTGGCTTTTAAAGTTGATTTAAAAGCTTTGATGCCAACTGAGGACACCAGAGTAGAGTAAAATATGAATTCGGAGTTTTATTGTCGTGAACAAAGTTCTTGAAAAATTGAACAGAAAAGACTGGAAGTATCACAAGGCCAGGATGCAAGTGCATTCTGAATTCGGAGGATTTGCGAAACACTTGAAGCAAAATTTCTGGACGCTGGCAATTTCCACCTTCGGAATTGCAACAGGCCTTTTATGGTATGACCTTGTGAAAGCAATTATAGACGACTTCTTCCCAAACAGAAGCACGCTGGACATAAAATTTTATGTGGCTATTCTCATAACCTTTGTTTCCATCACTGTCACCTACATAATTACCAGATTCCAGAAGAAGAATGGAACTTCGTGATATATTTTTAAATAAACTAATTCTTGTATATACACACGGGCCCATAGCTCAAGGATTTAAAATCCGGCAAAGCATGGCAGAGCAGCTGGCTCTTAACCAGATGGTCGAGGGTTCAAATCCCTCTGGGCCCACTTATTGAACTTCAAATTCTTTTTGCGAGTTTCAGAACTAGCACGACGGCTACAATCAAAGCAGCAATTCCAGCGATTAGATAATAAACAAAAAACGATTGCTCAATTCCAACTTGAGTTTGAGCATTCAGATTGAACTGCATCTCCTGAACTTTCAGTGTGTATCCTCCGATAGAAACGCTGGTTGGAATTTTCAGATTCCCAGAATAGCTGCCAGAAACATTAACTTGGCTGGATGCTAGAAGCTTGTCAGAGCTGTCTACCAAATAAACAATCATATTCCCAGAAAGAGGGCCGCCATTGGCATCTGTATATCTGACATTGTATTTCAAATCCGAACCTGGAGAACCGTTCCCGCTGGTTATCGACAAAGTCCTTTGAACGCCAGCAAATTTAGAATAGTCGTACAACAATTCAACAGTGTCAAGAGTAGTTCCGTTTTCATCTTTCAAAGTGGCTCTTTCAAAAAGTTTAGTATATGATTTTGATGGATTGAAATCTACTTTCCATCCCTGAGGTGGTGATGGGAAAACTTCCACTGGGCCGTAATCTTTTTTGAATATCGAATTTCTGTCTTCGTCCAGAATTTCTATGCTGCCAGTTCCGTTGAAGGTAGTCGCGTAATCTGAGCTGGTAGCCAGACAAAAGAACGCAGTTACTGGCTTGCCTTGCATTGCCGGGAATTTGTCCAAGCCCAAATAAAGGAATCTTCCTTTGACTCCTGTGATTGACAATCTTATTTTCATAATAGAAACTGTTTGGCCGTCTTTAGTCTGAGCAGACAGAACAACAAGGTAAGAATCCGGAGATAATCCACTAATTTGATAATCAATGTTTTGACTTTGGCCAGAGACTAAGCTTAAAGAAATGGTTTTTCTCAAATCTGTGATTTCGTTGGACTGGAGGGAATCGTCCCACCTGTAAGTCCTGATTGTAACATCCAAAGAAGATTGTCCAAGACTTCCTTCCTTCAATATGCCTGTCTTAATTGTCAACGGAGTGTTCGGTTCATCGATAGTAGTGAATCCTGTAAATTCGTATTTTCGATCATTGACAAAGGTTGATGATTTGTCAAAATGAATGAAATTGTAGTTTCCGGAATTTGCGACCGTAAAGGTAGTTTCAATGCCTGGGACGCTGTCAAGAAAGTTGATTCCAGCGAGGTTGAACTTGTTTGCTACGGTGAAGAAGGCTTTGATTTTATATTCTCCTGGTTTAGCGTCAGAAGGTATTTGGAACTTGAAGGCTTGGTTTGATGTTCCACCTTTCAAAAGATAAATGTCCTTGGCTGCAACAAACTGATTGACAATATTTTCAACACCATTGTCGTCATAGTAAACTCTCAAGATGACAGAGCCTTGAACGATAGGAGCGGCCATGTCACTGGACAACGTATAGCTCATGAGCACATTATCACCCGCATTGTAAGATATTTTGTCTGTATGGAAATTGTCAAAAGTCACCCCAGTCTGGAATTCATAGTAAGAAAAACAATCTGTTTCTGTGACTTGGGCAAAAGAAATTACAGGAATAATTAAAAGAAAAATAAATGATAAAAACGGCAATAAGAATTTTTTATCCATAATTCTAAATGTCGTTACTCGGTATAAAAACGTGCTCATTTAAATGGAACCCAATCTAAAACACCGCTACCACTCAGATCTCTGCAAACTCCCTTGGCAGGGTCTCTGCAATGGCCGGCGCAACAAAGATTAGACGGACATTGGCTGTTGTCGGAGCATGCTGGTGTCGTAGGCACTTTTATTTCGGAAGCAGAGCAAAGAACTCCGCTTGACAAGTAAACAGGTGTGAACGATATGTCTGAATTGTCAGATGACTTTACAAACAAGTCCACTGAATCGCCTGGTTTAATAGTTACAGGCAGCTTATTCTGAACTGCGAAGTTACTTTGAGAATTTATTCCAACTAAGCTTGCTGAGCTGTCTCCATTATTGGTTATAGTTAGTTTCGTGATGTCGCCTGCGACTGACGGTGAAATTTGAAGGTTGGGACCTTTCACTTGGTTGACGATGTTAAAGCTGGTGGATGAGTAAATGGGTTTCATGGCCAAGGCGTCCATGAAATTGTGGGTTTGGTTTATTTGAGTTTTTGTAATGTATTTTGAATTGAGCAGCAGGATGTCGTATAATGGCTGCTCTATGACTTGATTTTGGAAGGGCACTGATGCACGCCATGGTTTACTTACTGATTTTTCTAAATAGAAAACACATTTCCTATCATAGTTTATGGTGACATTGGCAGAACCGGTGGCCGATGGGGTAAAGGTATTGCCTGAAACAGTTCCAGTATTAGAAGAGATACCGCCGCCTGATGCGCAGATAACAGTCCCATAAGTGTAGAGGAACTTAGTTTGTCGGGGAAGCCAGTTGTAAATTGAGGATTTGTAAATAGTTATACCTGGAGCAACTTCAGGATCAGCGTTCATAGAATCTGGTGGAGTATATTGTTGACCCAAGCCAGTAATATTTCCAGCGATAGGGCTGGCTCTCTTTTGGTTGGCCTTTAAAATTATGTTTTTGAATTCATCTTCGCTCACAAAACTTATTGGTGGCGAATCCTGAGGACCACCTTTACCATACCATTCACCTTTCGGTACAGTGGATTGCAAAGTAATAGGTGTGCCGGCACAAACAGAACCAGAAGAAGGAATAACTTGATTGCCTACAGAAAAAACAGGATTAAGATAAGTGCTTAATCCAAGTTCAATAACTGAGTTGAAACCCAAAGGTTTAATGTTGGCGAAACAACCGCCCATTTGATTGCACAATTCTGCAGAAAAAGTTGCGCTTGTTGGACTTGGAGGCTGCTGGTCATTCGTCTGGGGGGAAGATGCTGAAAAAACCAGAGCAACTATAGAGAAAAAACTTATAAGAATCATGGAGAATGTTAGGAATAGTTTGATTTTCATCTAAAATTAATTCATTTTTTTAATATTTTAATCTTTGTTATTATTTTAAAGAATCAGTTTAGCCGCAACCGCCCGATGCTACAGTTCCAGAGCTTGAAGTGATAGTTTGAGAGCACTCGGCTGGTGGGGTAGTGAAGCCATTACATATCGCCTGCTTGAATGAATCCGAAGATCTGCCTCCATTATACAGAACATTGTTTATGAGAAGAGTTGGCGACCCTGAGATTCCGTATTGGTTAACAAGTTTTTCATCTGCTTTCAACAGATCTAAACCTTCACTTCCACTCGAACAGATCTGAATCTTTGAAGCGTCTATTCCCGCATTAGTCGCTGCGGTCTTCCAACAGTTTTCAAGCGCTGTCTCGTCGCTTCTGACAGAAGGACAATCAGTATTAAACTTCTCCAGGTATTTCCAATAAGTCTTCGAGTCGTAGTATTTCATGATGCAGATTTGCCTCAAATCCTCTTTTGCCTCAGTCGAGCCGTGAAGGGATTGTATCGAATCGATTGTATTTCCTCCGACACTGGCGATGAATCTAATCTTGAAGTCTGCCTTATCTCCAAGGATGTCGAATACAGGCTTCATCAAACTCTCGGCTTGAATTCCGTAAGGACAGAAGCTCATCACATACAAATCGACAGTAGGCTTGGATGTTTTAGGAACCTCAGTTTGAGTCTGCGTGGCATTAGAAAGCTGGTTCAAATCAAGAGGCTGTGAGATGAACAGGAAGTTTCCGTCCTTGGTGATGTAGACAGGAATCTGTTTTCCTTGGTAGAGTGTAGTCACTTTGTAAAGACCGCCACTTTCCTGGACAGAAACAAGCGAACATGAACCAGATTCGATCAGATTTTTATTGATGTAATTGACAACTCTGTTTCCAGCTTCCTCACTTCCTATTCCAGGACCGACAAATGAAACTTTTCCGAAAAGAACTCCGAGGAAAAGAGACGCGAAGACCAGAGTCAAGAGTTGCCATACGATCACTTTCTTAAAAACAGAATGTTTTTCCTCAGGCATTTACATCCGATTTACATTTCATCTCGTTATTATTTAAAAATAGCAGTTTTTTCATAAGCCTGTTATATTTTTCTAGCCGAACGTGAACGTGTAAAGCCTGAATGCAATTATGACTATACCACCTATTCTTCCCGCCCAAATCTTCACATCATACGCCACATCGGAAAGCACGCTATTCAATGCTATCCCGAAGGCTGCGAAAATCAGGGAAAATCCTAATACAAAGAATGCGGCGTTCAGAAAAACTTTCAATCTCGTTTTCGTTTGTTTCTTGATCTCCTCGATGCTGATTCCAGAGAGATATGAGAGATAACCAGGGATGAGAGGCAAGACGCAGGGGGAAAAGAAAGAGAGGATTCCTGCGATGAAAGATATCGAAACCGAAAGATCTGACACAAGATCACTATCTATAAAAGATTTTTCAAATGCTTAAATTATTAATTATATACCTGATACTATGGACGATTTGGAAAAAGAGGCCGACAAGGAAATAAAAAGAATAGA
>JAGVVV010000019.1 GCA_018304615.1 Candidatus Aenigmatarchaeota archaeon
ATCAGTAGTTGTAGAAGTTGAAGATGATGTTGTGGTTGGTATGGATGCATATTCCGAAGGCAGACCATATTTTGACGCTTTACTGACAGCTATCAGTTTATAAAATGGTTTTCCTGATGCTGGATTAAGATCTTCATATGAGTAAGTATTCGATGTTCCTATTCGGTTGGAAGAGGATGGGATAAAATCTGAGGTTGAATCTCTGAAAATTTCAAAATGATCGAAATCTCTCCATACAGACCATTCATATTTTTCATCGGGCCATATCAAATTACTCCAGTTTATTTTAACTTTGCCAGACGAGAGTGATGCACTCACACCCGTTACTTGAGGAGGTGAGTAATCCACTATTTGCGTATTGTTATAAGGTTGCTCAGGAAGACTGTTGAAGAAATCTTTGTATATATTCTCATTGGGAAAACCTTTCACTTTTTCCCACCAATCAGGAGATACGATATGGATTCTATATTTGTACACAAGACTGTTAGCATTGGTTGTATCAGTGCCTTGTGTATAAATTTCAAATAACCCTATGTCATTAGTTAATTGCTTTGCATTATTGGCAATTGTGTTATCAAAATATACACTAAGACCTATCCCCCCACCTTCGATATAACCAGTCCAGGTAGGGGAACCTGCTGTGAGATAGCGATCATGTAAGGGGGGATGTGTTTCTATAGAAGCCTGATGGGAATAGATGAAATTCATAGGAACTCCTTCTTTGTTCAGCCATTTTGCTTGGTCCTGAATTAAATGATTAATCATCAGCTGTATGAAGCCTTTGTTATTGACATCATTATTATTCCATAAATTCCATAATTTGTCTCCAGAAGATTGCATTCTGGGAGCATCAAATCCACCTTCAATATAGCCGTCGCCAGAATTCGGCATGGCTTTAACAATTTTGGTATTGAATAGTGTTGATATATGATCACTGCTTAAGGCATAATCGTAAATTCTCACTTCGTCAATTGAGCCATTGAATGCAGCCAATTTATCTGACAATCTTATACCTATTTCCAAATTACTTGATTGCACATTTGGTGTTGCACTTGGGGCTTGTGTCAATACGAGAGTTCCGTTTACATAAATTCTGATGTTTGTTGAATCATATGTTACAGCCACGTGAGTCCATCTGTTTGTTATGTTCCCTACTTCTACACACTGATCATTGCCCCAGAAATAATGACAAACCGAAGTGGATGATAATCCTAGAGAATTCAGCCCATTGTTTACTGTGTTACCGTAACTTATGATATAATTGTCCGTCATACTTTTCGGATTTATCCATACAGAAAGAGTAAAGGCTGAGGTTCCAGTAGGAAGACCTGCGATACTATTTACTTCAACATAATCGTTCTGACCATCGAAGTTCAAAGTTTTGCCGTATTTCCCATCGGTCCATGTAGCGCCATAAACAGTTCCAGTTCTAATATTTCCACAACCTTCTGAAGCGATTGTGCCAGAACCTTCGTCAAAATTCCAATAGCCAACCGGATAACCTAACGCATTCAACGAATCAATTGGAACATTGCATTCAACAGGTATTTTATTTGGATAATCGTCCAAATCCCAGTACTTCAATTTCCACGTAGTGAAGGAAGTTCCAAAATATTGATTGAAACTGACACCAGTCCCTCCATTATCGCTTGGTGTGGGGTCGTCTGAGAAGTCATTACTGTCTATTCTTGAAAGTTCAACACCTTGTCCTGCGTACTTCCCATTATTGGCGTACATACCAGTGTGACTTGTCCAATCTCTAAATTCTGCAATGGCAAATGGAGAATAATCAGACCAATGAAGCTGACTGTCGTATCTGAAGTTCTCAAATAAATAATAATAGTCTAGCTCGATAGGCCCATTTACGCCTCCGAAGTTTTCTGGATATTTTCTATATGCCTCAGCGGATCTTCCTCCATAGTATCTTGCGAATTTTTCCAAGAACGCCCGCACTTCTGTGGCGTACCTAGAATAAGTCATCCATTGATAACAAGTCGCACCTGGTCCGTATAGTTTATCCTGCTCTACCTTATTTCCTATTGTTCTGCCGTCGTTGAACCACTGATTGTTTCTTCTGTCACTGTATTGTATTCCTCCGAGCCATTCGTCCTGAAAGCCATTGTTGCAAGAACTTCTACCATTTACGCCAAAATGCCAATTGAGAGTAACATTCGCCTCGTGAGCCCATTCTAACTGTTCAACAGGATCTATTCTCCCAGGGTCCATAATTTGTGCCCAACCGACTTTTGCATAAAGTCTTTGAGGACCGATTTTACTTATCAATAAACTCGATTCAGTCAGCCATTCTTGCTTGCTGGATGTTTGGAAGTTGTTTGCCTGTGCTGCATTGGAGTTAAAAAGTAAATAAAATGTGTTGTTAAAGTCGGGTTTTGGTAATAATATCATGCCTTGTGAAGGAAGTGTCGTTGTTGAAGTGCTCGTTGTGGATCCATAGTCGTCACGTTCGCATCCACCAGGGCATCCTACAAGAGGCCTACCCAATTTGTCCTGAAAATCAGGATAAAACTGAGCAAAAATACCAGTAGCGACAAAAGTAGTGAGAATTATTGCAACAAGAATGATATGATTTGAAGCCACTTTTCCTCGTTTATTATTATGCTCCACATGTATTATTTCTTAATTGCGACGATAAATTGGGCGAGCAATGCTTCAAGCTGAATCAAATCATTGCTTCCCTCGCTCAATCTGAATTCATACTCGCCGGTTTTTTCGATTAGGTTAATCTTTTGTTCGTCATTTAAAGTATCCAGATAAAAAATTTGTTTATGAATTTCTTTAATTACGTCGATTCCGCTCAGGCCTTGTCTCAAAATCATTTCCTGCAACTTTTGCCTTGCCTCTACAAATTTACCAGAAATCGCCAACTCTAGCATGTCTTTGACGTCGTCTGGCTTTGCTTGAGAAGTGACATTGTAAACAATTTCTTCTGTTATCTTTTCTCCGAGAGTTGCAGATGCCTGAAGAATGTTTGCGACTTTTCTTAAATCGCCTTCGGAGATATAGACGATCGCGGAGATTGCATCCTCTGTAATTTTCAATTTCTCGCCGTCGACAATTCTTTCAACATATTTTTTTATGTCCGTGTCTACCAGTGGCTTGAACCTGAAAACAGCCACCCTGCTTTGTATTGGCTCGATGATTTTAGAGGACCAGTTGCAGATTAGAATGAATCTAGCAGTATTGGTGAAAGTTTCCATCGTCCTCCTCAAAGCCTGCTGCGCTTCAGAAGTCAAAGCGTCGGCTTCGTCCAAAATTACAATCTTGTAAGGAATCTCACCAAAAGATTTTGTTCGCGCAAAATCCTTGACCTTGTGCCTGATAGTGTCTATGCCTCTTTCATCGCTGGCATTAGTCTCTAAAGTGTTCTGCTTCCAAGAAGTTCCGAAAAGTTCCTGAGCGATTGTAAGAGCTGCAGTTGTCTTTCCGCAACCGGCTGGACCTGAAAACAATAGATGCGGGATGTTCTTCTCTTTGACGAAGGACTTCAATCTTTCGACAGCATGTTTCTGGTTGATAATATCAGAGAATTTCTTCGGTCTGTACTTCTCGGCGAACAGAGAATGGTCCATAAGATTACCTACTCAAATTAAGCTATTAAGATTAATATAAATTCATGATTGTAAGCATCACAGGAGTAGCGGGAACTGGGAAGACTGTAGTTTCCAAACTTTTGGCAAAAGAGCTGAAATGGAAGTTTATAAAATTAGACAACTTGGCAAAGAGGAAGAAGCTTTTCCTGTTTTACGACAAGGAAAGAAGAACCCACGTAGTCGATATGAAAAGACTGAAGAAAGAATTCAATAAAGAATCGAGAAAATATGACAATGTCGTGACAGAGAGCTTGTATTCGCACCTTTTTCCGTCAGATATTCTCATTGTTCTAAGGTGTAATCCAAAAATTTTAGAAAAAAGATTGAAAAGGAAATATTCATGGTCGACAAAAATCAAGGAAAATTTAGAAGCTGAGATGATAAACCTGATAACGGAAGAAGCTATGGAAATCAAAAAGAGAGTTTATGAAATAGAGACAACACATAAGACACCGAAACAGACGGTGAAATCGATAAGGGAAGTAATAAACGGCAAGACTGCTAAATATAAAGCAGGTAGAATAAATTGGCTGTAGTAGGAAATCATTTTTCAATCTGGCAGTTGATTTTGGTTATAATTTTTATTGTACTAATCATAATTACAGTTTCTATTTTCCTAAATACTAAAATAATTTAGACTGATTCTGGAGCATTCTTAGGTTTGAAGCCAGGATAGACAGGTTTTGGACCCTTAGGCCAGAACATGTATGCAAGGAGACCTGCTACACCAACACCTATCACAGCGATGATAATTACCATATTGTTTCCTAGAATTTCTGACAAACTTCCTGTCTGGTTTCCTGAACATTTTCCGCAATCCAATTCGCACGAGGAGCAAGATTCACCAGATTCGCAGACTCCGTTCCCGCAGCCCGTCTGATTGCCGCAGATGGGTACTCCGGTTCTACAATTGACAACCTGATAATCTTTACAGACAGGTGCCGAACAATCCTGAGAGCAGGTACAGTAGTTCTCTGAAGGATCGCATATCCCATCTCCACATTTAGAAACTCCGATGAAGAATGAAGCTGCTTTTGAATAAGTTCCACTATGTGCATTTACATCAATCAAGGTCACATCAATCGTGTATTTTCCGAAATCAGTAGCGGTGTATTCAGCTTGCCATGAACCTCCTTCATGACTGAATGCAATCGAGAATGTTTTGCCATCTGGAAGATTTACTTTACCTGAAGCTGATAGGACTCCGCTTCCTAAGTCAGTGAAAACTCCTGTTATCTTAACCTTTGTCGGAGTTTTTGATATAGAAGGTACGACTGTTAAACTTTCAATTATAGGGGGGAGACTGTCGAACGACACGTTGACAGATGCTGAAAAAGAGTTTCCAGCCAAATCTTTTGTGGTGAAAATCAATGATGCAGGCCCGTCAGCGAAGATACTGGAGTTTACTGTTCCGAAACAAGAGAATGTTTGTATGTTTGATTGCTGCACACAAGTCAAGGAGCCAGAAGAATTTCCTGCTGAATAAGTTGCGTTACCAGGAAGACCGACATTGTCTGTGGTTGTTATGTTCGCCAAAAAGTTTCCTGAAATTTTCTGATTGACATCGGTCTTGTGTTGTCCACTGCAAAAGTAATAGTCTGGAGTGAATATAGTCCCCCGTTGTCTGTTGCATTAACCTTCAAGGTGTAGTTTCCATCGATTAAGGAAGAAGCGTCGAGAGTTCCTGTGCAGTTAGTTCCGGAACATGTCAAATTCACCCAGTTTCCGGTAGATGAATTCTCCCATCTGAATTGAGCGAGGCTCACACCGCTACTCAAATCTGTTATGGTCGCGACTATGGGCACAGATCCGCCAACGACTGCTCCGGATGCCGGATAGTTTATAGAGATCGTCGGAGGGTTGTTGTCTATATAAAAATTTGTAGAGTTTGATTTTTGATTGCTGGCAATATCTGATATGCTGAAATTTATGGTTTTCAAACCGTCTGCGAAGTTGGAAGTGTTGATTAGCCCGGAAGTGCATGTCGCACTGAAATTGCTGCCTGTGCATGGAATGCTGAAAAGAATTGAATCTAGAGTGTAGTTTGCGCTATTAAAATTCAGACCAGAATAAAGATCTGTGGCAGTGAATTGGAAATAGTTAATTCCTCTCATAGTAGAATTTGTGACTGGAAGGATGATGGAAATGGTGGGAAGTTCGTTATCTACATAAACCGTAAACTTAGTCGTGTTAACGTTCCCAGTATTGTCAGAGACGTTGACGTAGACAAAATATGTAGAATTATTGGCGAAGTTTCTAGTGTCAAAATAAATAGTGTACGGGCTAGTTGTCGAAAAGGATTGGGAAGTTGAGTTGAATGTCGTGTTTCCATAAAAGAATCTAGCTGAATTTGAATTGACACCTGAATAGGAATCCACAATAGTTAAACCGATGTTGAAGTTCCCTGAAATATATGAGTTGCTTGCAAAAGACGTTGGGGA
>JAGVVV010000011.1 GCA_018304615.1 Candidatus Aenigmatarchaeota archaeon
TTCACCTTGTGGTTTCAATTCCCCTTCGACTTCACCTACATACAGGTCAAATTCCAATTCAACATTTTTGTCAATGCTCGAAGGACCGAAAAATTTTCCAACATATTTCAGAGTCTCTTTTTTGAGTTCGACGCCGAGTTCTTCTTTAAGCTTACTTCGCAAGAATTCCTCATCAGTTTTTTTATCTTCAGCGGTTCCTCCTGGAAAATGTAAAAATCCATCATTATGTTTAAGCAAGAGAAGTTTGTCGTCTTTGATTATCGCTAATCCTATATTGTGATGCCTTTTCATCTAATCACTTATGCTGGGAGTGGGATTTGAACCCACGACTCCGGCGTTTCTTATCTCATCTTTTATCGAAGCTCATGAGTTTGATACTATGAGCGCCGTGTTCTAGCCAGGCTAAACTATCCCAGCCCATCTAAATAAATATGCTTGCAAACAATTTTATTTAAAACAAGGGTGTCGTTTTGAGACTTGTAATATTCGGACCTCCAGGGTCGGGGAAGGGGACATATTCTACTAGAATCGCTCCTGTATTGAAGATTGCCCGAATAGCAACGGGAGACATGTTCAGGGAAGAAGTGAAGAATAATACTCAGTTGGGAAAATTGGCCGCAATGTACATGAACAAGGGCGAGTTCGTTCCTGACGACGTGACGATGAAGATGTTCAAAGAACGATTGAAGAAGCCTGACACAAAGAACGGCTTCATTCTGGATGGTTTTCCAAGGACAATTTTCCAGGCGAAAGAACTGGACAAAATCACAAAAATAGAAGTGATAATCAACCTAATCGTCCCTGATGAAATTCTTATTGAGAAGATGTCTGCCAGGAGAATGTGTAAAAACTGCGGAGACATCTACAACATTGCAGACATCAAGAAAAATATTGATGGAGTCGAATATCTTCTTCCTCCTATGCTTCCCAAGAAAAAGAACGTTTGCGACAAATGTGGCGGACCGCTTTATCAGAGAGATGACGACAAGCCTGAGGTGATCAAAGAGAGGTTAGAAGTTTATAAAAACCAAGCAGCTCCTGTGATTGAACATTACACAGGTAAGATTCCTTTCCTAGACATCCATGTCACGCGCGGTCCTGAAATAATGGTCGGCAAGATTCTTGATGAAATCAAAAAATTTAATTTGAAATGATCAGATTCGTTCCTGCAGCGATGCTAAAATGATCGGCAAGGCCACGGTTGCATCTTCTTCAATGGAAACAAAATCAGCTTTCTCGTTTATCTTTCCCCATGACACGGCTTCGTGTGGTTTAGCTCCAGAAAGGCTTCCGTCGTATTCAACTGCAGTAGAAATGTAAACAGCATAATCCAATCCATCCTTGAACTGGTTCCACCAAATCACATGATGTTTAGAAATTCCTCCACCAATTATCAATGCCCCTGATTTCTTCGCCTTCCAAACTTTGTCATTAAGGAACTGCTCATCTTTCAGCAAATTGATTTTGAAATCATGATCTTGAGAGAACATCCAGATCTGGTATCCTACTGCCCCATCCGTTATCCCTGGGACAATAATCGGGATTTTGTTCACATAGGCCCAATGCAAAATCGAACTCTTGTTTTCAATCCTCTTCCCCAGCTCCCAGCACAACTCACAAGTGGAAAGTTCCTTCTTACCTTCCTTCCACAACTCGTCCAGTATCTCTCTCATCTTCTTTTCTATAATTATTCCATAAGAATCGTTCGGGACCAAAACATTTCCCAGTCTGTTGATGCCTTTCTTGTGAAGATCTCTGTCGTCCATGTTGAAATCCCCATGGAAATAATCTTTGAAACTCCTAGCCAGATCGTGATCTAATGTTCCGCAGGTTGTGATTAAAATATGGAATAGTTTTTTCTCGACAAGAGACTTGATTACCCCCCTTGTTCCTGTTGCGATGATGTCTGCCGGAAAAGACAGGAAATTCAGCGAATCCTTGTCCTTGATCATCTTCTCGACAATTTCTATTCCAACTGCCAATTTCTTGGAAGTAAACCCTCCGCTTTCGCTCATCTGTTTCACCAATTCGTCAACAGATGTTTTTTTATCGATTTTGAAATCCTTTACGATTTTCATACTAACACTCTACTTTTATAGTATTAATTATTTGTTCTAAAAACCATTTGATTATAATGATGAAAGAGGAGATTCTGAAACTTCTGAAATCTTCTGGGATAGAAACTACCGAAGAAAATATTGAAGTTCCTCCAAGTTCTGAGATGGGAGACTATGCATTCCCTTGTTTCGAACTCGCCAAAGTTCTAAAAAAGAATCCAAACCAGATAGCAGAAGAAACAGTGAACAAGTTGAAGGTATGGGAGACTTCTCTGATCGAAAGAGTAGAGTCCAAAGGCGCTTACATAAACTTTTTTTTGAACTGGGAAAAGATTTCCGAAAAGTTGTTGAAGGAAATTATTTCTGACAAAAAATACGGCGCTTCCGACTTTGGCAAAAGGAAGAAGGTGATGATCGAGCACACGCAGCCAAACACCAACAAGCCTCAGCACATAGGTCATGGAAGGAATTCAGTCCTTGGAGACAGCCTTGTGAGGATTATGAGATATGCTGGTTACAAAGTTTTCTCGGTGACTTATTGGGGCGACATCGGAAGTCAGCAGGCTAAAGCTATCCTCGGATACAAGATGTGGGGTCAAGATAAAAAACCTGATATAAAACCAGACCACTTCATTGGGAAATTTTATGTCATGTACAATGAAAAATATCCAGAAGATAAGGAACAACCGAAGGTAAGAGAATTCTTACAAAACTGGGAGAAGGGGGACAAAAAAACTCTTGAGCTTTGGAAAAAAGTTACTTCATGGGTTCTTGAAGGATTTCATGAGACTATCGACAGGCTCGGAGTAAAACTTGACATAGAACTGGCAGAAAGCCAGTTTGAAAAAGATTCCAAAAAAATTATTGATGTACTTTTGAAGAAAAAAATAGCATTCAAGAGTCCTGAAGGCGCAGTTGTCGTCGATTTAGAAAAATATGGTTTGCCATCTTACATCGTACTGAGATCCGACGAAACAGTCCTCTATTCGACAAAAGATCTCAGCCTTGCAGTTCACAAGATTCAAAAATACAAGTTAGACAAATCAATTTATGTGGTTGGTGCTGAGCAGAAACTTTATTTCGAACAGGTCTTCAAAACCTTAGAACTTTTAGGAGAAAAGGGAGGCTTCTGTCATCTTGTGTACGGTTTGGTGAATCTCCCTGAAGGTAAGATGAGCTCAAGATTAGGAAAAGTGGTTTTGCTCGATGACGTGATAGACAAGGTGGTAGATCTTGCGGCTAAAGAAATTGAAAAAAGAAACTCAGGAATGAAGGAGAAAGAAAAGAAATCTACCGCCGAAAAAATAGGAATCGGAGCGATGAAGTATGCACTGCTCAAAGTGTCTCCTGAAAAAGACATTGTCTTTGACTGGGACAAGATACTTGATTTCGAAGGCGACACAGGTCCTTACATACAATATGCATACACACGTTGCAACAGCATCTTGAAAAAAGCCAAAAAGACAAAATCAAAAATAAAATCAATAAGATTGACAGAGCATGAGAGGAATTTATTGAAAGTTTTATCAAGATTCCCAGAAGTAGTTGTGAATTCAGCAAAAGATATGAGGCCGCATAACATATGCAACTATGCCAACGAGGTTGCGACCAAATTCAATAATTTCTATCAATTCTGCCCTGTTCTAAAATCCGAAGGCAATGAGAAAAAATTTAGATTGGCTCTTGTACAAGCGACTAAAAATGTTTTGGAAAATTCATTGGATTTAATAGGGATTAGAGTTCCTGAGAAAATGTGACTAGTTATCGCCTAGATTCCCAGGTGAAACTATGTCCTTCCACCCTCCTCTGAGTGGGTAAACTTTCAAATCGACACCACTTTTTATCATCATTGTTATAGTGTCAGTAATTTCATATTCACCTCTTGGACTGAGAGGAGTTTTTTCAATCATTTGGAAAATCCCTTTTGGAAAAACATATATTCCGGCATTTATCAATCCCGATTTTTTCTCTTTCGTCTTTTCTTTTATGTCAACAAGTTTGCCTCCTTTAATCAACAGTTTTCCAAATCTCGAAGTGTCATCAATTTTGTAGCTTGCGATAACTGGCGGTTTCATTTTTGTAAGATTTTCGAGGGAATCATCAACTACAATGTCACCGTTCATCACGAGAAAATAAGTATCCTTGACAAAATCCTTCGCAGCAGCCACGGCATCCGCTGTTCCCATCTGCTTTTTTTGATGATAGTATTTGAAAGAAGGACCCAAAATTTCCTTTATCAATTCTCCTTTATGTCCTATTACAATTGCTATGTCTTCGATTCCTACCTCTTTTAATTTCTCTATGTTTCTTTCAAGCAGTGTTTTTCCTTCATATTTCAATAAAACTTTAGGCATTTGCTTTCCAACTTCGCCCATTCTTTTCCCTAAACCTCCAGCCAAAATTACTGCCTGTCTTATCATAAAATCACTTAAAGTACTTGCTCATTCTCTCCATAGTCTCTTCGGGATTTTCATCTACTATTCTTGTTCCAGCGGTGGTCTCCATAAATCCAGTTTCGCTTGAAAATCTAGGCACCAGATGTATGTGAAAATGTTCAACGCTCTGCCCAGCTGTTTTTCCATAATTTATTCCAATGTTGAATCCAACAACCATTGGATATTCTTTTTCAAGCGAAGTTTGTATTTTAGTAATTAGTTCCTTGAAAATTTCATCCATTTCTCCATCATTCAATTCTTTCATTCCCTGTATGTGCCTGTGAGTAACGAGTTGCAATTGTCCCCTTGGTACATATGGATATGGATTAACTACCAAAAAACAATTTTTGAAATTTGCAATGACGAATACTTTCGTGAATCCAAGATCTAAAATTAATGGCGGAGATTCTTTTTTTAATTTTTCAGACGTCGAGCAAAAAAGACATTTTTCTTCTCTAAACATTTTCTTATCTTTAAAATAGCTTCTTCGTGGAGCAGATAAATAGTTTTGAAATATTTTTTCAACCATGGTTGTCACCATTAATCGCAAGCTTTAACGTGTCCTTGCTTCCCACATCATACCAGCTACCATCGATTTCATGAACTCTATGAGCCCTTTCTTCATTAAGAGACATTATCGCGTCTGTTAAAAATATTTCTCCATCGTTTGGTTTCACTCTTTTGATATGATCGAATATTTCCGGCGGCTCTTTCATCGCTCCGACAAGGGCGTGACCTGATCCGGTAATCTTCTTCTCTACTATATCTTGTAGATACCCATCTTTACTCAAAACCGCTCCATATCTTGACAAATCAGCCACGCTTCTTACAGCAACTATGGGTTCTTCTTTTTCTCTCCACGAAGTCAAAGGATCTGTGAAATAATTGTCACCATAAAAAACATACCCCCATGACCAATTTCTACCCACTGCATCTTCAGTTGAAAGGAGGCCAGTTCCCGTTCCACCTTTGACGTTCATTGTCGGCAATTGATTTACTTTCGGATGATATCTCCTCAAAAAATTTCTTGCATCATCTGCTCTGTAACCGACAACCACATGAATATTATTTTCTTCAACTCCGAGTGATGTTGCTCTATCTATATGGTGCCCCAAAAGAGGGATTCCATTTACGGGGAACATGCACTTCTGGACGTACTGACTAATTTCTGATAATCTTGTACCCATTCCTCCTGCTAAAATCACTGCTATGTCTGTAATAATAATCGCCTTATTTCTGGTTCATTGTTATCATGGGTGCAGTTTCAAAATGTTTTTCTTGATTAATGTCTGGCGATATTTCAGGAGTTACTATTGGTGGAGATGAGGGAATCGCATGTGGAGATTTCAAGTTTATTTCGATTCCATACTTTGACGCGGCATAATTGAGCAAATCACTAGTTTTGCCTATTCCTTCTGGGAGTTCCCATCCTCCTTTCCATTCAAGAATTTCTCCATCATGAATTATGTAAGAATTGCCTGTACCTTCTACTTTGGCGTTCCTTGCAACAAGATATGTCAATTTTGATCTTTCAGCTCCAATCATAGGATGTTTGACCTCATCTACTGAAAATTCAAAAATCCCTCCATCATCATACAGGCATGCAACTTGCCAATGTCCGAATCGGTGAGCAACTGATAAAAGTGGTATTGTGTCGTTCATCGCATCACCCGAGAGAAATAGTGCTGGTCAAGAATGTTCGGCCAAAATTTTTATTGTTCAAATCCTTGTTGGGGTTAGCCTCTTCCATCATCCCAGCTGGTGTCGATATTGCATCCATAGAATCTTCTTTGTCCAGAATCCAGTATAAAAGGAATCTAAAAGAGTTTCCTTAGTAGGGATGTCAAAAACACAAAAAGAAGGCTTTAAATGGTTTAACCACTAAAAGAAGACTTATAAGGTTATAGTTTTATTAATAAGATATGCCTTATTTGATCGAAGAAAGCAAGGAAGGGCAAGTCGCTCACAAAACACTTATAGTCAAACCAAAAAAATTCAGCGTCCTCAATTCAGAGCTGTCCTTGAAAATTCTAAACGAACTGTCTAAACAACCTTCCTGTGCCATGGATATAGCAAGGAGATTGAAACAGCACGAACAGAAGATATACTACCATATCAGGAGACTGGAGCAAGCAGGAATTATCACATTGGACAGGACTGAAGAAAGAGTTGGCGCTATAACAAAAATCTATTCTGTTTCCTATCCGTTTATTTCAGTAAAATTGTTCGATGGCGAGCCTTTGGTTGACAAAAAGACGAAAGTGATGGAACTAGATTTCCTCAAACCGTTCATTGATTCAGGAAATCTGAATTCTCTGATAATAATCGGTTCTCCTGATTCACACGGACGATATGGAGTTCAGGCTTCGGACGGGAATGTGGCAATTGATTTAGGATTATTTCTAGGATCTTTTTTGAACAAGCATACAGAACCAAATTATAAGTTGGACACAGAAGTCAGGGACAAGGATCTTAAGAACAATTTGATTTTGATCGGAGGACCCAAAGCAAACATCTACATAGAAAAATTAAATAAAGATCTTCCAATCTATTTCGATCCGAATCACGAGTTTGATTTAGTTTCTTCATTCTCAAAAACTATCTACAGTGCCGACGACATAGGGATAGTGATAAAAACCAAGAACCCATTCGCAAAAGATAAGGAAGTTTTGATAATTGCAGGAAAAAGATTCAAAGGAACTCGTGCTGCTACAGTTGCACTGATAAAACATTTGAAAGAAATCGACAAAGGAAACAAGCACAACGGTGAAATCGCCAGAGTAGTAAGGGGAATCGACAGGGATTCTGACGGAAGAATTGATGATGTGGAATTCTTAGAATAAGGTTAAAGATAAAACCTTCAAGTGTTTTGTATAAATTGAATCACATGATGCCGTCGCACTTGAGAGTATCGGATTTAGTAGAATATACTTTAGCAGAAAAAGGGGATAGGAGTTTTTTAAGGCTTTATGAAAAATTGATGTCGCGTCATGTACCAAAATTTTATGGTGCTCGAAAAAAGAGCTTACTTTACGGAATAGTTCTTCATGAAGTATCAACTTTTTTATGGAAACTCGAGGGAGAGACAGTTGCTAAAATGTACGATAGAAGAAAACGTTCTGGTTTCGAATATTTTCAGAGTTATAAAAGCCCAATTGAGGATTTAATTTACGGGAAAACTCGTCTTGAAGAATTGGCTAAAGCTAGGAGTGACTTGATTTCTTTGAATATCCCAGAGACGGACATAAATGCCAGAATTCGATATTATGCCGAAAGTTTTTTGGATCTCAGATTCGAAGAAGTAAGAAAACTATTGAGACACAGACAACTTCCAAATCTTGTGTATACAAAAGTTGATATCAGTAGTACTGTTCTAGGTCCTTTAGTCGCTGGAAAAATGGACATTGAAGAACATACTGCTGATGGAATCAATATTAGAGAATTGAAGACTTCGCCTAACGTTTTCGCTGATACACTTCAAGTAAGTATATACGGTATTCTGAAATCAGCAGAGTTCAAAAGTAAGCATCCAGTAATAAAAACATTCTTAGATTACGTTGACCATGGGCCTATGGGAATTGAAGTTTTTCATGAAAAGGGAAAGGAAGAGGCTCGAAGATTGGCAAGTAGTTTAATAGAAATGCTTAAAAAAAGTAAAGACGATGTAAAGAAAATGGATGTGAAAAAATGAGTGAACAAGAATTGATTAGAAAATACGTTTTGCAATTACTCAAAACTGGGGACATGACCTTCGGAGAATTTATGCAATCTTTTAATCAAGAGAAGGTAAGCACTCATGATTTAAGTGAAGTTCTCCAGGGAGTAACAGATGAGGGACAAATAATTCAAGAAGTCTATGGCAAAAAACTCATTTATCATCAGACAAGTTCATTGGAAGAAAGAATCAGAGCACGAACTCAATTAAAAATTAGGGACTTGTTGGACAAGTTGAATAGATCAGAATGGGCAGAAGTAGATTCTCCACCTCCTTTTACAGCAGATTTAGACGCCAATTCGATGTCTGTTTATCTTGCTCATTGCGTTTTTCAAAGAAGAAAATCTTGGAGAGAAGAAGTCTACGATCCGTGGAGATTGTTGCAAGGAAGATTGACTAGAAAGGATAAAGAAGTCTCACTTACTTTTCTCTTAACGAACAATGACATCGATCATTTTGAGCTTGGAGGAATATTTAGAAGGCACAAGGGCGAATCTATGGCCATACCTAAACCTGCTCAAGAACCATATGTTGAGACGGTCTTTTTAAAAATGCTCTATATCGCTAGAACTACTCAAATCCAGAATTCTTTCTCAACAAATATAACTACTCTCGCAAAAGGAAGGACTGAAGTGGCGAATAAATTGTTGTCATATGTTGAGGGTTTGGACATAAGGCCCGTTCCGCCAGCTTACCGTGCTGTAGTTTCTCCCATGTTAAGGTACTTTGAAGCAGACAGGCAGAGGAAAAGGATAGGAAGAGAAAGCTATATGAAGAGGCATCACGAAGAACATTTGCCTTATATGAGACACAGAGTTAGTGATCTGATGTCAAGGGGTATTCCAAATCAGATTTCCCCTTCGTGAACTTTCATCCAATTGTCGATTCCCTTCTTCACATCGACGATAATTTTTTCCCCGCTAGGGAGTTTTCTTTTTATCGTGATTGGGATAACCTTATTTTTGAATTCTTCCTTGGCCAGATCGATAGAAGAAGTCAATTCAGATTTAATCAGAATGGGAGCCCCCAACGCAATCTGAAGCGCTCTCGCACCGACGAGTCGGGCTACTTCAAATCTTGTCAAATGATCTTTAGGCCAATTCATTCAATCACGGTTTAAACTGAGAAACATCCTTCAACAAATCTACATGCCCCATAAATAATTGTCTGCAGCAGTATCTCTTCAATCCCAGATCATTCAAGACCTTCTCCCCATTCTCTCCTGACTTAACCCTCTTTTTATAATCCTCGAACAAATGACCTACTACCTTTCCACATGTGAAACATCTCACCGGAATTATCATAAATACTCCCTAATCTGATGAATTATCTGTACCCTAATCGACACCGAGTGTATTTAATTTAATTATTGGATTTATATCCTTATCTTTTTAATAGTGCTCCCACCGGGATTTGAATTTCGGAATAGTTTTTCCAGTGATTAATTTTAAGAAAAAATTTTATCTCTTGGATCTCTGTTTATGGCGTCGAGCCCCACGCTTGCTTGCTCCAGGTTTGTGCGGCTCGTTCCTTCTAGAATCGAATACTAATAGATTACGGTCGTACTGGGTATATATTTCTTTCAAATTTCTATCCTTGCTAAAATCAACTAATCCCCTTGCAATTGCCATTCTTATCGAATCAGTCTGGCCTGTCATTCCGCCACTCCTGACGTTCACGTATATGTTTACTTTCTTAACCAGATCTCCAGCGAGCATCAGCGGTTCTTTCAGTCTCATCCTCAGAAACTCAGTTCCCCACAATTCAAAAGGCTCAGAGTTGATTAAGATTTTTCCTGTGCCTGGAATTATTTTCGCTCTCGCAATCGAATTTTTTCTTTTTCCTGTGGTGACGATTGTCTTATCTTCCTTCTTTACCATCTTTTCTTGGCTCCAAGCGCGATTGAAATCTCCCCGAGAGAGACAGTCTTGCCTCTCAACCTGTCAGCATCTGCTTCCTTGAGTTTCTCAAACTGCATCGATTTCATTTCATCCGGAACGCCGATGAAAACTTTCAGGTTCTTGTATGCTATTCTTCCTTTCGTCCTGTCCCAAGGAAGCATTCCTCTAACAGTTCTTTTCAGCATCCTGTCAGGCTGCTTCGGGAAGAAAGGCCCTTTGAAAACATCCCCTTTTTTGTACTTCTTTTTGTAATGTTCTAGTAAAAATTCTCTGCTTGCAGATAGAACAGCCTTCTCCGCATTAATAATGAAAACTTTCTCTCCTTTCAACAGCTGTTTGGCAATAATCGAAGACATCCTTCCCAGGATTTGGTTTTCAGCATCGTACACTTTCATGTTCACACCAGAATTTTTACCCCGGTTCCCTTCGGATTTTCTTTTACCAGTTCCTCAATCGTCATGATCTTCCCTTTGGACTTTTTAATTTTCTCTTTCGCCGCTTCTGAGAACTTCCAGGCAGCTACATTGACAGATTTTGTCAGATCTCCAGAACTGAGGACGCTTCCAGGGATAACAACAAAATCGTTTTTATCAGAATTCCTTTCAATGTCAGAAAGATTAACCTCAACCTTCTTCCTTGTCGGCTTTTCCAACCTCTCAGCTACCGCTAACCATATGTGTGAATTCTCCTTGAAAGATCTCTCCCTCAAGCTTGAAATCAATTCCTTCAGGTAGGGGTTGGTTGGGCCAGTTCTCTTCATTTCGACACCTTAGACTAACAATTATCTTCTTTTTTAATGTTTATAAGAATTTAAAATTAAACTCAATAAACATCTTATGGGAGTTTTCTATGTGCTTGAATTTGGAGGTCAGCATACAGACTTGATCGGAAATAGACTAACAGGATTAGGACACCAAGTGAAGTACGCCAAAAGCAATATCCCAGTCCGCCAAATGAGCGATGCTGACGGAATCATTCTTTCTGGGGGGCCTAAAAGCGTCTATCAGCCTGATTCCTATCCTTATCATCCCTCAATCTTCACCTCTAGTAAACCTGTTTTGGGCATATGTTACGGAATGCATGTCATTGCTCATAGGCATGGGGGTGAAGTATTTGGTGGAAGGGGTGAATATGGCTGGACAAGAATGACTCTTACAAAACCTCATCAACTTTTCGATGGCGTTCCCCCAGAATCAATAGTTTGGATGAACCATGGAGATTCTGTTTCTGGAATAGACGAATCGAATGTCTTTGCTAAATCAGACAAAAATATGGTGTCAATAGGATTTGGAAATCAAGTCGCAGTCCAATTTCATCCAGAACTTACTCACACAGAATACGGAAATACCATCCTGAGAAATTTCGCCGAAAAAATCTGCGGTGCAATACCTAACCAGGTTAAGTTGGAAGATTTTAACGAAAGAGAATATGTAGCCAGAGAAAGAGCTGAAATTAGAAAAATAGTAGGTAAAAAGAAAGGTTTGATTTTTTTAAGTGGAGGCGTTGATTCTACTGTTGCTTACAGCCTAGCCATCCGCTCTGGAATTTCGCTGATAGGTGTCCACCTCGATATGGGAATTGAACGAAAGGGCGAGGCAAAAACAGTCAAAAATTACCTACAAGAAATATCAGGCAAAGAGGTCCACATTTTAGACTATTCAGAGAGACTTTTCACTGCTCTTTCAGGTCTCACAGATCCTGAAGATAAGAGGAAAACATTCCAAAGACTGTATGACCAGAGTGTTCTAGAAGTTCTAGAAAAATTCGATTTAGATAAAGAGGATGTTGTTTTCATTGATGGCACTCTTGCAACTGATCGTAGAGAAAGCGGAAAGGAGGCAGCAAAAAAAACTTCGAAAGACGCTGGAACTGTTGCTAGAATAAAAACCCACCACAATGTTCGAGGTGAGGATTCGTACAGGAAAGACATCAAATCAGTTGAGCCCTTAAGATTTCTAAGCAAAGATGGAGCTAGACGTCTAGCTCGGCATCTCAATCTCCCCGATTATATTATTAACAGACCTCCATTCCCAGGGCCGGGCCTTGTAGTCAGACTGATAACAGGGGTTCATTCATACCCAGACGAGTTAGAATCACGTGTGTCAGAAATTGCTGCAGGGCACTATTTACGCGGATATCCGTTGCCAATAAAAACCGTAGGCCTTAAAGGAGACAACAGGACATTTGAGAACCTTGCTCTAGTCACCGGATATAGAAATTGGGATTCGATAAACTTGACCCAAAAACACATGGCAGAAGAACTTGCAATAAATAGAACTGTGTACTGGGATCGTAAGTGGGGAAGAAACGGTTTTGATCCTACTCAGCTTACTGACATAAAAAAAGGTATAGAATTCAACAGATCTAACATTTCCCTTCTTAAAGAGGCCACAGAAATTACTGAAAATTTATTTTCAGAATACGGTGTGAAATACGATCAGCTTCCAGTAATCGCTTTTCCTTCGAATGATGATGCTGTTGTAATTGCTGTGAGAGATGTAAATTCTGTAGATTTCAGGAGTGTCAGACCGCTGAGAAAACCAGATGAAATGTCTTGGACATTATGTGATAAAATTGCTTCAAGAATTCTTTCTCATCCTAATGTTGCAAAATTCGGAGAAGTCGATGCTGTAGTCTTCGATGCCTCTACCAAACCAGCAGCAACCACAGAATGGGAGTAAGATTTTGTGCGCCAGGCGGGATTTGAACCCACGCAACGAGCTATATCCTAAATATTGGGAAGCTCGTGTCCTTTCCCGTTTGCTATACCAGGCTAGACTACTGGCGCTTTCGATTTGTATCTTAGCCACTGGATCACAGCCGCGTTAAATCTATATTATCTATAGTAATTAGAAAAAGACAAGAAATTAAAAAAATCTTAACTTTTCTATTTCTTACCGGCCATTGCCCATGCCACTAGGAAGGCAACTACACCAGCGATAACCCAATTCAATCCTCCCCATGAAGGATACAATTGAGTTAAGAGTCCTACGACGATGAAAGCTGTCGTGACAGCCCATGCGCCGCCTGATTGCATTTTCATTCATTCACCTACATAGAATTTCGTAAAGACCCCATATAAACCTTTTTGACAGTCTTTTACAGGTTTAGTAAATCGATTTTAGAAGGAAAAGAAAGCGCCGAGGCAGGGATTTGAACCCTGATGGGCTTGCGCCCGCCAGCTTACTATCTTTCTCAATTCACCTCCGACTCATCATTAATCAGAGTCAAGCCATGTTTTCATCGAAAAGACTCAAGGCTGGTGCACTACCGGGTTATGCGACCTCGGCTATGGTAGCTGCTCATCATCTTGGTATCAGACCTTGAGTCTACACTACAATTATAAACGCATTTTAAATATCTTATTGCTGATTAATCGACTATTCAGAAAGAGAGTAGTCTATCCGAGAACTTCCAATTTCCCTGATTTTGGTATGTTCAGCTGGAGCTTGTCCCTGAATTCAGTCACATATGCGCCAGACACACTGATCGAATTTCCAGCAGTGACAGCATTTATCTGATTCTCCCAAAGAGAAAGTCCAATCTGTCCTGTGTCATCTTCTATAGTGGCATCAGCCACGTTTTTCTTCCCGTATCTTGTCTGGACTTGTCTTGACTCTGACACGTCTACTACTTTCCCTTCTACGGTGATGTTGCTCATGCCCCTTTTGATTTCTCCAATTTTCATAATATCACTATAATCGTAAGTCATGCTTAAATTTATGCTTCTTCGCTTCCTCCAATTTCCACGAGTCTTCTATTACCATGTCAGGAACGTCCTCTAAGACAGGAAAAGCCAGTCTGCAATTACCGCACACTAAAAACATTCCCTCTTCTTTTACATCCCCCTTGCACTGAGGGCATGCGAGAATCTTCATCAATTTCTTGTCTACTCCCATATCAATCCTTTGAATAATTTGGATAAATTCCTTTTTCCATTATCACTCTATCTGTTCTGATTGTTATTCCTTTCTTTCTCTTCATCATCTCGTCGCTTGACATCTTGGCTATACCGATAGATATCAACTCATCTTTCAAGCTGAATATCCCGATCAATTCTCCTGCTTCTATCCCTTCTTGAATCCTGGTGATTCCATTTGGATAAATCGGAGCGCCATTCACGATTGTTGAAATCGCAGAATCCTTGACAAATATTTTTTTATCCTTTTCAATTGCGTTCTCTACGGGAATCAAAATTTTCTTGATAGGTTTTTCATCCCCTTCCTTCCAAAACTCAAACGCATCCTTTATTGAAACAAGTGAATGAGATTTTTTTTCAGTGAATTCTCCTACTTCTACTCTTCTCAGTTCAGCCATGTGAGCTCCAGTTCCAAGTGCCTGGCCGAGGTCATGGATTAGTTTTCTTATGTAAGTCCCTGCTTCGCAACCGACTTTGAACAAAACATTCTTCCCATCTATCTCAACTATATCAAAAAAATGAATTTCCCTTTCCCTCTCTCTCCTTGCTACTGCTGATTTTACTGGAGGAAGTTGTTTTATCTTTCCGATGAAGTGAGATACTTTTTCTTTAAGGAAATTTTCTTCGACACCTTGATGGATGTGCATCATCCCAACATAGGTCTTGTCCAGTCCGACCAACATCGGCATTATCTTAGTCGCATTTTCCAGAGCGATGGGTAAAACCCCAGTCACACCAGGGTCAAGGGTTCCAGAATGGCCAGCTTTCTTCAATTCAAACATCTTTTTTATCCAGTCTGTTATTTGATGGGAAGTCGGACCTTGATGTTTGTCCACAATCACAACAGAAGACTTGATTAATTCCTCTACACTTCTATCTTCAGGTTTTTTCCCAAATCTCTCATCAGTTTTTTCTTCAGATTTAACGAGCCACATGATTTCTTATAATTTTGCAACGCTAATAAGTATGATTCCGGCCATCAATTATTTCTTCTTGGCTTTTTTATCTTTAGTTTCCTTTTCTTCTTTCTTCTCTTTAGGCTTTTCGACTTTTGCTTCTTTTGGCGGTTTTGCCTTTTCAGTTTTGACCTGGGCGGCCGACGGTCTTTTCAATCCGAATTTTGTAATCAATCCTGCTTTCTCAAGTGCCTGAAGCACCTCGTCATCTTGAGACCCTTCCTTTATCTCAACAGTGAAAGGCAGCGGTTCCAGATGATCCACATTCGCCCTCCTTCTCTTCACTCCAGTTAGCATTCTAGGACCTGTTACCTCTACAAAAGCATCATTAACCTTTTTCAAAACAACACAATACTTTCCAGTTTCTCTTCCAGCAATCTTCATGCACACCCTTCCGATTTCAAATGATGCCATCTTCTCACCTAACTAAATTGTTTTCTTGCTCTATCCTTAAATAGCTCTCTCGTGCATTCACCGCACAAATATCCACCATAAGGTCTTGTAGGCCTTCTCTCGCTCTTAGAAAGCTTCCTTATCTGACTAGCAGTGAGCTTTTTCATTCCATGGAGTTCTCTTCCGCAGTTCGCACACCTGTGAATTCCAGTCTTCTCTCTCTTGTAAACAAGTTTCGTCCTGCTTCCAGGTACTCTTCTCTTCATCTTACGCATAGTCGATCTCCATCAATTTTCTTATGACCCATCCCACTGTCAGTGATGCAAATATGTACCAGTACAGCCAGTTCACGCTGTCTCCGAGGAACGGAAGGCTGAACGGCAGTTTTGCAACCGGAACTCCCTTGTAAGTCTCTTCATAGGTGTGTCTGAGCCATGGCAAAAACAAACTGATTATTACAATAGAAATTATCAAAGTCTTAAACGTTACTTTCATATACTGGCTGTTCGCTTTCATCATCTCGCTCAGATGTTTGTTCGCATCTTCAGTCCTGTTCTCCTTCTGAGCAGCAGTGAGAAGTTCTCTCGTCTCCTCCATCTTATTTTTAATTTCCCTGACAAGATTTCTGTTCACAGTGAGCCTGTTTATAAAAAGCATCAAAACTGTCAGGAAACTAGAAATTATCAACAAAGATATATGAGGTTGGAAAGCAAAGAGTGGGAAGAATATTGCATCGAAAATTCCGATCAGTTCTTCAAACACCATTTCATTCACCTAAAATCTTTCTTACCGCCGGATGAGCTTCGTCCAATCTCTGGTTGCTCAATTCCTCATAATAGTTATAGAGAATCATAACAGTCAAAAGTATTCCTGTTCCAGTCCCGATTGCTCCGGTGAAGTCTGCCAGTGCTGCTAACAAACCTACTGTCAATCCTCCTAAAACTGACAGAGGGGATATGTATTTCGCCAGAACTTGCTCCATGGTTTTTTTGTCGTTCCTGTACCCTGGGATATGCATGCCCGCCCCTTCAATCTGCTTAGCAACAGATCCTGCATCCATACCTGCAGTGCTGACCCAGAAAATCGAAAACAACATGGCTGCGCCTGTAAGAAACAGGAGATAAGTGATAGCTCTGATTATTTCTGACTGAGTCAAGATCCCTGTCACTATTTCTCCCAAGAGATTGTTCGGAGCACTCAGGTAGTATACTATATTGAATCCACTTGGGCCTAAGACGATTTGCCCTGAAGAATCGTAGCACGCGAACTGGCCGCATGTGAGGCCGTTCCCTGTCGGCACTGCTCCAATCCTTCCAACGAGCTGCATGTTTGCTAACAGAGCTGCAGCAAGGATTACAGGAATGTTGCTTGTGTAAAGAAGCTTAAGTGACCAAGTTCTCCCGAATCCCCTCATCTTCGACATCGACAGCGGCACGTCAATTCTTATTCCTTGGATGTAGATGACGATGCAGAAAACAACCAACGTAGCGATCATCGGTAGCAACGGCAACAGGACAGTTGTAAATGGGGCACCAGTGAACAAGTCAGTGAAGAAAGTCCATAACAGTCCTGCCGGCGGATTTCCTGTACGAGGCAAGCAAGAGCTCAAGTCCCCTGGCTGGCATGCAGACGACAGAGGAGATATCGTTCTCACGAGTATCTGGCTTCCGACTCCTGCGGCTATGAACAAACTGATCCCTGAACCGAATCCCCATTTGCTTACAACTTCATCAAGCAATATTGCAATTACTCCACCCATGGCCAACTGCAGCGTAACAACTATCAGCATTGGCAATCCTGGAGCAACAGGCACAGCACCTGCGATTACATATGCGAAACCTTCTACAAATGCAAGAATTATGGCCAGGAATTTATCCCATGTCTGGAATTTAGCCCTGCTCTCAGGTTTTGTCATGTCCCAGTTTATTATTTTAGATCCTACAAGAAGTTGCAAGAGGATTCCTGCTGTAACTATCGGTCCAATACCTAATGTCATCAAACTTCCGAATCTAGAACCAAGAACGATTTCCAAAAAAGTCAACTGAGGATTCTCGCTCCTCTGGACTCCGAACGCAGTGATGTTAGAGAGCAGAAGATATGCGACAAGCGCGATACCAGTCCAGATTAACCTTGTGTTGAAGCTCTGCTTGTATGTCGGTTTTTCCACCGAAGGCAGGAACTTTGCAATCTTATCTATAATTTCCTTCTTCTCTTCTTCTGGTTGCTCATCCAATTTTGATCGCCTTTCCGCCAGCTTTCTCTAATTTTTTTATTGCCGACTTGGAAAATAACTTCGCTTCTACGACAAGTGGTTGGGAAATTTTTCCGCCTCCCAAAACCTTTTCAAATCCTAATTTCAAAACATTAATTTTTATTTTGTCGTCTTCTTTAATTGCAAGTTTTTCCTTCAGTAATCTCTCTGCTTGTGCGTCCAACATTTTCAGATTAACAGTCGGAATATCTTTCACGGTCCCCTGAGGTCTCTTGAATCCATGCTTTCCGAAAAATTTTTCTTCGCTCTGGACGGTAAGACTCCACTTGTATTTATGAAGACCCGCCTTCCCTCTTCCGCCTCTGTTACCAGCACCTCTCGCCTTCTTGTGACTTCCAGTTCCATAAGTCCTGTGTCCTCTAAACTTTCTAACTTTCTTTCCTCTTCTGACTGTCATCTACATCATCCTCTCCAACAGTTTGTTTATCTCTTTCCCTCTGTAGCTCAAATCTCCACGAGGAAAACCTTCTCTTGTCGACTTGAAACCTTTTGATGGCGGAGTCAGCCTTAAAACTGGTTTCAATTTTTTAAAATCTTTCAACTTCTTCCCTTTCATCAACTCATCAGCTAATTTCTCAAAAGAATCGAATCCTGTAACTTCTTTTAATGATTTCTTTTCGATTTTCTTATTCCCCATCAACCTCAATCTTTTTTCCAAAAGGTTCACTAGAGTCTCCTTTTCAACTTCTCCCCATGTTATGAAATCTTTTACATGTCCAAGCATCCCTTTGAAACTCGCATCTTCAGGAACTAACACGCAGTTGTTCGGTGCTTCTAGCCTCAGCATTTTAAGCGTGTCTTCAACGTCTCTGCTCGCATTTACTGTTCCGCTAATCCTAATCACTGCGAACATCACTCTTCACTCCTTTCATAAATGTAAAGTTTCTTCATCGCATCGAAAATTGCTGAAATCAAATTGATTCTGGCCGAAGTATTTCCAAAAGTTTTGACCCAGACATCCTTGATTCCTGCCAGCCTGAATATCTTCTTAGATGAGTTGTCTGCAACAAGGCCGACTCCTTTCGGTGCAGGAAACAACAGAACTCTCACAGATCCAGAATGCCCTTCTGTCTTGAATGGAATCGTGTGAGGCTCTCCGCAGCTGCATTCCCAGTGACCACAGCCTCTTTTTATCCTCATAATTTTGGTTTTCGCTTTTTTTACTGCCTTTTCTATAGAATCTCTTGATTCGACTGCCGATCCTTTTGCAATCCCAACTATCCCGTCTTCGTTCCCCACAACTACAAAAGCATTCGTTGTGAATCTCCTACCCGACTTGTGCATGGTCGCAGTTATTTTCACAGGGATTCTTTGGATCCCCCCACCTTTCCCAGCCCTTCCACCTATAAGGATCAATTCATTTTTCAAATTCGGAACTAGTTGGTCTACAATCTCAGATTCTTTGATTGGAACTCCAGATTTCAAAATCTCGTCAATGTCAGTTATTTTTTTCTCGAAAACTTCTCTCCCTAGTCTGGTCTTCGGAACCCATCTTGCCAGAGCCTGTTCTCTTTTGACTCTCTCCATTTCTTCCAAACTTGGTCTGTCTCTGAAATCTGCCATCAAATCTTCCCCTTGATTTTTTCAAACTCGTCAGGAAGCTGCTTGAACTTTTCCTGATTCTTTGATATGTGAGTTCCTTTTATCCTGTCTTCAGTCGGGAGTATCTCTTCGTTGATAGGGATATTCAATCCTCCATCAATCGCTCCTTTGACAACAGCATAGATCCTGTTTCCTTTGGTCGAGGCATAAAGTCCGGAGTCGAGAATTGCTTCTTTGATGCCTTTTTTCCCAGCCTTCTTCGCAACTATCATCCCGGTCAGATAAGAAGCAGGAAGATTGTCTGTAGAAAATTTCCATCCCATCTTCTTCAATTCCTTCGAGCTCGCAGACACCAAAGTCTTGTCGCCAATCAACTCAAAATTGATTATTTGTGCTGTTATGTAGTTTGAACTTCTCCTCACCACAAGTCTTGGTTTCTTCGAAGAAAGTAATTTCAACCTGTTAGTGTAATCAGTCTTTCCAAGCCTTCTCCTCTTGAACGGCATAGTGTAGGTTGGCGAGTGTTTCATTTTTTCTTCACCAATCCATGTTGCTCAAGGTAAATTCTCATGTGGCTTCTGCTTCTGAAAGTCCCACCTTTCACGAGCATGTACAATTTTCTATAAGTTTGATTGTCTATTTCTTTGGAACTTCTCAATTCCTTCAACATCCTTCTCAGCGGCCTGACAGTCGAAATCCATTTCCTCTTTGCAGTGACTATCGAGTGCTTTCCTCCCTTCCTGCTTCCGCTCCCTTTTTTCTTCTTGCCAGCTTTTCTTGGCATTTTGATTTTTTCCCTCGCGACTTTGATATGGCCTTTCATGATAAGTTTTCTGATGTCAGCTTTTGTTATTGCGCTCTCAATATCTTTTGCCTTACTAGGATCTAGCCAAACTTTCGACTCCCCTACTTTCAAGATAACAGCTGCCATCCTTTTTTGCAAACTGCTCATAAAATCAAATCTCCTCCAATTGTACTATGACAGTCAGGACAACTCAACAGGTAATAATCATCTATAGTACCTGCAGATGGTTCGCTACTTATAAAAGTCCTGGACGGCCTTTTCACATTATTACAATATGAACACCAATAGCCCAGTTTATGTCCTTCAACATCATTCAATTCATACCTTGGATGTTCTGAAGATTTAGGACAATAAAGGCTTATGGAAACTTGATTTATTGCTTCCTTGTCCTGCAAGACAACAACTACAGGTTTCACTTGTCCATGCATATCACATTCTGCCATCCTTTTCTGTAAACTGCTCATTTGTTCAACACCCTTATTTTCATTTCATCTGCCTTCTTCAAAATTAGCAACCTTTTTTTATTCCCTACGGTGTGCGAGATTTTTACAGCTTGCTTTTGCGAATTTATTTTCTCCAGCTGTTTCAAATTCGAAACTAGAATTTCCTCGAATCCAGATGGGTGCAATCCTCTCAATGATTTTGGTGCGCCCCAGCCTACATTTGGATGGAATCCTTTTCCTTTCTCTTTTCTCCTCAATTTCGAATGAACCCCTCTGGGTTTTCTCCATTTCATTCCTATCCTCTTGTACGCGTGCGCGGATGACCTCAAAAATTTCGGTTTCTTTCTCGGATTCATTTACCCACCTTTCTGCGTGATGTATATTCCATCTTGGAAAACCTTCTTGTCAAAACCGACAATCCTTGTTGCCTGCTCTATGTTAGCAGCCGTCTGAGAGACTTCTTCCAATTCCGTTCCTGTCACAGAAACCTCCTGCCCTTCAATCTTGACTTGGGTCTCTCCAATAATCTTCGCAATTCTTGAAGTCCTCTCGCCCAAAAAATTCTGTATCATCACCTTGTCCTTTTCCACTTTCACTGTTATCGGGAAATGAGAATAAATGACTTTCAACTTGTAGACGAACCCTTTCGTCACTCCGTCAATCATGTTCTGGACATGTGCAATGGAAGTTCCTATCTTCGCTTTCACTTTTCTCTCTTCATTTTCTGAAGAGATCTTCAGTTTGTTTTCTGTTTTCTCAACATTCGTCCCTTTCTCGAGCTCCAATGTCTTTTGCTGGCTGCCCTTCGGGCCGGAAACCATGACTGTATACTTAGAAATCTCGACATCAACACCCTCTGGAATCACAAGTTCTTGGAAGTACATAAGAATCACTCAGTATACAAACGCAACAAGTTTTCCTCCGGTGTGCATTTCCTTCGCTTTCTTGTGGTCTATAATTCCCTTCGGGGTTGTAAGAATCAGTAAACCGAATTCTCTTGCAGGGAGAAACCTCTTCTCCCACTTCTCGAATTCGTCCACCCGTGTGGAATATCTGGGTTTCACGACATTCGTGTTGATTATCTTGCCTTTTAGCTCGATTTTGAACTTACCAGACCTTCCATCATCCACGAACTCAAAAGGACCAATGTACCCGTTATTCTGGAGTAGTGTGAGTACCTCTCTGATCTCCTTAGAGGCACGAGTAACGCATTCCCTCTTCCCTACCTTCTCGGCATTTTTGATGACTGCAAGTGCATCAGCGAGCGTATCCTGTAGCATTTCGACACCTAATAGTAAAGGATTATTTTGATTTAAAAAGCTTAAAAGGATTCACTTTTTGTTTTTTGAAAAATGGTGCGGCCGCCGGGATTCGAACCCGGGTCACAAGCTTGGAAGGCTCGCATCTTAACCACTGGACTACGGCCGCTTACCCTTTTAATAGTTTAGTGCAAGTATAAAAAATATGCCAAGTCGAAGACGACCAGATTATAGATTGAGGGCTCTAGCTTCAGATGTCAATGACACAGTGGTAAAAGTACCATTTCTACTGAGAGTTTATACTAAATTTGGAGGTAGCGCATATCTTGAAGCTGAGAGAGCATATAGGAAAAGCGGTAAAAACAAAAGCGATATGATAACCTTTGGCTATCGTATTGTAGATTCCATGAAGGGTACTTCATTGAACCGCATAGAAGGATATGTTTCTAGAAACATTGAAAAGGGTCTAATTCCTGGTTCCAGGGAAGCTCTTGCAAAACTTAAAGATAAAGTGACACTTGCATTGATAACAAACCAGATACCGCCAATCGCCAAACCAATTGCAGAAGCTCTTGGTATTGATCATGTATATTCTAGCACTTCCGTTGAAAAAGATGGAAAACTTACCGGTTCTTGGATGCCATTGAACAAGTGTTTAGCTGCATCGTCATTTGCAGAATCCTTAGGAATTTCACTTGACGAAATAGGATATCTTTCCGACGAGACTGAATTAAGAGGACATGTAGGATTCAATTTTTTGATTAATGCCGAACCTCACGAAGATAAAAAAGTGGACGGCAAGACCGTATTTTCGGTAAAAGATTTTTCTGAACTTTTGGATGTTGTGAATACGCTAGTGCCAGAAAATCATAATTGAGAAGACTTATGAATTTGATTGTTCTAAATGAAATAATGAAATTTGAACATGAATTGCCAGACATCAGACCAGGGCAAGATGCCAGGGCACACAACCCTTACAAACATTCGCCAGGAAATGAATCTGTCATTGATCCTCAATACGGAACATTGGTTTTTAGAACAGAATATACTTTGATTAATGAGTTGGAATGCCCTCCTCAATATAAGCATTCACCTTTTGTAATAGCTTAGACCACAGAATCTTCCGACTCTTTCTTCAAGAATATGGATTTTTATGCAGAAGCTGGTCAACACGAAACTATTCATCATGACGAACGTGTGAAATCTATCGGTCATCATGACCTTGAGGAGCATGCCACTAGAATGTTGGACCGTGAGCTACGAGATATGGGATATGATCGTCGTTCTGTTTCTTACACATCAGTCAGGAGAATTACCCCTAATTATATCATCTAGGCCTTCTCAATCTCCCTTTTGATGAAACTTACTTCCTTCTTGCTCCTTCTTTTAACCTTCGGTTTTGGCAGTTCAGACTTTTCTTCCCGTGGAAATTCAGGTTCTCCTGCAGGAACGTTTGCAGATATAGAATCTCTCAGCTTGTTCATCTCCTCCTCGCTTTCATACTTTAGGTGCCTCCAGCTGCCTATCTGAAGATCGTCTCCTGTGAATCGAGGTATCACGTGCAGATGCAGGTGAGGGATTGCTTGTCCAGCCGCTTTGCTATTATTCAGGACGATGTTGAACCCTTCTGCTTTTGTTCCCCTCAGAACGCCTTCTGCAATCCTCTTTACAGCAGCCATGAAAGGTTTGAGCTCATGTTCAGGAATCTCCACCAAGTCCGAGAAATGATTTTTTGGGATGACCAGCACATGACCCTTGTTTGAAGGATTGATGTCTAGAAAAGCCAGGACATTCGAATCTTGATAAACAACTTTTGCTGGAATCTTGCCAAGTCCTATCTGGCAGAATACACAGTCCTTGACTTCCATAGCATTAATTTAAAGTCGGAGAATTTAATACTGTCTCTGAGATACTTTTTTAAACCGAAGAATGTCAAGGATTTAAAGCTTTTTATCTGTTTGCACCATAAATAATATTTCAACAAGGTGTCGGAATGGTAAAGGATTATCATCCTGGTAGAGGATCACATGCATTTTGGCCTAAAAAGAGAGCAAAGAGGATTTACCCAGTCGTATCTGCATATCCCGAATCCGAAAAGGCGAAGATAATGGGTTTCGCAGGATACAAGACCGCGATGACCCATGCGATTCTTGTTGACAACAGAAAAACTTCCCTGACTTCCGGCCAAGAAATCTCAGTCCCTGTTACAATTTTGGAATGCCCTCCGATAAAAATCGTCGGATTCCGTGCCTACAAGAACACTACAGCTGGTTTGAAGATTTTGGGTGAAGTTTGGTCGAAAGATCTGCCTAAAGACTTGGAAAGAAAAGTGAAAATCAAAACAGTCAAGACAGAAGAGCAGATGAAAAAGATTGAACCAGAAATAAACAAGATAGAAAAACTGAGAGCGATTGCTGTAACTCAACCAAGACTTTCAGGGTTCGGAAAGAAAACCCCGGAAATTTTCGAGATTGAGATTGGCGGAAAAGATCCGAAAGAAAAATTCGATTTTGCAAAAAATATTCTTGGAAAAGAGATCAAGGCAGCAGAAATTTTCAAGGAAGGGGAGTTTGTTGATGTCAGTTCTGTTTCTAAAGGAAAGGGGACAGCAGGTGTGGTACAGAGATTCGGAATCAGAATCCAGGACAGGCATGCGAGAAAGAAGTTGAGGCACATAGGAACACTCGGACCTCAGACACCAAGAAAAGTCAGACACACTGTTCCACAAGCAGGCCAGTTGGGTTTTCAGACGAGGACAGAATTGAACAAGAGAGTGATAAAAATTGGAGATGACGGGAAGAAAATCACACCTTCATCCGGTTTCCACAAGTACGGAGTCATCAAAAGCGATTACATAGTTTTGGAAGGGTCGGTTCCAGGACCGAAGAAGAGACTCATAAGGTTGAGGCCGACAATAAGAACAGGCAAAGTGAAGTTCCTTGTTCCGGAATTGAAGGAGATTGTCTGATATGAAAGTCGATGTTTTTGATTTGAGCGGGAAATCAGTTGAGAAGATAGAATTGCCGAAAGTTTTTTCAAATGAAGTGAGAGAAGACTTGATCAGAAGAGCAGTTCTTGCTTCACTTAGCAAACGAAGACAGCCTTACGGGACAGATCCGGAAGCAGGTCAGAGATCCGCAGCTGGTTATCATGGATACAGAAGGCACAGGTACACGATGATGAACAAGGAGCTGGCGAGGATGCCGAGAATTCACGGAAAATCAGTTCCATTTTTGTTATGGAGGCCGAGAATCGTTCCTCAGGCAGTGAAAGGAAGACAGGCTCATCCACCGAAGGTAGAGAAGATTTGGGATTTGAAGATAAACGACAAAGAAAGGAAGAAAGCAATCAGATCTGCCATCGCTGCAACCGCTGTCAAAGAAATAGTTGCAAAGAGAGGCCATCATTTTTCCGGAGAATTGCCCATTGTCGTCGAAGACAAGATCCAAGGGCTGAAGAAATCTAAGGACGTGGTTAACTTTCTTGTGAAAGTTGGTTTGGTGAAAGAACTTGAGAGAATAAAGCAGAGAAAGATCAGACCTGGGAAGGGCGGAATGAGAGGAAGGAAGTACAAGAAGAAGACCGGGCCGTTGATTGTCGTAGCAGAAGACAAGGGGATTTCCAAGGCTGTAAAGAATCTTTCTGGAATTCACACATGCAGAGTAGACAATTTGTCCGCATCGTATCTCGCTCCAGGAACCCATCCTGGAAGATTGACAATTTTCACAAAGTCCGCGATTGAAAAGCTGAGGAAAGGTGAGTGAGATGGACCCGTGGAAAATTCTAAAATACCCTTATCTCACTGAACGATCGATTTCTCTTGTAGAGAACGAGAACAAGATTGTTTTTGTCGTTGAGAGAAAGGCGAACAAACAGCAAATCAGAGAAGCGTTCGAGAAAGTATTTCAGGTGAAAGTGGACAAGGTGAACACAGAAACTCTCTTGAGTGGAGAGAAGAAAGCATTTATCAAGTTGAAACCTGAATTCAAGGCAGGAGACGTGGCTGTCAAGTTAGGGATAATATGAATGGTGTGAAAAATGGGTAAAAGAATAATTCCAAGAGCAAGAGGAAAAGGAGGACCTAGATATGTCTCTCCAAGCCACAGATTCTTGGGTAGTGTAGGCTATTATTCTGCACCAGGAAAAGGGAATGTAGTTGACATAGTTCATGATCCAGGAAGATCTGCACCGGTCGCGATAATCAAGTTCGAGGACGGGAAAGAAATCCTTCATGTCGCTCCAGAGGGAATTAGCCAAGGTCAATGGATTACATACGAAGGCGAGCCTATAACTGGAAATGTTCTTTCATTATCAAAGATCCCAGAGGGAACAAAGATTTTTGGAGTCGAGACTTCCCCTGGCAGCGGGCCGAAAATCTGCAGGAGCAGCGGAGTCTTTGCGACTGTTGTGAGCAGAATCGGAGAAAAAGTAACTGTTTTATTTTCATCCGGAAAGTCAAAAATTTTCGACGGAAGATGCAGAGCCACGATTGGAATTCCTGCAGCAGGCGGAAGAGTCGATAAGCCATGGGTCAAAGGAAGCAAGCACGGGTTCCAGATGTGGTCAAGAGGAAAAATATTCCCAAGGTCAAAGGGTGTTGCAATGACACCGGCAGACCACCCATACGGTGGAAGAAGCAAGAGGCCGAGACCTTCCAGAAGCGTCAGCAGGGATGCTCCGCCAGGTGCAAAGGTGGGGTCTATCTCATCTAGAAGAACAGGAAAAAGGAAGGGAAGATAAATGGTCGGATTTAATTCGGATATTGATGTCAGGTATGTTGGTCCTATTGAGAACTTGGATACATTAGCAGAGACATTTTTACCAATCATCACGGGACCATTTCCAGAACTTGCTGGTTCTAGCGGCAGAGGTTTGATGTCTTATTTGCGACAAAATCCTTGCTACGGTTTGAACGAATTAACCTTTTTGCACGGAGTCAAAACTTATGTCCAGTCGAGTAAAATCAGTAACAAGATCGAGATTCTGGCTTCGGTTGAGTTCCTTGAAGATGGAGTAAAAGCAAACATGGAAACATATGGTACAAATAAAAATGACACTTCGCATGTACAAAGAGTTTTTGAAAGAAAAATTATCAGTGGTGCTATGATAGATCCTGAAATTGTGCAAGGTTCAGGAATAAGAAGAAACAAAATGACGTACAATTGGGGAGAGAAGTATGCCTAAAATATTCACATACAGAGGAAAATCGGTCGAACAGCTCAAGCAGATGAGCATTGAAGAATTCTCCAGACTGCTCACTTCAAGAGACAGGCGCGCAATCAAGAGAGGATTGACCCTTCCTCAGAAAAAACTTTTGGAGGACATCAAGAAAAATCCAAGCGACTTCCACAAGACCCACGTGAGAGAGATGATAATTTTACCGCAGATGATTGGTTCTAAGATCGGAGTCTACACAGGGAAGGATTGGGTGCAGCTGAACGTCACAGCCGACATGATGGGATTCAGGTTAGGGGACTTTGCTCCTGTGAACAAGAGAGTCAAGCACTCATCACCAGGTGTTGGGGCAACAAGAGGAAGCAAGCACATTCCGTTGAAGTGATGACATGAAGATTGCCTCAGCCAAAGTCAACGAAGCGCGAGTCTCGATGAAACATTCCATGATTCTTTGCAGGGAAATCAAGGGGAAGAGACTTGAGAAAGCCAAGAAATTGCTGGAAGATCTTGTAGAAGGAAAGAGAAGTTTAGACAGAAAATACTACACAAGGACAGCAAAAATAATTTTGTCGATTTTGAAATCTGCAGAGTCGAATGCGAAACAGAAAAACTACAATCCAGAAAAACTTTTTGTCAAAAGAGCACATGTCAACCAATCGAGACCTTTCAGGAGACCGAGGAGCAAGCACAGGTTGAGGGGTCAAACACTTAAATCCGCGCATGTTCTGATTGAGGTAGAGGAAAGATAATGGCCATAGAAAAGACCTTTGTAAAGGAAGGAATAAAAGAGGCAGAGGTAGAGGAGTTCTTCGCTCAGAGATTCGACAAGGCAGGATATTCGCACACAGAAATTCAAAGAACACCTCTCGGGACTAGAATAATCGTTTATGCGCACAAGCCAGGTCTGGTAGTCGGAAGATCTGGAAGAAGGATCCACGAGATAAGCGACGAGGTGAAACAGAAATTCGGGTTTGAGAATCCTTTGGTCGATGTGAAGGAAGTTGAAAACCCATTTTTGGATTCGAATATAGTCGCTCAGAGAATTGCAAAGGCTCTCGAGAAGGGAATAAACTACAAGAAAGTCGCCAATTATTATCTGGAGAAAGTTCTGGAAGCTGGGGCAGTCGGAATCCAAATCCAGATCGGAGGAAAACTCGGTGGAGAAAAATCAAGATTCCAAAAGTTCCAGAGAGGTTTCGTCGCCCATTCTGGCGATTATGCACAAACACTCGTTCAGAGAGGAATGACACAGGGTTTAATGAAAGCTGGCATCATAGGGATCCAGGTCAAGATTATGAGAGAATCGCCGAAGGAAGTTACTTACATTCAAGCTGTCGAAGAGAAGAAGCCCGAAGAAACCAAACCTGAAGAACCTAAAGCTTAAAAGACTCCCACTTCATAAAATATATAAAGGCAAAGAGCCTCTAAATATCAGGGAAAAAATTTGGCAATATTAAGAGTTAAGCAAATCAGGGAAATGAAGCCCGAAGAGATTTCTAAGAAGATTTATGACATCAAACTCGAGCTGATGAAAGAATTCGGTAATGTCAGGATGGGTCGTCCGATCAAGAACTCTGGGAAGATAAGAGAGATGAGAAGGACGCTTGCCAGGTTGGAGACTTTGAAAAGACAAAAAGGTGCAGCCAAGAAAAATGGTTGAAATCTGCAAATGCGGGGCCAACTTAACGGGGAACGTCTGTTCTACTTGCGGACTGCCTGCGGATTTGTGCGCATGCATGTCTATCAATCGAGAGGCGCAGAAGATTCGTGTTTTCGTCGAAAGAAGAAAGTTCAACAAGCCTGTCACGATTGTAGAAGGGATTACAGAAAATACTAAGAGTGTAGCTTCGCAGATTAAGGCAAAATTGGCATGCGGTGGGACTGTGAAACACAATCATATTGAGCTTCAAGGAGACCACACGAAGAGATTGAGGGACATCCTGATGAAACTCGGTTACGATTCTGGCCAGATTGAGATAAGTTGATTATATGCCTATCACTCCTGAGAACCTTGTCCGCCATGAATTGATTGGATTAAAAGTGAAAGTTAAAGATTCTCCTGACAGAACTGTAAAAGGAATTTCTGGAAAAATCATAGATGAGTCCTACAACACTTTCAAGATTGAGACTTCGAAAAAAGAGAAAATTGTTGTGAAAGGAATCAATACTTTTATTTTTACTTTGCCCGACAAAACGAAAGTTCAGGTTGATGGCAAACTTCTTATTTCAAGACCAGAGGACAGGATTAAGAAAAAAATACCGAGATGGTAATTCAAGTTAAATAGTTGCACATTTTAATTTCTGATTCATGAGGGTAAGACAAAAGGAACGTCAGAAAATAGAATTTGTCAGAAAGGCATATTTAGATTATAAAAAAGGCATTCCTATTTCTCGAATTACAAACGATTCTCAAGATCAAAAAGAATTGAGTACACTATTCTCAAGATTCGAAGTGGCATTATCCTTCTACAATACATTTGGTTATTCTGCTACCTTTAACATAACTAGAGGTGGTGGGTCTTCCATTTTCAGTTATTTCCTACCTACTGAATTCAGAAGAATGGCTAATGTCAAACCTATTTTCGGATATGAAGCAGTTTTGAAAGGAAGTTCACTCACGCAGGAAGATAGAGAAGCACGGAAATTAGCAATGCTTGATTACATAAAAGAACATCATGATGTCACTCGTAAGGGTATTGTAAAAGCTGGTTTTTCTGTTCCTTTCAGAGATTTTTACAATAGGAGAATTAATGATGCGAGAAGAGATGCAGGTATCCCGCCCGTACCAGGTCTCAAAAAACTTTCAGATTCGGAGTGGGAACTTAGAAGACAAAAACTTTTAGATTTCTACAGAGAACATCCTACAGCATCTTATGACAACTTTGTTAATGCAGGTCTTCGTATGCCTTTAGTTAAATTTTATGGAGATTCTATAAGAAAATTCAGACAAAAAGGAAGCAAAACATTAGATTCGTGCTGAAGATTTGAACATTTTTAAAGTAGATACTTACTATATTTAATAACCGATAACGATAGACATGAAAAAGAAAACAAAACATAGGGACATAGGAATTGACGCAAAACCTCCTAAGGAGACTTGTGAAGATTTGAAATGTCCTTGGCACGGACAGCTACCGGTCAGAGGCAAGATCATCCAAGGAAATGTAGTCTCTTCCAGAGCTCAGAAGACTGCTGTCATAGAAAAAACTTACTTCCACTACATCCCAAAATTCGAGAGGTACGAGAGGAGACATTCCAGAATCTCAGCCTACAACCCAGTCTGCATAGCCGCTAAGGAGGGTGACGTAGTCAGAATAGCCGAATGCAGGCCGATAAGCAAGACCAAACATTTTGTAGTGATTGAAAAGGTCTGATTCTTTTTCTTGGAAAAGCTATTTAAATTGAACAGCAGTATTAAATAATCTAAAGAGGGATAGAACTTGAAAGCCGTTAGAGCAAGTATAACAAAAAGCTTGAACCAGTCCAGTTATCTCACTTGCGCAGACAACACTGGAGCAAAGATAGTCCAGATTATCTCGGTTGGAGGCTACAAGGGAGTTAGAAGAAGGATGCCGAAAGCAGGTGTCGGGAATTTGATCAGGGTTGCTGTGAAGCAAGGAGACGTGAAGATAAGGCACCAAATCTCCCACGCAGTGATAATCAGGCAGAAAGCCGAGTACAGGAGAAAGGACGGGATGCATGTTAGTTTTGAAGACAATGCTGCTATTCTTGTTGATGACAGAGGCGAACCGAAGGGGACAGAAGTGAAGGGTCCTGTAGCAAAGGAAGCTGTCGAGAGGTTCTCCACAATTGGAAAAATTTCGAGCATAGTGGTTTGAATGATAAAATCTTCTTTACCAAGAAAGCAGAGAAAATTCTTGTACAATGCCCCGTTGCATGTGAGAAGAAAGATGATTTCTGGTCACATGTCTAAAGAATTGAAGCAGAAATATCACCTTAGAAGTTTTCCTCTCAGAAAGGGCGACGAAGTAGAGATAATGAGAGGCGAGCACACAAAGAAGAAAGGGAAGATAACCAGAGTGGACACGAAGAAGTATAAAGTGTATGTGGAAGGCGTGACGATAAAGAAAACAGAAGGAACTGAAAGGCAAATTGCAATCCATGCTTCTAATTTGAGAATTTTGAATCTGAACTTGGAAGACAAGAAAAGAATCAAGTCTTTCGAGAGGAAGCACAAGAAAAAGGTAATTTGAAATGAGATTGAAAAGATTGTTAGTTCCAAAGTTCTGGAAGACTCCGAAGAAATCTTCCAAATGGGTAGTCTCTCCTTCGCCAGGAGCGCACAAAAAGTTCGAAAGTATTCCACTTGTCATAGTTTTGAGAGATATTTTGAAAGTCGCGGAGACAGCCAGCGAGGCGAAGACAGTAGTGAAAAACCACGAAGTTCTTGTAGACGGAAAATACGTCTCTCATTCAAGATTTTCTATAGGCCTCCTCGATACCTTATCTATCCCTAAGATTGGAAAATACTACAGGGTCGTGCCTTCGGTGAAAGGTCTCCATTTGCTTGAAATTTCTGAAAAAGAATCAAAAGAAAAACTTGCATCTGTCAAAGAAAAAACAATCGTGAAAGGCAAGAAGATCCAGCTCAACCTCCATGACGGGAAAAACATAATTGTGGACAAGGATTCTTACAAGACAGGAGATTCTCTTCTTTTGGAATTGCCTTCGAACAAAATAATCGACCATGTGAAGATGGAGGCCGGAAGTCTCGGTCTGATCATTCACGGAAAGAATTCCGGGAAACTTGCCAAAATCAAAAAGATTGTAGTTTCAAGAAGCAGGGAGCCAAACAAGGCTATTTGTGAGGCTGATGGAAATGAATTCGAAGTCATGAAGGCGTACGTCATCGTCGTAGGAAAAACAAAACCACTCATAAAAGTCGGTGAGCAAGAATGAGTTCAATGAGTGAGATTAAGGTAGAAAAGATAACCTTGAACATAGGGTGCGGGGATGACAAGGTCAAGATAGAAAAATCGAAGAAACTTCTCGAGATGCTGACCGGAAAAAAGTCGGTTATTACCCGTTCTAAGAAAAGAAGCACGTTCGGAGTCCCGAAAGGAAAACCATTAGGGGTCATGGTGACATTGAGAAAACAAGACGCATTGGAATTCTTGAAGAAATCTCTTGCCGGTGTAGAAAACAAGTTAAATAAAAATAAATTCGACTCTTCTGGAAATTTCAGTTTTGGAATGAGAGAATACATAGACATGCCGGGAGTGAAATATTCTCACGACGTCGGCATGATGGGATTTGAAGTTGCAGTCACACTCAAAAGGGCTGGCTTCAGAATAAAATCGAGAAGGATACAGCAGAAACAAATACCTACAAAGCACAAAATTAATATGGAAGAATCTTCAGAATGGGTGAAGAAAACATTTGGAGTCGATTTAGTTGAATGACCATTTTCACAGTCATTTCGGATTAATTGAGGTTACCACGAAGCTTGGCGGCGTGATTCTGAGAAAAGCCGAGCTTGAAGCAGACTTCGAAAAAGTTTATACAAAGGTCTTTGAGAAGATGGCCGAATTCGAATTCATGGGCAGCGAGGATTTCCTGGAAATTTTTGGCGAAGTCGGTGGATAGATGCCTACGAAGTTTGGTAGAGGTTCTAGGAAGTGTAGAAAGTGTGGAAGGCACGATGGCTTAATCAGGAAATATGGGTTGTTATATTGCAGGCAGTGTTTCAGAGAAGAAGCACAGAACATAGGTTTCAAGAAATACTCCTAAATTAAATATCAAAATATTAATTCTATATATGGTCTTCGAGCTCCTGTCTCTTGCTATCGCTTTCATTGGTTCTATCGCTGCAGGGATTTGGGATTTGAAGACGACTGACATTCCAGACAAGATTCCTCATCTTATGATCGTAGCAGGAGTGGCAATCGCAGTCGCGGAATCTGTACTTCAGTCGAATTACTGGATTTTATTTTCTAGTCTTATTTCTGGTGGCAGTTTATTTGCAATCGGATTTCTGATGTACTACTTCGGTCAATGGGGTGGCGGCGATGCGAAGATACTTTCCGCCATTGGATTCCTGATTCCTTCAATTCCATCTCAGTTTCCTGGAAAGACTTTGCTTCCTTTTCCCGTGAGTTTTCTTTTCAATGTTTTTCTCATCGGAACTGTTTACATGATTTCTTACGCGATCATATACGCTCTCAAGAACAGGAAACTTCTTGGAATATTTTTACAGGATGTCAAAGGAAATCAGAAAGTTATTTATCTCGGTTCTGTTGCAATCTTCGCATCTTTTCTGATGCTGAATTATTTTCTTTCAGCCTATTTGCTCGATTACTTCGACATTCAGATAGCACTGACTAACTCAGTTCTACTTTTGATTGGAACTATCGGGATTTACATCATCTTCAAGTTTGCAAAGATAGTCCAAGACCACGGCTTCACAAAGAAGATTCCTATCTCCAAGTTGAAAGTCGGAGACGTTCTTTTGGAAAATAAATTGTTCGAAGGGATAACACAGAAAGAAATCAAGAAATTGAAAAGTTCTGGCAAGAGATTCGTTTATGTGAAAGAGGGAGTAAGATTCGGAATGGCATTTCCTCTGGCTTTGCTATTCACGATTTACTTCGGAGACGCTTTCTTACTTTTTATCAGACTTCTTTAAGACATCAAATCCAGTATAAGGAACTAATGCTTTGGGAATCTTCACGCTTCCATCTTTCTGCTGGAACTGCTCTAGGATTGCGAGCATCGTCCTACTTGTCGCTAAGGCAGTGTTGTTCAGCGTGTGAACAAAACCGGCAGCAGGCTTTCCTTCTCCTTCCTTGTATTTGATGTTCAACCTTCTCGCTTGGTAATCAGTGCAATTGGTCGCCGACCCGATCTCCCTGAACTTTCCGTCTGCCATCCAAACTTCAGTATCATAAGACCTGTTTTTCAGAATGCTCAGGTCTCCGCTGCACAACTCAAGAACCCTGTAGTGTAATCCAAGGGCTTGGTACAACTCCTCAGCATTCTTCTCGATTTCCTCCAACATCTTTTCCGACTGTTCGGGCAGGCAGAAAACGAACTGCTCTATCTTGTTGAACTGATGCATCCTGAACAGACCTTTGGTATACTTCCCATGGGCTCCCACCTCTTTCCTGAAACAAGGGCTGATTCCCCCCAATTTCATGGGCAAATCTTTTTTGTCCATGACTTCGTCCATGAACATGGCTCCCACAGCATGTTCCGAAGTCGCAATCAAATACAAATCCTCGTTTTCAATTTTGTACATCACGTTTTCGAAATCAGTTAAATCGACCACTCCTTCGTATGGCTTCCTTTTTATCATGAACGGGGGTTCGATTATTATGAAACCTCTTTTATTCAAGAATTCCAGAGCGAAACGTTGGATTGCTAAATCGAGCAAGACCAAATCCTTTTTCAAATAAAAGAAGCCGTGGCCTGAAACCTTTGCAGCCCTTTCTTCGTCGACCAATCCAAGCCCTTGTAAAAGTTCCATGTGGTTCTTGGGTTGGAAGTTGAATTTGGCTTCCCTCCCCCCTCTCCTTATCTCGACATTCTCGCTCTCATCTTTTCCTATGGGAACTTTGTCGTGAATTATGTTTGGAATTTTCAAAAGCAGCAACCTGTTCTTTTCTTCTAGCTGTTTAGTCTCTTCCTCAATTTTCTTTAGCCTTTCAGGAATCTCTTCGGCCTCTCTCAAAAGTTTGCTTGCATCCTTCTTCTCTTTCTTCATTTTGGCGATCTCAAGACTAATCTTATTCCTTTCAGCTCTCAGAACATTGACTTCTGATAAAAGCTTTCTCCACTTCTCATCAGATTTTATCATCTCGTCTAGATATTCCAGATATTCATGATGTTGCCTTTTCTTTATGTTCTGCCTTACAAAATCAGGCCTTTCTCTGATTATTTTAATGTCTAGCATTCAACACCCTCTCTGTAGAATTTGAAATTTTCAGATATTAAAGTCTGGAAAAGAATCAGTTCATTCACATTGCAGATTGGCGGCAGACCACTTCAATCTCCTTTGCTTTAATTAAAAACCAAAGTTTAAATATATTTATGCGGGAACGATTGAGAAGGACTCTGACAATCTTCGAGATAATCTTCTTCTCCGTGAGCATAATCGTCGGAGCTGGGATATACTCTTTAATCGGAAAGGCGGCAGGATATGCAGGCAACGGAGTCTGGATCTCAGTCGTTCTGGCAGGAGCAATAACCATTCTCACTGGGTTGAGTTTCGCAGAGATGAGCAGCATGTTCCCGAAGACCACCGGATACTACATGTTATTAAGAGAAGCCTTCAGGGAATTCGAAGGGAAGGTCTGGGGTTTTGTTGTCGAATGGATGATTATTGTCGCAAGTGTCTTCGCAATCGCAACCATATCAATTGCATTTAGCGAATATCTGTCCAGCGTCTTCCAGATAGACACTGTCCTAGTCTCGATCCTGTTAATTCTAATCACCGGATTAGTCAGCTACATAGGAATCAAGGAATCCGTCAGGATCGCCTTACTCATGGCTCTGGTGGAGGTATTCGGACTTGTAGTGGTGATAGTACTCGGGGTCTTCCTTACTAACACAGACGTCTCCAAGTTCACGGATTTCAGTTCCTTCAAGGGGGTCTTTTTAGGAGCAACTTTGATCTTCTTCGCATACACTGGTTTTGAACTTATTCCGGCCCAAGCCGAGGAAACCCTCTCATCCAGAAAGAACGTCCCCAAGGCGATAGTGGCATCCATAGGGATCTCAATGATAATCTATGTCCTAGTCTCAATCTCGATAATGAACATGGCAGATCCCAAATCTCTGGGAGATTCTCACGCTCCTCTTGCCGACATACTGAGAGAGAAGTTCGGGGACATTCCGGTGAAGATTGTCTGGATATCGGCCTTATTCGCAACTGCCAGCACAGTTCTTGGAGTGATGATTACCTCTTCAAGACTGATATTCGGACTTGCACGAGAGAAGATGCTTCCTCGTTCACTTTCATCAATAGAGCACAGGTACAAAACCCCCTACATAGCTATTCTGATAACCATAATCGCAGCCTCTGCCATAGTCTATGTGTTCAGAGACCTCATGCGCGTAGCAGAACTTGCAAACCTGATGAACCTGGTCGCTTTCCTCCTTGTGAATGTGTCGATAGTCATACTGAGATTCTACAGGCCTCATCTTGAAAGAGATTACAAAGTCCCATTGTCCATAAGAAACATCCCAATACTTCCTATTCTGGCCACAATCACCATTGGCTTCCTGATTTACCAGTATCCATCCAACGTTCTCCTGTACGGGACAGCAATCATAATCATCGGGACAATAGTCTACGGATTAGTGAAGAATCACATCATCGATTGATTTCTTATTTAGAATGTTTTTCCTTGATTAGCTCTCTCCCAAGTGCTGTGACCCTTTCTCGATATTCTTGAGAAACATACCCCTCAAGTGCTCTTGCAGCATTTAACCCAGAATCAGTTGCTAGGATATTTCCTTCTTTCACCGACAAATTTCCTTGTTGCTTCAAAACATCAAACCATTTAGATTCGGACACATCAAAACCAAGTCTATTGTATATTATAGGCAGTTGATCCACATGCGGGGGGGGGGTCCATCACGTGTGAGAACTGCAAAAGCGTACAACATCTTCATCAAAGGAGCTACATCAGTCATAAATTTTTACTCGTGCTAAAAGATTTAAGCCTATCTTGTAATCTCTGTTTCCTTGAAAACTTGCAACAATTTTTTATTTTGTGCTTTATCAAAATGTTTTCTTACAGGTTTGATTATTTCTGCAAGTGCAACTCCTACTCCGATCTTCAAATCTTGAGGATGTAATTTTCCAATCGAGTACTCTCTCTCTAGTTGAGGATAAGAATGGAAGAGAATACTTCCACCAAATTTCTTCTGCCTTTCAATTTCAAAAATTTTCTTTTCTCTGAAGATTATACTTCTGCAAATATCCAAAACAGGATTATTTTCGACAACTTTCTCAGGGCACCAGGCCTTGCTCACTTTATCCTTAATTTCAGAATCTGAATCATGAATGTAGATTGCGGTCCAAGGTTTGGATTTGCTCATCTTCGAGGAAATCTTCTTGTCCAATTCAGGATTCTCGTCAAAACCTGCCAGTTCTGGTTCTCCCAACCCGCTTAAAAGGTGAGTGTGAATCATCACAGGTTTCTTCAACTTCAATTTGTCAGCAACTTCCCTATAGAGAACATGTACTTTTCTTTGGTCCATTCCTGCATGTGCAATATCCACATCCAGTTCCCAAATATCTGATGCTTGAAGAGATGGATACAAATACTGTCCAAACTCTAAAGTCTCGTTTTCTTTCCTTCCTGCTATAGTCAAACATCTTGTTACTCTTGCTAATGTGATTGCCTTGGAAATTTTGACGAATTTATTCCAGTATCCATCATTGTCATGATAGAGATCACTCCCAAGAATTATTTTCAACTTCTTGTTGTTCCCAAGGAAAAATTTAAATCCTTCTTCAAAATATTTTGCAGCCATTCTTATTTTTTCCAAATCTCCATTGAACTTGTTGTTTATCCAAGAATGCCAATCAGCTAAAAGAATAGTACATTCGCATCCTGCTTCTAGAAGATCCCTGATTTTGTATCCGGTGACAAACAGACTTCCCAAGTGGAGATAACCAGAAATCTCAAAACCTATGTAGTGTTTAGGGTGAGCGTTAGTTTGGAATAGATGATGAAGTTCTTGTTCAGTTATGATTTCTTCGGCAGGAAATTGCTTTGCTAAATGAACCCGTGTCTCTAAATCCATATAATCAATTTCTTACTAGTCTTTTAAATGCCTATGTTTGTTCATGAATTGTACATTCTTTCTCCGATATTTTTAATTCATATAATCTAACCAAAGAATCACGAAGCTCACGGTTAATATCACCTCTATTTCCCAGTTCAGCTATTGTTTGTTTTGCTCTTTCAAAATTTGAGTAAGTAGGATGAGCCATAGCTTCTCCAATTATCGGGACAGCACTAATAATATGAGTTAGTGCTTCTTGGGATGCAAATTCTCCATTTCTTTTATACTGCTGATTTAACATATCGATCATTTTTTAAAGTAATATACCCACCCTTCTTCTTCTTTTCTTGCTAAACCTTCTCTTTCCAAGTGTAAACTCACTTGGCCGACAGTTTCTGGGCTCAGTGGCGGAACTCCTGAATATCTACTAGCTGCATATGCGACTTCAGATGCAGTTAACGGGTTTTCCTGATGATTTGTTTGCCAAAGAAATATTACCCCATATCTTACGTACTCAACAAGTTGTTCAATGGGTATGTGTGTTGGTCTCATTTTGGTAACCTCCTTTTAGTTGGGTTGAAGAATCAGAGGTTTAGCCTAATAGCTAAACTTAGTAAAGAAATAGTATCCATATCTTTGAGATACGAGTCTAAGTTTCATTTTTATCTTCAATTAATTTATAACAATAACCATTTAAACCTATTGTCACTCGAGTTTGTCATCAATTTTATGCTGGTCTTTTAAATGCCTATCATTCTTCTGATATTTCAAGTTTATTGTCCTAATAATTTAAGAGAAAGATGGAGAAAGGACCGGAAATCTGGTTTAATGGAAGATTTTATGAAGGCGATCCTCCTGTTGGCGGCCTCTTTTATCATGGTTTACATTACGGAACAGCTGCTTGGGAAGGAATAAGAAGAATTGGAAATAATCTTTTGAAGTTGAGTAATCATGTTGCCAGACTTAATTTTGGATCTGATTCTCTAGGAATCGGATGGCCCTTTAAGGAAGATGATTTTTCCCAAGTTATTCTTGAAACTGCAAGAAGAAATCCGGAATGCGATTATTTGAGACCTGTAGTAGGATGGGGACCTGGTAGGGACATTTACAGGAGTGTTGGAGTTCTTCCAAAAGAGTCAGTTCCATTTTTCGCTGTCCTACCACAAAAGTTTGGAAGTTATTTGGGCGAGGAAGCCGAGGCTTTGGGTGTTGATGTTTTTGTCTCTTCATATAAAAGTGTACCTCCGTCTTCTCTTCCAAATGAACGCAAATTGGCCGGTGGTTATTTAAACAGATTTCTTGCTAAGATGGAAGCGCATAGGGGAGGTTATAGGGAAGCCCTCATGTTGTGTGACTTGCCAGATGGCAGAGAGGTTGTTTCTGAAGGTACAGGTGAAAACATATTCATGGAACAGGAAGACGGAGTCCTTTTCACTCCAACAAAAGATGCAGGAATTCTTCCTGGGATTACCAGAGAGACAATTATAAAAGAATTAGCTCCTGATTTGGGAATTAAGATAGAAGAAAGAGATTTCACATTAAACGAATTGAAGAAAGCGAAAGGCGCTTTTTTCACCGGAACAGCAGTTGGAGTGGGACCTATTCGTTCTGTCAACTATCGGTTTCTTGGTTCAGTAAACGAGGCTATCTTTTGGAAAGGTCCCAAAACCGAGACCATTAGGAAAGTCAAAAATACTTACGAAGATGCTTGTGCTGGAAAAATTCCGAAGTACGAACATTGGCTAACTGCCATACCTTCTGAAGAAGTTGAAGAATTAGAACAACTCGCTCAAGTTCTTAATTAAATTATCCATCATCCATCTTTCATGATTATTTTTCCATCAACTTTCACAGTCGGTTTCTGGATAATTCTATCAATATGGTTGGCAGAATGTTTCATATTCTTAATTTCATATTATCTTATAATAATCTATTCTTCGGGGCTATATACGAAAAATTAAGTTTATATCTATAATTTTACAATAAATTTAAATGCCCAATTCAAAAAATTCATGGAAATTTACAGAAAGAGAAAAAAGTAAAATTATAAAATTATGGAAATCTGGTTTATCCACTATATCTATCTCGAAAATTTATTCATGCGATGACGAAACAATAAGACAAATAATCAAGAAAAGAGTAACCGAAAAAGAATATAAAAAAATTGTCAATAAACACATGAAAAAATTTAACAAATTAAGAGAGTTGCATCAAATAAGAAAACCTAAATTAAGTAAACATTTAGCTTGGTGGGTAGGAGTTTTGAAAGGAGATGGTCATATTCATGAAGCAAAAAACTCAAGATATGTCAAATTGGAAGTTAAAGACAAAGATTTTCGTGATAGATGGGCTAAAATAGGTTTTCAATTATTCAAAATTATTCCGAAGTTAAAACAAAGTATAAGAAATCCTGGTATTTACTACATCGCAATGTTTAATTCGAAGCTTCTCGTTTCTTTTCTTAAAGAAAAATTCGGTTCTTTTGGAAAATATAAATGGGATGTACCAAAAATTATTAAGAAATCATCAGCAAAAGTTAAATTAGGCTTTTTATCTGGCCTTTTTGACGCAGAAGGCAGTTTCAAGACTAATTTGTCATTGACATTTGTTTCCGTTAATAAGATAGCAATTAACGAGGTAAAACAATTGCTTGACGAATCGGGAATAGAATCTCGAATTAGAATTGAAAAACCACGAAACAGACCAAACAGCTACGGAATAATTAGTATTACGCATTTTAGAAATCTCTCTTTATTCGCTGAAAAAGTTAATTTCACTATAGAAAGAAAAAGAAGAACATTGATTAATTATATAACGAAAATGGATATGAGTGGTTTTAATGTTCCAGCTTATTTGTAATGGAGCCTTAATGGAAGTGGGGAGATCCGCTTTCTTAGTCGATACTGGCGTCGAAAAAATTGTAATGGATTATGGAACTAAAGTAAGAACTACCCCTCCCCAGTTTCCAATTCCTATCCAAGGAAAACCCGATGTGATTCTTTTATCTCATGCACATCTTGATCATTCGGGAGGATTGCCTATCTTTTATGCGAACGAGCATTCGGTCCCAATCTATGGAATTGAAATCACAAAAGCGCTTTCAGAACTTCTTTTGCGCGATTCGATAAAAATAAGCACTGAGGAAGGAGTCCATCTCCCATTTGATGTCGGAGATCTGAACGAGACGTTGAAGAACTTCATTCCAATTAATTTCAGGAAACCTTTCAAATTGAAAAAAACTCAGGTGACTGCATTCGACGCCGGCCACATACCAGGTTCGGCCATGTTCCTTTTGGAATTCGGCGGGAAAAAACTTCTGTACACAGGTGATTACAACACTGATGACACTAGACTGATAAAAAAGAACGATGACAAGATTCCGGAAGTCGATTACCTAATCACAGAAAGCACTTATGCTGAAAGAGATCATCTGAACAGGAAAGAGCAGGAAAAAGAGATGAACGAGATCGCAAATGACACTATCAAATCTGGCGGTGTGTGCGTGATTTCCGGCTTTGCTGTCGGAAGATTGCAGGAAGTCCTTTTGATTCTAAACAAACTCGGGATTGATTTTCCAGTTTACATGGATGGGATGGCAAAATCCGCAACCACGATCATGAACAAGTGGAAAAGCCTGATGAGAAATCCTGACGAACTTGATGAAGCGCTTTCTAAAGTCCAGTATGTCAACTCGGACAACATGAGGAAAAAAATCGTGAAGAAGCCTTGCGTGATTCTAACTACAAGTGGAATGCTCACCGGAGGAGCTGTCGTCCAATACATCAAGAGACTTTACGATGACAGGAAATCAAGTTTGCTTTTGACTGGTTATCAGCTTGAGGATACTCCGGGAAAAATGCTTCTAGAGACAGGTAGATACATCTCGAAAGGCATGAACCTTGAACTGAAGATGTTCGTGAAGAGGTTGGACTTCTCAGCCCACGTCGGCAAGACAGGGCTATATGATTTCATCAAAAAGGTCAATCCACAAAAAATATTCTGCATCCATGGAGATCATACAGACGAATTCGCAGGAGCTTTGAAGGAGAAAGAAGGCTATGATGCAGTTGCTCCAGCAGCTAACAACAGGATTTTCGAGTTGTGAATTTTAATCCGCCAAACGCTTGACCGATTAGTTTTTGTGTTTTTCGTTTTCTTTCAGACGCTGTAAAATTTCCTCTTCATCAACAGACTTGTCAATCATGTCTGTCACAACAATTCGAGGAGGGATTAGACCCTGTTCATATGCGATTAAAGATTCTCCCAAATCTCTGTATTCTACCCGTGATAAAGGAATTCCATGCATCATATAAGCCAGTTTTCCAGGTTGTTTAGATGGAACCCTTCTAAGTAGTCCTGATTTAATTGCAAGTCGAGTTTCATCTAAATCTGCACCCTCTGTTAGGAGCAAGTATCTGTTCGATTTTGTCGGTTCAAAACCTTGTCTAGAGAGTTTTATATTTATATGATATTCAGCTCTCTCCAAACCAGTTTTTGGTTTTACGAATTCTGGAATGTAAATTTATACCACCTACAACCTTGATGAATAGAGGTACAAGTTCTTTATAAACATTTCGCTACTGAAGAATAGTAAAGCTTATATATACTTACCACTATTCAGTGACATATGTCTCTAGAGGACCAAATAGGCATGTGCTCACAGCACTACCAGAAATGGAAGGAAATGGCTCTTACGGCAAAGGACCAGATGGAGACTAGAAAATTCACGGAGAGGGCATTCTTCTGGCTTGAGCTTCAGACTGCTTTCATAACTCTTTGGTCGATAGAACAGGCCAAGGGGAAGGATCCTGAAGTGAAGAAAAGGATTCTTGTTGCGAAAAAGAATTTAACTTCTAAACTAGCTCAGTATATAGACCAGACTTTGAAAGAACTGGAGTTGTAAAAATGACCCAATTGAAGTTCCCATCACAGGAAGCCAAGGATTCGCTTACGGTAACTAATCCGCAACTCGGATTTTTAATAACCATTCAATCTAAGGATGATTCTAATGTCGTTTATGGCTCCAATCTAGTTAAAACTACAGGCGGATATTCCAGAGAGTTTGGAAGAAACCTTAGAGAGGTCCTGACAGAAAATTTCTTTGAGGCAGGTCACGGCTCCAATGGTGGCAGTTATGTTACTCTTCCGCATGTTTTGCACATAAAACCACTTGCTTACATAGGAAATCCATCGATGCCTCAAAAAAGAGATATCTGGGATGCTTACTTGAGATCTTTAGACGCTTTTCATATGATTCACAGATATGACGGTGTTCCTGTTGTTACAGCAACAAATGCCATGGTTTATGCATGCGATTTGGAACCAACTAAGGATGTCTGGAATGCAGAACTTGTGGAAGTTGAAACAGATAGAGAAAAGCCAGTCCTTCAAAGAGTTGCTTCTCAAGCAAGGCTCGTCAATGCCGTCTTGAAAGAAAAGCAATTAGATCCAAAAGACCTTTTTGATATTAACTTGAAGCAATAAATGAAATTTTCAATTTTATCTTCTAAGAAACACAATTCTATTTTAATGCCCAAAAAGAAGCCCAAACCTCGTTCTGTTTCTAGACGACACAAAAAAGTGGTTTTCATCGTTATTGACGGCATGGCCGATTTACCGATAAACAACAAGACACCACTCTCCGAGGCGAACAAACCCAATTTTGATTGGTTCACCAAGAACGGAGTCTCTGGAGAACTGATTACTGTGGAAAAGTCAATCTGGCAGAGGGAAGTGGTAGTCGGAAGCCACATGGCAGCAATCAGCCTTCTAGGAGGGGAAGTGAAGAACAACTACATAAAAAGAGGTCCTATAGAAGCCGTTGGCGCAGATCAGACTTACCATGATGGCCAGCTAGCAATCAGGTGCAATTTCGCCACAGTCGACAAAGAGATGACAGTTTTGGATAGGAGAGCCGGTAGAAACTCATTTGGACTGGACGAGATTTCCAGATATATCAACGAACATCTGCTCCTGGAAGCGCCGTTTATTTTCAGAAGATCCTTCGGCCATCGCGCAGTTTTAATTTTCAGGGAAAAGTTGAGCGATCAAATTACTTCTAACGACCCTCACAACGTTGGTGAAAAGGTCAAAAAAATAGAGCCTCTTTCAAGGGAAGCTGAAACTTCTGCAAAGTTAGTTCAGGAATTCGTCGACAAGTCCAGATCATTGATTGAATATCATCCATCCAATGAGGCGAGAATCAGAAATGGAATTCGCCCCGCCAATTATTTAATCGCAAGGCAGGCAGGAAACAAACTTCCAAAGGTCCCTCAGTTTCTGAAGAAGCACAAACTCGAGAGAGGGGTTGTAATAGCCGAAAACGGTGTGATGAAAGGTGTCGGAATGCTAGCAGGATTGGATTCTATAACTGTTCCGGAGATGAAATTCGAATCTTACCTGAAATTTATTTTTGACAATATTGAGGATGCTCTTGCAGAGTACGATTTTATTTTTGCTCATATTTTAGGTCCGGATGAGCCTGCGCATGATGGGAATTTCCACCTCAAGAGAGAGATGATTGAGAGGATTGACAAACTGATGGAAATGTTCAAAGATTTTGATGGAATCCTAGTTGTCACTGCAGATCACATCACTGCTACAAAACTCAGAAGGCATGCAGAGGGTCCGACACCCGTTCTTGTGTTTGGGAAGGGAAAGGACAAAAACAAGAAGTTCGACGAGTTCTCGGTCAAGAAAGGCAAATTAAAACTAATAACACCAATTAAGCTTTGGAAATATGTCTTCGGAAAATAAAAATAGGTTTCTCGTAGTAGGGAATATAGACAAAACAATTAATAAAACTTTAGCAGGAGAAGAAGAAACGTTCGGTGGTTCAACCTACTGTGGTATTGTAGCAAACGAATTGGGCTGGGACACCACTATTTTGACAAGAGGAAATGAAGAACTTAGCGAATGGGTAACTGAACTTGAAGATTTAGATATTAGAGTTTTTCTTCAACAGGACGAAGCAACTTTGAAAGTAATAAATGATTATACTACTGGCGTATGGGCTCAGAAACTTTTGAGTAATACAAGAAAAATTGTCTTCAACATAGATGAGAAATTCGATGTAATTCACATCAATCCTTTACATCATGAAGTGGATATTGAATTGATACGAAAAGCCAGAGAAAAATGTAAATTACTTTCTTTAGATGTGCAGGGGCTTGTTAGAGAAGAGAAAAATGGAATTGTCGGAGGAAAATTTTTAGAGAACAGGGAAGAATGGTTCAAAAATTTGGATATATTGAAGGTTGGTGAAGACGAAATTAAATATATCTCTAAGGAGCAGGATTCTGAGAAAATTTGTAAGGATTTGAAATCTTTTGGTCCTAAAATTGTAGTTTTAACTTTTGGTAAAAGAGGTTCGGTCGTTTTAGGTAAAGAATTTCTGAATATTCCTGCTCTTGCAGTTAAGGAAATCGATCCTGCAGGTGCAGGTGATTCTTATGCAACAGCATTCGCTATAAAATATTTTGAAACCAACGATGAAAGAGAAGCAGGATTTTTCGGCGCAGCGACCGCTTCTTTCGTAGTAGAAGACTTCGGAGCTAGGAATATTCAGCCAAGAGAGAAAGTCGAGGAAAGGTTTAAACTTCTGATGAAATAGGTAAGATTATGGATGGAATAATTGAAGCTGCAGAAAAATTGGCATTGAAGGAAATAGAGACATACAACTTCCCTAGTTTGATTAGTTTTGAAATATCTAATAAAAAGGGATTGGAACTAGCAAAGAAATTGAATGCAGACATTTTCATCGTTCAACTAGGGACAAGACTGATGGATTTGAAATTGGGGCAGGCGATAAGTGAGAAAAGATCCAAAGAGCACGTGAAAATGAGTTCAGATTCAGCAAAAGAGTTTCTTTCCAAATACGACATTGATGAAAACATGAAAATCAAGATTATAAATTGTATAGAAGCTCATCATAAGGATGTTCCATTCATCTGCAAAGAGGCAGAGATTGTTGCAAATGCAGATTGCTATAGGTTTCTCACCCCAAAGGGGTTTCTCTCTTCTTTAGTAGGTTATGTAAAAAATGGAAAAACTTTTGAGGAAGCATTAAATCAAGCTGAATCGAAAGTTGATGAAAAAGCCGCAATAGTTTCTTTAGAAATTGTGAAAAAAGAATTAGATTCTCATTGCATTCAAATTAAGAAATTCATAAAAGAAGCAAAAGAATTGGTTTAATATGTGGCTAAAATAAATTAGAATTAAATGAGAATCCGAGACATGAGAATCCGTGAAATACTTGCCACGGACAGTCACAAGACAATCGAGATAGAGATTGATACTTCCAAAGGAACAGTGAGAAGTTCTGTTCCAATCGGGACTAGTAAAGGCAAGTACGAAGTGAAGTATCTTCCTACGCAGGATGCGATTTTCAAATTCAATCAACTGAAAAGGCACTTCACGAATGACGATTTTGAAAATCAAGAAGACGTAGATTCTCTTATCAGAATCATCGACAAGAGCGAGGACTTGCATGAGCTTGGTGGGAATCTGGCCATTGGAATATCTTCCGCTTTTCTAAAGGCCTTCGCTCAGGAAGCCGGGATGGAAGTCTACGAATATCTTTTAGCGAAACAAAAGATCAAACCTGTCATTCCGAGACCTATCTGCAACATCATCGGAGGGGGGAAGCATGCCGGAAGGATAGACATCCAGGAATTCCATTTCATCCCAGTACACCAAAGAACTTTCGCCGAATCGGTAATGAAGATTGCAAATGCTTACAGAACAGAAGGAAAAAAACTCAAGAAGGACGATCCGACTTTCACTTTTGCCAAGAACGTCGAGGCAGCTTGGACTTCCAACTTGACTTTCGAGGAGATTCTTAACCTGATGGCAAAAGTCGCGAACGAGAATCTCCTGAAGATGGGATTGGATTTCGCAGCTTCTTCTCTCTGGGACGGGAACCGGTATTATGTTTACAGATATGCGAATGACATGCTGAACACACACGACCAACTTGATATGATAAAAGAGCTGATGAGGAATTATCCTGTCATCTATGTCGAGGATCCGTTCCATGAAGACGACTTCGAATCTTTTAGTGTTCTAAGTCATGAGGTCACAGGAAGGCTAATCTGCGGGGACGATCTCTACACAACAAACATCAAGAGATTGGATGTCGGTAAGAGTTACGCTTCCACAAACGCAGCCATCGTAAAGCCCAACCAGGTCGGAACAATCACAGACACGATAAAATTTGTCGAGGCAGCTAAACACAGCAAGATGATCACGGTCATGTCCCACAGATCGTCTGATACGGAAGACACATTGATTTCACATCTTGCAGTCGGACTGGGCTGCGACTACATAAAACTTGGAATCAGCGGCGACAGGACTGCAAAAATAAATGAGATGATCCGTATCGAGGAAAAAATATTAAGCTCCTCGAGACTAAATCTTAATAGTGAAATTAGAATTAGACGATAGCCGAATAAATAAAAATAATACTATTTCTCTAAACTGGAAATTGTCAATTTCAAGGAAAAGAAATTTAACATTATTCAACAAGTTGATAAACTTCTCTATTAAAACTAAAAAAAGAAAGTTAAAAAATATAATTGAAAGCTATGAATGAAAAGACACCAATATTGATAGATGGAGCAGAAGGATATGGTCAAGTATTGAGAACTGCAATAGGATTATCTACACTCACTTCTAAACCAATAAAAATTATAAACATAAGGAAAGGACGTAGCAGACCAGGCCTGTTTCCGCAGCACCTCACTGGCGTGAAGACAGCAGCTGAATTCTGCAACGCAGACACTCTCGGAGCGGTTTACGGTTCAATGGAGCTTGTATATTCGCCAAAAAAATTACTAGTGAAAGATAAGACAATAGACATCGGAACTTCAGGAAGCATACCTCTTCTCATTCAGACTTTAACACCACTTTTGATCTACGGATCTCAAAGGAAGAAAATCGAAATAATTGGTGGAACCGCAGGACTTGGTTCTCCAACTATGGAGTATGTAAAACATGTTACTTTCCCAATTTTAAACAAGCTCGGACTCTACATTCCAGAGATTACAATTGAAAGACAGGGGTTTTATCCGAAAGGCGGGGGGAGAGTTTCCATTTTATTTGAGCCGATTAGAAAACTCCACAGAACTATTCTCACCGAACAGGGTGAATTGAAAATCATCAGGGGCATATCTGTAGTTGGAAGCCTCCCTGAATCTATTGCCGAAAGGCAAGCCGAAGCCGCAAAGAGATTCCTAAACGAAAAGGGATTCAAGAAAGTTCTTATAGAAACTGAAGTGACGAATACATTTTCTCAAGGGACTAGCCTGACTCTCTGGGCAGAAACTGAAAACACTGTTCTTGGTTCTGATGTCATCGGAGCAAGAGGAATCCGGGCTGAAGACGTCGGAAGAAAAGCAGCAGAAGAACTAGTCAAATCAATAAAGTCAGGAGCAGTCCTGGACAAATATATGTCCGACCAAATAATTCCATTCCTTGCTCTCGCTGAAGGGGAATCGACTGTCAAAGTTGAAGAAATGACCCAGCACGTTCTTACGAACATTGAAGTTTCGGAAAAATTTTTGGATGTCAAATTCGAAATTCAGAATAATTTAATAAAAATTAGGGGGAAAGGATTTTCTCTAACTTGATTTATTTTTAAACTAGCTGAGCTCTTCGAGAACTTTTCCTTTTATGAAGGCCTCACCACCTGTAGGAATAGCAAGTTCTTCCCCACAGTTATTGCACTTCACCAAAGTCGCTGGCTTGTTGTAGATTACCTGATCGGTCTTACATTTCTTGCACATTACTCTGAGGAATTTGCTCTTCGGCATCTCAACAAGATTCTTTCCCATCAGATCACTTACAATTAATAGACACCAATACTCTTAAATCTTTGACTAGTTTCTAATGTCGTATGAATTGGGAAGAGAAATTAACCAAGCATATTAATGAACTTGGGAACGATAAGAATGTTTTTGGATTCAGAAGAATTGGAACTTATAGTCCTGGTCTAATGGAAAGACGGAGAGATGCATCCGGGTTTGGAGAATTCGTTGACATGGTTTCTTCTTACAACCCTGCTAATGATTTTAGTGTTTTTGTTTACATCAGACCGCCCAGTCAATCAACCACAGATCTCGTCCTCGTTCAAATTTACAAAGGACTATCAGAAGTCTATTCCGTGACGTTGGATTCAGGCGGCAAGGTTGTGCAGAAAAGATACGGCGAGAAAAACATGGAGATACCTTCAAAAGCGCCAGACACATTTTTAGAAGCAGTGCAAAAGAAACTTTCAGAAAATGAGAAATTTTTGAAACTCAAACCTTAATTAGCTCGAACTTCTTGGCTCTCCAGCCCTTCCCGATAGTCTGCTTCTTTCCACAGACCGTGCATTTGTATCTGACGTCCAACTTTCTGGTCGACTTCTCTCTCCCCTTTGGATTCTCCTTTGGGAATGATCCATACCCTCTCATTTTTCTCAGGAATCTCCTCTGCCCCTGCTTCATAGAACCTCTTGTCTTCTTCTTCGCCAACTCTACTATCTGCAAAGTATGTTTTTTGCATGTGGGGCAGAATGTCCTGATTTCTTTCGGGAACTTCATTTTCTCACTTCAATAACTTGTATTCTTCGCAGGTATACTTAAATCTTTTTTCACTGAATGGTTTTCAGTTCCTCTATTACCCCTCTCTCAAGGAGTAGTTTCTTGTTCTCATCAGGAATTCGAGCTATATCCCCCTGCTTGAACGGTCCGTATGTCTTCATGTCAGTGCCGATGAACTCTGAGAAATCTTCCTTGAACATGATCATCGTTCCTGCTTCCGCGGTTTCGGCTTCCATCATTATGAAAAGAATTTCCTGCCTCCTATCCTTCATCTGGCCTGTTATCTTATCGAATAAAATCTTCTCCTCTTCTGTCATGTTTTCTGACACGATTCCAGTCCTGACAAAAATAATTGTATTGTTCAGGATTTTCCTCTCTCTCCTGTTGAATATGTCCTCCGCCAGCCTTTCGATATTCTTGATTTCTACTCCGCCCTTCATGTCCCCTTGAGCGAGCTTTCTCTTCTGGTTGATGTATCTGGAAACGTTCACGTAGAAATTCTCAGGGAGTTTTGTCAGTTTCGGAAGCCTTGCTTCCTCCATCTGTATCTTTCTTATCAGATCAAAGGTTATCGTTTCCTCAGCCATACAGTTAATAATACGATGAAAAAGGTAAAAGCCTTATCCTCCTTCATTAGGAAAGAGGGACATTTTTCTTAAACCTTCCGAAAATCATGGCGTGAACTTTCTGCGAAATCTCAATCAATTTGGAGAATTTCTTCTGCCATCTCAGAACCAGATAACTTAAGATCACAGCAAGCAATCCTCCGGCTACCACATCCAGCGGGAAATGTCCGCCCACATAGATCAGACTGAATCCTACAATCAACGACAGTAGAAACCAAAATATTGTATAACCCATCGAGTAACTTCCGACTGTCGCTACTGTGAATATTCTGTTCGTGTGGCCAGAAGGAAATGCCCACTGTTCAATACCCAGCGGGGGTTCATAACCTAAATTAATGACCCCTGACAGCTGTTGGCCAGGCCTGGGTCTCATGATAATCTCTTTCAATCCGTATACGGCAACTTGGTTGATTATTAGGCAAATTACAAGCAGTGCCCCGACCTTTGGATTCTTTATCCACAAAACAGCCATGATGACAATGGTAAAGTAAATGGAACCAATGAATGAAAACAATGGCATGATTACATTCAGAGCAGGATTCTGGATGTGATTAATTGCTAAAAAAAGATTCTGGTCAAAAGAAATATTTTCTAACATTCATTTCCTCTTTCTCTTGTATAATTCCCTGCTCATCTTCCTGAACGGGAAGTTCACAGGATTTTTTATCCCTTGATGTTGGTGAGCTTTCTGACATATATCATACAGGCCCATCTGCTTATAGAAGTTTTCATTCTCGCAGTTCGGAGGAAGAAGATTCCTCTCCTGCCTGAAATGCCATCTCAGCTGTGTCCTTATGTAATTCGTCCTTAGAGGAGGGTAATTTTTCTCGTTCCACAGCAACAATCTTTCCTCTATCTTTTCCAAACTCCATCCCATGTTCCTCAGGAAATTCACCAATATGAAAACACTTCTCTTCCTTCCGTCCTGGACGCCTTGCAGAATAAACTGGATACAAGGTGGGAAATAATCTTCTGGTATGTATTTCATCTTTCTTATTACAACAGGCTTCTCGATTTCCTTTTCTAATTCTTTCAGATTTTTCGATGCCCAGTCAAGAGCTTCAATGATAAGAGCCTCAGCCTCATGAGAAATATTCTTAGGAATAAGAAACTTCTCCTCGACTTTCACTTTCTCCGGCAGCGCATTCTCCTTTTCAAACCTGTCGATAGATTCAGCTCTGATAGGCAAACTAACCAACATCGTCTTCTCGTGCAGACTGTAAGGGAGTCTGAACAAATGTCTTGAAGAAAAGACATCCATGGAAACGACCTTGAACGGGTCGAACTTATCTTCTGACAGCACGTGTTCAACTGGTTTCTTGATTTTCTGGGCAATCTCAGCTGGCGACGCGGTGGCAAGTATCTCCTCTCTCAGCTGGTCTTTCATATACCATTTCAGATACTGGATTACCTTCTGCAAAATCTCAGGATACTGAGCTGAAGTAGGATTCAGATTTATTTTTTCAGGAAGGGATTCGAAAGGAACTCCTATATGGAAACTGTCCCCGCCAGTGAACTTCACGCTGACCGAAGTTATCCCATGGTCCCTGAAAGCTTCAATGATTTGTTTCGCAGTCACCTTCGCAATCTCAAAATCATCAACGTCCGGATCTATGAAAATATCCCATCCGCTCCTCATCTGATCCAAGTTCTGTTTTGTCAGTCCGACGTCCAACTGCATGGGTTGGTTCCATCTTTCTACAGAACCGTGAAAAGAAACAGTCCCCTCAGCGACTGCGTGAATGATGTCTTGTGGATACTGGAGAACGTCAGGCCTTTTTCCAAACCTTCCGTCGCGGAATACAGAAACTACTTCCCTGTTCTTGGCTACCTCGACGATAGCCCTCAAAATCGATTCCCTTGAGTAGTAATTCCACACTCTCTGAAAGTCAATCATATCCGATCATGAAGAGCAGGCGCTCCTCAAAACAATATATATTCCACAAGAATTTAAATCAAATATTCTTTCATTCACGAAACTAATCTACTACTGAAATGAATAAAAACTAATATCATTAATAAGAATTACTGTTCAGTTGCATCATACCTATTAAAATAGTTTCTTTTCCTTTCTTGGTCATATGAAATTGAAAAAGTTAATGTTTATTTTACTAGGTTTATCCTTATTCGTCGTTCCAGTAGTAGCAATGCATAACAGTTGGTTATATTCTTTAATTGATCAAAAAACTTTTACTTGTCCTGAAGGAAATACCAAATGTTATATTGAATTATGGAAAGACGGCCATTTAGCAGGAAGAAAGTTAGTAAAACCTGGTGAATCAGTTGATGCGAAGTTTTTTGCCGGCAATCGTACTAACACCACTGAAACAAACACAACCTCTCCTGTACACAACAAAACAGAGGTTAATTGTACCTCAGTTGGAGGATCTTGTATTCCAAAAGCTTCATTATTCAGATGTAGCACAGAATATTTCAAGACAGAAGATTGCAAGTCAAGCGAGAAATGTTGTATTGTAATTTAGGGTTCTAAGAGAAGTCAGTGAGCAGTTTTTGCTGCCTGTGAGTGAGAGTCGAAGCCTGAATCTTCAACCTTCTTCTGATTTCTTTCGCCAGAACATTCTCATACCCATGCACGCAGTAGACTCTTTTGGGATTCACAGCTTCCACGAATTCCATCAGTTCTCTGAAATCCGCGTGATCCGACAGCGCGAATCCCTGGCATCCGTAATCTCTAGATACTGCCCAGCCTGTAAGGACGCAGTTGACAAAATCGCTCTTCGTCTGAGGAATCACATGCATGGGCTTTATGAAAACCTCCCCATCTTCATCCTTTTCAAGAAAGTCCAGCTTGATCCCGAATTTCCTGTAAGATTCAGAGAATTTTCTGACCATGTCCGAAACCTGAGGAACTATCTTCGCGTCGTTCAAGATTTTAATTGCCTCCTGAGCTTTTCCCAGCGAATAGGCTCCGACATTAATCTTCTTGTTCTTCTTCAACTGCTCCTCTACCCATTTGACGAATTCTCTCCTCACAATCTCTGAATCAGGGATCTGGTAAGCTGGATATCCATATGTCGCTTCAGTGATGAGAACATCTGCATGCTGGATGTCAATTTTCTTGCAAGTGAGATTCTCCCTTACCTTGAAATCCCCGGTGTAAAGTATAGATTTGCCATCAGCTTCTATCACAGTCTGGGTAGATCCGAGGATGTGGCCAGCGCTGATCAGTTTCACTGAGAATCCATCGAACTTCATTGATTTTCCTTCTTTCATGACGTGAGAATGGAAAGAAGGGTTCCTGATGTTCGCAAACTCGGCAGTCTCCTCTGTGCAGTACGGTTTTTTAATTATCTCTTCAGGACAATGGTCTGAATGGGCATGAGAAACAATCGAGGTGAAATCGGAAAAATTTGGATCGAGCAGAATCGTCTGGTTCTTGTATTTGACTGCGATTCCATTTCCATGAGAAACAGTAAAACTCATATATTATTCATCACTCTTTAAAATAATACATTTTAGCGACAAGTGGTAATATGCCGTTGCAGAGATATCTGACTACAGTTTCTGAAAATATCCAGAAGACTCCGACAGTGAAAGCTCTCAGGCTGAAGTTCGACGGCCCAGTCCCGTTCAATTTCACAGCTGGCCAGTATATGTTCATCCATCTGCAAAAGAACAACTCGCCGTTTTTGAAACCATATTCTATAGCTTCAACCCCCTCACAGAAGGATTATACTGAATTCATAATCAAGCATGTGGAGAATGGATATGTCTCTGGATTCATGACGTCAAGGAAACCCGGTGACAAGATTGAAGTGAGCGGACCCATAGGAAGATTCGTGTTGAGGGAACCTATTCTAAATGACCTGGTTTTTGTTGCGGCTGGATCCGGACTTTCATCCCTATGGTCAATGCTGCAAAGAGTTTTTGAGACAGGAACAGACAAAAAAATTACGCTGATTTTTGGTAACAGAACCGAAGACGAGATAATCTACAGGGAAGTGATAGAGGAATGGGTGAAAAAATATCCTAATTTCACTTTCACTCCTGTCCTCAGCCAACCTTCAAAAGAATGGAAAGGCGAAGTCGGATATGTTCAGGAGGTCATGAAGAAATACATCAAGGATCCTCAAAGCAAGGAAATCTACATCTGCGGCCTTTTCAAGATGGTTGAAGACGTTAGGATTCTTACAGCACAGATGGGCTTCGATCCTAACAGAATTTACTTTGAAAAATATGTTTAGGCTTTCTCTTTTTTCTTTACTTCTTTCTTCAGCTTCAGCATCTTGAATGAATAACTACATTTATTGCATTTGATGTTGAACTTCTGTTTAGTCCCTTCGCCTTCAACAAAAGGACTGGTCCAGTTCTCTTTCCTCTTCTCAGAAGATCCGCATTCAGGACAAGTCAATTCCATCATCGCTTGTGAATCTTCTTTCATCTTTGCAATTCTGATTTTCCCGTTGTTTTCCAAATCCCTTGTTGTTATATATTCAAGTGGCATTTACACCAATTCCGTATAATCTACAAATTTCTTTCAAGACTTTTAATATATTACTTTGATAAGCTGAAAAATCATCATCTGATAAATTTGGAATCGCAACTACTCTATCAGGAATTAACTTTGAATCTTCTTTGGAAATCTGCCAAAGATGGGTATTGGTTCTTTGAATTCCATTTTTGTTGATGGAACTTATCAGATATACTGTGTCATTTGCTGGAATCCATAAATCAAATATGGCGCGACCATATCTACGATATTCTTCCGATCTAGGATTTTTTATATATCCAAGTTTTTTTACTGCTTCAACGAATTTCTCAACTCCGACATCCAGAATAATAGGACTAATTTTCTTAAATAAGATTTCATTTATATCTTGATAAAACGATTGGACTGCTTTACTCCTAATTCTGTAAATGTGATGGTAATGCCATTTCATAGTCTTTGAGCGTTTCATAATGATCTCTTTTTCTGTCTCGCCTGTCACTAGTCTCATCGGCCTACTCACCTCTTCGTGAATCTCAGATGGCAAGATATTGGGAATTTTAGGAACTTCAACCGCTTCCATCTTTGGCATTAGATTTTCATCAGGAACAATCGAGTATGATAAATGTTGTTTGAGTACATCCCTCCTGGTCGAAGATACAAGTTGCCCTTCAGATATCATCATTAAAAAATTCCAAAATCCACTATCTTCCCCTTTGACTGATTCAAGTACGCTATCTCCTTCAGCGCTTATTTCATACATTTCCTTTCCATATTCAACTTCAGAAGATGGTACCCTCATAATACAACCTCTTAAATTTAGTCTGCCTAAACTAGCTGTGATATCGGTGAATTTCATTTTGACGATGAACAACTGATTTACAAAATATTCAATATAGCTGACCTGTAGTGGTTTCCTTTTCAATAGGCCTAAAACCACTCTGTCCAAAGTATATAGTGATCCAGATGGTGTTGTGCTCTGCATAGAATTAAGCTTACACTTCAATTATTTAAATCGATCTCTTTTGGTCTTGATTTATTGTATCCCATTTGTATTTTATTAAATTATATGCTTTTTCTGGTTCTTTTTTAATTAATCCTAATTTTTCTAGTTTATTTAAATGATCAATAACTGTCGACCAATCTTTATGTAACACTTCCTTAATTCCATCTGAATATTGGAAACCACCTTTTACTAGCTGTAAAACAGCATATAACGTCCTACTTTTCATTTTCATTATCAATTTCAATTTTTTATCTGGATGAGTAAATCCTATAATTTCATAGAATTTCAGAACATTGGCAAATGTCTTGACTCTATCAAACATGCCTAAAGTAAGTGTATGTTGGATATGTTTGTGACTTTCGTATTTTCGTGGTGCTTTTCTGATTCTCGAATAAATATCAAATTTACTTTTAAGAAGTAATTGAACATCTTTGAGTAAATTAAGATTTGGTGTTGTTATTTCTGGATTACAAACAAGGGTGCCGTCAGTGTCAAAAAGTCCTCTGACAAAACATGCTACAAAATCATTGGGTAACGAGAACAACAAAGTAGGAACGCGAGCATTTACAGATTTCCCTTTTCTACCAAAGAATGATTCTAAAACTATTAAAACAGGTTTGGGTATGATATAATCTATTGATCTATTTGGCTCTTTTTTAATTTCTACATTAAAATGATTTTTAACTGTGGAATTAACTTGCTCAACTAATTTCTCATTTATATTATAAAATCTACAAACATTAATCGTGTTGCCATCACCAACTAAAAATCCATATAACCAACATAATTCGGGTGTTAGCTGGATATTAAAAGTACTTTCAATACATTTAGAACACCCTGCTCGTAATTTAATTTTTTTTAATATTTGTTCTAATACTAATTTACTGTCGTCTGACATTACTGTATATGCTTGATTCAACCTTTTTGTTTGGATTGATAATCGTGAAATCGGCAATTTTATTTTTTCATTAGAAAGAAGATTTTGTAGTTCTTTCTTCTGTCCTTTTGATAAAAATAATGCTGTTGATGAATCTTTTAAATCAAGAATACTAATTTTCATGTTATCTCTATCTTTTTTCAACTTAAATTTATTATAGAACCGATTAAAGTGGTAAAAACACTGCTTATAATGGACGGCGTTTGGGACGAAGTTGCTTGGAGCCGCATCTCCTGCACTTTATTTTTCTTAATTTCACTTTTATCGGGTCAGCCTTCCTTTTCGTCTTGCAGACTCTACAAACGTAAACTCTCAAGTACAGTCTGGCCATCGCCTCAGGGTAAGTTTTCTTTCCCATTAAACCACTTCTTAACTTTTAACTTAGGTAAATTTAAATACTACACAGGTTATCTATTCTTGAAATTCAATGTTAAAATCTGAGATAAGAATCCTCGGATTTGATGATGGGGCTTTTGAACGAACAGACAATCAAGTTCTTGTTATCGGGGTAATTTTCAGAGGTGGGAAATTTTTGGACGGGGCATTGAAGACCGAGGTAACTGTTGACGGGAACGACGCCACCGACAAAATAGTTAAACTTATTAACTCTACCAGACATAAACAACAGTTAAAAATAATCATGTTCGACGGCATCACATTAGGCGGTTTCAACATCGTAGACATAAAAAAAATCCACGAGGAGACAAGGATTCCGGTTCTTGTCATCAACAGGAAGCACCCTGATGTGAAGAAAGTCAGGAAAGCCCTGAAGATGTTCGAGGATTACAAGGAAAGATGGAAGATGATAAAGAACGCAGGAAGAATAAAGAGATTTAAGGTCAGAGATTCAAAAGATATTTTCTATCAGTCGGCCGGGATAGATGATAAATTGGCAAAGGAAGTCATAACATTGAGCACGACTCGAAGTTACATTCCAGAACCATTGAGAGCTGCACACTTGATCGCGACCGCAGTAGTGAAGGGAGAGAGTTATGGCAGGGCTTAGAAAATCTTGGGACAGGTTGACCGGCGGACCTTTCGGATATGTGGTTTACGCTGTTTTGGGAATTCTGATTGCATTCATTGCAAACCAAGCCCTCGCATTCGCACTTGAAACTGATTTGCCTGTTGTCGCAGTTGTGAGTAATTCGATGACGCATGATTCTACCACTCCTCAAGTCCATTACCAGTGGCTTCAGAGCAACATGAATTACAACAAGAGTTACATAGATTCATGGCCAGTGAAAGACGGATTTCTGATCGGAGATCTTCCGATAATCGAAGGATCATCTGAATACAATGTCGGCGATGTTATTGTCTATTCGATACAAGACCAGCCTGTACCGATTATTCACAGAATCATTTCAATCAATCCCGATGGAAGCTTCATGACAAAGGGAGACCACAACAGCGGTCTGCTTTCATTCGAGCACAGCGTCAAACCCTCGCAAGTCCATGGAAAGGTAATCTTTATAGTCCCTAAACTCGGTTACTTTAAGGTTATAGTTTCAAGGTTGACAGGCGGAATTTGAATGAAATTTTGCGAAAAATGTGGAAGCCTTCTCGTCGTCGAGAAGAGGACGAAGAACATTTACCTAGTGTGTAGAAAATGCGGTAGAGAAACTAAAGGCAAGAACGAGAAGGTAGAAATTACTGAGGTCATCCAGAGTGCCAAGAGGGGGATAGTCGTCATGGGAAAGGACGAGGGTCTCGGAGAATTGCCGAAATGGGAAAGGACGAGGGTCTCGGAGAATTGCCGAAAACTCACATCGTCTGTCCTAACTGCGAGCATGGGGAAGCTGCATGGTGGATGCAGCAGACGCGTTCTGCAGACGAACCTCCGACTTTGTTCTACAAGTGCATCAAATGCGGATACGGCTGGAGAAGCTACGGGTAGAATTTTATATTCCTTTTACAATTAATTTAATGGTAATTTGATGGGAAACTCTAATTCTCAACTGGTAAGAGAAGTAACTGTAGAACGACCTTATGTCGAAGTTTTAATGAATAATGGTTTGAAGGATGAATTGGATAATCTTGCTGATCCAAGTTGTTCATGGATAAATTATGAACCTTCTAAGGATACTTTGCTTAAGAATCGTTCTGATGTTCCAACCGTGCGTGCATATTTAAAATCTGAACGATATGTAGATGAACATCCTCAAGAAGATTTTAAACTTTCCGATGAAGAACTTCTTTTTTTAGCTAGAGCTGACGGTTCTTTAGAGTTTCTTGAAGACATCAGAAATATTCCAGCCATGTGAAAATATTTTCGAGGTATAGTTGAAAAACTTTTGAAAAACTTTATCCAAAAATGACTGAAGCCGACTGGACTTTCATAGACGAACATGCATTTCCAAAAAAATCTCAAGTATAAGAATTTTTAATTCCAGTTCTAATTGTGTACGAATACTATCTGCCGAAAAAGATTTCCGAACTCGATCTGAAGAGAGACAGGATGGTTTCTATTCTCGGTAAAGTTCTAGAACTTAAGGAGAATGGATTCATTCTTTTAGATGATTCAGGAAAAGTTGAAGTGATTTCAGA
>JAGVVV010000021.1 GCA_018304615.1 Candidatus Aenigmatarchaeota archaeon
TGGCTACTCCAGTCCAGTTCATAGGAGGCTGGAGATTTTACAAAGGGACAATAGATGCAATAAAGGCAAAACAAGCAAACATGGATACCCTCATCGCAATAGGGACAACTGCAGCATGGGTTTATTCAACAATCTACGCCTTCCAAGGAATTCTTTGGTCGACAATATTTCCTAAAGTAACTGCTGGCGGGCCAGAAGTCTATTTCACCGAATCAGGATTGATCATCGGGTTCATTCTTCTTGGCAAATACATGGAACATATAGTCAAAGGAAAAGCTTCCCAAGCAATAAGAAAGCTGTTGGACTTGCAACCAAAGCTTGCAACTGTAATTAGAAACGGGAAGGAAGAACAGATCCCGGTTGAGCAGGTGAAAGTCAACGATATAATAATTATCAAGCCTGGAGAAAGAATACCCGTGGACGGAGAAATTATTGAAGGATATTCTGCAATAGACCAATCAGCAATAACTGGTGAAAGTATGCCTGTTACTAAAAAAGCTGGCGATGAGGTCATTGGCGCTACAATTAACAAGAGTGGTTTGATAAAAGTAAAAGCGACAAAAGTTGGAGCAGAAACCACTTTGTCGCAAATAGTGAAAATGGTACAAGAGGCAATTGTTTCCCGGGCACCTATGCAGAGACTCGCTGACACAGTTTCTTCTTACTTTGTCCCGGCTGTTATCCTCATATCAGTTGGCGCATTTCTGTTCTGGTATTATGTTGCCGGTTTGCCTTTCTCTTTAGCACTTACAATACTCATTGCTGTTTTAATAATCGCCTGCCCGTGTGCGTTGGGAATAGCAACACCAGCAGCCATAATGATTGGTGCAGCCAAAGGCGCACAGAACGGAATTTTAATCAAGAGCGGAGAATATCTTGAGAAGACTTACAAACTTGATGCGATAATCTTTGACAAGACCGGAACATTGACAAAGGGGGAGCCAACAGTAACTGATATTGTTGCCTTAAGTTCTGATGAAAATGATGTGCTGCAGTTAGCGGCCGCAGCAGAAAAGGGTTCTGAACATCCTATTGGAGAAGCAATAGTGAAGAAAGCAGAAGAAGAGAAAATGAAAATTCCAGAATTAAAAGGTTATGAAACTGTTGCTGGCAAAGGAATAAAAGCCACTTACATGAACAAGACAATCCTGGTCGGGAATAGGATGTTTATGAAGGACAATGGAATTGATTCCGATGAAATCGAAACTAAAAATCAAAAATTGGAGGAGGAAGGTAAAACTGCAGTAATTGTTTCATATGGGAAAAAAATAATGGGCATAATTGCAGTTGCTGACACTGCGAAAGAATTCTCAAAAGAAGCGGTAGAAGAATTAAAGAAGATGGGGAAAGAAGTTTGGATGATTACTGGTGATAATGAAAGAACTGCTAAGGCTGTAGCGAAACAATTAGGAATCGAAAATGTCATGGCTCAAGTTTTGCCGCAAGATAAAGCAATGAAGGTCAAAGAACTGCAACAAAAAAGAAAAATTGTAGCTGCCGTTGGCGACGGAATCAATGACGCGCCTATGCTTGCCCAAGCAGATGTCGGAATTGCAGTCGGGGCTGGCACTGATATCGCTAAAGAAGCTGGTGGGATAGTTTTAATCAAGAATGATTTGAGGGATGTCGTGACCGCTATTGATCTCAGCGGAAAGACTGTGAGAAAGATGAAAGAGAATTTGTTCTGGGCATTCTTTTATAATATCGGCTTGATACCAGTTGCGGCTGGAATTCTTTACCCTTTCATCGGAATTTTGTTGAACCCCATATATGCAGCTATTGCGATGGCATCCAGTTCGATTACAGTTGTCAGCAATTCAATGCTCCTTAATCGATACAGGCCAAAAATCAAGCAATAGTGTAATGGGTGAAACTTATGGCAAGATCAGACTGGAAAAAACTTTAAATACTTCGATTTCCAACTCAGCATTACGAAAAATGTAAAGCTTGTGATGAGATGAAAATAAAAACAGTTCACATTCTCGGAATCATTATCTTGGTCGCAGTTATAGCAGGAGGATACATGTTTTCGCAGCAGCAACAACCTATTGTATCTGGAGACCAGTTTGTTTCTTATGCAGGCGAATTGAAACTTGACACTACCCAATTCAAATCTTGCTTCGATTCCAGTAAATATGAATCTCAAATTCAGAGCGACAGGAACGAGGGGTTAAGGTTGCAAGTTAAGGGAACACCAACCTTTTATGTCAACGGCCAGGAAATTCTCGGAGGCACTTATGATGATTTGAAGGCTGCGATAGATTCTGCTTTAGCAGGAGGTTCTGCCAACACAGTCAATTTGGGGCAACTTCCACCTCGAGGAAACTCGTCATCGAATGTAGTTGTAGTAGAATTTTCAGATTTTCAATGTCCTTTCTGCAAGAGGGCTGAACCTACTATAAAGAAAATACTCAGCGATTACGGAGACAAGATCAAGTTTGTTTACATGGACTTTCCGCTCACACAGATCCACAGGTTTGCTGACAGAGCTGCAAATGCCGCGAGATGCGCTAATGAACAAGGAAAGTTCTGGGAATACCATGACATCCTGTTCGACAGGCAATCCGAATGGGCGCTTAGTTAATTCTTATGGCAAAAGTTTCTAGGAAGAGTTCATTCATAAGTGGTATAGTTTCTTCGATATTCGCTTCTCTCTGCTGCTTAACTCCTTTGGTGGTTGTTCTTTTAGGAATTGGTGGAATATCAGTAGCGTTGAGTTTTCTAAGATACAGACCTTATTTTCTTATTCTAGGATTTCTGTTTTTAGGAGTCGCTACATACGTCTATCTGAAAAGGGATTACGGAAAATGCAACATGGCCGTTCTCAGAAAAGAAAGGACTAAAGTGGCGTTCTCGTTTATTCTGATGATCGGAATTTATGTGGTATTAACTTATTTCATAATTCCTCCGCTTCTGGTTTCGAACGTAGAGAAGATTCTTCCTAGACCTGAAGTCGGAAATATATCCCTCAGCCAGTTGAAATTGAAAATCAGTGGGCTGGGATGTACGTGCAACATAGCAGACATAGAATACAACCTGATGCAGCTGAAAGGAATTTACAACGCATCAATCGATTATCCGACGAGAACTGCAATAGTGAAATACGATTCGACACAAATCTCTCCTAATGATATAGCTAACAGTAAAATATTCTCTTCAACATATTCTGCTGAAATTATTTAAAAATTGGCGCCCACCGGGCATCAGAACAGTTTTCCGTGCTCCAACACATTATGAAATTAAACTAAGTGTAACTGTAACCAAGAGCATATTTGATTGGGTTTGTCCTTAAAGACTTTGCCCAAAATATACAACTGTATAGCGTCCTTTGATTCATGACAATACTGACATCTCATAGTTTTTATAGAAGCACTAAAGATTTAAACCAAATTTTATTTTGAAGTTTAATGCTAGTTAAATGCTCCCACCGGGACTTTAGCAAGCATTAACATTTAGGGGATTTTTGTTACAGGTGTAAATTTTATTTAGAACTTTTCTTAAGATTGTCGTGCAATCTTAATCCTAGCATGAATAACAGTATCATCGAGAAAGCAGTCAAAGACATCATCGGAATTGTGATGTATCCGAATTGCATAGTAAATATCTGCGAGCAGCTCACAGAACTTCCAACTGCACTGCATGAAGTTACAGGAGCTACTCCCATTTGAAGCGCGTAATGATACGTTGCAATCAAAACACCTAAACTGGAAAGTAGAATGCTATAATCACGAATACTTCTGTCTTTTTTCAGCAAGGCTAATCCAAATAGTGCTACCTGCGGATACATAAGAATCCTTTGGAACCAACACAATTTGCATGGCTCATATCCGATTATTTCAGAATATGTTAAGCTTCCCGTCATTGCAACTAGTGCAACAACAAACGCAAATAAGATTCCATGTTTATCCAAAAATACAAGCATTTTGTGACTCTTTTTTCTTTTCCATGAAACAACAATGACAAATAGTGTAGCAATAATGATGGCTTGACCTATCACTGTCAAAATAGAGAATAAAAGATTTGCTTGTGATGCTGTTATCATCGAATTCTCCTTTCTCTAATCTTTTTTAATCATCTATTTAAACTTTAGGAGATTTTATTTACAGGCGTAAAAATATTTTCAAAGCAAAGATGAAGCTATTTCTTTTCTTCTGTTTTGGAATTATCTCAAATCTTTTCTTCTTTCCAAGGATTCAGCATATCTTACTTGATCAGGATTTCCGGATTGTTTCAATCTGTCAACATAAATTCTTTTAGCATCAGGACTTCTATGATTAACTCTCCCATCGGCATCTCTTGATGTGTCTGCAACGTATCCTCCCCAGCACACCTCTGGAACAATTAAGCGTTTCTGACCGTTATTGATTGCCATTATTACCACTTAGAAGAAGTTAATTAGAGATTTAAGCTTTTCTATCAAACAAGAATTCAAATTGTTTACAACTGTAAAATTATGCTCCCAACGGGTTAAACTTTAGGGGATTTTATTTACAGCTGTAAATAAAGTCTTTAACACATATTTAGCCTTTCACCACAAACTGAACATTATGCAATCAAAATTCGATGCCATTAAAACGCACCTAAAAGACGGTATCACTTTAGACAATGCAAAAAAATATGCAAGGGATTTTGTATACGGTTTTCCAAGCGTCTGGGGTACAACAATTTTTTCTCCAATAACTGTTGCTATTGAATTGATTGATGCGTCAAGAATGAAAGACAAAAGATTAAGTTTAGTCAACAGAATGAATTGGGCTGCTTATTGCAGATTTACTTACGGAATTAATCCACATCAAACTTATGATGAATTTATTCGTCAGTATGATGGTAAAACACGACTAACTACTTTCTTGGAGAATAAACTAAAAAATGAGCGAAAACCAAGAGAATATCCTTTCTATGAACCAGATTCTCATATTTTTCACTAAAAAATTATTTACAGCTGTATTCTGTTTACAACTGTAAAAAATTCTGCTCCCACCGGGGTTTGAACTGATGAAAGAATAGGCGCCCAGGGCGAGATTTTCAGAGATTTAATCTCATTTGAACTCGCAAGAGCTTGCGCTCGCAGGCTTTCCAGAGGCTTGCACGGAAACTTAATTTCCACTGTGCCATACCGGATTAGGCGACCTGGGCATGAAGAATTATTTCCATTATCAGTTTAAATAACTTCAGAAATACTCCTCATACTAATTCAATTTCTGTGTGATGAGGTCATCGAGAAAGAGGAACGGAAACTCACTCATCAATTAAGGCATTGGGCATCCGTACAAACCCATAGCCACAGGTGTCGCATTCGTACGCGGTCGGATAGCTCATACTGACTATCTTCATCTCTGTTGTCCCGCATCGGGGGCAATTAGGTGTCATCATATATCACACTCTGGTGTCGTTATTCTATGTTTTCTTACGATTATTCAATATAAATACTTTATGGCTAAACAAAACACCAATTTTTACTATAAAAATTAAATATTATTTAACTCCTATCGAGTGAAAAAAACTAATGAATTTAAGAATCATAAGGAGAATCAGTAAATATGGAACTTGCGGAGATGGACAAGAAGATTCTAAAGCTCCTTTTGGAGGATGCGAGATGCACTTATCATGACATTTCAAAAAAACTGAAGGTTACTCCTGCGACAGTGATGAATCGTGTGAAGAAACTGGAGAAAAGTGGAGTGATTGAAGCTTACCAGACCAGAATAAACCTCTCAAAACTCGGATTGAACGTCATCTCTGTAGTTTCAATAAAAGCCAAGCCACGAATGGTGGATGCTCTTGCAGAAAAGATGAAGAGAATGAACGAGATCAGGGGAGCTGTCATAGTTTCAGGTGAGGTAGACATCTTTGCATTTGTCAGGTTCAAAACTACAGAAGAGCTGTATGCCTTTGTCAAGAAATTACTTACTTTGCCAGAGATTGAGTCAACAAGGACCTATGTGGCTTTTGATGTAATAAAACCTTTCAAGCTCACAATCCCACAGGATCTGGAATAGAAAAACTTATTTCTCCTTGAACCAATTCTAATCAGATGAAAAGGAAGATTCCCAGCAATGAAAAGATTATTGAGCAGATTAAGAATATTGTCAAATCTAGATTCGGAATAGAATCTCAGGAAGTCCTAAGCCAGTTAGTGATGAAGAGGTTGAAGAGAGAGGATAAATTGTTTTCTGTGAGTCCTAATCGAGTGAAGAAACTGGCTCTAACAATTCCTTCGGTTCATGTGAAGGTGAAGACAAAGAAGATGCCGAAGATAGACAAGATAGATAAATGCCCAGTCTGCGAAAGCAAGATTCTTCCATTAGAAGGGACGAATCTTTCCAATAAGAAAATTCTGATCGGATACAAGTGCGTCAACTGTTCTTACTCTAGCGATTTAGAACATTTCATGCCCATGAAGTATTTGTTTGTTTGGAAGGGCTAGTTAATCGATTTTTGTTAAGCTTAAATCTTTATTGGTAGTTTGAATTGTTATGACAGATCTTTCAAAAATGGAAGGAATGACATTCAGATCTTCCAATGCATTTAAGAAATATTTGGAGAGACATGCAACTCGTGTGTCTCGTGTTGATGATGAAGTAGGGTTGTTAGCAGTATATGCAGGAAAAGAAGTATATAACGTGGCTGTACTTGATCTGAATGGAGAAATAAAAATACTGTGGTCAAAACGTTATGGTTTTTTTGGTAGAGCAGCATTAAAACTTGGTTTTCCATATTTGTTTTTTTAATCAAACAGGCATACCGAAAGCTTGAGCTAGTTTTTCTATTTTCCTGTACTCGTTCACGAATTATTTTCCTTTCTAAAATATTAGATAAAAGGGATAATTTATATACTGGCTTGATTAAATGAGTTCGGTGATTCAAATCTACGATTCGATTATAATTGGAAGTGGTCCGACAGGTCTCGGAGCGGCCATGTACGCAGGAAGGATGAACATGAAGACTCTTGTCATTGGAGATTTGCACGGTGGAATCATCACCACAACCGATGTAGTTGAGAATTATCCTGGATTTATAAGATTGACTGGATTGGAGTTGGCAGACAAACTCCAGCAGCATGCAGAGGATTACAAGAAAAATGTGGAATTACTTGAAGATAGAGTCACTGAAGTGAAAAAAGAAAAAGATCATTTTCTTGTCAAGACCAAGGAAAAAAGTTTTGAGACGAAAACTGTAATTTTCGCAACAGGGACGAAGTATAGAGAATTGAAAGTTCCAGGGCATGACCAGTTCAAGAACAAAGGTGTTCATTACTGCGGTCTTTGTGACGGTTTTTTCTACAAGGATAAAACGGTTGGTGTTGTCGGAGGAAGCGACTCTGCTGCTAAGGAAGCATTGCTCATGACACAGTGGGCGAAGAAAGTTTTCATGATTTACAGGGGGGAGAAAATCAGGCCGGAGCCCATCAACATGAAGAGGATCGAGCAGAACGTCAAGATTGAGATTATAACTAAGACAAATGTGACTGAAATAAAAGGCGAAAAGACGGTCAAGAGCGTTGTCTTAGACAATCCTTACAAGGGGAAAAAGGAACTGGAGCTTGACGGACTGTTCATCGCCATAGGATTGATTCCTCTTTCGGATCTTGCGAAAACTTTGGGAGCGAAAATAAACAACAAGGGAGAAATAGAAATAAACAGGGAATCAAAGACCAATATTCCTGGAGTATATGCTGCTGGAGATATCACAGACACCAAATTCAAGCAGGCAATCACCGGAGTGGCAGAAGGGGTCCACGCAGTTTATTCTGCCTACACATACATCAATGAGAAAGACGTAGTCCAGCCAACATGAAAATTTCTTTTTAAATCAAAAAACTTATTTTAAATAATGAGCCTAACAGAAGGAATTCTTTTTGGAATAGTGGCAATGGTGACATGGGGAGTTTCAGATTTCTATCTGAAAAAAGTCACTGATAAACTAGGATCTTTGAGAACACTTTTCTGGTTAGGTGTAGTACAAACAATACCTCTCTCTTTTTACTTTTTATTAAACCTAGGAACTTATTCGGCTATTGGAAATTATTTTTGGCTATTTATTTTGTCTGTTTTTCTTGATTTCATGGGTTATCTGTTTTTTCTCAAGGCAGTGAAGAAAGGTTCTATCTCGATAATTGCACCTGTTTCATCAGCTTGGGTTATTCCTGCGGTAATAATCAGCATAATTTTTCTTAATGAAATTATTACAACATATCAAGCAATAGCAATTTCTTTGACAATTGTGGGAATATTTTTAGCTTCAATTAAATTCAGCGACATAAAAAAGATGAATCTAAACAAACTCCTGCCTGGTGTTCCTGAAGACCTCATAAGTGTCATGTTTTTTGGTGTCAATTTGCCGTTGCTGGGATTCTTAATTTCAAAAACCAATTGGTTCCTTCCAATTCTTTTTGTCAGAACTGGACAGATGATTATCGCCTTCTTCTACAATGTTATAAAGAGCCAAGATTTGAAAATAAAAGGAAATGTAATAATGCCACTAATCCTTGCTGGATTAACAAGTGTAGCAGGATTCATAGCATGGAGCAATGGGGTTAATTTACAAAAAGTAGCTATTGTAACACCAATAGCTGCTGCTTTCCCATTCATCACAGTAATACTTGCAAGAATTTTTTACAAGGAGAAAATAGAACTAGTGCAGAAACTTGGAATTATTGGAACTGTTTTAGGAATCATTTTACTTTCGATAGTCTAGCATCCGAACTTCAAGGCCCAGTCCTCATTTCTGAACTCGCTCTCTGGACAGAACTTTGTTTCAATAACTGCCAGATTTGATTCAAGAAGAGCCTGGTTCAAGTTAACATATCTGCATTTAACTAACCCCAATACCCTTCCGAATGCGTCTACTTTCTGCAAATCATCCTGATCTACCAGTGCTGGCGATCCAACAGGACAAAAACTTTCGACAAATTGCTTTGCTGTCTTCCCGTGTACAGTTGACAACTCAGGAGCGTTCACTAAAGCGAGTCTAATTCTATTACCATTTACATCAAGAGTATCCCCGTCTACAATGCTTGTGACAACCCCCTGAAGGCATTCTGCGTTTCCTTTGCATGGGGAAGTTTCGTTTTTTGCTTCGTTAACTTGTGTGTTTGTCTGAGTTAAGAAAAGATAAGATACAAGAATCAAAATGACCATTGAGATTAAAACTAAGTGTTTTTTCATAATAAGATATTAGATCGGGGTAAAAAGATTATTCCTTATAGATTAACTTAACCAGAATGAATAAAAAAGGTTAGTGTAAGGGTAGATGAAAGGGTGGTATAAGGTTAATTTGAATAAGAAAACATTTGGTTGGTTTAATGCCCACCTCCCGCA
>JAGVVV010000020.1 GCA_018304615.1 Candidatus Aenigmatarchaeota archaeon
TTTGAAGCCTGTATCCCCGCAAAGCCTATATGCTTAATCATATGACAATCATCACAAAGAGCTAAGAACCCCTTTAATCTTTGGAGATGTTTTTCGTCATTATACTCCCAAATCTCGTGGCAATTTAGCCTTTTTTTATCTTTTAAACAAATAGAGCATCTATAATTTGCATCAACATAACTTTTCTTCCTTATCTTATCCCAAACATCTTTTTTTACTTTGTTCCTTAAATTGGAATACCAAGCTGTCGAAGGAACAAGCTCTATCTCAAGCTTCATACAAATCTAACATCTTAATAGATTAAAAACTTTATTGAAAATATGATTATTTCTTCCTCTTCTTCTCTTTCCACTCTTCAAAATAAACTGTGTCTTCAATGCTGGGCTTGATGGGAGGTTTGCTGCTTATTCTTGCCCTGGCTTCGTAGCCCAGAGGGAGCAGAGCTTCAATGTCCCAATCCTTTGGTATCTTGAGGAGCCTTTTTAAAATTCTTTCTGAAAAATGGCCGATCCAGCAGCTTGCCAAACCATCTTCAACTACTTTGAGAAGGAAATTCTGTATTGCCGCTCCCGCCTCCTGCCTCGTAAACATCTCTCCCTTGCCGCTGAAATTTCTTGTAAGCTGCTCTTTCTTTGAGCATACAACAACAATATAATGAGCATCCTGGATGAAGTCCTGCTGGCAGGCGTCAGTTATTTTTGCTATTTTTTCCCTGTCTTCTATCATGATGAATTTAAGGATAGAAATATTCCCTGCGAGTGGAATCTGGTTTGCAGTATCAATGGCATCAATTACTTTTTTCCAGTCCGGCTTCTTGTTTGGATTAAAGTTTCTGACAGAGCGCCTCTTCCTTGCGAGAGTGTCAAAGTCCATGATTTATGAAAGGAGGGAAGGTATAAAAGGGTTATGCTATAAGTTCCGGGAATAGAATAATTGTATTTCCTTATCAGAGAAGAGACGTCCAACCTCGGAGATAAATTTAAATTTATATTTTTTATATAATGATATGGCTGCTTTATTGTTTTTCTCAACAAAGAGGAATATCTTTCTTGGCTTAATTTGGATTTTTTTGAAGTAGTCTCTAACAGACCTAATGGCAAATTTGATTAATAGATCTCCAACTCCCTTATTCCGGTATTTTTCTGAAACATGCACCTCTTCAAATTCAACAACACCTGCCCTTGGATCTTCCTTAATATACCATTGAAGAACACCAATGATTTTATTATTAGTTCTAGCTATAACTGTAAAATTATGTAAGATATAACAATTAACCCTGTTTTCTATTAGTCCTTTAATTTTATAGTGTTCAAAATAGCTTAACAGATAGTTCTTATCCTTCTTAGTAGCTAAAGTTATTTTGATATTATTCATTATAAGTTACCACAACTTTTGATTAAATAACTTTTGGAAAGCCTTTTACCAGTACTAATGTTATTCATGACTGGTTTTTATTTAAAATTTTCGCTCTTTCCTTTAAAGCTCTATCTTTCCATCTTTTTGTTGGGCTATATTCTCCATCAAACGGCTTTTCTTTTTTTGAAGAAAAATCAGATAAGTTAATCATGTCATACTCCACGGCGTATTTTATGCCTTTAATATGATACTTTCTCTTTAATGGTCTTATTTTGTTCATAATCATTCTATAAGTTGTCCCAGTATATATTGAACTGTCTACCACTATTACTTTCTTGCCCCAGACATCCTCTTTTTTTATTTGTATATCACTCCTGTTCAATTCAGCGTAACTTACATTTTTTCCTTTAGAAAGAAGATACCTTCTTAGTGCTATCGCAAAGAATGTTCCGCTGGGAAACATGGCGAGGAGGCAAGCCTTGTCTTTTCCTATATAATGTTTTATCTTCTCACTAAGGACATTAACAAAACGCGACACTCTCTCATCAGTAGTTGCATAGTGGTCTTTTTCCTCTTCTAAACTCTTTTCAATATCTATACGTTTTGACATATTCCACAACTCTTCAAATTCCTGCTTTAATCTGTCAAATTCTTCTCTGTTAAATTCACGATTTAGGATTATAGAAGGAGAAGAAGAGCCATATTCTCCTTTCTTTATATTGTAACTATTATAAACCATCTCATTGTTGTTCACTATTATCTTAGTTGACTTAAATGGTCCGTCATAGAGTCTGATTTCAAGAAGGCCTTCCTTTTTGGTTCTGGCGATTATATCCTTTAGATTTGTAATAGCAGCTTTCCACTCAAACAACATCCTGCTTTCGGTAATGCTTTTTATATACCTCTCTTCTAAAAATACTCTTTTTTTGAACGCCTCTGAATTAGGATTAGCGATGAGAATGCGGACTTTCTTGGTAGCTTTAATTAATTCTATTATCTTACCTCTTCCCTCATGTATCATCTCTGCTCCTACTATATCAAAAATATCCAGACATTTCTTAGACTTTTTTATAAAGTCATAGAGATTTATCTTGTGCCTTGAGGGGAATAAAAGCTTAGGGCCAGAAGCAATGTTCCATAACTCTTCAAAGTAGTTCATGAAGCTTTCGGCAGTTTCCTTAGAACTTATAATTATAGTTAGTGGCGGCTTTGATCCCCATAGAACTAATGCCACCGAGTCTCCGTAAATCCATATTCCGGTTGGCTTGTGACTTTTAGATTTTAAGTATCTTATTTCTCCACTTAAATGCTTTGCCGTATCTATATATTTTTCATCCTCATCAATAAGAATCTTGCATCTTATCTTTAGTTTTTTCTTTCTTGCCTGTTCTCTTATGATATAATCTTCACCGATCATCTCTACATATCTTCTTAACGGACATATTTCATAGTACTCTTTTTTTGTAGTGTGTGCCCATTCATATAAATGGCTATGAAATGTTTTATAACTATTTACTCCGACAAGGACTTCCACATTTGCCTCCTCTTTCTTATCTATGCTTTCTTGTGCTATTTTCAGGATCTTGCTCACTTCCTTAATATTCTTCTCTAAGCTTTCTTTTTTCTCACTAAGGATCTTTTCAATAGCAAGTTTATTTATAAAATACTTCTTTATTCCATCTACTTTAGTATATCCTATCAATCCCTTTTCCTCAAGTCTTCTCAGGGAATTGTAAACGGTTCCTTTATGAAGGCCAAGCTCTTTGACAATTATGCCTGGTTTGCATCCCCCTCTTTTTAGAATTTTATCAAACATTCTTGATTCTATTTCTGTTAGGTTTAAGCTCTCTAATTTCTCTTCCATAGTAGTCATCTAAGGCGACTAATCATATTTATATCTTTTGGAAACGGTATAAATGTAAGATGACTAGCTCAAGAGATACTTATATAAATAGTCTGAATAGAAGAGATCCTAGCCTTAGAACTTCTCAGTTTCTGCTAAATCCTGGATCAAATTTACCTGCTGGGCAGAATGGTTATGGACTTGGTACGGCATCTGCAGGAGAATTAATTGCAATGGCTTCCAAAGTAGAATCTTATAAAAATATGGCTGAAACGGAAGCTGCCAGATGCTTTCATAATATAAGGGACAATCATAGTGATTCTGTTGCAATTGAAGGTGATAGGTTGGCACAAAGGGCAGTTGATGTTTGCAATGAAAGGCGTGATTTGATTGTGGAAGAATTGAATAAAAGATTTAAATAATTAAATCCAAACAGGAGATAAATAAAAATGGCCTGGAAAAAAGAATATTATGTTGGAGGTAAATATGGCGAACATCTTAGAAGGGCAGACCCAAGTGGAGAGACATACTGGAGCTTTCAAAACCCCGAAGAAAGGGCTCCATTGACGGAAAAATCTGTTAGAGATTTATCATCTAGGAGTGTTGGAGATCTTGTGAGAAAGGCATCAGAAGTAGCGGTGCATAAATCTAGAGCAGAGCAAGAGAATAGCAGAGCATTTCGTGGCGGAGATGCTGAAGGATATCTTACCTCTTCAAAAGTTATTGCGGCTTACAGAGAAGGGATGCAGAATGTTGTTGAAGAAATAAATAAAAGAACGGGAGGTAAAATTTATGAGTGAGAAAGGATTTATTGCTGAAAGATTATATCAAGTGTATAGAGATTCTAGAATTGGGTCTCGAAGAGAAGCAGAAGCAATAGCGGCTCTAGGAGAGTGTGGAGGCTCAACGGCTGTAGGTTATTTGGAGTTTATTTATAAAAATACGCCTAGTGGTTCAGATAGAGAATCTGCTGCTATCAGGGCTTTAGGAAGGGCAGGAAGAAATGATCTTGAAACAAGAACGGGATAATTAATTATTCGCCCACAACTCCCCCTCCAAGCACTTCCCTTGACTTCGGCTTGTAAATAACAACGGCCTGGCCGGGGGAGATGCCTGTAACGGCATCTCTTAAAATTATTATAAACCTCTTTTGTTTATTATTGTAACTTAGATTAGCTGGCGCTGGCAGCAATTCGCCAACCTTTCTAATACGGACATCAACATTCATGGGGCTTTTTGATAATTTAGTTTTGTAATTATTAACATCATCAGTAATGAGGTGAAAATCACTCAAAGTAATTGTTTTTTTAAACAATAATGGATGACCTTGCGGAGCAGCAATGATAATGTTTTTCTTAACATCTTTGCGGGCAACATACCATCTCCTTGATATTCTATTATCATTTTTGTCTCTTATATGAGCATCAATATCAATTCCGAACCTCGGCCCAATACGCTGGCCGATGGTGTAGAAGAAAACACCATCGTGCTTGCCAATAATGTTGCCTTCCGGATTAATAATATTACCAACTTTCCTCTTTATTTTTTTTGTTAGGAAATCCTTCAAATTAATCTTGCCGATAAAACAAATACCTCTGGTAGATTCACGGTTATAATTGGGGAAACCGAGCTTTTTTGCTGTCTTTCTTACTTGGGGTTTGGAATAATCGCCGATAGGAAAGATAGTGTGAGACAAATCATCTTGAGTTAAGCGGTAAAGAAAATAGGATTGGTCTTTGAGGTTTTCCTTTCCTCTCAATAAATAATATTTGCCTTTCTTTCTGATAATCTTGGAATAATGTCCTGTTGCTATGTAATCACATCTCAGCTTTTTTGCTGCCTTCCACAACAAAGGAAACTTAATGAGTTTGTTGCAGTCAACGTCTGGGTTTGGAGTGATGCCCTTGTGGTATAGACGAAACATTTCATCAACAACTTCTTTGTGATAGTATTTTTCAAAATCAAGAGTAATTAATGGAATATCAAGAATGGCAGCTACTCTGCGAGCCATGCGGCGGTCATCGCGCCAGGAGCACTCGCCAGTCATTTTATTCTTTGTATCACTCCACATTTTCATGAAGGCGCCAATTACGTTGTAGCCTTGCTTCTTTAGAAGATGGGCGGCGACGCTTGAGTCAACGCCGCCCGATAGAGCGAGGAGGACCTTGGTTTTTCTATTGTCAGACTTCATAAAGTAAAAGAATTATAGTTAGCTTAAAAAAGTTATTATGTAACAAGAACTCTCATTAATGTTGATACACTTTGATTACTATAGCCACCAATTAATATAGAGCAGCTTACTTTAATAGGCTGATGCGGATTATGGCTAACAACATTCTCTTTTAGGAAAATATAAGATTTAACTAAGGGAAGATGTCATTTGGCCATCTCCACTAACTTATCCGCAACAGAGGGCAGCTCTTTAACGCCACCAGTTTCTTCATCAAAATGGCCCATGCCACTTTCTATTATTACTTCTGCGTTTAGGTTATCCTGAAACATAGGGATATTATTCGTGGGAACGTAAGGATCATTGTCAGAAAAGAAAGCGATGAATTTACTTGATTTGCTTTTTATTTTACCGAAGTTTAATTTCATATTGAGCCATGGCTTGGCAATTGCTTTATAATTATCATCTGGAAGAGCTGCTGGAGAAAGAGTAAACCAGCCGCCAACAAAAATAACTCCTCCGCATCTATCACCATTAGCAACTTCACTTTCTAGAAATTTCATTATGGCTTTGCAGCCAATACTGTGACCAATTAAGTAAGTATTATCATCAACATCTCCAACAACCTCTGCTAATTTTTCAACCCATTGGCTTATTGAAGGATGATGAGAGTCTGGCATTTCTGGAATGATAACTTCAAAACCTTCTACTTTCAATTTTTCCTTGACTGAACACGCGCTTCATGAGGAAAGACATAATTTGGAGAATAAATAGTTTTCAGAGGTTCAAGTCGAACGTCCTTGGGAGGATTTGAACCTCCGACTTCACGGTATCTGGGCATGATTAATGCCTAACAGCCGTGCGCTCTAACCGGGCTGAGCTACAAGGACATAATATTATGAGGAAGGAATTGTGTATTTAAAGGTTTATTTTAGTATGCCTCTCAAATGTGGCATTTGATTCTCAATGAAATTAATTATCTCTGATTTAAATTGAGTATTAAGAGAGAGTCCTGTAAATTGTGGCTTTTTATAGATTAAAATCCATCTAATTTTAGCAAGATCCTTCACTATATCCTTCAGATTTTGAAATCTCTTAAAATGTTCTGTCCTGTCATATTTTTCTCCCCAGTTTCCTTTACTTCTTGCTAAGACGGACATTAGTTGAGCTTTTTCTAGATCTGTCGCCATTATTATAAAGCATAAAAATATGTAATATTTAAATGTTTCTATTTCTGATATTTTCTTTTTATTAATAGAAACATTTAAAAACTCATAGAACTATAGAAAGGTGGAAAAGTAGAAAGGTGGAAAAGTAGAGAAATAGAATAAAAATGAAAACTAAAGAAAACAAAAGTTTTTTCCTTATGCAGTTTGGGGATACCCCGCAATTAAGGGTTCTTGACTTCTTAATAGGGTTTCACTTTTTTGATTACCCTCTGACAGAGATAGCCCGGGGAGCCAATGTCAGCTATAACTCTTTGAAGGTATTTTTTCCTAGTTGGATTAAATCGGATGTTGTAGTAAAAACGAGGCGGGTGGGGAAATCTGACTACTTTAAGCTTAATCTGAATAATGTTTTCATAAAAAACCTGATTAAGCTGGACTGGGCTCTGACTAAAGGATATGTTTTATCACGGCCGGAAAAAGAGATTGAAGCCTGAGTAGAGGCCATAATTTATCTTGGTGAGCAGTGTAAATCCGGACTGAATTTTGAGTAGAGCATCAATAATAGCCCTTATAAATACTATAAA
>JAGVVV010000012.1 GCA_018304615.1 Candidatus Aenigmatarchaeota archaeon
GTTTTTAGCTGTGCTTAGCTATGCAGTTAGCAGAATGTATCCTGTCGTAACTACCATTATGATAAATCCTGCGATAATCAGCAAAATGATGACCATCACTTGGGTGGGTCCAGTCAGCCTGTCGCAAATTTCAGTCCTCGTCTCCGGCACTTTGCAGTTATCGCCTAGCTTTGTTATAGAATCAAAGATGTAAAAAAGCATGAAGATTGATACGAAGACAACCAGGAGGCCGATTATGACTTTTGTCGATCCAAGCATCAATTATACCCCCATTATTTACGCAACTTGTAAGGCTGCCTATAAATTGTATTGCAGTTTTTGCATTTAATAATCAGCAATTTTCTCTTGCTGTCCAAACGAACTGTTGAAGTCGCTCCTGGCAGAAGCAGACAGTTGCATTTTTTGCAGAACTTTCTTTTCTGCTCTTTCCGCATCCGAACATTGTAACGCAGACTGATTTTTCTCGCCAGTTCCACATATCTTTGCGCCAGTGAAGGGTTTTTTCGGAATTCCTTCTCTGCCAGCGCCAGAAGTATTCCGATTCTTTCCTTCGCGATGTCCTGTTGCCAGTCAGGTTTTTTCATTCGTTTCCTCAATTTCACCATAACAATTATTTCTCGATTTCTCGACTAAAAAGAAAAAGTGAAGGAAAAATGGGGTCGCTGGGATTTGAACCCAGGTCTCAAGCGATCTTGAGCTGCCAAAAGCAAGCTTCCCAAGGCTCGAAGCCTAAACCAAGCTAGCCGACGACCCCTAAAACCTACAACAAAGTTAACACTATCAGTTATTTAAACAATAGTAAAAATTGGCAGTCATCTGTATCCACGTTTAAATCCATAAAATTTGGCTATATTGTAAAAAAGTGAGTTAGTAAGACCAAAATAAAACAGCATCCAGTTCGATGTCATAAATGAATAGATGAAAACCAATGGCACATAGGAGAATATGTCGTAATAGAAAACATAATAGAATTTCTTGAAAATATTTTTAAAAAACGATATTTCAGATTTTCCACCTGAAAGTTTTCGTATAAAGTCTCGAACAGTGCCTATTGTGACAAAAATCAGAAAGAAAGGAAAGAATATCATCGGAACGAATGTCTGATAAAGAAGGAAAACAATGATTATGATTGATGCTGCTATTACGTGATTAATGTAGTCAATCTTCATTCTAGGAATGAAACCCACGACTGTCGCGAGTATCAAATTCGCAATCGAAGAATCAGAAGTTACAAGCAGCGAACCGAAAATTCCCCAGAGAAAACCAAAGATAATCGAATCCCCTTTGAAAAATTTCAGTCCATGTTCGTTAAGCAAGTCAGCAATTTTCATAGTAATTCCGAAAATTCCTGAGTATACAAGGACTAAAACCAGTTCAGCCATAGTTCTCAATTATTATTTTCTGTAAAGTCACCTAAATAATCATTTTATTTTTCCAACATCCATTCCCAAAACAGAATTCTGGTCCAATATTTGGGGGTTCCATGTTTTCTGGCTTTCATCGTACTTGTAGATAATCAGGAATCCGTAAGGAGTGGTCTCCCATCCAAATATGTTGTCTTGAGGTTTTATTTTGTCCAGTGCAAGGCTCGTATCAGCCTCACCTCCAACTATTATCTCTAATTTTCCGTCATTGTCAATGTCTTTTGCTTTTACATCCAAACTGTTGTAATTCAAACCTTTTATTACAGTATATTTCTCGAAAATTTGAGAAACATTCCCAATCAACGTTGGCTGAAACTTGCTTCCGTCCCATTCCAAATTATAAACAAGCGCGCCCGGAACTCCAGTCGCAAGAACAATTTGCTTCCTGCCTTTTGAATAAATGTCCTGGAAATCAAGCCCTTTCATGTTTTTGTCATATGATTGGTTGAAAATTAAAGTAGAAGACCAATTGCCATTATCATTTAACAAGAACAATTTTCCGGGCACTGCGCCAATCAAAATCTTGTTTTTTCCAGAATAGTCAATATCGTCTACTAATATGCTTCGATCTTGCAAACCCTTGCTGTCGTGAATAGTAGTCCTGCTCCATTTTTTGCCATCGAAACTGTAAACATTCACGAAGCTTATAGGCGGGCCGGAAGTGTATTCCAATGGTGAAGATTCGGTAGCCACGATCTCATTTTTCCCGTCATTTTGAACATCTGCAATTTTAACCATGTGAATGGATGTCTGGTCGACCGTGCTGTAAGTCAGTTTCTCGACAGGCACTCTGTGATTTGTGTTTTGTTGGGAGTCGATCTGACCAATGAAATTTCTTTCTATCTCGTCTCTATTCCACTTCGTTCCATCCCATTTGTATACCCTAATAATTCCTTCACCATGCGTGCCAAGAACAATTGCATTCTTTCCTTCATTGTAAACGTCCCCTATTGCTATATCTTTGCACCTCAAATCGACGTTGGAATCTATCACGTCCTTCTTCCAACCGCTGGCAGCCAGCTCGTAAGCAACAATTTGGCAGCCATAAGGAGTTGAAAAGAAACTGTTTCCAACACCAGCAACTATGACATTCTTTCCTTTGTTATACACATCGCCGATTCTAACGGTCCAGACCAAATTGTAACCTGTGTCGATCTCGCTGCGTTTGTAAGAGGAGATAGGGCCATCAAAAGCATAAATCATTATTTTTCCGGGATTACCTGTACCGGTCACGATAACTTCCATCTCATTGGATGCGACAAAAAATTGAAACAAAAAAACCAAAAAAAGAATCAGAAGAAATAGCAGGATAAAATACCTATTCCTCATAAATTTTTGTTAATTCTTAACAATATAAACAAAAACAGGGGAGGAAGACAAAAAATAAAAATGATATGGAGGCAACATGTAGATAACGATCTGACATCTAGGCATAACCAGCTTCTCTCAATCTAGCGGAAGCTTCTTCAGGGTTAATCACGAAAATTTTACCTTCCTCGGACTCAAAGTCACTGATTATTTCCCGTAATTCTTGCGCGATGTCGCGCCTTGTTGAAACAAGATTCATATGTTCATTCCTGTCATTGGCAACGTTATATAACTCCTCTGTGCCGTTTGGATAAGTCATCAATTTCCAGGTTTCATTCGCCACAAATTTTGCCTGGTATGTGAACCCGAAAATATATTTGTGTAAGTTGGAATCGCTGCCGGAAATTAAAGGCACTAAACTCCTGCCATGCATCGAAGCTGAATCTGGAATTCGTATTCCGACAATGTCCAAAATTGTAGGAAGTATGTCAACTGCCGAAACTAAAGCGTTTATTCTCTTTCCTTCGGGTTTCTGCGGGTTGTAGATTATGAGAGGGACATGAACTAATTCTTCATGCAGAGAGCGCGGGTAATGACCAAAATCCCCGTGGTCGCCTATTTCCTGCCCATGATCAGACAAAATGATAATAACAGTTTTGTTCAGGATAGAACTCGCATTCAGCATGGCGATAAATCTTCCAATCTCTTCATCGGCTTTTAAAATGCTCTCGTCATAAAGAGCATTGAGATATCTAACGTCATTTGTATCGCTTAAATTCATCGAATCGCGATATGCTCCTACCCAATACTCGAAATTGCCATAAAACAATCCCTCCTTGCCAGGTTTAATCATCAGATGGATGTCATTCCATTTTTTGTAAGTAAATGTACCATTGATAAGCTCTCTCAATTTGCCAACATTTTCCTCTCCAAATATCTCATAAATTACATCAGGCTCACCATCGAGAGCATCTCTCAGTTGCTTGAATCTGCCGGCATTTAATCTTTCCTTAGTATCCAGAATGGTTCCGTTGTAATCAGAATAAAATTTCGCCTTTTCGCCGCTTTGACGAATATTCGGCTCATGCACAACAAAGGTATGAAGAAACATGTAAAATTTCTTGCCAGAATTTTTCAAAATCCAGCTCAGCGGCTCTGTGAAATTGATGTTACCTAGAGAGTTATTTTCATCGATAGTGTAATCTATGCCACGATTGAATCCGAGACTTAAGTTCAAAACCTCGCTATCTAATGGAGACACCCACACGTTTGTATAATTTCTAGCTTTGAGATATTCCGGAAGTGTTGTGATATTTTCGGGCAACCTAGTGTAAAGAATATTAACTCCGTGCTTATTCGGATAGACGCCTGTGAAAATTGACATGTGGCTCGGCAATGTCCATGATGCCGTAGCATACGCATTTTCAAACAGAACTCCATTGCTTGCAAGTCGATCAATGTTCGGATTTATGTTTAGAAAATAGCTGTAAGAGGAAAGGTGATCGAATCTAAAAGTATCGATTAAAATTATGATGACGTTACAATCAGGGCAAGAAAAATCGTTTTGCTTTTGCGCGTTCAGGTTATTTTGATTTGAATATTGATACTGATAAATTGCCAACAAAGATGATGAAAATATAAAAAGTATAATGATAAAAGCTGAGGGAAAATTCATAAATATATATTAATCAATTCACCATAAAAAAGTTCGATTATTCTTGCACTTCGCCCACGTAAGATTGGGACATTAGCTTTTGAATCGCATTTGTATTTGTCTCATTAATGAAGCTAAACAGAGCAAATTTGAGTTCCTCATCCCTTGTCGCATTTCTTCCGTAAATGTTCAGTGTTTCATGAGGATCCGTTCTCCAGTTGTAAAGTTCGAAAGTGTTGTTCGCAGGTCTGAAAATGAGCTTGTATGTGTCTGACCGTACAACAAGGGCTTTTGCAAGAAAATTGCTGTCCGCAAATACGAAGTTATTTACCTCTTTTCCATTTGCAATAGCTGGAACAAGGTTTTTGCCAGCTAAATTTGCCTCAGAAGGTATTGACACGTTGACCAGATCTAATATGGTAGGCATCACGTCTATTAAGCCAGCCATGCTGCTGACGGCTGCCGGACTTCTGTTCGGAATATGAATCATCATTACAACCTGCAAAACGCTATCGTAGACGTTTCTATGCGACCACAACCCTTTTTCAAACAAGTTCTCGCCATGATCAGAAACAACAACGACAATAGTTTTTTCTAACAGGTTTTTGCTCTTCAAATATGAAAATAAGTTCCCAAGGGCAGTATCCGCACTGAATACTCCAGCATCGTATCTGGAAATTATATATCCCAAATCAGAGTCATTAAACTTCACAGTTTTTTTTCCAGTATTTCCTGAAAAGTTTGCGTCAACACGAATCTCGTAGTGATCATCAACTTTTTGAATTGAATTTAACTCGCGATATGTGAACAAAACATCCTTTAGAGGTCCTGAATAGTTGGAGTAAAACGATGTATCGGAGATATCCTTTCTTAAGTAAGGCGCATGAACGTCATATCCGTGCAGGAAAACAAAAAATTTCTCGTTTCTATTCTCGTCTATCCATTTTATTCCCTGCGACAAAGTCCGATTGAAAGTGCCACCTGTTTCGATATATTCAGAATATCCATAAGCATCATGCATCGAACTTTCGATTTGGACATTCGAATCATACGAAAAATAGTTTTCGAAGCCATTGCCGAAACCGAATTTTGGACCAACATAGATGTCGCCGACAAAAGCTGCGGTCTTGTAGCCAGAATCCCTCATGACTTTGGCCAACGTGACAGTAGAAGCATTTAATGAGTCGTAAACGGTTTCATTATACTCATTCAGGACTTTATGCTGCGCAGGGTAGAGGGAAGTAAAAATTGTAGCGTGCGATGGCAGAGTCCATGAGGTTTGTGAAAAGACATTTGTGAAAATTATGGCATTTTTGGCAAAATTGTCGAGATTTGGCGTTGTGTTTCTTGGATAACCATAAGCACCTACATGATCGGCACGCAATGTATCGACAGAAATTAAAATGACGTTGCAATCCCTGCAAACTAAGTTATTATTTTCATTTCTAGATTTCATAGAGCCGTTAATCAAAAAAAATCCACCAATCAAAAAAATTACAACAATAAAATAAACAAAATACGCAGAACGGCTGAAAAGCAATTTCATAAAAATGTATTGAAATTTGACAGGTATTAATTCGGTATTAATTCAATTCGTGGGGCTGCCGAGATTTCAACTCGGGTTGCCGCCACCCCAAGGCGGAGTACTAGAGCAAGCTATACTACAGCCCCTTAATCAAACTCTAATAGAAATAGTATTTGTTTGGCAAAAACAAAAATAGGTTATATGGCGGTAGGAAGTTGGCAAAAGGAGCAAGAGGAGCTGCATAAAAAACAACCCGCGCGTTTCATTGAAGAGCAGCCGTTTGCAACAGTCGTAGGAAGACTGAAAGAAGATCAAGCCCGTTTCGGCACACAAGGCGTCGGTTACATCGGCAAGCATATCGTTGGCACTGGTGAGGACGCACATACCACGACGAAAGTTCTGCTCGACTTGCTGAGGCCTCATATAATACTAATTTCGGGAAAACGCGGAACAGGAAAGTCATACCTCGGTGGAATAATTACAGAGGAGCTAGCACTACTGCCAAACGAATTCCGACAGAATGTTGCAGTTGTTATGGTGGACACGATGGGAATTTTCTGGAGCATGAAAAGGCCGAACGACCAGCAGAGCGAGCTGTTAAAGACGTGGAACCTCGAACCTCGTGGATTTGACAATGTAAAAGTTTTTGTTCCGTTCGAGCAGCAAGAAGAGTTTATTCGAGCGGGTATACCGATTGATGAAGGAATTTCAATTTTGCCTTACGAGTTTTCTGCAGAAGAATGGAGCCTTGCCTTCAACCTGAAGAGAACAGATCATATTGCGATAAGTCTTGAAAAAAATATTAACGAGCTGATTCGGGACGGGAAGAAATTTACAATCGATGATATCATCGCGAAAATAAGAGACGACGCAGGAACGTCGAAGGAAGTGAAGAATGCGCTGGATAACATGCTGACTGTCGCAGCACAGTGGGGAGTTTTCGGTGAACGCGGAATAAACATCGATGACCTTGTTGTGCCGGGACAGATTTCAATTGTTGACGTGTCAAGACTGCGCGCGACAGAGGCGTGGAGCGTGCGAAACTTTCTGGTTGCAATACTTACGAGGAAAATTTATCAATATAGAGTTTTTGCAAGAAAAGAAGAGGAGGTCGCTAAGATTGAGGGAATAAAGACAACTGGAAAAAAGTATCCGATCGTTTGGCTTATCATCGACGAGGCGCACAACTTCTGCCCATCAGATTACGAAACTGTTTCCTCGTCCCCAATTCTAACAGTAGCAAAGCAAGGACGAGAGCCTGGTGTAAGTATGATAGTTATCACGCAGATGCCGAATAAGATTCATCAAGACATCCTTAGCCAAACAGATCTCGTCATCTCTCACAGGCTCACATCGAAAGCGGATATAGAGGCTCTGCATGCAGTGATGCAGACGTATTTGTTCGAGGACATGTGGAAGTATATCAACCAACTGCCGAGATGGCCAGGCGCTGCAATAATTCTCGATGACGGAACGGCTGCCGTGATATAATGAATTTGACTTTAAGAGTTGAAAGAGAAACAAAAGTCTTGCTAATTATTCTGATTTTGGCGTTGCTTTTGAGAGTTTGGAGAATGTGGGACTGGCCGCTGATACTATCCGAAGCAAATGTCTACTTTTACACTGTTGACATGATAAAAGGTGCAATACCCTTTTACGACTCTTCCTTCAGAGTTCAACATGGACCGATGATGACCTACGTCTTGGCTCCGTCAGTCTACTTGTTTGGAAATAATCTCTTCTTTGTCAGGCTGCCATTCGTTATCCTAAGCGTTTTTTCGGTTTTTTTGCTTTACACATTTACTAAAAAATATTATGACAAAAATGTGGCCCTACTTGCCGCCTTTATTCTTGCAACGACACCGAACGATGTTTTGAACAGCAGTACGGCTATTAGCATTGTCCTCGTTCCAGTCTTCATTCTGCTCGCATTAAATGCATTCCAAAAATTCACCGAGTCGAGAAAAAATAGAAACATCTATCTTTATGTATTTTCCTTCATTTTAGGACTTGGATTCATTACAAGAATTTCATTTCTATTCTTCATTATAGCATTCGTATTAACGACAAAATTTTCGACAATGTCCGCGAAGAATATCATAAAAGGAAGAAGAAGTTTGCTGTATGCGCTGCTTTTCTTTCTTCTGGCAACTTCGCCTTTTGTTTACTACAATTTAACAAATGACTTTCCTGCGATTAATTTTTTCAAAAATAATTTCCCCACAACGACTGAAGGTGTTAATCTACTTGATTCAAGCGGGAATATCTTCAACGGATTTTTCACATTCACGAAATTTATGGATGAAAGCTCTCGATTCTCAATCAACCAAGAATTTTTAGCTGGCAACCATTATTATTTATCAATTTTATTTTTTATTTCCTTATTCATTTTTATTAAAATACCATTGGCTAAGTTTTTTGACAAAAAAAAATTCGACACCTTTTCAAAAGCCTCAAGAAAAAATCTTTACATATTTCTCAACTTCTCAATTCTGTTCATTCTCATCTCCACAATAACCACGACCAGCTTCTATGACACGGAATTCATGATGCTTTTTCCTTTTTATGCGATGATAGTCAGCTGGTCTTTGATTTCATTAATTAGAATGCTTAAAATGAAGGTCTTTCATGCCCTAATTTTAGTTGCCCTTATTTTTTCGCCTGTATTAATCATTTTCGTTACAAATGTCGATAAAAATTTTGCGGCTATTAAAAGTGAAGGGTGTGATGAAATAATTCCGCTGCTAATGACCTATTCTGAAAACAACAGAGACGTGGTGCTTGTTTTTGACGCAACAACTAACTTGCAGACATTCCGTTTCTATAAACCTGACGCAAATGCAGACACGTTGATGTTCTACACATATAACGCGAAGCAGTTTTATGAAACGATTATCCGATATGTGAACGATAAAAACGCAGTTTTCATATTTGTAAAGGACGAATGCAACGAAAGCTGGATAAAAGGCAGAGGTGTGTATGAAAATTTTGTTAATTATTTAGAGCAAAATAATAAAACATCGATTTTGCAGCAAGTGCCAGGTACAACGAATGTGACAATCTTACCGTTGCAAATTCTGAAACTGGCATGATCTTTTTACTTTTTAACCTTTTTTATAAGGAGGAGAACTACTAAATATGGAAGAGGACGTAAAAAAGTGGTTGAGGAAAAAAATTGAAGAAGGCTCCAAACCGCAGACTATTCCATCTGTTCCCCAGCAACCAAGACCGCAACAAAGACCTGTTCCTATTCAGCAACGCCCATTTCAACCAATTCAACCACTGCAACCAACTCAGCCAACTCAACGAATTCAACAACCAATTCAGAAATCAGTTCAACCAATCCAACCAATTCAGCAAATTTCTTCACGTTATAATCCCCCTTCCTCCCCGCCGCCTTCACCAGAATCACCAAAAACAATTCCAACAGCTCAACAACCACCACCATCTCCTGTTGGGGAAGCAAAACCGAAATCAGGATTTCCAAAATTATTGTTAATAGGAATTATTACCATTGTGATTCTTAGTGCGGCAGGGTCAGTGTTTTACTTTTTCGGTTTCGGCTCGTTTCTGACAATAACAACACCGACGATATTCACAATAATAGGCTCAAATCAAAATCAAAGCAACGAGTATAAGGTCTCTTTTTTACACAATGAAAATCCAATCGATAGTTCCAAATTCAATTATAAAAGTCTCACATATGGTGTTTTTCTATACGATGATTCTTCCAGTTGTCCTTATAAAATTTCGAGAGTTGTAGAAAATACTAATGCCCTTCAATACATATTAACAAGCAATTCAAAAATCGATGGAAAAACATTGAAAGATTATGAAAATGAAAAGGATTATGCAATTGCCTTTTTTGTCCTAGCTCAGCACTCTTCAGAAGATTCAACAAATTCTTTTCGCGCTGAAATGTCTGCCACTGACGACACGGATGCGTCAGAGGCTTATCAGGAACTTCCAAAATTATCTCAAGACGTTTCGTTTTATTTTGATGTACCAATTCTCAACGAATCGAAATTCCAACGTTCGACAAATGGCAACAACGTTACTATTAAGGCTGAATTAGCAGATGACTGGAGCAAGAATCCAAAAATTTTCTGCAGACTTGAACGCAATTATGACGCGGCTACAGATAGCAACCTGCAAGATTGCAGTGCTGGGCTGAAAAGTGAGTGCAGAAGAGCAGCAACTGCCTGCGGTTCAAATGAGAAAGTGTTGTATAGGGCCGCGGCGACTAAAGACGGCAGAAAAATAGAGTGCATTTTATCCTCGACAGACATAACTAAAGGCAAAAATTATGACGTAATTTTTCTTGCGTTTGATGAGATAAATCAAAATCTCTCAGCAATTTATATAATGAATAGCACCTTGACTGTGACAACATAAAGTTAGTACAACATGACAGTATACGGTTTGTGACAGAGGATTGGAATAAACATGATTTTTACAACCAGTTGGGATGATGGCAATATAGCAGATATCAGATTAGCAAAATTACTGACTCAATACGATATAAAAGGCACCTTTTACATTCCTATAAATTGGAAATTTAGGTCTTTATCAGACTCAGGACTTAAAAAGATATCAAAATATTTCGAAATTGGTTCACATTCGTTTTCGCATATTGATATGACGAGTACTAACTTTAGGCAGGTTATTTTCGAGTTCACGAAATCCAAAGAACTTTTGGAAAAGGTTGCTAGAACCGAAGTCAAATGCTTTGCTTACCCGTTTGGCAAGGCAAATGAAAAAATAGCAGGAATGCTTAGAAAAACAGATTACGTATATGGTCGAACTTCTAAGGAGTTTGATCTAAATATGCCAAAAAATCCATACAAAGCTGGCATTTCTATTTCAGTATCGAACAACAAAATTAAAACTTTGCATCCCAAGGGATTTTTTATTTCATTCAAAAATAATTTCAAATGGCAAAAAATTGCAAAAAGCTTATTTCTACACGCATTAAGAAAAAACAAAGTATTTCATCTTCATGGGCACTCATGGGAAATTGAAAATGAGAACAATTGGGAAAACCTGGCAGAATTTATCAATTTTGTTGCAAAGTGCAAAGATGTTGAATTTGTCACAAATGGAGAAATGGCTTACCAGCACCAGAATAAAATTTAATAGTTTCATTAATCCCCTGTTCCAGCGAATACCTTGGCTCGAAGTTCAACTCATTCCGAATTTTGGTAATATCAATTGCTCCTTGGTGAACTTCTTTACCATTACCTACAACATTTACAATTTTTGAATTAGGAATGATTTTCTGAATAACTTTCGACATTTCAAATATAGTCACCCCATTACCAGTTCCTACATTAAAGATGCCTGGCACCTCTTCATCTATAGCTAAATTTATTGCATGTATCAAGTCGCTGACAAACAAAAAATCTCTTCTATAAATTCCATTATCGACCAAAGTAATGGTTTCATTAGAAAGCGCTTTCTTTACAAATAAAGTAACAACATCATCTCCCATTGGACCGTAGGAGATAGTCGGCCGCAAAATAGTTAATGGGACATTGGTATCACCAATTATTTCCCTGCCGATTTTCTCAGCTAAAAATTTTGAAAGTCCATAAAGAGATACAGGATTAATAGGATGATTTTCATCTGCAGGCTCATAAACAAATGTCCCATATATTGCTGTTGACGATAAATGTACAAGCGGCATTTCTAAATCTCTACAAATTTCAAATAATTTTACTGTAGCTAGAGAATTAATATTAAACGCTTCATAATAATTTTGAGATGAAACCTTTTTTATTGCAGCGAGGTTTACAATTTTATCAGCATCAATATCTTTTATTTTATCTCCTAACGAAGCATCCAAAATGCTTCCGCTCTGAAACTCTACGTTTTGATTGGGTTTCTGAACATCAAAAACAGTTACATCCTTATTCCCATCACTCAGGTGCTTCACTAAATGAGATCCAATAAAACCAGAACCTCCCATGATTAAGACTTTCATATTATTAAGTTTACATTTAAATAATTAATTTAAATGAGGCCTTCTGTAACAATTGGAATTCCTGTCAATAATGAAGAAAAGAACATAGGAAGTATATTAAATTACCTAAATAAAAGTAAATGTGCTTTCGAATTAAAAGAAATTCTAGTTGTATGCAGTGGTTGCACCGATAGAAGTGTAGAAATTGTTCAAGAAAAAATGAAATTGAATAATAAAATAAGACTAATTATTGAAAAGGAACGAAAAGGTAAATTTTCTGCCATGAACAAAATTTTGAGTCGGTCAAAAGGAGAAATCATAATTTTCGTAAATGGAGATGCAATGCCAAAAGGAAACTCGTTAGACCTTTTGTTCCAAGGATTTAAAGATGTTCGGGTAGGTGTTGCTACAGGAAAAGCTATTCCTAAACAGTCCAAACATTCTTTGGCAGGATATTTTCATAATTTAATATGTGACATTCATCATGAACTTGCACTTCGTTTTCCAAAAATGGGAGATGTATGGGCAGTCCGCACAGGATTGGTGGAAAAAATACCAGAAAAAATACTAAATGATGACGCTTACATTGCTAATTTCATAGCAAAAACTCATAAAATAGTATATCAACCTAAATCGGAGCATTTCATTTTGGAAAAACTAAGCTTGAAAATGTACATAAAGGAAAGGCGGCGTAATGCACAGGGATACATTCAACTATCGAAACTTGGAATGCATAAAAATATTCCGCTTAATTTTCTTATTAATTTGGTTCTGCATCAATTAATGAAAGAACCAGAAAGATTTTTTTATATTTTTTTAGCTGTGATAATTGAAATTTCTTCTCACCTATTAGCGTTTGGCGATATTGCAAGAGGAAAAATAGATTATAAGTGGGAACGAGAATAATGAATCAAAGCTCAAGTTCAATTTTAATTTCAATATGCGAAGTATAAATTAATCAATCATCGACGATTATACTATTATGAAAAGGATGACGCAAAAAATTAAACCGAGTATATTTTTAATCCTAATAATAATTTTTGCAACATTCTTACGAATACAGAGGATGTTGGAATGGCCAGTAGTAAGCTTCGAAGCTCTGCATATGAATTTCGCGATGGAAATTTTACAAGGAACAAGACATATTTACGAACCCGTAATGTATCATCAAGGTCCCATGATTTTGTATTTTTTACTTCCCTCAACTTTTCTCTTTAAAGATAACGTTTTCTTGCTTCGATTATCATTAGTTTCAATAAATATCCTTTCCATCTTATTGCTCTATTTATTTACGAAAAAATTTTACAATAAAAAAATCGCATTACTGACAGCATTTGTTCTTGCAGTGACTCCTAACGACATTTTAAACAGTAGTTTAGTATTCGAAACCACACTCGTAACTTTTTTTATTCTACTTTCCATCAATTTACTTTACAAATTTATTTCAAATAAAAAAATTTACTACTTATACCTTTTTGCAGTAGTGTTGGGATTTGGATTGTCTACTAGACTAAGCTTTCTTTTTTTTGTAATAGCATTATTTATCGCCTTGAAATTATATCCACCAAATAAGTTAGCGCAAATAAAAAAGCAAATAAAGATAAACCAGCTCATTCCACTTTTATTATTTTTCCTGTTAGGTGCATTTCCGATTCTTTACTGGAATTTGCTAAACAATTTTGCAACACTAACTTTCGTCTTATCAAGTATTCCAACAACAAATTATGGTGTTAGCTTACTCGATTTCAAAGGCAATGTTTTAACCAGTTATCACGATTTTATAAAATTTTTAGATCATGAAGAAAGGATTATACCTACTACTTTTGAAAGCATTCCACATACATACGGCGCATTATTTCTTATTTCGCTACTCATTTTTATTTTTTTACCAATATTAAGACTTCGACGCAGTAAATTTGCTGAAGTTCTTAGTAAAAATTTACTTATTTTTCTAATATTCATCTTATTTTTGACACTAAAATCAACATTGACGGTTTCAGTTTTCGCTTCAGAAGATTTCTTACCACTACTTCCAATTTACTCAATCATAATAGCTTGGAGTGTATATACGACTTTTATTTTTTTGAAGAATACAAAAGTGTTTTTATTGCTTTTGTTAATTTTTCTTTTTTCACTCAATTTTGTAGTATTTTTTTCAAACTTAGATCAAAATCTTTCCCAGGTTAAAGATAATCCATGCTATTCGATAATTCCGAAATTATTAACATATTCAGAAAATTCATCGAGCAATATTTTAGTTTTCAGCACAAATCGCTATAGAGAAATTTTCAAATTTTACCAGCCAAATGCAAAAACATTCTACTTAGAAGGAAGATTTGGAACCATGGATCGGACAAATATTCCATGGAATGAAATAATCAAACAAAAAAATGCAACATATGTATTCGTCATAGAAAGCTGCGATCCATATTGGGCAAGAAACATCGAATTAGACTTCATAGAATTTTTGGCTAAAAACAATAAAAAATTGCTTTTAGAAAAAAATATCACCCTTGATAATGTTCCGTTATTAACACTTTTTAAGGTTGCTTGATTTTGAGCAAAACAATCAAAGAAATAAAATAAAACAAGGCAACAACTGATATCCCAACGTTAAACCCATATATAGGAGATAAAACTAAGGCAAGTGTCGAGCCGAAAGAGGCAAAGGCGGCATTTATCGAGATAGTATATGGAATAAAGTGCGTTTGCTGCGCTTCCTTCATTTTTTCTAATACAATGGGGAATGGAAAGCCCAAAAGAAATGATATGGGAGCTACAATTACCAAGACAATAAGGGATTTCTCTAAAATTGTCAAATGAGTAAAATTTTCGAAAATTGAAGGTAATAGATAAATTAAAGAAAAAATAATTAGTACGTCTAGAAACATTAGATATAAATCCAGTTTATAAGAAAACATTTTTGAAAAATACCCTCCTAATCCACTTGATAACATCATAGTCGCTAAAACAATAATAAAAGCATTGATAGGACTTTCCAAAAATAAAGAAAATTTTTGCACTAAAATCACTTGCAATAACAAATATCCCATTCCAATGAGCGAGAAATATATAAGCAAACTAACTTTTTCTTTATTAAAATTCAACGAACGAACTGAAAAAGAAATAGGTAGAATTGCGAATAAAAATAAAATGGCAACATTATTTAAAAACAATTCCTTTAACTGAGAATGATTAGAATCCATTTCAAATGGATATGGTTTATCGTCTGTTGGTACGTACGAAAGATTATTTAACTGTCCTTTGGATGCAATAATTTTTTGTTCATATGCAGTTTTAACGTTTGTACCTGGAAAATATCCAAAATAAATAGGGATGCTATAACTTTTATTTAACATTTCAAATTCAGTCGATGAAAACTCCGACTTTTTTACTAGGGTATAACCACTTCCTAAATCTGGCTCAAATGAAAAGAAAACAATGTTTTTTTCTGGTCCATCATAACCCATTTCTTTCATTGCAGTGAAGACAGTGTCAATAAATTGAAAAGTAAAACCCTGACCAAATTTCAAGGCAAAAAATCCGTCGTTCTTCAAACATTTAATATAATCTTTTACTGCTTCTTTTGTGTATAAATAATTTTCAGTTAACGCAGGTGACAAAGCAACGCCAGTATGATAATCTGCATGTCCGAGATGGATTATATCAAACTCGTTCTCGCAATTACTAACATAAGCTCTGCCATCTTTTGTGTAAATATCTGCTAATCCATAAACATTGCCTGAGATATTGGCTAACTCGTTTTGCATCAAAGAAACAAAATTTGGATCTATTTCGACAGCAACTATTTTTTCTGCACCTGCTGCTTTTGCTGTTGATATATCTCTGCCGCCTCCAGGACCTATCACCAAGACTTCTGGTTTCATCCGCATTTTGAAAATTGGATATACTCTATCGAGAACAGTGGAACGGTTAGCAACACGAGTTTGTCCAATACCATTTGTGTATAGAAAAAGTTCATTAGATTCATTAGTAACATCTGCACGTGATAAAACACTCCATTTTGTATATAGCACTTTAGCAGTCTTATCAGAAACTATTATGTTTATAAGATGATTATCTATGAATTCGGTTTCTGTATTATTTGTAGCGAAAGTTAAAACATCAAAATAGTGAACTTTCGAGTTAAATGAAAGGATTCCTAAGAAAATTAGTGATAAAAATAAAGACGGTAAAAAAAAGGCGGGCCTTTTATAATAAAAAATTAGTAATGGAATGATAACAATGAAAGCTGATATCAAAAGTAAATCTTCACCCGTAAACATTCCAAAAGCAAAAAAACTTATTACAATGCCTAATCCAGAACCCACTATATTTAAAGCGTAAATAATATTTTTTCGCGAGTAATATTTGAATGAAAATGTAATTATGAAACCTGAAAAAAGAAATGGTAATGCCAAGAAAAACGATCTTAGAAAAACACCTTTTGAATAGATAACACCAAAATACGCGGCAAAAATGGATAATGACAAAAGAAAAATTGACGGAATGAAAATCTTTTGAGATATTTTTCTTGTGACTAAGAGAGAACCCAAACTAACTCCCAAAAAGGCCGGTGGCAATACTTGCAATACCGTAGTAAAAGAAGAGACAAAGTCTACAATCCTGTAAAATACAATTTCTAAAATTAGCATGACAGTCGAGACGACAAATACAAGAGCCAAAAGCAAGTCATTTTTCAATAACTTTTTCCTTGTATTAGACTTCATAGATACATAATTAATATATTATTCACTTTAATTGCATATATGAACCACAGCCAACCTGAATTAAATAAATTACAAAGAAGGTTTTTTGAGGAAGATATAAAAAGGCAATTGCACTATCTTCAACACCCTTTGCACAGATACCAAAAAGAAAGAAGATATATGCATGCAATAGAAATGGCACAGATAAATGAAACTGATACTATTCTCGAAGTTGGCTGTGCAATTGGCTACCAAATACCACTAATAGTTGGAAAATGCAAAAAGTATGTTGGCATAGATTTTTCGGAAAGTGCTATAAAATTGAACCGCAAGAGAAACAAATCACCAAAAGTAAAAGTATTATGCATGGATGCGAGAAAGATAAAATTCAAAAAAAATCTTTTTGATGTTGTCCTGTTGATAGATGTCATTGAAGATTTATACGATCAAGAAAAAGTTTTATCTCAAATAAAAAAGGTTCTTAAACCGGGCGGCAGATTGGTAGTTTCTGCCCCAAATGAAAAAAGCCTTTACGGACTAGCAAAAAATATTTGGAATAAGCCAAAATGGTTCGATCGATCAATAGTTCCGCCCATACATAGATGGTACGATAAAAATTTGCTGATAGAAATTTTGAGCAAGCATGGTTTCATTGTAACTGATGTAAGAGGATCTTTTTTTCTACCGCCATTTTTCACAGGGAAGCGTTATTTAATACCTTCGTATAAAATTATTCCAAAAATATATAATTTCTTCGAAAATTTTCTAAGTCGAAGTATAAAATCTTTAGGCTATCATATAATAATATGCGCTAAAAATAGTGAGAATGCATGAAAAAAATTATATCGAGCATCAATATAACTGAGCCACCAGTAAGATTTACAGATATTTTAAGAAGTTTCATTAAAGAGGGGTTTTCAAAAGAAACTTATGTGGAAGTTTTCGAGAAAGAATTTGCCAAATATATTGGCGTAAGACATGCATTTGCTGTTTCTTCGGGAAGGTACGCGATGCAGCTCATACTCAAGTCGCTAAATCTAGATAGAGGATCGGAAGTCATCGTTCCTTCCTACACATTTCATCAGTTGCCAGAAATCATAAAAAGAATTGGTCTGAAACCAGTATTTGTTGATATTGACACAACCACGTTCAACTTAGACCCTGAGAAAGTAGAAGAAAAAATCACGAAAAATACGCGAGTAATACTCGCTACACACCTTTTTGGATTGCCTTGTGACATGAGCAGAATTAAGCGAATTGCAAAGAAATATGGTCTTTACGTGATAGAAGATTGCGCTCACTCGCTTGGTTCTGAATTTAAGGGAAAAAAAGTTGGCTCAATTGGAGATGCCGGATATTTTAGTTTAGGCATTACTAAGCAAATCAACACTTTCGGTGGAGGAGTAATAACAACTGATAGTGATGAATTAGCAAACAAAATGAGAAGGGAAATTAGCAAAATGCAATCCTCAACAGTCGGCTTGCTCAGAAAAATTTTAGCTGGATATATTGCCCACTTTGCATTAAATACAAAAATTAACTATTTAACATTGAGTCTATACAAATCGAACAAGTTGAAAGAAAAAATAAAAACTCTTTATGACAGAACGCATGGAAGCCATTCAACAAAGGAATTGCGCTTCACAGATTTGCAAGCAGCATTAGGCTTGAAGCAACTAAGAAAAATTGACAATACGAATATTGAAATGTCAAGAAAAGTTCTGCTTTACATAAAATTATTAAAAAATGTTCCTGGAATGACAATATCTAAAAACTTCAAGGATAGAAAGCACTCATATTACAATTTTGTCGTTTTATTAAACGAGGATGCATCGAAACTTGCAGAATTTTTGTGGAAAAATAAGATTTTTACGCCAATAAGAAACGATATAATGCAGAATTGCACATGGGAATTACCTGAAAATTATGCCGCGACAAAAAAAATTATTCAAAATGCAATCAAACTTCCTCTATATCAAAACATAAATGACAAAGAAATAAGAAACATCGCCAACTTGATTAAGTCCTTTCAGCTTCAGCTATAAAAAATAGACTGCATATATAAAATCTATGAGATGGGATGATAAGAAAGTATTGATAACAGGAATCAATGGATTCATCGGTTCAAATTTGGCCAAACGTCTTCTCGATTTAAATGCTGATGTGATTGGCGTTGACAATTTTGAATACTCAAATAAAATATGGCTAAATGAAATCTCAAATAAAATAAGTTTCTTCGAAGCGGACGTTTCAAAAAATGCAGATTTAGAGAAGTTAAAAAACCTGGACATAGATTTCATTTTTCACTTCGGGTCACCGTCATCATCAATTCTTTTTAACAGATTTCCTAAAAAATGTTTCATGAAAACCATAGAAGGTATGAAAAATGTTCTAGATCTATCGAAAGCTATCAATGTGAGAAAAATCGTTTTTCCGTCCTCTGGAAGCGTCTATGGAATAGAATTCACAAAAATATCCAACCTGAATATGCAGGATATGAGAAAAGTAAATCTGTACGCCTTGGCAAAAATCGCCTGCGAATCACTAGCTATCTCCTACGCAGAAATTAATTGGATTGGACTGAGAATCTTCACGGGGTATGGTCCTAGGGAGGAAAAGAAGGAAGGATATGCTAGTGTCGTTTATACGTTCATAAAATGCATAATGGAAGGAAAAAGTCCAATAATTTATGGCGACGGGAGTCAGACAAGAGACTTCATATACATTGACAACATAGTAGATGCAATATTAAAATCCGCTGAAATAAACTTTAATGGAATAATCGACATCGGAACTGGCGAAGAAATATCGTTTTCACAACTAGTTGATTTGATCCAAAAGATTGTTGCAAAGGAAATCAAACCTGTCTATAAAGCTACAGAAAATGTTTACGCGGAAAATATTAAAGCAAATACTATACTGATGAAAAAAATTCTAGAAATAGAACCCAAAAAAGTTGATGAAGGAATAAAAAATTTTGTTCATTATTTGGAAAATAAACCGGAGGTAGTCAAACGATAATGAAACCTTTTTTCTCCATAATAATACCATGCAGAAATAATAGAGAAACGATAAAATTTACAATTAAATCATTGCAAGGAATGAATTATCCTAAAAATAAATTCGAAGTAATAATAGTCGATTCGTCAGATGATAATACAAAAAATATTTTATATAAAATAAAAAGTAAAAATTTCAGAATAATTAATAATCCGATAAAAGTAGGAAGGAATTCAAATATCTCGAGAAATATCGGAGCGCGACAAAGCAAATATGACAACCTTATTTTCCTTGATGCTGATTGCACTGTTAGTAAAAATTGGCTGAATGATTATGCACAATATGTTGAAATAGATGCCGCCGGAGGGGCATTGAAAGCAAAAGGAACAAATATGTTTTCTAAATACCTAAATTACTCTCTGATGTCGTTAAGACTTGAACCTGAGAGAGAGCAAATAATTACAGCAGAAAATTTCCATAAATTACAGATTCCACGTGGAGGGAATTTTTTTATTAAAAAATCTGTATTAAAAAAAGCTGGTTTTTTTGATGAGGCAACTCCATCCTTTGATGAACTTGAACTTTTTTATAGACTTGTAAGGAAAGGACACAAAATATTAATTATTCCATCAGCCAATGTTGAAACCTTTAGCGCTTCAGAACTTAAGACTTTACTTGGCAGTTTCATTAGATGGGGTAAGGGTCTTGGCTATTTCACAATTAAATACATCCATTCCAATTACGTAAAAACTAGATTTTCGCAATTTCTTATATTTGATTTGCTTCTCCTTTTTTATGCGTTATTAATGAGTCGATATTTCCAATTTGGAATATACGCAATAATAGCCTCAATTTTTCTGTTTTGGATTTACTATAGAATTTTTGTTTATAGGAAAAGCAATCTCGATATTCTAGCTTTTATTTGCTTTGATGTTTTAGCATTTGTCGTTGTTCAATTTTCTGCGGCATATTTTATTTTAAAAAGTAAAGTTTATTCATCCTTCAGAAAACTTTTTAACTAATTTTGCAACCCTAACAATTTCTTCGTCTTTAAACCATGGATTCAAAGGAAGTGAAAGGAATTCTCTTTGACATGCTTCCGCCACAGGAAAATCTCCTGGTTTATGCCCAAGATAGGAGAAGGATTTTGTTAAATGAATAAGGTATGGATAATGAACCCATGTCTGAATTCTATTTCTCAGCAGAAAGTTTCTCAATTTTTCCCTCTTTTTTGTTCTTATCACAAATCTGTAGAATCCATGTTTCACTTTTTTGTCAACTCTTGGCAACACTATGTTTGTATCGCCTAAAATTTCATAATAGAGTTTCCCCAAGTGTCTCCTCTTTTCAATCCACTTTTCAAAAAATGGAAGTTTGGCTTTCAAGAAAACTATTTGAATCGCATCCAAATATGCAGGAGTTCTCTTGCTTTTCAACATGAATGGATTGTCGTAATTTGTCTCAGAGTCAGTTAAAACTCTTATTTTTTCAACTAATTCCTTATTATTCGTAACAACAATACCCCCATTGCCAAAACCGCCCAATAATTTATTCAGATAAAAGCTGAAGCATCCTATGTCGCCAATAGGTACTTTTTTTCCTTTGTAAGTCACTCCATGAGCCTGAGAGGAATCTTCTATAACTTCCAGATTTTGCTTTCTGGCAATTTTCAGAATTTCATCCATTTCACAAACATCTCCGAATAGATGGACAGGCATTATAGCTTTTGTTTTATCAGTGATTTTATCCTCCATCAGAATTTCGTCAATCAGGTAGCTTTGGGAGTTAATGTCTACTAAAACCGGTTTTGCACCAACATTTGCAATTGCGATGGTTGTAGAAATATTTGTGTTAGTGGTTGTGATCACTTCATCTCCTGATTCAATTCCACAACCTAGAAGCGTACATTGAAGAGCAGCCGTGCCTGACGACATTCCTATAGCGTACTTCTTATTGCAAAATTTTGCAAAAATTCTTGCAAAATCATCTTCATATTTCTCAATCTCAAAAAAATCCTTAAAGGATAGAACAGTGTTTAATTCCTCCAGAAGATTTGATCTTATTTCCTTATTCTGGCGGTCAAAATTTTCAAATGACCAAAAAAATCTTTTCGCTAATTTAATGAAGAGATTTCTATATAATGGCAACATCGTGATCCCAAGTTAATTATTAAATTTTCAACTATAAACCTCTTATTTGCTAATTAATTTGAAAATCGAATTTAAGTTAAGAGAATAAAGTAAATCATTGTTAGTGTCATGTGAATAGTTAGAATTACATGTGTGCTTCTTATTTAGCATTTTGAAAGCTTTCACGAAACCAAATCTCGTCCCGTTTATTCCTTCATTCAAATTGAATAAACAAGGCGCAACAATTCCATTGGGTAGCAATCTACAATAAAGAACCCCAGCAAAACTTTTTACCTTCGTTTTTTTACCTTCCAATTGTTTGATTGCTTCGATATAAAGTGAGGACGATCTGTCAAGTAATTCTGTCTTCTTGTCGAAGTCTATAATCAATTTTAACGCCTGAATATTTTTTCCGATTTCAGTTTCATATTTTTGAATGAAATCCTTGTTAAAATCATGCGTATAAATTACGTTGAAACTTATTTTTACTTCATTTTCGATAGAAAAATCAAAAAGTTTTCTCAAACCTTCAAAATCGTTTTTCATGTTCTGCTCTGACAAAACAGAAATAACAGATACCTGTTTGCCATCGTCCTTTGTCAAATCAATCGCTTCAACAACTTTATCATAAGTTCCTATGCCCCTCATCGCTTCGTGAATTTCTCTCGGACCATCAAGAGATATAAAAATTTTATCCACTGAATCTAACTCATTTCGCCTATATTTGTAAAGCAACCCGTTGGTGTTCAGTTCGACTGAATTTATGCCACATTCCTTTGTAAAATCTGCCAAAGGTCCCAAATCTTTTCGTAGCAGAGGTTCACCACCAGTAAAACTCCAGGAAACTGTTCCAGCCTTTTCAATTCCCTTATTTTGACTTCTGGCAAACCGCAATATTTACAACGTAGGTTGCAAGCAAAATTGATCATATGAGTAACATTCAGCGGTGTCTTACGACCAAAATTAGCGAGTAAAATTGGAATTAAAGATTTCCAAAAAATTCTCTTCGAGAAGACAGAATTCTGCATTAATAAGAAATGTTTTCCAAACCTTATTAATCTTGAAATTTTGAAATGATTAAAGTCAACTTTCAAATAATTTCTTATTCACATTAGAAACCACGTGTCTAAATTTTCTTCCATGTGATATTTTATCAACAAGTTTAACTTTTATTTCAACATCGTTTCCCAAAAGATTTTTTACACGAGAAACAATCACCTTTTTAGTTTTTTCCGAAAAAAGCGACGTCGGCACTATAACCAAAGTGATCTTATCGATTTTTTCTTGGATTACCCTGAATTGATTAACAGCTTTATTAAAGCCACCTTCTGCTGTGTCTATAGCCTGCAATATGGCCGCAATATCAGTTATGATTTTACCATCTTTCGATACAAGTAAATCACTTTTTCTACCATGAACTTCCTCAAGCATTGTAAGTTTTCTACCACATGAGCATCCATCGTTTTCTATCGAGCTAATATCTTCGATATTATATCTAATCAGTGGCATATCAAAGTTCGTAAAATCTGTTATTACTACTTCCCCTTTCTCGCCGTTGCTGAGAATTTCGTTATTTTTTACAACTTCAACAATGTGGTTTTCCATATGTATGTGCAAACCATTTTGTTTGCACTCACTGGCAATAGTTCCAACCTCTGCAGCGGCACCATAATGATTGAAAACTTCAGCATCCACCAACTTCTGAATAATTTTTTTTGGATATCCCTCTCCAGTCAATGTAATGCAACGTAAAGATTTTGGAAAGGTTACGTCAAAATGATCCTGAATTTCTGACAGATATAAAATTATATAAGGAAAAGTACGAATCAGTTTCGGTTGAAATTTTGTCATTGCATAAAATATTTTCAGTAATTCCTTTGTATCAAGAACTTTAGGAGTCCAATGTAACCTATTAGAAATCAAGTACTTTAAACCTCTGAAGACCAGAGATTTCGTATTTATGAATGCACCTGTGAAGGAAGGTGGAAATGCAATTCCCATTATTTTATCTTTTGCTGGATCACAGCCAGCCCACATGTATGTTCGCTGCAGAATAGCGTCCCTCCATTTGACCGCGTCAATACTCAAAAGACATCTTAAAGGTTTTCCTGTTGAACCGGAAGTAGAAGCCACTCTGTAAATTGTCCCCTTAGGAGGTATTATATCCTGAAAATTTTTTTTTACCTCATCCTTTGATAGAATCGGGATTTTCGATACGTCTTCAAGTGATTTAATGTCAGAAGGCGTTATTCTAGCTTTTTTGAATTTCCGCTTGTATAACGGAATGTTGTTGTATGCATACCATACTACCTGTTTTAACTTCTTTAGTTGAAAATTTTTCAGTTCACGCAACTTAAACCATTGAGACCTTTGCAAAAAATTAAATTCTTGGTCGATGTATCCCAGTCTGAGTTGCCTTATCTGTGAAGCTGACAGAATTCGGTAATAATTTTTAGGAAGCAACTTCAATAAAGCACTAGTAACCTCTTGATCAACATTAAAATTTGGCATAAAATAATATTTATAACTAAACTTATTATATTAATGTGAACTAAATGGATTTTCAAAAAAAATTTACAAAAATTCTCTTTGTGACAGTAATAACAATATTTGTAGTTGTCATTTACGTTCAATATACCGATCAATATAAGCCGGTCAAAAATCTCAAAATGGGGATACAAGCTGGCAAAACTCTCAATTCATTTTTTCCAATATATGTCGCCGAAGAGAAGGGCTTCCTAAAAGAAGAAGGACTAAACATTACCTTTATACAACTAGGTCCTACAATGTCTACAAATGCTCTGATTTCAGGTAATATAGAATTTAGTTACGATCTTCCTGCCGCTATAAATGCAAAACTCGGCGGCGCTGATATCAAAGTCATCATGATCTATTCAAACAATGACAATTTTCTTTATTCAAATTTTAGCTCTATTGAGGAACTTAAAGGAAAAAGAATTGCTGTAGCATCATTAGGTGGAGCTTCATACACAAGATTGTATAACTTATTGAAGAGTGAAAGGTTAAAAATCAGTGATGTAGAAATTACTGTTATACCTGATGCAGGTCAAAGAATCAACGCTTTCAAATCAGGTTTTATTGACGCAACAATTTCCCCGATACCTCCCAGCATTGCATTCCAACCAAATGAAGTTAAGATGATATTGTATTTGGGCAGCGATTCTCAAACCACAATGGTAGGTGCAATTGTAACAACAGAAAAATATCTAAAGGAAAATCCTGAAACAGTAATGAAATTCACGACAGTCATAGCGAAAACGATAAAGTATATTTATGAAGATAAAGAAGGAACGACAGAACTCATAAAATCTGGGTTGAATGCTAATGAAAAGCAGGCAATGGATATATACAAATTTATTTTAGCTCATCATTATTATACGACAAAAACTGATTTGGAAAATCTTGATACAGAAATAAAAGAAATTGCCGAATCGACAGGAAAAAATGCAGTTCCTGCAACAGACTTTTATGATTCAAATTTTGTCGATAAACTGCCTAAAGAATTACAGATATAAATGTAGACAATAAAAAATAATCATGAAGATCCTCAAAATTAAAAATATTTCAAAATCGTTTGATAAACTAAAAGTTCTTCATAAGCTAAATTTCGAAGTAAAAAAAGGAGAATTTTTTTCCATAGTAGGACCAAATGGCTGCGGAAAAACTACAATATTAAACATACTGGCTGGAATTTTGGTTCCGGATTCAGGCAAAATAATTTTGGAGAAAGAAGACATAACAGGTAAAATTAGTGGAAAATTAGGCTATATGCCGCAAAAAGATATTCTCTTGCCATGGAGAAACGTCTTTGATAATCTGAAACTAGTCACAGAAGTTCAAGAAAACGCAGCAAATACAAATTCATTAATAAAAGAATATATGAAAAAACTAAACCTTCTTGCATTCAAAAAATTTTATCCTTACCAATTATCAGGGGGTTTTATAAAAAGAACATCATTGGCAAGGACTTTAATATATAGCACAATCACTGGAGCTAATGTGATAATGCTTGACGAACCATTTTCAAATTTAGATGCTATGACAAAATATGATCTTAAAATGGATTTGGAGAAAATACTCAGAGAAGAAGGAAGAACAATAATTTTTGTCACGCATGACATAAGTGAAGCGATTTCGATTTCTGATAGAATCGTCATTTTCAAGAAGAGACCGGCAAGAATAAAGAAAATTTTTGATTTAAGAGAGATGGGAAAAGAAGGCTTGGAGGAAAAAATAATGAAAAATCTGAAGGATGAGATTTAACAAATGTCACAAAATATAACAAAAAAGGAAAACAAAATGAAAGATCTATCATTATTTTTAATTTCACTAGTACTATTACTTTCTGCCTGGGAATGGTCAGTTAATTCAGGTTATCTAAATATAATTTTTTTCAGCAAACCGTCATCGATTTTGCACGAATTTCTAAATCTGCTTAAAAGTGGCGAACTAATCAATCATCTTACAATCACATTGCAGGAAGTTTTTATAGGATTCTTCATCGGAATTTTTGCTGGAATAGGAATGGGATTGCTATTCCGATGGAAACAAACTCTTGCAAAAATTTTCCTACCATACATTCAGTTTCTTTACAGTACTCCTTACGTCGCAATCGTGCCATTGCTGATGCTTTGGGTAGGAATCGACTTATTTTTTAAAATAGCATCAGTAGTGATAGCAGTTTTGCCGATAATGACCATCCAGACATACGAAGGCACAAGAACTGTTGAAAAAGATTTTGTAAATCTGCTTCGATCTATGAAATTTTCGAACTTCCAAATAGTCAAGAAAGTCGCTCTACCAAGTTCATTATTTTTTATTTTCACAGGAATGAGATTGTCGTTCGGGAGAGCAGTTGTTATAGCAATTGTTGCTGAATTTCAGGCATCAACGGCTGGAATTGGTTATTTGATTCAGTATTCAGCACAGACATTTGACACGACAAAATTGCTAGTTGGAGTTTTTATAATATCGCTCATTTCTGTTTTGATAATTCGTCTACTAGTTGCTTTAGAAAAATATATTATAAAATGGCATCCATCATAATTCTATAATTTTTTTAGAAGAAAACTCCATGTATGAGCTGAAGGATCAAAGCCTTCTATTTTTTTATAACTAAATTTATTCCTGAAAATCTTCGAATATCCTAAGTTCATATAAAAAGGAAGGAAACCAACCGTACTCCATACTTTTATTACTTTTAAATCATTGAGCTCAAAATTTTTTACAATATTCTCAAAAGAGTAAAAGTAAACCCTCATCGTTTTAAAACCAAGTTTCATTATCGTCTGATAAAAAAGATTTATTGCTGCCTTATTGTTCTTGAAAGTGGCTAAATAAAGAAATCCTCCTTTCTTAGTAACTCTACTCAATTCATTAATACTGTTCCCTAGTGAAGAAAGGTGCAAAAAAGTAGCAATGCATACGACTTTATCAAAGCTACTGTCCTTAAAGGGAAGAGAATTAATGTCGCCAACCACAAGCTTACATCTTTTCCCAATCTGCATTTTTTTCAATCTTGTTCTCAGTAGCTTTATTGCTGTTGGCGATATATCCAATCCTGTAATTTTTATACCTCTCTTAGCAGCAGGAACAATAATTTTTCCATAAGAACCACAACCCGCATCTAATATTCTATCATCTTTTGCAACTCTTAACACATCAAGAATTTCATCTCCACGATTCCAAAGTTCATCTTCTTTTGCATGGCTTTTAAATGAAAAGCGGCCTTTCATTGATAATTCTTCATTCACATAATCAAATTGACAAGCACAGAAATTAAAATATTTCTAATTTTTTTCATTATTTATGCCATTTTCATTCATTGGAACGGCTGGGATGAGAACAGTAGATATTTCTTGACAAGAGCAATTGTTGATGAACACAGATTTGAAATTGATACATTTGCTAATCAAACCTCGGATCGAACTGTTGTTGATGGACATTACTATTCCGATAAGGATCCTGGAATATCGATGGTAGCATCAATACCTTACGGAATTTTCAAATTTTTCTTTCATGATGATAGCAGAAAAGAAAATCAAGTATTTATCACGAATACGATAGGTAAAGTATCGATATATGATATACTAAATCCTGGTTATTTTACCTTATATTCCATGGCAATTGTTATTATTTTCACCTCTGTACTATTCTCATCCCTAACAGTTGTCTTGCTATATAAAATGACAAACTTTTTCACAAATAAGAAAAAAATTAAGTTACTATTTGCTGCAACAGCCGGATTGGCGACTACTATCTTCCCATACGCATTGGTCTTCACAGACAATGCAATGGCTACATTTTTTGCACTATTTGGATTCTATTTTCTTCTAAAAAAGAAATATGAAAACGTAGAACAAAAGAAATATTCTTTTTTTGCAGGACTTTGTTTCGGCATAGGTGCCATAACAAGTATTTTTATTGTAATTATTTCTTTTGTAGCATTTATCTATCTCTTCATTTCTTATAACAAGAAAAATCGTTATTTGACGGTTTTCATTTTAGGATTTCTATTAATATTTTCGGTCTCTCTAACCTATAATTTCATCATCTTTAAAAATCCCTTTGTTTTGTATCATTTTTATATCGATACAAATCTCTTTATTTTTTCCCAGCAACATTTTTATGCTCTTTGGAAAGAATTTATTCCGGAACCTTACATCTTTTGGAGACTACTTTTCGATCCCTATAAGGGTATATTTTTTTACTATCCGATTCTTTTGATTTCAGTTTACGGCTTATATTTGATGCGCAAGACAATGAAACCCGAAATATTATTTATAGTTTTAGTCCTTGCATTCAACATTGTCTTAAATTCTACTGTAAGTAGTTCGTGGTGGGGTGGAGGATTCTTCGGTCCTCGTCATTTGACATATTTTGTCCCGTTCTTTTTGCTTCCGCTTATTTTCGTTTTAGACCAAAAAAGTAAAAGCAAGTGGATAAAATCTATATTCGTATTGACACTTGCCTTCTCGATTCTGGTAAACTTCGCTGGATTGAGGAAGCCAGCCCAGGAAATAGTAGGTGATGATAAGTTGCGTGTAGCAAACCAATACGAATCAAAAATTAATTCGTTCGAAATTTTACTAAATCCATTATTCGATTATTACTTCCCAGAATTTTTCAACAGCGGCCCGAGGAGTAGAATACTAGAAACTGTCTCTGATTGCGATAACTTGGTTGATATAAGGGAGCCAAACCCTATCTATCCGGATAAATGCATTAATCCTATATCTGCGTACGGAGAAATGGTCCTTCCACCAAACTCTTCTATAAAATTCTGCGCATGTGCGTTGTATGCTGGAGGAGATGGTGTCGATGTTAACGTTGGAATTGATGGAAAGAATCACACGATTCATATAGATTCGAACAAGTGCATAAAGGAAATTTGGCAAAGTCCTTTCAACGATGGTAAAAAGCATAAAGTAACAATAGAACCAGTTGTTTATGGGATATGCGATTATGAAGGAGCAATAATCAGAGAATTTACAGTCATTAACAATACTAATCAATAGATCGATGGTTCAATATTAACGACGGCGACCGAAAAAAATATATCCGCTAGCAAATGAAATAACTGTAGAGGAATCCTTTAGAGATTGATGAATTCAAAAAGAGCAATTGATTATCATGCATAAAGCATTGCTTAAGAAAACAATTCGCGCTGTATTGCGAGAGAAATTGATGAAAAGGAAGACTCCTTTCATTTCTGCTTTCGAAATCCTTTATCGCTGCAATTTGCTCTGCGAGTTTTGCCGAATTCCCCTGAATAAAAAATATGAAATGACTACAGACGAATTAAAAACGGCGATAAGAGAATTTTCTGAGGCCGGAATGGGCATTGCAATATTCACTGGCGGCGAACCAACATTACGCGACGACCTAGGTGAACTTATCAACTATACGAAAAGTTTCGGAGTGTTTACTCATCTTGTAACAAACGGAACTTACTTGTCAAAAAGAATAAATCTCGTCAAAGATGTTGATTCGCTTTCCATTTCAATTGATGGGCCAAAAGAAATTCATGATAAGCTGCGAGGGCCTGGAGTTTTTGACAGAGCAATGGAAGGCCTGAAGACGGCGAAAGAGCATGGAACATTCGTTCATCTGATGTCAATCATAACTCAGGACAACGTCAAAAATGACGGTGAAGGAATCAAGCAGCTAATTGACATTTCACGCAAGCATGACGTGATGATAAACTTCCAACCGATTTATTCCGATCAATACAACAAGCTTGACCTGGCAAAAGTTTTTCCGCAACGTGATGAACTGATTCATGCAATTGAAATGATTGAACAATACAAGAAAGAGACTGGAAACGTGATGGCTTCATTTGCCTACCTGCGCGCGCTGAAAAATATTGATAAAATAAAATGGAGTTGCAAGGCCGGACAGTTGTATTCATTCGTATTTCCAGACGGTAAGGTTGCACCGTGCTATTTCAAGGAAAACAGCACTATGAACGGTCTAGAACACGGCTTCATAAATGCTTTCAACAAATTGCCATCGATAAATGAAAACGGCGGTTGCTGCAAGCGGCTTTGTCACGGATATCGCGAATACAATCTTGTTTTCGATATGAACTTCCAAAGCCTAGCGAACGCACTTAAAAATCTCGTTATGCACTGAATTTCAAATATTTACACTTGAATAATTCATCTTAATAATATGCCAAAATTGGAACCAAAAGTTCTGGCAATTTTCGCCATACTTCTGCTGAGCTACTACTACATTTTCGCAATAACGCCATTGTTTAATATTCAGCTTCTTCTTTTGACAGTGGGTGTGACATTTTTATATTTCCATTTTGTCAAACCGGAAGCAAAACAAAGAATAATGAATTTTTTGGAAAGCAGGTCCAATTTACTTTTTATTTTCCTATTGCTACTGTCACTAGCAATACTTTACAATGGAGGATTGTTTAAGGAAGGAATTGTCGTTTTCCAGGATTATTCCTTCCATTATTTTCGAACATATCTTTTGACGCACGTGTTGCTACCGAAATTTGGAAGTGTAGTGGGGTGGACACAATATTTCCAAGCAGGAATGCCAGAATTTTACGACTATCCTCCTTTGAGTTATTTAATAACATCAGGATTTTACTACTTACTATCAGGAAAGGTGCTGCTTGAAACTTTATTCAGAATAACTATTGCAATTGCCTTTTTGCTACCGACAATCGGAATTTACAAATTAACTAAAACACTTACACAAAAGAAAGTGATTGCGCTATTTGCAGCATTTTTATGGCTAGGATTTCCCCACAATCAATTTGTCTACGGCAATTACACAACTTACTTCGCGCTGGGCTGGGTTTTTCTAGGACTGTGCTTCTTTTTTGATTACCTAAAAGAAAAAAAGTTGCATCACCTACTTTTATCGACAACACTTTTTGCGTTCACGCTTCTTTCCAATCCAATGATACTCGTCCCAACATTTTTCGTTATTATTTTCAGCCTGCGAAAATTAGCATTAAGGGACTTTCTAGTCCTATCAATCGGAATTTTCCTAATTTCGTTTATATGGTTCGTACAAATTTATGAAGGATACGAATATCTGTCACAGATTCACACCCAAACATTACTTGCATTTCCGGAATGGTTCAACATCTACAATCAGTTCTTTGTCCGCTTCTTGTATCTTACCCCCGCAGTTTTCTTTTTAATATTTATTGGAATGTTCTTCAAAACAGACAAATCAATAGAGCGACTCCTCCATTCGCTAATACTCATAATCATTTTCCTCATAGCAGTCGAACAACTTCAGCCGCATATTAACTTCCTTTCAACACTTCAGCCAGAAAAAACCGTTTTGTTTTTGCGTGGGATAATGATAATTGTTACAGTTTTCTTTGCATATACGATCGTAAGCTCGAAAGAAATGTCAAAAAATAGGTTAATAGAAAATGCTCTCAGCAGTTTGATAGTCACGGCAATAATACTTTCTTCGCTTGTTTACCTTCCTTATTTGCTTACCTCATGGAGCAACGTTTATGATTCGGATTTCGTCAAAATTGTCGGCTATTATAAATCATTCGGCGGCAAAGAGGTCTTTTCATACGCCCCACTCGGGTCTTTGATTGAAACGTTTGACTTCATAAAAAGAACTGCAACCGTTGAATCAAGAATTTTATTTGAAAACTCCAAGGAAGGCAATCTCGGATACGCAACTCTTTCACTAGGTCCTCTATTGACAGGCAAGAATTTCATTGGAGGACAATTTTTCCAGATTGAGCTAAATGACCAGAACGCTAACGCGATATCCGGGAAAATTTTGGGGAAAAGTATAACAAATTATACAGCTGAGGAATTCGAAAGTAAGTTGAACGCATTTAATATAGGCTATATTGCCGCATGGAGCAACGATTTTGTCAGCTTTCTGAAATCTCATCCAGAAACACTCCAACTGCGTTTCACAAGCAGTGATAATTTCCTTTATGTATTCGAGTACGCAAAAAGCGAAAAAAAATATGCAGCAAGCAACAACAAATTAATGGTGATAAATACAATCGTCATTGACGACAATTTAATGGAATTTGAAATTAAAAATGCAAGAATCGGCGACAAAATTTTGCTTAAAGAAACATACAATACCCATTGGAAAGTATTTGTTGACGAAGAAAGTGTTAAACCAGATAAAGAAGAGCTGCATTTGATGTCAATAAAATCGCCGAGAAATGGAGATTATACGTTAAAAATTGTTTACGAAAAAACCCCTCAAGAAATAATTGCTCCTATTGTGACACTACTTTCGTTAATTACGATTTTGGTAATGGCAGCTTATTATAAGTGGAAATTGAAAAAGTGATTGCATGAAAATAACAATTGTCACGCATTCAATTTATCCTGATTCAATAGGCGGAAGAGAAAAATATGTTTATTATCTTGCTGACGTCCTAGGTAAGCGTGGCCATGAAGTCAAAGTCTTCACTTGCTCAAAAGGTTTTGCAAGCAGAGTGAAGAAATATAAAAATTTTGCAGTTTATTATTTTCCGAGTTTAGACATACCGCTGAAGGAGGCTGTTTACAGAATTCCTGTTTTGATGTTGGACAAGTTGCTGAAAGATGATGCTGATATTTTTCACGTGTACGACCTTCATCATTTCACAAGTTTCGTCACAGCATTGGCCGCGCATGTGAAGAAAAAGCCTCTCATAATAACCGAGTGTGGTTATCCACCGCTCGAAGGCCTGATGCACTATCTAATCAAGATTTACGACAAAACACTTCTGAAATATATAGAAAGAAGATCGAACAAATTTATTGCAGTTTCAGATTTCATTTCAAATGAGCTTAATGAAAGATACAATGTACCGCGAGGAAAAATTACAAGAATATACAACGCAATCGACACCGGCAACTTTCGTATAAGAAATCAGCAATTCAAAAAGCGTTACAATCTGAGCAACAAGCGGATAATTCTCGGTGTTGGGAGGTTAACTAAAGAAAAGGGATTCCAGCATCTCATTAAGGCTTTCAAAAAAATTAGTACAAAGTTTCCCGATACAACACTCGTTATTATTGGACCGAATAAGAGCTACAAACACCTGCTTGACAAATTGATAAAGGATTTAGGACTTGGAAAAAAAGTGATTCTCACAGGAGCGATTGATGAAGAATTGGTAAAGGACGCAATCAGAAGCTGCGAAATGTTGGTCATACCGTCCGAATACGAACCACTTCCGCTCGTTGCTTTCGAGGCGCTGTCATACGGGAAACCTGTCATAGCGACATCCGTCGGAGGCATGCCGGAAATCTTCAATCACAAAATCAATGGGTTGATGGCAAAACCTAGAAGCCCAGACGATCTTGCTGAAAAGATCAAGATTCTATTGACAAACAAGAAGCTAAAAGCAAAAATCACCGCTAATTCGGAGAAAACTCTTAAAAAGTTCGATTGGCGCAAGACTGTCAGCAAGATAGAGGAGATTTATGAAAATTTTGCCGAATAAATTAAAATTAAATAAAAAACAAATTGCAGTCGCACTTTCATTAATTGCAATTCTTTTGCTCAAACTGGCCTCAATACATCCCTCATTTTCCGACGAAAACCTCTACTATGCAATGGGGAAAATTGTAAGCGAAGGTCAGCGGCCGTATCTTGATTTCAATTTCGTCCATCCTCCCTTGCAGCTGTATTTCATTGCGACCGTTTTCAAAATCTTTGGATCTACTCTGACAGCTGCGAAACTTCTGCCTTTGTTGGCAAGCACAATAACAGTTGTTTTGATTTACCTAATTTCGAGAAAAATTTTTGATGAAAAATCAGCCTTCTTTTCGTCAATGCTCTTCATTCTCACCCCTGCATTTCTGGCCTTTTCCGACCAAGGATACGGCATCTGGGAGTCGCTGCTGTTCCTCTATTTGTCGCTTTACCTCGTGTTGAAACAGAAGTACGAGCTGTCAGCAATTTCTTTTTCCATTGCCATTTTCACACGCTACCTGTCTATTTTGTTCTTCCCCCTTATGCTTCTAGTTTTGTACCAGCAAAAAATAAAATGGAAGAGATTCGCGCTACTTTCCGCGGCAATTTCAGCAATATTTTTCGTTGCCTTTTATTTAATCTATGGTTTCAATTTCATCGACCAGACCGTCTACTTCCAGATTTTCGCCAAGACAAACCTCAGCATCCTGCCAAAGCTTCCCCTTCAATATCTCGGTTTCGGCTTCCTCATCTCGCTGGCAATAGGAGTTTCGAAAAAGGACAAACTGACAATACTCTTCTCCGCATATCCGCTTTTCATCGACGCATTGATCTTCTCCGGCTTTACCGTAATCATCTACCATTATTTTCTTATTTCGCTCTCGTTCATCATGCTTGCAGTTGGCGGAGCTTTCACCCTAGCCGGAGATAAACTAGTAAAGGCTGGAATTATTGGAATCGTTCTCGTTTCCATTTACCACAACTATTCGACTATCGATTATTACCAAAATCCTGTTTATGCGAATCGTTTTTACGAGATTGCTAACTACGTTGCTGCCAATGCAACTACCTTGACTCTTTCCTCAGCTACTTGATTTACAAGGACGAGCGGTCGGTCGTTGCGAATCTTGAGAGAGAGGAACCGAAGTTCATTATCGACATGAACGGATATTACGAAAGCAATGCTATTTTCAGCAGGTACTTGTCAGAGAAATATCAGCGAACTATGGAATTTCCTGGAACTCCTACATACATACTTTATGAGCGAAAAGGCTGATTCTGAACTCAATTGAACTCAATTTCTATTCAATAGAAGCTTTTTTCAGTCGCTTTTCAAATATATTTTAACAGCTGGTGGGTTTTCAGTGAAAGACGGAATAGAGATTAATGACATAGTCGTGGTTCGATTCTCTCAATTTTTCCACAACAAAAAGGCTCTTTCTTCAGTTTTCATCTATTCTTTCGTGCTTATTTTCTTCACAATTTACGTGCTTTATTTTTCGCGCTTCGTTCAGTATTCTTTCGCCGCAACTCCGATATTCACTCAGAACCAATCGACTCCAACATCTCCGAATACATTTTCCAATTGGGCAAATATTTCCTTCTCAGTAAATATTACTGCAAACGGTGCAGGAGCTGCCGGTCCAATAGATGCGAATGGTGTTATCTTTCAAATCGGAAGAAACATAAGCTTCACATATCAAAACATAACGAAATGTGCAACTCCTGCAGAAATTGCATGCACTTGGAACACCAGTCCGACTGTCTGGATTATCAACTTCACTCCTCAGACCTTCGACCAGGCAGGCGTCAGCAACTTCACATGGTTTTCTAACGACAGCAACAATTTTGGAAACAAAACGCAAACTGTTAGGTATACTTTGAATAAAGCAAATCCTTCTTCAGCGATGGTGATCCAATCAAACGTCACTTCGCCAATTGCATACATAACAGCAAGCGATGTGGGAGGGACTGAGAGCAACACCTCCGACAACGATCTGACTTACACCCTTTATCGCGGCAACTCGACCTTCAGCGACGGGACGTCTCCGTGGAACGACACAGCACGGCTTGGAGGAGGAACTTATGCATACAACTTCTCGACAACAGGAGGGACGAACTACACGGCTGGCAGCGCAAGCAACTTCACGCTAGTTGTCGATAAGAAATCACCGACTCTTACATTTACTCTCGACAGCTCTGCAAGCTCGCCTCAGCAAAAAACCTATTCCGGATTTTCACAAACTTCTTCTCTGGCAACGACGTGCGGCTTTCCAGGAAATGAAGGAACATATCCGACATGCACGCTTTATCGCAGCGATGTTTCTCTCGGGACAGGCAACGCTTCTGCGACAACTGCGGAAGGAAACTCGACAATATTTTACAATTATACTTCAGCGGCGGCTGCGAACTGGACGGCATCTTCTCTCAACAGAACTCTGCTAGTGCTGAAGGGGGGACCGAGGCTCAACCTTTCTATTAACGTCAGCTCGCCGATAACTTATCCGAGCGGTGCGAATGCGAAAGGCGGCAACTGCACGATGATCGGCGCGACAGACGCGTCATGCACTCTGTACGTCGGCAACACTTCCATAACGAACTCTTCGACTCCGTCCGTAACCCTTGCCTGGACATCTTACAACATTCTGCCTGGTGCGGGTACGATTGCCTTCAACTTCTCGGTCGCCACAAGCGCAAACTGGACTGCTGCGTCGGCAAGCAACGTCACTCTTGTGACAGACAAAGGCTCTCAAGGTGTTTCTGTCTCATTTTCTCCCAGTGCGACAGTGACTTATCCCACTTCAACAACGACTTCATGCTCACGCACTTCCGGCGATTCTTCATCGACAATAACCCTTTTCAGAAACGGGACGAACGTAGCGAGTGGAACTTCATCGCCGCAGTCAGAAATAATTACACTGGGAGTTGGAACTTACAACTATAGCTGCGTGATTTCGTCAACAGCCAACTACAGCGAAGCAACGACGGTTAATAACATTCTCACAGTTTCGTCAGACACTCCAATTCTTACAGTGACTTTTGATCCGAGCGCTTTCGAGGCCTACGGCACTTCAACCACGGCTCAAGGAAATGGATGTGTGTCTGAATTAACATGCAAACTGCATAGAAACGATACTGTGGTTGCGACCTCGCCAACAACGTCAGAAACAATTACATTAGGAGTCGGTAATTATTCTTACGTATACAACACATCAGGAAATGCCAATTATTCATCTGCAACTTCTGCTTCAACAATTCTTTCGCTTGCTCTCGAGTAGCCGGCGATCCAGGGTCAACGTTAACCCTTTTCAGAAACGGGACGAACGTAGCGAGTGGAACTTCATCGCCGCAGTCAGAAATAATTACTCTCGGCGGCGGTAACTACAATTATACGTGCACAATCAGCGCAACTCAAAACTACACTGCCAGATCGTCAGTTGAAAATATTTTGACTATAACGAAAGGAATTCAGTCTCTGTCTGTTTCGTTTGCTCCGGGTGCAACAACGACTTATCCGATTCAAACCACGACGAGCTGCAGCAGAATTTCCGGTGATTCGTCCGCCACACTGACGCTGATCAGAAATGGAATAAACGTTGCCAGCGGCACGTCTTCGCCTCAGTCTGAAAACATCCGCCTCGGGGCAGCCACGTACAACTATTCATGCACAATCAGCACCACTGCCAACTATTCAGCAAATTCGACAATTGACAACAATTTGCTTGTCAGCCAGAACACTTCCACTGCCAACTTCATGAACCTGACTTTGAACAGCAGCGAGACGAATAGAAGTTACACTTATCCTGCCGCGTCGAACGCGACGGGCTGGTTCGACTCCACGGCATACGTCGCTTCGCCGATCACTTTCACGCTTTATAGAAACTCAACAACAGTCGGCTCTACAAATCCAATAAAGCAGGAAACCAGTCTTGCAGTCGGAGCTTACAATTACACATACCACACAGCCGAAAACACAAACTATTCCACGGCGAGAAAGAATTATTTCCTGACAATCAGTCCAGCCTCTTCATCTGTCACGGTCAGCTTCTCTCCGTCTTCGACTGTCTATTATCCAACTGCAACAACCGCCTCGTGCTCGCGCATAAGCGGCGACTCGTCGTCGACGCTGACTCTCTACAGAAACTCCACGCAGGTTGCAACAGGATCATCCTCACCCACTTCAGAAGCCGCAATCACTCTCGGTGCTGCAAACTACAATTATACATGCACTCAAAGCTCCACAGAAAACTACTCAAGCAGTTCGTCAGTTGAAAATATTTTGACTGTTACTAAGGGTGACACATCTACACGCCTCTTTTTGAACGGGACTGAAGGAAACAAGGCATATAGCTCTGGAGGGTGGGCAAACTTCACTGCGACTGTCAACGTCTCAGGAAAAACTGTTCAGATAACTTCTTCATATCCAGGCTTCGGAACTCAGCAAGGAACTACACCGTTTAGCTATGAGAAGCGTTTGATTTCTGAAGGGACGTTCAGCGTCACTGCGGATTTCAACGGCGATGCAAACTATTCTTCAAGCAGCCAATCCTACAATGCAATCATTGCTCTCGACTGCGTGCTGAAAGGATATGCCTACCATGCAGATACTGGCAATCCGATAACCAGCGGCACTGCAACTTACATCGTGAAGGAAACTGGGGCGACTGATTCCGCGGCAATAACTGATGGTTATTTCGAAATTCCATGCTCGCTTCCGGACGTTCCTAAGAACAGAGTCACAATAGGCATTTTCATCAACTCAAGCGACAACAGGGCAGGCTACGCGCAGCTAATAACGCGCGGCGGGCCATTCCCTGCGGAAACTCAGAGCTGCGTGGCCAAGGAATGGGTCTTCAATGGAACGGCGACGGATACAATCAGCGGAAACACGATAGGCGCGGGCAATGTCAGCATTTCGGTGTTCGGAACCTCGTACAGCAACACCACTCACTTCTCTAGAGGGTTGTGGAGCATAAACATCTACCCATGCCTGATATCAGGAGAATTGTACACGTTCCAATTCGCCGTGACAGGGGAAAACAAAATAGCCGTGACGTTCCTGAAACAAGTGGCGAAATAAATTTATACCATACAAAAACCAAATTTAAAAAGTAAAGATTAGATTAAAGATGAACGATGAAGTGATGGACAAATGGCAAGCGATTCAAGCAGAAATATTGTAATAATCGTGGCTCTTCTCGTCGTTGCGGCAGTTGTTTATTTCCTATTTGTCAAAGGCGGTTTGCCTGGTTTTCCTGTTCTTGGTCCAGGCCAGCAAGTCACTTATACAAGCAACAAGACAATTGTTCAAAGTGCAGAGACAGGGATTGAAATGTATCCTTCAGACGGACAGGTAATCAAGGGGCTCATGACGATAAAGTTGACGAAAGCCCCTGCAGACACAGCGGAAGTCTGGTTCGGTTTTGTACCGAAAAGCCAGTACGCATCGACGACTGATCCTAACCTTGGATTTGATCCTGACGGTGGCAACGGCTGGAGTCTCGACTTCAACACAAAGGACATCATCAACGGCGAATATACAATCTTCATCGTTCCGAAAGACGCGAACAAGAGTCCTATAGACAGGATTTTCGCGAACGTGATTGTAGAAAATTAAATTAATTGCAGAAAATTAATTTTTCCTTTCCTAACTTTCCTTCTCCATTTCCATGAGAGCTTTTATCCGTTTGAAAGTAAGTGGGTGTGTCCTGAAAATTTCGCTGATGCGCGCGAAGGGGTTTTTCTTCTCCCATTCCATTGCTTCTCTCAGCTCCTTC